>JAKEET010000095.1 GCA_022616435.1 Gemmataceae bacterium
GGTCGGCCGCACCGCTTCGACTTCGACGACATAGATCAACTGCTGCCCCGGCGCCACGTTGCTGGCTTTCGGGAACACGATCACCGGGCCGGCGACATTCGCCTTGTCCGCCATCGGACCTTTGGCGTCCAGCAGCTTCGTTTCGGCCGGGATGGTCAGCCGCACCTCCACGTCGTCGGCCGGCAGGTTACCCTGGTTCGTCACCACGACCTGGTACGCCACCTTCTTGCCCACCTCGGCCGGATCGCCCTGGTCGGTCAGCCGCGGGCTGAGCGCCGCCAGGCCGAAGATCTCGATGCCGGCCTGGGCTTCCTTGCGTACGCCGGAATCGGATGTCGCGGTGACGGTCTTCAGCGCTTGCTTGGTGATGCTGACGCACCGGGTGGTCAGTTGCAGGACGCGCTCTTCGCGGCCTTGCAGCGTCCCCAGGTTCCACACGACTTCGCCGTTCTGGAACTGCCCCTGCTGCGACGCCGCGACGTATTGCAGCTCCGCGGGCAGCCGGTCGCGGACCAGCACGTTGGCCAAGGGCGCATCGGCCGGGTTCTTGACGCGAATCACCCAATCGACGTTGCGGCCGGCGTAGCAGCGGTTGCGCGGGTCGATCTCCAGGACCATCTGCGGTTCTTGCACGGCCACCACGTGCTCGGCGGTGTCGCTCAGGTTGTTCGACGTGGCGATGACGCGCGTGCCCAGCCGGCCGGCCGCCTTGGGGACCAGCACGAGCGTCGCGGCCCGGGTTTCCTGCGCGGCGAGCGTGCCGATCTGCAGGTTCAGCGTGTTCACCCCTTGCTCATGCTGCAGGTTGGGATCGAACTGGGCGGTGAGCAGCACGTTGTCGAGCGGGCCGCTGCCGGGATTGGTCACGTTCATCTGCAGGGTGATCGGCTGGCCGATGACCGCGGTCGGCGGTCCCGTCAGCGTCAGCTTGAGCGCCGCGACGTTCACCTGCGTGACCACGTCTTTCTGATCGCGCTGGCCTTCGGCCGTCTGCATGATGGCGCTGCTGGTGACGCTGCCCTGCCGCAACGTCTTGTAGACGGCCTGCACGGTCTGGCTCTGGCCCGGCGACAGCACGCCGAGCGTCCACACCAGTTGCCTGCCGTCGGAGAAGGCCGGCGGCTGGGAGCGCACGTACTGCAGGCCGTCGGGAATCGGGCAGGTGATGGTGATGCCCTGGCTCTCGATCTTGCCGGTGTTCTGCACGGTGGTGGCGTAACTGATGTCCTGGCCGAGCACGGCCGCCGCGGGCCCGGTGTGGCTGAGGGCCACGTTGGGCGCCAGCCACTCGACGCTGGTCTCGCCGCGGGCGATGACGACGCCGCTGCCCGACGGCGCCGTCGGGTCCGGCGGGCGGATGATCTCCATGGCGATGCGGTTGAGGCCGTAGACCGGCACGGCCTGCTTGATCGTGACCTGGGCGTTGCCGGCGAGATCGCTGACGGCGGTGTAGTCGGTGGTCTGGCTGGGCAGGAGCAGGGCGGCGGGGCCGTCGAGGATGCGGTAGCGGACGCGATAGCCGGCGAGCGGCTGCTTGTCGGTGGCGCGGTACAGGCGCGTGGTGAAGACGTGCTCGCCGCCGGCGCGAGCCTGGGCGGGCGGCGGGAATTCCCAGATGCAATCGACCCAGCGGATCGTCACGTAAACCTTGTTCTTCTCCCAGTTGTAGATGCCGGGCGCGTACGCGGTGACGTGGGTGTCGCCTTCCACGGCCGAGCTGACGCTGCACCACGTCTGGCCGGGCCGGACCATGAAGTCGTCGCCGGCCTCGGCGTTGCCGCGGTTGAGCCGGTGCTCGCCGCACGCGGTGTAGCCGACCGCGTGCTTGTTGTTGGTCTTGTAGCCGCGGCCGGCCAGCACGCCGCTCTCATCGACTTCGAGGATGTTGCCGACGCCCTCCACCAGCCATTCGATGCGGCGGTTGCGGCGCGGCAGGTTCTTGTCGTCGTAGATCGTGGCCAGGAGGACGTGCTGGGTCCGGACCTGGTTGACGATGTGGTTGTCGCCGCCGCCGATCGGCCGCACTTCGAGGCGGGCGGCGTACGGATCGAAGTTGTTGAAGTATCCCGGCCCGCCCGGCTTGGCGTGGGTGGGGGCGATGTCGCCGAACGGGAAGAAGTAGTTGGGGAAGTAGGCGGGGTTGTGCGAGTTGCAGCCGCTGGCGGCGCATACCACGAGCGCAGCCAAGAGCAACGAGCAGCGCCATCCATGACCCGCAGGCTTCATTGCCGAACGAGCTCCAGCCGCGCGGACATACCCCGAGCGGCATCATCCCGGGATAGGGAATCTCATGTCTATCATCGGAACGGATATACGCCGCGGCGTAATGATTACAAGGTGAGATTGGCCCGGCGAAACGGGCTGGCGGCAAGATGGGATGGTTGCGGATCCTGGGCGATTGTTGCGTAGTTCTCAATGACCCAGGGGAAGGCTGGATTCATTGCATTGCGCGCGCACACACACACACACGACAAGGCCTACCACAGCATTTACCGAGAGTTATTGAGGTTAGGGTCAAATGCCCCTGAAAGGCCACGCGAGGGGCACTTGACTCGCTCGTCACATGTCCTTGAGCCACCGTCGTTTGTGATTCACGTCCGAGTCAAGTGTCCCTCTTATTTGTGGGGACCGGCCGGTAGAATTGCAGGGCGGTCGCATGGGAAAACAAGATGTCGCTGCAACGCCTGCGCAGTTGGTTCTGGTGGCTGCTGCTCATGACGCTGCTCATACTCGCCGGGATATTTGCCAGCCACTTCACGCCGCAAGCGCGCAAGATCACGGACCTCGGAATTGTGCGAATCCCGCTGCGCATTGCAGCGACTTGCGGGACGCGCATACAACAACGTCAAACCGCCACCGGGTCCGCTTTCTCCGGGTCGATGCCGAGTTCCTGGATCGCCTTCGCGACCTGGTCGGGCTTGATGTCGCCGCGCCTGGCGAGCTGGTCGAGTGCGGTCAGCGTGATGAATTCGGCGTCCACCTCGAAGTAGCGGCGCAGCGACTTGCGGTTTTCGCTCGGGCCGAAGCCGTCGGTTCCCAGCGGGATCAGGCCGCCGGGGATCCAGCGGTGGATGAACTCGGCCCAGATTTTCATGTAATCGCTGACCGCGATGAACACGCCGGCCTCGTTTGCCAGCAGCGTTTCGAGGTAGCTCTTGCGGGCCGGCGCCGTCGGATGCAGCCGATTCCAGCGCTCGCACGCCAGGGCGTCGCGGCGCAGCTCCTTGTAGCTGGTCACGTTCCAGACATCGGCGGCAATGCCGTAGCTGTCCGCGAGCAGCTGCTGGGCCCGGAGGGCCTCGCGAATCAGCGAGCCGCTGCCCAGCAGATGGATCCTGGTCTTCACCTTGGCCGGCTTGTGCCCGCTGGACCGGAACTTGTACATCCCCTTGAGCACGCCCGCGCGGCACCCGTCCGGCATCGGCTCCATCGGGTAGTTCTCGTTGCCGACAGTCAGGTAGTAGAAGACGTTCTCGTTGTCGTGGTACATGCGTTTGAGGCCGTCTTGAATGATGAGCGCGATCTCGAAGGCGAACGCCGGGTCGTAACAGACCAGGTTGGGCACCGTGGCCGCCAGGACGTGGCTGTGGCCGTCCTGGTGCTGCAGGCCCTCGCCCACCAGGGTGGTGCGGCCGGCGGTGCCGCCGATCAGGAAGCCGCGCGTCTGCTGGTCGCCGGCCGCCCAGATCAGGTCGCCGATGCGCTGCGGGCCGAACATCGAATAGAAGATGTAGAACGGGATCATCGGCACCCCCTGGCTGGAGTACGACGAGCCGGCGGCGATGAACGACGACATCGCCCCCGCCTCGGTGATCCCTTCCTCCAGGATCTGGCCGTTCTTCGCTTCCTTGTAGCGGAGCATGGTGTGAAAATCGACCGGCTCGTAGAGCTGGCCGACGTTCGAATAGATGCCGTGGGTGGCGAACATGCTCTCCATGCCGAAGGTGCGGGCTTCGTCGGGGATGATCGGCACGATCAGCTGGCCGATGTCCTTGTTCTGGATCAGGCGCTTCAGCAGATCGACGAACACCATCGTCGTGGAGGCCGGCCGGCCCCCGCTCCCCTTGGCGAACGGCTCGACGATCTCGTCGCCCGGCAGCGTGATGGGCGCGCACTCCTCGGTCCGGCGCGGCAACATGCCGCCGAGCGCCTGCCGGCGTTCGCGCAGGTACTTGATCTCCGGGCTGTCGTCCGCCGGTCGGTAGAAGGCCGCGTCGCGCACCTGCTCGTCGGTGAGGGGCAGGTTGAAGCGGTCGCGGAACGTGCGCCGCGCCTCTTCGTCGATCTTCTTGGCCTGGTGGGCGATGTTGCGGCCTTCGCCGGCTTCGCCCATGCCGTAGCCCTTGACCGTCTTCATCAAGATCACGGTCGGCGAACCGGTATGGTTGGCGGCGGCGCGATAGGCGTTGTAGACCTTGACCGGGTCGTGGCCGCCGCGCTTCAGCTTGGTGAGCTGCTCGTCGGACATGTGCTCGACGCGGCGGCGCAGCTCCGGGTACTTGCCGAAGAAATGCTCGCGGATGTAGGCGCCGGTCTCGACGCGGTAGCGCTGGTACTCGCCGTCCACCGCTTCGCCCATGCGTTTGGCGAGCAGGCCGTCGTGGTCGGCGGCCAGGAGCGGGTCCCACTCGCTCCCCCAGATGACCTTGATGACGTTCCAGCCGGCGCCCTTGAACACGGTCTCGAGTTCCTGGATGATCTTGCCGTTGCCGCGGACGGGGCCGTCGAGCCGCTGGAGGTTGCAGTTGACGACGAAGATGAGGTTGTCGAGCGTTTCGCGCGAGGCGAGCCAGATGGCGCCGAGCGATTCCGGCTCGTCGCATTCGCCGTCGCCGAGGAACGCCCAGACGTGCTGCCTGGAGGTGTCCTTGATGCCGCGATGCTCCAGGTACCGCAGGAAGCGGGCGTGATAGATGGCCATGATCGGTCCGAGGCCCATGGACACCGTCGGGTACTGCCAGAAGTCGTCCATCAGCCACGGATGCGGGTACGACGACAGGCCGCCGCCGGGGGCCAGCTCGCGGCGAAAATTCTTCAGCTGGGTTTCGCTGAGCCGGCCTTCGAGGAAGGCGCGGGCGTAGATGCCGGGCGTGGCGTGGCCCTGGAAATAGACGTGGTCGCCGCCGCCGGGCGAGTCGGGGCCGCGGAAGAAGTGGTTGAACGCAACCTCGTACAGCGTGGCCGACGACGCATAGGTCGCGATGTGGCCGCCCAGGCCGTCGACCTTGTTGGCGCGGACGACCATGACCATGGCGTTCCAGCGGGCCAGGCTCTTGATTTGCCGCTCCAGATCCAGGTCGCCGGGGAAGGAGACTTGCTTTTCGACCGGAATCGTGTTGATATAGGGCGTATTGGTGGGTGACGCGACATTGACGCCGCCGCGGGCCGCCTGGATGCGGAGCTGTTCCAGCAGGAACCGGCCGCGCTCCGGGCCTTCCACCCGCAGGACCGAATCCAGGGAATCGAGCCATTCCTTGGTTTCGACCGTGTCGAGGTCGCCGTTTCCATACAATGATGCCGGTGCCATTGCTCTCTCTCCGGAACCGAGTATCCAGCTTCTCCAAGACTATTATTGGAGCCTCACGCAGAGGCGCGGAGCTCGCAGAGGGCCTTTGCGGTCTCCGTGCCTCCGCGTGAGCCGGCGTCAGCCATGCCTGGGTGGCATTTCAGGATTTACGGCTGTTTCGCCAGGGTCTATAATACGGCTTCGCTATTGAGCCGATTTCAATACTCCCGATGTCGCTTCGACTTCGGCAGTATTTCGAGAATGAGGGGTTCTGATGACTGTCCTCACTGCCCGTGAAAGCAAGAAGATTCCCCAGCCGATCGAAATGGCCGCGGAGGCCAAGTTCGAATATCCCGGCATGCCGACGACGTGCGACGGCGCCGAAGCCGTGGTGCACGTCGAAATCCACGTGGCCCAGGCCGCCGGCGCCTATCCGATCACCAGCTCCACCACCATGGGCGGCGGCTTCAACGCCGCCGTCATGAACGGCCAGAAGAACCTGTGGGGCGATCCGCTCCTGTTCTTCGAGCCGGAGAGCGAGCACTCGGCGGCGACGGTGTGCGAAGGCTTCGCGGTGGCGGGCGGCCGCGTCACCAACTTCACGTCCGGGCAGGGCCTGGTGCTCATGAAGGAGGTGCTGTACACGATCGCCGGCAAGCGCCTGCCGGTGGTGATGAACATCGGCGCCCGGGCGCTCACCAGCCAGGGGCTGAACGTGCATGCCGGGCACGACGACATGATGTCGGTGGCCGACTGCGGCTGGGGCATGCTCTTCGCCCGCAACGCGCAGGAAGCCGGCGACTTCTGCCTGGTCGCCCGCCGCACCGCCGAGGCGACCCAGACGCCGTTCTTCAGCGTCCAGGACGGCTTCCTGACCACGCACACCGTCGAGACCGTGCGTCTCCCCGAGCCGCCGTTCATGAAGGAGTACATCGGCGACCCCAAGGAAAAGCTGATCAACCTGATGGACCCGGCCAATCCGATGATGTCCGGCGTGGTCCAGAACCAGGATTCGTACATGAAGGGCAAGATCGCCCAGCGCTGGTACTACGAGCGCGTCGATCCCGCCCTGGAAGAGGCCTTCGAGCTCTTCTATCAGAAGACCGGCCGCAAGTACGGCTTTGTCGAGCCGTATCGCTGCGACGACGCCGAGTACATCGTGGTCGGCATGGGCTGTTACATGGAGACGGCGAAGGCCACCGTCGATTATCTCCGCAACAAGGGGATCGCGGCGGGAGCGCTGACCGTGTTCGTGTTCCGGCCGTTCCCGATGCGGCCGATCGTGGAGGCGTTGAAGGACTGCAAGGGCTTCACCATCCTGGAGCGCATGGACGATCCGCTGTCCACGACCGGCAACCACCTGACGCGCGAGATCAAGGCGGCGTTCTGCGACGCCGTCACCGGACAGAACGGTCAGACCAAGATCCAGCGCATCCCGAAGATCTATCACTGCGCCGCCGGCCTCGGCAGCCGCGACGTGCGCCCAGGCGACTTGATCGCGGCTTACAACAACATGATGAAGCCCGACGGCCAGCACTATTTCTGCGTCGGCATCGATCACGCCCTGGCCCTGCCGCGGACCGATGACCCCGACCTGCGGCCCAAGGGCGGCTTCTCGATGCGCGGCCACTCGGTCGGCGGCTTCGGCTCGGTGACCACCAACAAGGTCATCGCCACCATCGCCGGCAACGTGTTCGGCAAGGACGTGCAGGCGTATCCCAAGTACGGCTCGGAGAAGAAGGGGCTGCCGACGACGTACTATCTCACGGTCGCCGATTACCACATCAACATCCACTGCGAGCTGGAGCATGTCGATTTGCTGTGCATCAACGATCCGACGGCGATGCTCAACCCGCTGACGC
Source organism: Gemmataceae bacterium (assembly GCA_022616435.1). Classification (GTDB taxonomy): domain Bacteria; phylum Planctomycetota; class Planctomycetia; order Gemmatales; family Gemmataceae; genus JAKEET01. The sequence goes on from JAKEET010000095.1 coordinate 7,369, forward strand.
TCGACGGCCTGCAGGCGAACGGGGCGGTGTTCATGCAGTCGCCGTATGCCGAGCCGGCCGAGGTGTGGAAGCACATTCCCAAGCAGGTGCAGCAGATCGTCCGGGAGAAAAAGACCCGCGTGTTCTTCTGCGACATGGTGAAGATCGCCCGCGAGATCGCTTCCGAGGCCGACTTGCAGATGCGCATGCAGGGGATCGTGTTGCTCGGCGCGTTCCTCAAGCTGACGCCGTACGCCAAGCAAGCCAACATGTCGGACGAAGAGGTCTACAAAGGCGTGGAAAAGGCGCTGCGAAAATACTTCGGCAAGCGCGGCGACCAGGTGGTGCAGGACAATCTCAACTGCGTGAAGCGCGGCTACCAGGAGTCCAAAGAGATCCCGCAGTCGCTGATCAACGCGTA
>JAKEET010000096.1 GCA_022616435.1 Gemmataceae bacterium
ATGATCGACGACGGTTGCATTTTCAAGAATAATCCGAAAACAGTCGCGATCTTTATCCTTTCTTCATTCGACGCCGCGTCGGTGGAAAGCCCTACGCCAACTGCTTCCGCATCGCCTCATTCGTGTCGCAGCGCCTGCGACGGCGGCAGTTGCGCGGCAATCCAGGCCGGATAGATCGAGCCCAGCACGCCCGCCAGGATGCCCAGGCCAATGCCTTTTCCCAGGATTTCCGGGCTTATCCGGCCGACCACGACCGTGCTCGTCAAACTGTAGCGGGACAGGAACTCGACCAGCGGCAACGCCAGCGCCACCCCCACCGCGCAGCCGACCGCCGCCAGCACCAGCGATTCCAGCACGATCATCTTCACGATCCGGCGTTTCCGCCAGCCGACCGCCCGCAGCGTGGCGATCTCGCGGATGCGCTCGGCGATCGACATCATCATGGTGTTCAGCATGCTCACCAGGCCGATGATCAGCGCGATGGTGGACGACGCCCACGCCAGCCCTTTGAGCATCTGGGTTTCGAACATGGTCTTGACGTGGTCCTGTGTCGATTGCACCGCCAGCCGCAACGTCTGGCCGCGGTCGTCGCGCATCGCCTCGATCTCTTGCTTGACGCGCTCGACGGCCGCGACCTTGTCGGGGACGTCGTCGAGGAAGATGAGGAACGTGGTCACCTGGTTGTGCCGGCCCATCAGCTCTTGCAGCTCGTGGATCGGGACCATGGCGCCGTTGGCTTCGATCATGTTGTAGCTGTCGTAGACGCCGACAATCTCAAACGGCTCGCCCTCGATCTCCACCGTGTCGCCGGCCTTCTTGCCGAGGCTGCGGGCCAGCATGTTGCCCATCATGGCCTTGCGATGGTCGCCGGAGCGTACGAATCGGCCCTGCAGAAGCCTCGTCTTGTCGATCAGCCGGCTGTCGACCTTGAGCCCGAACACGTAGACGGCGACGAGCTGGGCTTGCTCGAAGGTCACCAGATCGATCAGCGTCGGCTCGACGGCGCGCACCCCGGGAACCTTGCGCATGCGCTCGCCGAGGGCTTCGTCGAGGTTGCTGGCGATTCGCTGGGTGATGCCCGCCCGGACCACGACCAGATCGACGCTGCGGGTCTCATAGAGGCCCGCGAAGGAGCGTTCATAGCCCTCGGCGGTGCCGAGCATCGAGATGACGGCGCACACCGCGACGGCCATGCTGGTGCAGGTCAGGATTGACCGAACCTTGCGCCGCCAGACGTTCTTCAGGACGAGGGAGATGAACCACATGAAGATCACTCTGAACTCTGGAACACTAATCCACACTGATCTTCACTAATCGGAAACATCGGAACAAGGCAAGTGCGTGTTCCGATTTTAGTGTCGATCAGCGGCGCTTAGTGTTCAGCTGGGTTGTTCCGGCCTCTTATGCAGATCACTGAGGATCAGACGCTTCCATCAGCGAAGATTAGTGTTTCAAGTTAGTCGCGAATCCCTGGGTGGCTACCGCTGTTGTCGCACCGCGTGCGTTCCGTATATTCTTCTGAACAACCACCACCCGCCTTCTCGTACAAGGAGCAGAGTTCATGGGCAGCCGACGCCGTGGCAGCGGTCGCCGCAAAGTGGGACGCAAGAAACGCCGCATGCGTGCCCGCATCCGGCATCGCAAGTGATGCCGGCCTGGCGTGATGTCGGCGCCGCGAGCATCCGCGACAGCGTCCCACGCCGGCCGTCGCCGCATTCCGTGATCGAGATCGTCTCATGCGCTCGCTAGCTGTTGTCTTGACCGGAGTCGCCCTCGGCGCGCTGATCGGCGCGTTCGTCGCCGATCCTGTCGCCGCCGACGTCAAGAACGGCAGCGATTGGCCGTGTTTCCTCGGCCCCCTGGGCACGAGCGTCTCGCCGGAAACCGGGATCGTCGCCCCCTGGCCCAAGGCCGGCCCGCGCGTTGTCTGGCAACGCAAGATCGGCATCGGCTACGGCGCCCCGGTCGTCAGCAAGGGCAAGCTGTATCTCTTTCATCGCAAGGCCAGCCTGATCCCGCACGCCCTGGCGGTGAAAGGCGTCGGACCGGCGTGGGCGGCGCCGGGCGTGTTCCCGCAAGCCGCGTTCTCCACCTGGCTGGCAACTCTCGATCCGAGCCTGTTCGATCGCTTCGGCACGGCCGCCACGCTGACCTGCATGAAGGCGGACACCGGCGAGCCCCTGTGGTCGTTCGAGTATCCCACCGATTACAAGGACAAGTACAGCTACAACGGCGGCCCGCGCTGCTGCCCGGTTGTCGACGGCGACCTCATCTTCTTGCACGGCGTCGAAGGCATGCTCCATTGCCTGAACGCCGACACCGGCAAGGTGGTCTGGAAGCTCGACACCGTCGCCAAGTTCGGCATCATCCAGAACTTCTTCGGCGTCGGCAGCACGCCGGTCGTCGAAGGGGAGCTGCTGATCGTGCAGATCGGCGGCAGCCCGCCCGGCAGCGCTAACGCCGACTTCGCCGAGCTCAAGGGCAACGGCAGCGCCGTGGTCGCCTTCGAGAAAACCACCGGCAAGGTCCGCTACCAGCTGGGCGACGAGCTGGCCAGCTACGCCAGCCCCGTGATCGCCACCATTGGCGGCCGCCGCTGGGCCTTCGTGTTCGCCCGCGGCGGCCTGGTCGCGTTTGAGCCGAAGAGCGGCAAGCTCGATTTTCACTTCCCGTGGCGCTCGAAGGATTACGAGAGCGTCAACGCCAGCAACCCGGTCGTGGTCGGCGACACGGTGCTGATCACCGAGACCTACGGCCCCGGCAGCGCCCTGCTCAAGGTGAAGGCCGGCGCGAAGGCGGGCGCGGCCGACGTGCTGTGGAACGAGGCCGGCAAATCCAGGAAAAGCCTGCAGTGCCACTGGATGACGCCGATCCACCACGACGGCTACGTGTACGGCTCAAGCGGCCGGCACGACTACAACGCCGAGCTGCGCTGCGTCGAGCTGGCGACCGGAAAGGTCATGTGGCGCGAGGAGGGCTTGACGCGCACGTCGCTGCTGATGGTGGACGGCCATTTCGTGTGCCTGGGCGAGGACGGCATCCTCCGCTTGCTCAAGGTGAACCCGCGGAAGTACGAAGAGATTTCGCAAGTCGAGTTGATCGATCCGGAAACGCAGCGGCCGTTGCTCAAGTATCCGTGCTGGGCGGCCCCCATTCTTTCGCACGGCCTGATGTACCTGCGCGGCGACGACCGCCTGGTGTGCGTCGAGTTGATTCCGCGCAAATAGTGGTTGGTGGTTAGTGGTTGGTGGTTAGTGGTTAGTGGTTCGTGATCGGTGTGCTCCACTAACCACTAACCACTAACCACCAACCACCAACCACCCACCACCAACCACTAACCACCAACCACTAACCACCAACCACTAACCACCAACCACCAACCACCCTCTTAGCGATCGTTGTAGAATCGCGTCGCTTCCTCGCGCAGCACCGATTCGGGCAGGCCGTCGGCGCGGATGCGGGCGCGGAAGCGGGCGTCGCCGGCTTGCTGGCCGCGCACCGTGATCCGGTAGATCACGTCGGCCTTCGGGGCCAGGCGCGGCAGGGCGTCGAAGATCACCTCGCGGCCTTCGACGCGATGGCGGACGCCGGCAATGCTCTTGGCCGCCTTGAGTTCCACCTCTTCCGGAAGCGTGCACCGCAGCTCCAGGTTGGTTTCCATCTTGGTGCCGGCGTTGGTGACGCGGACCTCATAGGCCGTCTCGGCGCCCACTTCCACCGGATCATCGACGTCCACCAGCTCCATCACCAGCGACGACAGACCTTCGACCCGCGTGACCGTCGAGGCCTCGCTGCGGACGCCGCGCGTGCTGGCGACCTGGGCGGTGAGCTGATGCTCGCCCGGCGCCGCCGCGATCAGGTCGAGAGTCACTTCCCGGCTCTGGCCCGGCGCCAGGTCGCCGATTTGCCAGGTGACCGACTTGGTCACCTCGTCCCAGCGTCCGCCGCTGGCCGCATGGAACTTGAAGCCCGGGGGCACGATCTCGCGGAGCATCACGTTGGGCGCGTTGGCCACGCTCGGGTTGCCGACTTTCAACTTGTACACGGTGTGGCGGTCGATGTAGCGCAGCTTCGGCCCGTTGATCGTCAGGTCGAGCTTCAGATCGACGATGGCGGTGGTGTGCTCGGCCGCGGCGGTCAAGTCGCCGTCGCCGGTGGCGGTGAACCGGCAGTGGGTGGTGCCGGCGCTCTTGGCGGTGCACGGAATCTGAAACGTCCGGGATTCCTTGGGCGCCAGGCTGCCCACGGGCAGCTCCACGATGCGGCCGTTGGCCTTGTCGGGGCTGCCGGCGAGGACCGCCTTGACCTTGACCCCTTCGGCGACGCCGTCGCCGGGGTTGGAGATGACGAAGCCGAGATTGAAAGTCTCGCCGGTCACCACTTGCGGCGGCGCCTGCACCTTGATGTGCAAGAGCGGCTCGCGCACCTGCACCTGCTGCCCGGCGGTGGCGGCGAAGCTGACCGTCGCCGCGCAGTTGAGGGGCCCGCGCTGGTTGCACACGAGTTGCAGCTCCAGCCGGCGCTGCTGGTTGGCCCCCAGGGACCCGATGGTCCAGACCAGGTCGTCGCGTTCGGTCACGGCGAGGGGCTCGGTCCGCCGGCAGGTGACGCCGGGGCTCAGGCGATGCCGGACCATGACGTTGTGGACCGGCGCCGAGCCGTGGTTCCGCACCAGGATCTGGCAGTTCATCGGCATGTTGAGGCGCGCCGTGGGGGCGCCGACCCATTCGACGCTCACATGCGGATCTTGCCTCGGCGCGGGCGGCGGTTCCGACGGCGCCGGCGCTGCCGGGCTGAGCCGCGGGAATGATTCGACCGCTTCCGGTGCGGTTGTCTTGGGAAGCGGGCTCGACGGGGTCGGGCTCACCGACGGCGGGCTCACCGAAGGCAGGGGCAACGTGGGCGGCGGCGGTAGTTTGACCTCTGCCTGCACGGGAACGGCCGCCGGGAACCCAGGCCGCACCGGTTTGGCGGCGTCCTGGCTTGGCGCGGGCGGCGCCGGCAGCGCCGCCGGGGTGGCCGGCGGCGCCAGCGGCGGCAAGTCGCCGGACTGGCCCCAGCCGAGCTGTCCCAGAGCGCCGAGTCCCATGCCGGCACAGACGACTCCAACTCCCAGCCACCAACGTCGGCGACGCATGCCCCACCTCCCCGGCGCGCACGAACCCAGCCTCCGCCGCCCGGCGCGCTTGAGTTGCCCGCTGAAATCTGAATGAAGGGTCGGGAGAATAACGAATCGGCGCTGGGAGTCAAGAGCGGTTCGTGGCGGCCAGATGACCGGCGTTCGTCGCTGGCTTCGCAGTCGTAGTTACGGCAATTGCCGCCGAAACTCGTCCAAGGTGGCCGCCGTCTTGATTGCCTTCTGCAGCGCTCTTAGCGCGGCGACATCGTCAATGCGGCGGATGCGCGGCGCCAGCCTTTTGCCTTGCGCGCCGAACTTCAACTCCAAGGCCAAGGCAAGTCCCGAGTGCAACTCGGCAATTCGGCCAACTCGTTGGCCCTTTTCAAAGCCGATCCGTTCCACACTCGTCACGTAAGGCATCGCGTTCTCCTTCTCAAACTCTTGCAATTCGCGCCAGAAATCGTCGCTCAGCGCCTTCGGCAGAACCATCAGCCAATCGATGAACCGAAACACATTCTCGACCTCTTGGCGCGGCCACGCCTTCTCGTACAAGCGCCGGACAATCCGCATTTTCCAAGCCCGTCGCGTCTCCGGCGACTTCCGTGTTTGCAACGCCTTCAAGTGCGCCAGCACCAAGATGGCAAACGGGTTATCGCTTTTCTCGAGCGCGGACTCATCGGCGGCGTAGTCGAGCAACTTCACCACTGGATAAACAAGGCTCGTCGTGCAGCCGAACAGGCTCTCTTCGTGCTTGTTCGGTCGCCAGTCAAGCCGATCGTCCGCCAGCACCGCGAGGCTCACCACCATCCGATTATACTTATCGGTCAGCCGGTTGTGGTAGGCGTGAATGCGGCTCGGAAACGCATCTTCCCGTTGAGTCTGTACTTCGATGTGGATGAGCACCCACGCTTCCTTGCCGTCCCTGCGCCACACCTTCACCAACTTGTCCACATGCTTGCGGCCCGTCTCGGATTCGCGAACGACTTGCTGCAATTCCTTGTCGAGCATCTCGAAGCTGCGCGACCAGTCGATGTCCGCATGGATGCCGGGAAAAAGCAACGCCATGAACGACGGAAAATAGCGGTCGAGAGCTTCCTTCCACGGGCTGTCGAAGTCGCTCATGGCAACGCCCCGAAGTGCCGCACCTGCGGCACGTGGTGTTTGACATTCCACAACAGTATGCCAAAAAGTCCGGCCGATTGCTCGATCATGAAGGGGATCAACTTGACTTGTTCGCTGATAACGACAAGATGAGACCGATGAAACAGGATCAATTCCTCAACGTCATCGATCGCGACGAAGCCGAGCGGCGCTTCCGGGCGGCCCTCGATCTGCGGCCGCTGGCCGCGGAGGAAGTGACGCTCGATCGGGCCCTCGGCCGGGTGCTGGCGCGGGACGTGATCGCGCCCGTGGACGTGCCGAGCTTCGATCGCTCGAATGTGGACGGCTTCGCAGTCCGGGCCGAGGACACCTTTGCCGCCGCCGAGGACCGGCCCCAGCGGTTGCGACTGTCCGGTGAGGCGCTGGTTCCCGGCGTGCCGCCGCGCGCGACGATCCAGGCCGGCGTCGCCGCGGCGATTGCGACGGGGGCGATGTTGCCGCGCGGCGCCGATGCCGTGGTGATGGTGGAACACACCGATGCGCTGGGCGCCGAGCTGCTGGTGCGCCGCCCGGTGGCGCCCGGCGCAAACATCTCCGGGGCCGGCGGCGACATCGGCCGCGGCGAGACCGTGCTCCGCCGCGGCGAGCTGGTGACGTCGCGCGAGACCGGCGTCCTGGCGGCGCTGGGCGTCACTTCGGCCGCCGTGGTCCGCAAGCCGCGCGTGGCGATCCTCTCGACCGGCAACGAGCTGATCGCGCCCGGACAACCGATGCGGCCGGGCCTGGTCTACGACAGCAACGCCACGATCCTCGCCGACGCCGTTCGCGAGCTGGGGGGCGAGCCGGTCCACTTCGGCATCGCCCCGGACGAGCGTGAGCTCCTGGCCGAACTCGTCCGCCAGGCGCTCCACGAAGACGTGGTGCTGCTTTCGGGCGGCACCTCTAAAGGGGAGGGCGATCTGTCCTATCGCGTGGTCGCCGAGCTGGGCCAGCCGGGCATCATCGTGCACGGCGTGGCCCTGAAGCCCGGCAAGCCGCTGTGCCTGGCTGCGGTCAGTGTCCAGAGGTCGGAAGTCGGAGGTCAGAAGTCAGAAGAGTATCTGACTTCTGACTTCCGACCGCTGACTTCTGAGCCTCTGACTTCTGACCTCCGGCGTGTCGTTCCGGTCGTCGTGCTTCCCGGGTTTCCGACGTCGGCGATCTTCACCTTTCACGAGTTCGTGGCGCCGGTGATTCGATCGCTGGCGGGGCGGCGCCAAGACGCCGCCGCGACCGTGGCCGCCCGCCTGCCGCTGCGCGTCAACTCCGAGCGCGGCCGGACCGAGTATTTGCTTGTCGGTCTGGTAAAAAAGGGTCCTGACACCTTTTTTGCGTATCCGATGGGGAAGGGGTCGGGGTCGGTGACGACGTTCAGCCGGGCCGACGGCTTTGTCGTCATCCCGCGCCAGCAGGAGTACGTCGCGGCGGGCACGGAGGTCCGGGTGCATCTCCTCGGTCAGGGATTGCAGCCCGCCGACCTGGTCGTGATCGGCAGTCATTGCGTCGGCCTCGATTACCTGCTGGGCCGGCTGCACGATCAGGGTTGGCGCACGAAATTCCTGGCGGTCGGCAGCACCGGCGGCCTGGAGGCGGCCCGGCGCGGCGAATGCGATATCGCCGGCATCCATCTCCTGGACGAAGCGACCCAGCAATACAATCGGCCGTTTGTCGGCGCCGGCCTGTGCCTGGTCGAGGGCTACCGGCGTCTGCAGGGAATCGTGTTTCGGCCGGGTGATGCGCGTTTCGCCGGCCGAACCGTCAAAGAAGCCATGGCACACGTGCTGGCCGACGCGGACTGCATCATGATCAATCGCAATCGCGGCAGCGGCACCCGCGTCCTGATCGACCGGCTGCTGCACGGAATCCGGCCCCCCGGGTATTCCATGGAATCGCGATCGCACAATGCAGTGGTTGCAGCTGTCGAGCAGGGAAGGGCCGATTGGGGGGTGGCCATTGAAATAGCCGCGAAAAACGTCGATCTGGGGTTTTTGCCGCTTCAGGAAGAGCATTTCGACTTCGTCATGCCCGAGGATCGGCTGCAAAGTCAGGCAGTTCAACAGTTTACGGATAATCTCGGTCGGAAGGATGTCCGTAAGCACTTGCGGCACTTGATGTTCCGGCTTGACTGAGCTGGCATGGCCGCTGGTTCGCAGCATAGGGTTGAATGCTTACCCCGCGCACCACAGATTCGGGCATCCCGGGTCAATCGACAGCATAACGTGCTTATTAATAATGACTTATGGATTGTCATCGAGATGCCCAGACGGTTCGACGAGATCGTGTATTCGGATGAACACTCATCGCAAATTATGCCACGACGAAATAGTTGCGTCCCGTCCGCCATCATTCGCAGGTCCTTGATTGGACAACTCGCCGCCCGCGACCTAGGCTTGTACGGATTTTCTCCGGACAGAGCAGGGGCGCACATCGCGAGGATCGCATGCGCTCCAACTCCAAATTCGTCGTCAGGCGGCAAAGTCACTCAGGGCTAATCTCAATGAGCTGGATTCGGGAGCCGAACGCTGAGCCCATCCCGGGCTATCGTCTGATCGAACCGCTCGGCAGCGGCGGCTTCGGCGAAGTCTGGAAGTGCGAAGCTCCCGGCGGGCTCACCAAGGCCATCAAGATCGTCTACGGCAATCTCAACTCTCTCGACGTCGATTGCGTCCGCGCCGAACAAGAGCGGAAGGCGCTGGATCGCATCAAGGAGGTGCGGCACCCGTTCGTGTGCTCGCTGGACCGCATCGAAATCGTGGACGGCGAGCTGTGCATCGTCATGGAGCTGGCCGAGCGCACCCTCCACGACCTGTTCGTGGAATGCCAGGCGGCCGGCATGATCGGCGTGCCGCGCGACAACTTGCTGTGCTTCTTGCGCGACGCCGCCGAAGCCCTTGACTACATGAACGACAAGCACAACCTGCAGCACCTCGACGTCAAGCCGCGCAACTTGTTCGTGATCGGCGATCGCGTCAAGGTGGCGGATTTCGGCCTGGTCAAGCATCTGGAGCGGCAAACGTCCTCGGGCCTGCTGGGGGGCGTGACCCCCTTGTATGCGGCGCCCGAGACGTTCCTGGGCAAGATCTCGCACCAGAGCGACCAGTACAGCCTGGCCATCGTCTACCAGGAATTGTTGACGGGCCACCGGCCGTTCCAGGGCAAGAACGTGCGGCAGATGGCCCAGCTGCACATGAAGGAAAACCCCGATCTGCGCTCGCTGCCCGAGGGGGATCGGCCGATTGTCGCCAGGGCCCTGGCCAAGGAACCGGACAAGCGTTTTCCGAGCTGCATGGCGTTCATCAGCGCCCTCTACAAGAGCCGGTCGTCGGTCGTCCGCGTCGAAGAGGCGGCCCAGGCCAAGAGAGAGGCCGCCGTTTCCGGGGCCGCGCTGCGGCCCAAGTCGCTCGCCGATTCCATGGAGGACATCCACCTCAGCGATTCCGAGGTGATCGATTTCGCGGCGCCGCCGCCGCCGATCGAACGGCCCGCCAGGCGCCCGCCCGCGGATGACGACGAACAGGAAGTCGAAGTCTCCGACATGGGCGTGACCGTGCCGCAGCCCGATCACGGCGCCTTGCGGCCGACCCTGATCATCGGGCTGGGGGCGTTCGGGCGCAAGGCGATCCTGGAGCTGCGGTGCCGGTTCCTGGACCGGTTCGGCGATTTGAGCAAGCTGTCGCTGGTGCGGTTTTTGTGCATCGATTCGGACCCGGAAGCGGTGAACATCGCGGTGCGCGGGGCGCCGCAGGTGGCCCTGGCCCGGTCCGAGTTCCAGCCATTGCCCTTGCAGCAGGTCGGCAATTATCGGCGCCGCAGCCTGGAGCATCTCAACGAGTGGCTGCCGCGCGAGAAGCTGTACACCATGCCGCGCTCGTTGCAAACGCAGGGCTCGCGGGCGCTGGGCCGGCTGGCCTTCGCGGACAACCAGCAGCGCCTGCTGGCGCGGCTGCGGCGCGAGATCATGGAAGTCACCAAGCCCGAAGCCATGTACAACTCGGTGACGCAAACCGGCCTGGCCCTGCGCGACAACACCCCGCGGGTCTACGTCCTCGCCGCCGCCGGCGGCGGCGGCAGCGGCCTGCTCCCAGACCTCGGCTTCGGCATCCGCCGGCTGCTGGCCCACATGCGGCACCCCGACGCGATGGTGCACGCGTTCCTCTTGTGCGGCGCTCCTTCCGACCCCGCCACGCCCAAGCACGAGCTGGCCAACGTTTACGCCACCCTCACCGAGCTCAATCACTACAGCGACCCGACTATTCCGTTTGCCGCCCAGTACGGTCCGGACGGCCAGCGGATCATCGACAACGGCGCGCCGTTCACCAGCGTCTACATGCTGCCCTTGGCCCATCGCAGCCCGCAGGCGCTGGAAGAATCGATCGCCCACCTGGGCAATTACCTGTTCCACGAGCTGACCACGCCGCTGGGCCTGCGCCTGGATCACGTCCGCCACGACGACGCCCCCAGCGAATCCGGTCCGGCGCCGGGACAGCCGGCGGCGCCCTTGCGGAGCTTCGGCACGTTCGCCGTCTGGTTCCCGCGCGGCCTGCTGCTCCACGTGGCTGCCCGCCAGGCCTGCAAGCGCTTGATCGAGCAATGGCTGGCGGCGGGTCCCACGGCGCTCAGCGAACCGGAGCGGTCCGAGATTCAAGCATACGTGGCCAGGGTCACGAAGCTGCCCGACTTCACGCCGGACGCGGTGGCCCAGCGCATCGAAAAGGCGACCCAGGCCGGAACGGTGACCGATCATGGAAGCACTCCGGCCGAAGTGCTGGCCGGCATGCTGGCCAAGCTGGAAGATCAGATCCTGCAGCCGCTGGCTCAGGAAGACCCGGCCAACTGGGCCAAGCAGGCGTTGGTCCGCATCAAGGATTGGCTTGGGACCGGGGAGACGGAACTGGACGTGGGCGAATGGCGTAAGACCAGGCTGACGCGGGCGCTGGCTGCCGCCGCCCAGAAGGTGGTGGACGAATGGGACCAGTATCTCGCCAAGGACTCTTACGGGATGATGGAGCAGCCCGGCAGCCGCGTGGCCCTCGCCGAGGCCTCGCTGGAGCACTTGCGCGTGCACTGCGTGCACGTTAGCGACATCCTGGGCGGCCGGCTGAAGGACCAGGAGGCCAAGGCGCAAGACGCGTGGAATCGGCTCGAGTTCACCCTTCGCGAATGCGGCGGCGGTTCCGGCGGTTTTCGCCTGTTCGGCGCCCGCTCCAAGACGCGGCAACTGCGCGTCTTCATGGAACACCTCACCCACTTTGCCCGCCATCGCTTGACCGATGAAGTGCTCGGCGCCGTCAAGAACACCTTCGCCGGGCTCAGCGCCAAACTCGCCGATCGCGCCCGCGACCTCGGCTTCTGCCGTCAGCGCCTCCGCCACTTGACGGAGAACCTCGACTACAACCCCGCCGACGAAATCGAGGAGCTGACCGGCACCCGGCCGGGCAGCGACCATACGCTGACCCGCTCGCCGGTCCCGACGCCCGACGCGTTCTGGGACGTGATCCGGCAATCGGCCACGGCCCGCGTTGTGCTGCCTGACGGCGAAGTCGATCTCGAACGGGCGGCGCTGCGCTTCTTGCAAACCCTCACGCCCGAGCAGTGGCAGTTGCTCGACAAGGAGCTGAACGAGCGCGTGCTCAACGTCCGCGGCGGCCTGCAGGCGGCCTGCATCAACAGCGGCGACCTGATCCGCCAGCTCGCCATGCCGCTGTTGCGCGAAACCAGCGTCATCCTCGGCCAGCACTTGCCGATCATGGACGTGGCCCAGATCCTGGGCGCGGAGCTGATCGGCGGCGCCCAGCAAGCGCCCGACGAATTGCAGGCCCAGACCCAGGACTACCTCAAGCGTGCCGCCCCCCTGGTCCACGCCAAGCACGGCTCGAAGCATGCCTTCTTGCTGGTCCCCGCCAGCCCCGCCGGCCGCAAATTGGCCGAGACCGTGCACCAGGCGTTTCCCGACATCCATCACGTGCGCGTGCCCGGCCAGTCCGACCTGATGTTCCTGTGCGAACAGGGCTGCGCGGCCGCCGACGTCAACGCCCTGCTCAAACCGTGCCGCGCCGCCTACGAAGCCGCGGTGTCCACGCCCGCCGCCTCGCCGCACGCCCGCTTCGACGTCCTCGATTGGCTGCCGCTTGATCCGTAAGAGCATCGCGGCTTGCCGCTTGGCGCTCGGTTGGAGCGCGAGCGAGCGCTATGCGGCAAGCCACCCCTTCATGTCACGAACCGCGCCCGATGCCGACGCTCGCCTTCACGAACCGCGCTCGAAAGATGGGCCGTCCTTGCTGACGATACTTGCGTTCGAAGTTCGTCAGGAACTCCGCGGCCGGCGTTTCCTCCGACTGGCGCGCCAAACCCCGTTCCACGACCATCGCGCACGTCTCGTCGAAGTACGCCTCGACGTCGGTCACGAAGTGCAGCACGCCGCCCGGGGCGAGCACCCGCGCGCATTGCTCGGCGAACTCCGCCGTGAACAGCTTGCGTTTCTGATGGCGTTGCTTCCACCACGGATCGGGGAAGTAGATGTGCAGCGCCGCCACCGACTCCGGGGCGACGCACTCTTTCAACAGCCAGCGGGCGTCGGTGCAGGCGAGCCGCACGTTGGGACATGGCTGTTTCGCCAGCCGCGCCGCCGTCAGCAGGACGTACTTGCGCTCGAGCTCGATGCCGAGGAAGTTCAGGTCCGGCCGCGCCCGGCTGGCATTGATGAGAAACATCCCCTTGCCGAAGCCGACTTCGACGTGCACCGGCCGATCGTTGCCGAACAGCGCCGGCCAATCGAGCTTCACCGGCGTCCGGCGCAGCTCGCGCCAGCGCGGCGAGCGCGGGTGGGGCAGGTCGATGAGGTACGGCTGAAGCGCCTCCGGCGGGACACGCCGCGGACGGGCCACGTTACGCCTCCGTCTTCCGCTGCAAGGGGACGCCGATGATGTCGCCCTCGAAGACCATGGTCTCGCCGATGAAGCCCTGCACGTTGAACGTCGTCTGCCGGCGATTGACCCGCACCGCCTTGCCGACCAGCACCAGCCGCGTGCCCGGGTGGACCGGGCTGCGGAAGCGGACGTTCTCCAGGCCGCCGAAGCCGAGGAAATCGCCGGCCATCACGTGCTGGCTGATGATGAAGTAGCTGACGAGCTGGGCGGCGGCCTCGCACATCAGCACGCCGGGCATCAGCGGATAGCCCGGCATGTGGCCGCGGACCCAGAATTCATCGTGGCGCACGTCCTTGTAGCCGATCACCAGGTTCTCGGCCGGGTCCAGGTGAACGATGGCGTCGAGCTGCTCCATTTCAAATCGTTGCGGCAGCACGCGGCGGATCGCCTCCTTGTCGGCCAGGATGCGCGCCGGATCGAGCGTCGCCAGATCGAAATGGGCTCTGGGAGGCATGCGAGGCCTTTTCGCCGGACATCCCGACGTAGGACAGGACTCCGCTCCTGTCCGAAACGGGCACGATTCCGCCCCCGTGCACAACGGACAGGAGCGGAGTCCTGTCCTACGTGGACCTTCACTGTGGCGCGATGATCTCGGTTACCTGGCCCAGCTCCGTCAGAAGCACGTCAGGCCGCGTTGCGGGATCTTTCAACTGGGTAGTGGCAGCCTGCAGCGATTCCTTGTCGCCCGCGAACAGGGCGGTGCGCATGCCGCACTTGCGGGCCGGGGCGATGTCCTCGACGATGCGCGAGCCGACGTGCAGCATCTGCGCCGGCGCGATGCCAAGCTGGGCCGCCGCCTGCACGACCTGCTGGAACAGCCGCGGCGACGGCTTCCTGGCGCCCAGCTCGCACGACAGCGCTCGCAGGTTCTTGTCGATCACGTCGTCCACCCGTACCGCCGACTGGGCCGCCAGGCCGCGCTGCAATTGAACCAGCGTGAAACATTGAGCGTCGGCGATCAAGCCCTGGACGAGGCCGCACGACTGCACGTGTGCCAGGGCTCGCGCCGCCCCCTCGTAGGCCGCCGTCCCTTGCAAACTGGCGTGGAAGAAATACGCCACCTTCTTGCTGTACTCGTTGAGCGAGCCGTAGAAGCCCGCGTCGAACTTGTAGTCCTTCTGGAACAGCTTCTTGAGAATCGCGTTCCAGATGCGCTCGGCCAGGATCTCCGGGTGCTTTTCGCCCGGCGACGGCGCCAGTCGTTGCTCGTCGAGCACGCGGTCGTAGATTTCCGCCATGTACTCCGACGGCTGGCCGGGCTTGCGCGACATCGACGCCCACATCTTGAATTCCTGGACCGTCTTGTCCAGGGCCAGGTCCATGACGAACTTCTGCGGGTGTTTGAAGAACAAGCTGCCGGAAACGATCGACAGCAGCGTGCCGTAGATGTTCCAGCTCACCAGGCGAACGTCGGGCAGGGCCACCAGGTGCGGCTTGGCCTTGGGCGTCTGGACCGCGGGCGGCGCGGGCCACGGCAGGTCGCGCGTGTCGAGAAAGGACGCGTATTGTTCCAGCGTCAGCGGCATGAGAACCTGTGATGGCGGTGGCGTTCCTGCTGGCGTTCCCAGTTTGATTTACTAAAAAAAACCAGGGACGTTCAGCCGCCGCGTGCGGCGCGGTGCGGCGCGGCGCCCCACAAGAGCCTGACAGAAGAGCGCGAGACAGCTCGCGAGAATCCGAAGCCCGAGAATCCCTTGACGACTCCCGCCGACCCGACGCCTGCTCCGCCCCCGGCGCCCGGCTTGCCCCCCGTGACGCCGCCGTCGGGCCGGTTCATCGCCCAGCTGTTTCTCGTCCCCGGCATGATCGTCCTGGTCGCGGTCATGATCATCCTGGCCATCAACTACCTGTTCATCGGCGGCTACACGCCGGCGTACTTCCTCAGCAAGCTCGACAGCGACAACGCCGATATCCGCTGGCGCGGCGCCAGCGACCTCGCCCAGCACATCAAGCGGCCCGAAAGCAAGCGCCTGAAAGCCGACGCCGCCTTCGCGCTGGATCTGGCCGACCGGCTGCGCGACGCCCTCGCCGACCTCGATCAGGCGGAACGCGAGCTGGCGGCGAAGATCGCCAAGCTGCCGCCAACGGATCAGGACAAGGAGTGGCGGCGCCTGACGCCGCGCAAGAAGCGGGACTATGTCGAGTACCTGGCGGCGGCGCTCGGCGATTTCTACGTCCCCGTCGGCGTGCCGCTGTTGTGCGAAATCATCGAGCGCGAGGAAGCGCCGGACCGGCTCAGCAATACGATGCGGCGGCGGCGGGCGATCTGGGCGCTGTCGAACCTTGGGGCTCACGTACAAGCCTTCGCCAGGGAGCTGTCGGCCGAGCAGCAGGCAGCCGCGCTGGAGCAGATGAGCGAGGAGTTGGCCGGCCCGGCATCGGAGCGGCGCCGGTACGCGCGGACGGCCTTGCACTATCTCGACAAGAGCAAGGTCGCGGCCGACGAGCCGGGATTGGTCCTCGTCGACCACGCCCTGGCCCGCTGCGCCAGGTCCGCCGATCGCTACTTGCGCGAGCACGTCGCCATGGCGTTCAACTTCTGGGACGGCGACCGGGCCGAGGAAACGCTGCTGCGCCTGGCCGAGGACGACGGCTTCGGCGCCTTGATTCGCGTCGCGGAGGACGATTGATCCGGCGGCCTTCTGCGAACGCTAAACGGCAAGCCAAGGGATGATGTGCAGCGCACCGGGAGATGATGTGCAGATGGCGACCACGCAACAACAAGATGCCGGACTGGTGCAGCGCGGCTTGCTGCTGCTTGGCGGCATGACGGCCCTCGTCGTTGTCGTGCTGCTGATCGTGCTGCGCAACCCCGACGCGGCGACCAAATCCACGGCCGCCCGCAACGAGCTGCCGCTGATTCCGGAATTCTTCGCGCCGGCCCCCTACCCTGCGTCGGTCGGCTGGCCGGCGCTCGTGCACCTCGGCCAGCAACTCCCCAGCGCCCCCGGCTGGGAAATCCGCTACAACGCCGCCGCCACCCAGGCGCGGCGCGGCAGCCCAAAGACGAAATGGTCCGTGGTGCGCGAGATGCTCGACGAGGAGCGGCAGCTCTGCAACTTTCGCGTGACGCTGACCAAGGGCCAGGTGGTCGCCAACGAACAAGACGCCACGCGCACCGTGCTCAACGCCCTGGCCGCGGTGGCCGAATGGCACAAGAAGCAAGACCCCGCCACGGCGCCGGTGTCCGCCGATTTGCTGCTCGTCTACGATCAGGTCGATCGACTCGCCCAGAGCGGCAACACCCTGGTCCGCGTTCACGCCGACCGCGTGCGCCAAGGGTTCTTCCGGAAGTGATGTGTCTTCACGGCACAAACGCCGAAGTTGCCGTGAGCTCCTCGTGCACGCGGCGTCCGACAATCACCACTTCCCGCGGGTTTCGGCGTTGCCGGCGTTCCATCGAAACCACCGCCACCTCTTCCCACGCGAACGGAAGCGCCTCTCTCCTGCCCGGCTTGGCCGCGTCAAAGCAGAAATAGGTGAGCCGCTCATCCGCGGCGTGCGCCGCCGTCGGCCACGGCGCCTGCGCGATCGGCTTGCCGTGGTAGTACGCGAAGCGATGGTGGATCGGGTTGAGACTGACCAGGGGCGTCGCGTGCGGCAAGCGCCCGTGCACCTGGGCCATGGCCGCGGCCGTGTCGGGGTCGTTGCGGACGTGGGCGTCGGTGACCACGTTCGCGATCACGATCCCCATGAAGCCCGTCAACGCGATCCCACCGGCCAGGATATGCCGCGGGTCGCCCGCGTGACGGGCGCGGCAAGCCAGCGCCGCCAACGCGACCGACGCCAGCGCGTAACAGGCCGTCAACACCGGCGGCCCGGCCCACGGCGCCAGTCGTGGATGCTCGGGGAACATGCTGGCCGCGACCAAGCCGCCGGCGGCCAGCATCATGACGCCGGCGAGCGCGATCATCGACAGCGTCCAGGTGCGGCGCAGCCGCCCCGCCAGCCTGAATTCCACGCCGCGCAGCTCCGCGCAGCGCTGGATCACCAGGCCGATCAGCACGGCCAGGCATGGATACAAGGGCGCGAAGTAGCGGGTGCGGCCTTCGGGTGGAACCCAGCAGGTCGGGAACGCCACCGCCAGGCACGTCCCCAGGAACACGGCGACCGGGCGGGCCGAACGCAGCGAATTGCGGAACCGGCGGCTCAGGTACGCGACCAGGAACAGCGACCACGGCAAGGTGCAGGCGATCACCTCGAACGGGAACTGCAGCAGATGCCTGGCAACCTCCGCGCCGCGCCAGCCGTGCAGGCGCAACGCCGTCTGACCGCCCCAGATGACCCCCGCACCCTCCCAACCCTGCTCGGCGACCAGCGCCAGCGCCCAGGCTCCGACGATCGCCGCGGCCGTGACGATGCCGAGCGCGTGTCCCCAGGTGAACAGCCTGCGCCACTGGCCGGCCACAATCAGATAGGCGCCGACGGCGCCGACGAAGTAGATCGGCGCCTGCGGGCCTTTCGTGAGCGCGGCCAGGGCCATGAAACCATAGCCGGCCGTCCACGTGCGCCAGTCGGGCCAGCCGCGCAGGTAGCCCCAGTGCCACACGAGCAGCGACGCGCCGACCAGCGGGATGAAGACGGCGTCGGTCTCCGCGAGCCGGCCGGTTTGCAGCAGCTCCGCCATGGTCGCGAACGCCGCCGCGGCCGCCAGCGCGCCCAGCTGGTTCAACGACACCCGCGCGTAGCCGTAAATGAGTAGCGTGATGAACAACGTCCCGGCAAGCGACGGCAGCCGATACGTGAGCGTATCCCACGCGCCGCGGATCACGCCGGTCGCCGCGATCAGCCAGCAATGCAAGGGGGGCCGGTTGAGGAATGCCTCATCCTGCTGGCGCGGCACGATCCAGTCGCCGGATTGGACCATTTCCTTGGCGACCAGGGCCCAGCGCGTCTCTTCGCCGCGCAAGGGCGTCTCCGCGATCCGTGCCGAATACACAATCATCACAAGCAGGATAAGCCAGGCAACGGGCGCTTCCCGCCACCAGGGCTTGGAGCTGGAGCTGTCAACCGCATCCCTGGACCAGACGGACATCGCGGTCATCCATGCGCCGAAGCAGCGAGTTTGGCAGTGTTACTGGGTCGGAGAGGGGTGGAATCACCTGTGTATCGGCATTTCACAAGGGGAAACTTGAATCCGCGGTGGCGAGCGGCGCGGCGTAAGCTTGGCGAGCGTCGCGGCGTCAGCGCGACGTGGACCGGACAAAGTTTGGCGGCGTGGGTCCTTGACACGGCGGGCTTACGCCGCGCCGCACGCCAACACTTCATAGCGGGCGCCGCGCGCCAGCAGCTCGATCCGCCGCGACTGTTCGCCGGCGATCGCGATGCGAACCTCCAGGTATTCCGCCGGCAACGCGTCGCGCACCTTGTCGGCCCATTCGATCAGGCACACGCCGCCGCTTTCGTAATACTCGTGGACGCCGAGGTCCGCGAAGTCGCGCGGGCTGGACAGGCGGTAGGCGTCGAAATGATAGATCGGCAGCCGGGCCGGATATTCCTGGATGAGCACGAACGTCGGGCTGGAAACGAGGTCCGGGTTGGCGATGCCCAGCCCTTCCGCCAGCGCCCGCACCAGGTGCGTCTTCCCCGCCCCGAGCGGCCCCACCAGCGCCACCACGGCGCCGGGAAACAGCAGCGCCCCGAGCCGCCGGCCGAAGGTTTCCGTTTCGCTCAGATCATTGACGAGGATCGTCGACATTGCAATTCTATAGGGAGGGCCGAACCCCCAGGAATCGCTGCGCTCATCCTGGGGCTTGACCTCTGACCTCTGACTCCCGACCCATGGCCGTCGCTTCCTATTATCCACCGAGCCCGCGCAATGTGCCCGTCGATTTGACGGAGCCGACGCCCGCGTATCGCCAGCAGGTGACGCTGGTGCTGATCTCGGTGGTCATCTTCCTGCTGCTGTACTTCGGCCTGATGTTCCTGTCGGGCCTGCTGGTCTACAAGCTCCTCACCTGGGAGCTCGCCGAGCGCAATCACGGCGGCATCGTCATCCTGCGCATCATCCTGATCATGCCGTGCGCCCTGTTGTTCCTGTTCCTGCTCAAGAACCTGTTCAAGCGCGAAACGGCCGAGAAGACCTATGACGTTGAGATCTTCGAGGACGAGCATCCGCGGTTGTTCGACTTCATCAGCCGGCTGTGCGACGAGACGCAGGCGCCGCACCCGCACCGGGTGTTCATCAACTACGAGGTCAACGCGGGCGTCTCGTACGACAAATCGCTGTTCCATTTGTTCTGGCCGGCGCCCAAGAATCTGACCGTCGGACTGGGACTCGTGAACGCGGTCAACCTGACGGAATTCAAGGCGATGCTCGCGCACGAGTTCGGCCATGTAACGCAAAAAAGTATGAAGCTGGGAAGCTACGCCTACGGATCGCTGCGCATCATCCACAATCTCGTGTACGGCTACGACTGGATGGATCGGCTGCTGGATCGCTGGTGCTGTCTCGACATCCGCATCAGTTGGCCGGCCTGGATGTTTTACGGGGTCTTGTGGCTGTTGCGCAAATTGCTGGCCGGCATGCTCGAGGGCATCATGTTTCTGGAACGCGCCATGTCCCGGCAGATGGAGTTCAACGCCGACCTGATGGCGGTCAGCGTCACCGGCAGCGACGCGCCCGTCCACCTGCTGTGCAAGAGCTACTTCGCGGACCAGTGCCTGGGTCTCGTCTTCGAGGAGCTGCAAATGGCTCGCGACCACGACCTGCTCACCAGCGACCTGTTCTACCATCTCGACAAGGCGGCGACGCACGTCCGCAAGAAGGCGAAGAACCCCAACCTCGGCGTGCCGCCGCCGCTCCCGGCCGACGAGCGCGATACGACGCAGGTCTTCAAGCCCGAGGACGACGAGCTGGCCGCGATGTGGGCGACGCATCCGTCGAACTACGATCGCGAGGAAAACGCCAAGTACGACTACATCCGCAGCGAGTTCGACGAGCGCACCGCCTGGGTCCTGTTCGACGACCTGGACAAGCTGCGCGAGCGCATCACGGTGAAATTCTACCGGCACGTGTTCCGGGCCCCGCGCGAGCTCATGGTTTCGACGCCGGAGAAGGTCCAGGCATTCATCGACGAGGAGCACGCCGAGACCACCTACGATCCCAAGTATCAAGGGCTGTATGACCATCGCAAGCTGATGCCGGGCGACATTCACGAGGCGTCGACCCTGGCCCGGAGCTGGTCCAAGGACCTGGGGACGCTGGCGCAGCTGCACGCGGGCACCTACAGCGCCGAGGTCAAGCACCGCGCCCAGCTCTACAACCGCCGCCACGAGGAATCCGAGAAGCTGCTCGCCATCGCCAACGGCTGGGAGCGGCCCAAGAACGGCGAGTTCGAGTTCCGCGGCGAATGGTACGACCTCCGCGACGCCAAGCGGCTCCTCAAGAAGCTCGACAAGGAATACGAGAAGGATGAAGCCTGGATGGAGGAGCTCGACCGCAAGGTGTTCGAGATCAACTACCAGATGGCCCTGCAGCTCAACCCGCTGTGGGCGACGGAGCTGTTCAAGCGTTACGAGTTCCACCTCGATGTGCAAAAGATCTGGCAGCGGCTTCGCGACCAGGAAGGCCCGGTCGGCTCGGCCCTGCAATTCCTGAGCAACTCGAAGGGCGACCTGCACTACGACGATTTTCGCGAGGTCATCCGCATCTTCCGCAACGCCCACCTCGAATTGAAGGACGGCCTGAGAATCGCCGAAGACATGTACTTCCCGCCGCTGGCCAACATGCCCGCCGGGCAGCCGGTGCGGCCGTTCCTGCTGGCCAAGAAGCTGGTCTACAGCCTGAGCCGCTCGGAAACGTCGCTGCCGGGCAAATGGATCGACAGGTTCTTGAAGCAGTACCGCGAGGTGCAGAGCAAGGTCAACCGCCTGCACTTCAAGAGCATGGGCGGCATCCTGTCGTTGCAGGAAACGATCACCGCCGAGGCGCTCCGCCGGACCACGGCGGCCCGCCCGGTGACGGCGGCGCCGTCCGGACCGCCGCGGCTGCCGCCGCAGTCGTAGACGAAGCGGCTCGCTTCGTCGCTGTGAAACGTCAACTACCTTGGTTCCGTGAAGCGGCGCGGCCACGTTCGTTCGGGCCGCGGCGCAGCGAGCCCCTTCGCCTACTGGATTCCTGCCGCCACGTCCGATAGAATCGGTGGTCATGCGTGGCCAACTTGTTCGCATCCTGCGCGGCGTGACGGCGACCCTGGGCCTGCTTGGCGGCGCGTCCGCCGGCGCGGAGGAAGTCGTTCACGATTTCCGCGGCGCCAGGTTCGACCGACAATTGCTGCGCTTCGACGGCCCCGACGCGCCGGAGTTCTACACGCCCGAAGCGGAGGGGCTGCGGGTGCGCATCGGTTACGGCAGGGTGCCAACCAAGACCGCGGGCGTCGCCTGGAACTGCACGATCCGCGGCGATTTCACCGCCACAGTGCACTACGAAGTCCTCGAAAACGAACGGCCCAAGAGCGGCTATGGCACTGGCCTCGAACTGTACGCGTACCTCGACAGCCCCGTCAAGAAGCCGGGCCAATCACGCGACGGCCTCCCGCTCGTCCGCCTGGCGCGGCCGGCCGAAGGGCTCGTGTTCCGCTTTTCGCACATGACCTATGACGACAACGATCAGCGCGTGGCGACCGCGGTCGCGGAAGTGCCGGCGGACCCGGAGAAGAAGCGCGGCCGGTTGCGGTTGAGTCGCCAGGGAGCGACGGTGATTGCCTCGTTTGCGGAAGGCGACGACGGCGCGTTCCAGGAATTGCAGCGCACCGACGTCGGCGAGTTCAACATCCGCATGGTCCGGGTCGCCGGCGCCGGCCGAGCGCGGCTCGACGCGCGCATCCTGGAGATGCGGCTCGAAGGGCCGGACCTGGGCTTGCCGGCCGGCATCCAAGCGACCGCAGGACCGACCGCCCCCGGACAACGCATGCTCTGGCTGCTGTGGGGAATCGGCGGCGCGGTCGTCATCTTCTTGGCGGCCATCGCCGTCGCCTGGCGGAAGCGCTCCAGGACCGCGGCGGCGCCCAGCGCGCCGGAAGCCCACGGCAACGGCCCGATGGTCGGCTTCGCGTGCAGCGCTTGCGGCAAGAACCTCAAGGTCAAGGAGGACGTCGCCGGCAAGCGCGTCAAGTGCCCCGGCTGCGGCCAGCTCGTGCAGGCGCCGGCGCTCGAGCTCGGCGAGCCGGGAGCCTGAGGGGTGACAGGGTCCCATCGAAAGGTCAATCATGAGGCACTTCCGCTTCGCGGTGATCTGGATCATGGGCGCCGGGCCGGCGTTCGCCGACGAGTCCTACTACGATTTCCGCAAGGGCCCGCTCCCCGCGGAGTTCACGCTGCACCAGGCCAAGAGCAGCGACTTCGTCAAGGCCGACGCGGAGGGTCTGCACATCACGCTGCCCAAGGACTACAAGCATCCCTTTGGCGGCGTCGGCGTGCGGACGACGTTCGGCGTCCGCGGCGACTTTGAAATCACCACGACCGCGGAGATCCTGGAGGCCGATGTGCCTCCCCCAGGCGCGTATGGCGTGGGAGTGACGTTGCGACTGGAGAAGGCGGACCCCTCGCCGGACTTCGTGAACCTGGCCCGCATGGTCAAGCCCAACGGCATGGAGCTGCTCTTGTGGGAAGAATCGATCGGGCCCATGAACGAGAACCGCAAGATCCAGGCGGGATACGCTCCCTGTGCGGACAAGGTCGTGACGCTGCGTCTCAAGAGAACTGCCACCACGCTGCAATTCATGTGGGCGCCCGGGGCCGCTCCGGACGAATTCCACGAGATCAAGGCCATCGAGTTCGGCGCCGACGACATCAAGAGCATCGTGCTGATCGGCTACAACGGCCGGCAGGCGTGCAACCTCAAGGCTCGGTTTCTCGACCTGCGCGTATCCAGTCCCGATCCGCCGGTGGCGGCGCCGGCGGGCGCGAACCCGGCGCCGGCAACCGCCGAGCCAAGCGGCCGGCTGTGGTGGCTGACCGGGGGCGGCGTTGCCGCGCTCGCTGTCGTGCTGGCGCTGCTGCTGGTCGCGCGACGGAAGCGCGCGGCGCCCCAAGCGGCGTCGGCCAGCAACATCGCCGAGCTGCAGTGTCCCAACTGCCAGAAGCGCTTGAAGATCGCCGCGACCGCGGCCGGCAAGAAAATCAAGTGCCCGGCCTGCGCCGCCGCCTTCGTTGCCTGAGCTGCTGTCGCGGCGTTCGTTTAGCCCCGATACCGTTCGTACGAACGGTATTGCGTTTAGCCCCGGTTCGTAGAACCGGGGCGGACCGAATCCCGCGCGTGGGATGCATCCATTGCCAACCGCCTGTCCGCCCCGTTTCTTCGAAACGGGGCTAAACGCAAGAGACCTCGTCGATGTCTCCCCAGGCGATGAAGCTCTGGTTGCTAGTCGGCGCGATCCTGATCGTCGGCGCCCGTCGCCACGGACGCGGTGGATGTTGAGTGCGCCGGCTGTCACAAACGCTTGAAAGTGTCGCCGCGGATGATTGGCAGGCAGATCAAATGCCCGGCGTGCGCGACCGCGTTTGTCGCCTGACCGACGCGATGCTAAGGAATGTTGATGCGCTGCCGCGCCAGCGCCAGGGACCCGTGCACCACCACTTCTTCACCCAGCGCCGCCGGAACGATGGCGCAGCAGTTCGCGAAGGGCTTGAAGACCCGCTCGGCCACCAGCTTGCGCAACGGTTCGAACAGCAATGCCTCGCCCATCAGCGAGACGCCGCCGCCGATCACGATGCGGCGCGGGCAACACAGGGCGATCACCTGGCAGATCGCTTCGGCCAGCTTTTCCCAGGCGTGATACAGGATGCACCACGCCGCCTCATCGCCCGCCGCGGCCGCCTCGGCGACGACGTGTGCCGTCAGCGCGGGCGCATCGCCCTGCACCCCCGCCCAATGGGCGAAGGCGCGTGAGGACTTGACCATCTCGCGGCGCGCCCACTCCTGGATGCCCCAGCCCGAGGCAATCTGTTCCAGCGGCAGATACCCCAGAGCCCCGTCCTGAACCACCGGCACGCGCAGGTGCCCGATCTCCGCCGCGCCCCGGCCGCAACCCCGGTAGATCGCGCCGTTGACGATCAAGCCGCCGCCGATGCCCGAGCCGATGGTGATGTAGAAGATCGGCGACAACCCTTTGCCCGCGCCGAACAGCGCTTCCGCCAGGCCGGCGACGTCGGCGTCGTTGCCGAGCGCGGCGGGGAGGCCGACGAGCTCGCCAATCCAGTCCGCGAGCGGAAAGTTGTCCCAGCCTTCAATCTGGTGCGATTTGACGACCGTGCGAGTTGCGTCATCCACCGGTCCGCCGAAGCCGATGCCGACGCCGCGCAGTTGGCCGCGCTCGATCCTGGACTGCTCGAGCAGCTCCGGAACGCCTCGTATGATTTGACGGCGAATCCCGTCGGCGCCGTGTTTCGGCTCGACGGTGGCGCGCCACAACCCAGCGAGAACACCGTCGCCGCGGCCGACGCCGAGCTGCAACTTCGTGCCGCCGATTTCGATGCCGAGGAACATGCTTGGTGTTCCCCTCACCCCCGTCCCTCTCCCCCAGGGGGGGCGAAGGGCGAGGGGGGGAAAGGGAATTACAGAATCTGCCGGATCACGTCGCCGCGGGTGATGGAGAACATTGGACTCCCCCCCAGGAGTGGATGCTCAAGCATACCATTATTTCTTATGTCCGCGTGATGACGCAAGCGCGATCCGAAGTTTCTGCTTGGCGTTTCGCGCTCGCAGCGCCTCACGCCCTCGCGTGGGACACCGCGAGCGCGAAACAGTGAACGATCAGGGGTGAAACTGATTCGGCGCGTGACATCGCCGCGGCGCGTCCATTACAATTCCCTGCGGTTCCGCGCCTCGACACGTCCACAGGAGATTCCCATGAAACGGCTGCTGTTCGCGCTCATGGTTGCCGCACTCGGGCTCGGCGCTGCGCCGCGCGCCGGCGACGACGGCTGGATCAAGCTCTTCAACGGCAAGGACTTCACCGGCTGGAAGAAGTTCCTCGATCCGAAAAAGAAGGACGCCGACCCGGACAAGATCTGGACCATCAAGGAGGGCGTCATTTACTGCGAGGGGAGCGTCAACGGTTACCTGATCACGGAAAAGGAATACCGGAACTACGTGCTCAAGCTGCAGTGGCGCTGGGGCGACAGGGTCCACGTGAAGTACGGACGCAACAGCGGCGTCTTCGTCCACGTCGCCGGGCCCGACAAGATCTGGCCCAAGTCGGTGGAGGCCCAGCTCATGGCCGACCATGCCGGCGACTTCTGGCTGGTCGGCGATTTCAAGCTGACGGTCGATCCGAAGCGGCAAGATCCGAAGGTCGCCCGGCACTACTACCGCATGAAGGACAAGGTCGAGAACAAGCTGGGCGAATGGAACCAGTACGAGATCACGTGCCAGGGGGACAGCGTGAAGCTGGTCATCAACGGCCAACTCGTCAACCGCGGCGAAAACGCCGAGCTGACCAAGGGGAAGATCCTGCTGCAATCGGAAGGCGCGGAGATTCACTTCAAGGACGTGATACTGAAGCGGCTGGCGAAGTCATGAATCAAACGGCATCCGCAACGTCGGCGGGTTGGCGTAGCGCCGCATCTTCAAGGTGACGCGGCCGCCGGCGCCGGGGGCGAGCCGCACATCCACGAACGCGGCGTTGACCGGCACGCTAAGCCCGCCGAGCGTCGCCTCGACGAGCCGATGTTCGCCGTACGCTCCGCCTTGCACCGTCACGCGCCGGGCGGCGAGCGGGTTGGTGTTGACCAGCGCGACGGTCACTTCATCCGCGGTCAGCTTCTCGATCAGCGCCGCCACGTCGTCGGGCAGGCCGGCGCGACGTTTCTCCGGGTCGAAGTACCGCAGCCGGGCGAACAAGAGCTTGCCGCGGTTCTTGGGCGGCAAGCCGCCCATGGCCAGCTCGATCATCGACTCGACGCTGCACGGGTTCAGCCGCAGCGGGTCGTCGGCGAGGCGCGTGTCGGGCGTGGTCGTGTCCTTGCGCATGGCGGCGACGCGTTGGCGCAGTCGTTCCAGATCCGCGCGCAAGGCGGTTTCGGGATACGTCGGACTCTTGCCGTCGAGGTAGTCCAGCCAGCGATTGGCCGGCACGCTGCCGCGGTCGCCGCTTTTCATCGTGCTGTAATAGATGTCCAGGGCGCCGTGGGCGTATTTCTGCGGCTTGTAATCGTACCAACCCTGGTCGCCGTACATGTGCGGATAGGACGTTTGCCCGTTTACCGTCTTCTTGTGCGAGTTGACGATGTCGATCTGCTTGCGCCAGCCGTCGAGGTACTTGTCGTCGCCGGTCAGCAGGTAGGCGTTCATGAAGCCGATCATGGCGCGGTCGTGGCCGTTGCGATGGGCCAGCTTGCCGGTCTGCGGGACGATCACCGAGAACCCCCAGCCATAGACGCCGCCGTACCATTTGCCGCCGGCCGACGAGCCGATCTTGCCGTCGAGGCCGACGTTGCTCGGGATGATGCCGCCGTTGGCCTTCATGCGCTCCAGCCAGGCGTCGGCGTACTCGAGCAACCACGCTTTGTACTTCGGCTCGTGGGCGAGCATGTAGGCGTTGGCCGCCAGGCACGTGGCCATCAAGTTCTGCGGGTGGTCGCCGACGATGTCGTTGTAATCCTTGAAGTGGTCGAGCATCTCCTGATAAGTGCGTTCGCCGTGGCCGAGCTTGAAGCGGTTGCCGACCTCGATGGGATCGCCGGCCCAATCGAGCGCCGTGGCCTTGCGCAGCAGCGGCCCGCGGCTGCCGTTGAACATGCTTTTGATGATCTTGTGCTTGGGGTCGTAGTTGGGGGCGTCGGGATCCTCGTTCATGTAGAACCCGGCATAGCGGCGCACGCGCTGCTGAAACATGCGGTCGGATGGATCGGACAGGCCCTGCAAGTTGAAGACGACCAGGCCCTCGCCGTTGTGCAGCCAGTCCATGGTGACGGGGAATTCCTTGTAGTACATGCCGTCCTTGCCGAAGGGGACGTGGGTGGTCTTGGCGAGGGTGTACTGGCGAAGATGTCCTTCCCAGGCTTTCTTGTACATGCGCAGGATGTCGTCGGCGCCGCCGAGGGCGTGGAGGATGGGCCAATCGGTGAGGTTTTCGATGGCGTCGTCGGGCCCGTCGTCGCCACCCCAGCGTTCGACGCACAGGAGCCAGCCGCGCTCGTCGAAGTAGCGGTCGAAGAATTCGCGGCAGGCGGCGGCGTTGGCCTTCAACAGGTGGCGCTGGAGCAACGCCCAGGTTGGGGGAGACATGGGGGTGTTGAGGGAGACGGTGGGGGGTTGGGCCGGGGAAGGCGCTGGCAATGCCAATACCAGCGCAATGCCGAACAACACTCGAATGCGAATCATGTTCCCCCCGGGCTTATCGTGGTTCCTCATTCTTCGCGACGCCGTCACCCTTGTCGTCGTCCAAGGCGTCGTTCACGAGCCGCGACCCCATATGTCACGGCGCCAACGGATCCACGGAGCACACGATGGGACGGCGCTTGGTCGCGACGGAGAGTCATGATTCCCCCAAGGGAGTGCGCGTTGTCTGCGGCTATCGCCGAGCTAGTCGGTTGAAGTCGTCGGGGCAAGACCATTGACTTCCGATTCAATCATGCCCCAACTGTTCTGATAATCCAAAAACACAGCTCGAAAAGAGGCATCATCCATGTCCAGGATCGACAGGTAATCGTAGCCGTGAGCGTATTTGGATTTGTAAAGGGCCAAGACCTCGCGCACCAAATCACGATTCTTAACTTCCCAGCGCATCATGAGCGCTGGAAGAATCTCAACTGTGTCGGCAAGATCATGCATTTGTTGCAAATGACCACCGGGCGCCAAGTTTCGCAACTCATGAAAGCAACGTTGCAAGATAACCAGGAGCTTTTGCTGCAGAATCATCGGCATCGCGTCCATCGTTGGCTCCTTTAGCTTTGGATTCGCACCTGCGCCAAGGGAATCGACTTCTTCTGACCCGATGCTCCGAGCGGCTGAAGCGAGATGGGCGGAATCCTCGCACGCCCTTGAACCGTGCCCATGGCTGACTCAAGTGCGCCGTACTTGCGTCGCGGGTCAGAACGGCTGATCACGCTCTTGGGCGAATGCAAGTCTTTTAGCTGAGCCATCAGCGTTCGCGGAGGTTGACCATCGACAAACAAGACCGCTGGAATCATTCGCAGGCCATTCTCCCGCGCGGCCACGGCACGATGGACTCCATCCTCGATGAAGTACTGGGGATCCATAGCCGACGAACCTCATTCTACCACAGTAGCAGACCCGCCTTCAACGTTCTCGTTTCTTGTCCCGGCAAGGCGTTCCGTTTACAATAGCTCCTGCCCGCCCCAATCTAACGATCCGGAACACACGATGCGACTCAGTTTTTCTCTTGCAACTGCCCTCGTCCTCATTTCGGCAGTGCCTTCCTGGGCCGACGAGCCGCTCACCCTCAAGAACTACAAGGCCCCCGCGGAGAACAGCAAGGACGAGCCGCTCGCCCCGAATTTCTCGCTCGCCAAGGCGACCGACTTTCTCGATAACGCCGCCCTCCAGTGGACCGACAAACGGACTTGCTTCTCGTGCCACACGAACTTCGCCTATCTCTACGCCCGGCCGCTGGTGTCCGCGAAAGTCCCTGCACATGACGAAGTCCGCAAAGCCTTGGAAGAAATGGTCAGCGTCCGCTGGCAGGAGAAGGGCCCGCGCTGGGATGCCGAGGTGGTCGCGTCGGCCGCCGCCCTGGCCTTCAACGACGCCCACACCACCGGGAAGCTCCATCCGGTGACCAAGACGGCGCTCGATCGCATCTGGACCGTGCAGCAAAAAGACGGCGGCTTCCGGTGGCTCAAATGCGCCTGGCCGCCGATGGAGAATGACGATCACTACGGCGTGACGCTGGCGGCGCTGGCGGTCGGTTTTGCGCCCGGCGACTACGCCAAGACCGACGTTGCCAGGAAGGGCCTGGCGCAGGTCCGGACCTGGCTGCGCGTCAACCCGCCGCAGAATCGCCATCACGACGCCATGGTGCTGTGGGTGTCCACGTATCTCGACGGCTTCATGACGAAAAAAGAACAGCACGACACCATCGCCGAGCTGCTGCGCAATCAACGTCCCGACGGCGGCTGGAACAGCGCCAGCCTCGGCTACTGGAAGCGGCACCGGGATGAAAAGGTCCCGCAGGACTACGCGACCGCAGACGGCTACGCGACCGGTTTCGTGATCTATGTGCTGCGCCGCGCCGGCGTGCCCGCGAACGACCCGGCCATCGGCAAGGGCGTCGCTTGGTTGAAGTCCAATCAGCGCGAGAGCGGCCGCTGGTACACGCGCTCGCTCTACAAGGACAACAAGCACTACCTGTCGCACGCCGGCACCTCGTTCGCGGTGATGGCGCTGGCCGAGTGCCAGGCGTTATCGAAACCGGCCGGCGCCGACTGAATCGGACGGGCCGGAACTTTTCGCCTGCCCCACAGTCTAATGCACAGGGGAAGGCGGCCGGACTACTGAACGGAGGTCAATCATGTCAAGAACGCTCGGCTTCGGCGCTTTGATGATAACGGCTGTGCTGGTCGTGACCGACCAGGCCCAAGGACAGAAGCGCGACAACAAGGGAACCGTCATTCCAGCGACGCCGCAAGACTACAAGGTTTTGGAGCGCGTGCAGACCGTGACCGCCATCATCGCCGCGGCCGACGCGCAGTCGGTGCGGTTCCGCATCGAGACGCCGCGGCTGGTGCCCAGCAAGAACAAGGGGGGCGGCAGGAACAAGAACAGGAAACAATATCCCCCGCAGGTGGTCCTTGACTCCAAGGAATTTGAGCTCGACCTGGCCGACGGCGTGGTCGTGAAGCGCACCTACGTCGCGCCGGAATACGACGACAAGGGCTTTTTCAAGGTCAACGAGGCCGACGCCAAGGAGCTGCGCAGCAAGGGCTACATCGCCTCGAAAGTTGAAGACATCCGTTCCGGCAACATCGCCAAGCTGGTGCTGGTCGCCCCCAAGCGCGGCAAGGACCAGGGCGTCGGCAACGCCGCCAGGTCGACCGTGAAAGCAATCTACTTGTTGAAGGAGGGCGTCCCGGTCGCAACCCCGAACGAGAAGAAGAAGAAAAAGAAATGACCCCGGCCGGTGTCGCGGCCGTATCCCACCTGATCCAGTACAACATCATCACCCGCGGCTTGATCCGCGGGTGTTTTTGTTGAGCACCATGTCCACCCCCGAGTATCGAAAAGCCCGCCGCCATCTGGGCCGCCGTGACGCGGTCCTCGGCAAGCTGATTCGCGCGATCGGCCCATGCACCTTGCGCGCCACCGACGATCACTTCGGCATCCTGGTGCGCTCGATCGTGTCGCAACAGATTTCCACGAAAGCGGCGATGGCCATCTCCGGCCGGCTGGTCAAGGCGCTGGGCCGGCGCGGCTTGCGGCCCAAGAGCATCCTCGACGCGGATGACCGCTTGCTGCGCGAAGCCGGCCTCTCCGCCAACAAGATGCGGTCGCTGCGGGACCTGGCGGCGAAGTGCGCGGCGGGCGACGTGCCGCTGCGCAGGCTGCCCGACATGGACGACGAAGCGGTAGTCGAGGCCCTCACCCTGGTCCACGGCATCGGCCGCTGGACGGCGGAGATGTTCCTGATCTTCTCGCTGGGCCGGCTCGACGTGCTGCCGGTCGGCGATTACGGGCTGCGCGCGGGTGTGCAGCGACAATACGAGCTGGACGACCTTCCCGACAAGAACACGCTCACCACCGTCGCCGAGCCGTGGCGGCCCTATCGCACGGTCGGCACCTGGTTCATCTGGCGCAGCTTCGGCAACGTACCGCAATCGGAATGAAACAAACAGCCCGCAGCGCCAGCAAGCGGGCAGCCGCCCTTGCTGGCGCTGCCGGCTGGTGTACGACTCTTCTATGGAATATCTCTGGCTTTGCCTGGCCGCCTTCGGCGCCGGCGCCGTCAACGCCATCGCCGGCGGCGGCACCCTCTTGACCTTTCCCGCGCTGCGCTTCTCGCCGTTGGGATCGTTTCCGGAGGGCTCAATCCTCGCCAACGCCACCAGCACCGTCGCCCTGTTGCCGGGTTCCGTTGCCAGCGCCTGGGGCTATCGCAGGGAGCTGGCCGCCTGCCGACGCTGGCTGATCCTCCTCGGCATCCCGAGCCTGATCGGCGGCGGCGCGGGCGCATGTCTCTTGATCTTCGGCGGCGAGCGGGCGTTCGCGGCGATTGTTCCTTGGCTCATTCTCGCCGCCGCCACCCTGTTCTTGCTGCAACCGACGCTCGTGCGCTTCTTTCGCCGGCACGCCGCCCAGGGTCCGCCGGCGGCACGATTGCTGGCCGTGATCGTGGTCTGCCAGCTCCTGATCGGTCTCTACGGCGGCTACTTCGGCGCCGGCATCGGCATCCTGATGCTCAGCACCCTCTCCTTTCTCGGCCTGGACGATATCCATCACGTCAACGCGCTCAAGTCGTTCCTCGCGTTCTGCATGAACGGCGTGTCGGCCACGCTCTTGATCGTTCTCGATCGCGTGTACTGGCCCTACGGCATCGCCATGGCCCTGGCCGCCATGGCCGGCGGCTACGCCGGCGCTCGGCTGGCGCTGACGCTGCGGCCGCCGATGGTCCGGTGGATCGTGATCGTGCTGGGGTTTAGCCTGGCGGGGTATTATTTCTATCGCGAATGGTGGAGATGACCGTCATTCGCCCTTTCTCCAAATCGCGGCGAAATCACGAGCTCCGTGGAGAATGCGCAGGATCTCCACAGTCTTGCCCTCGATTCGAAAGAAAATCACAAATGGGGAAACGGCAAAGCTCCGCAAACCAACCGCCAACTCATCACGCGGTCGTCCCATCCCGGGAAAGCGCGCCAACATGCGGCATTGCTTGCGGATCCTTGTGACGTATCGATCTGCACCCGTTTTGCCGGCTGGGGACACGTAGTCCCATACATCATCCAGGTCCGTCCGCGCCCGAGGTGTGATGCGCAGCTTCATACGCTTTTCGCCTTGCGCTTCTTTGCGTCGCGCTCCTTCGCCTTGCGCTTCAGTCGTTCGCGGCCCGAACGCTTGATCTCCTCGATCAACTCATCGTTGAACTCCAAGAGCTCGCCGCGTTCTGCCTCCTCCAGCCCCAGCGCGATTTCACGCCGCAAGTCCTCCAGTTTTTCAGCATCCGTCCGGTTCTGGGCCTGCAGCAAGCGCAAGGCGTCGCCGATAACACCATGCTTGGAGCGATACCGACCGGACGAAATCTGTTTCTTGACGATAGCGGCAAGATCAGGCGGCAATGTGATGTTCATTTCTTGGGCTCCTCGTAAACCGGGATTAGCATAGCACCAGATAAGATGAACTGTCAAAGGAATCGTGCCCATGCCCGACCCCTTGCCCCAAGTCCGCCTCAAGATCGAACGCCGCTCGAACCATCCCTGGATCTTTCAGAAAATGGTCGAGAAGCCGGCGATCAAGCTGCCCGGCGGCAGCGTCGTCGATATCCTCGACCGCGGCGGGCAATGGGTCGGCCGCGGCTTGTACAACGGGCATTCGCGCATCGCCCTCCGCGTGCTCACCGTCGATCCCAACGAAGCCATCGACGCGGCGTTCTTCGAACGCCGGTTAAGACGCGCCGTCGAGTTGCGCCGCGACTGGCTCAAGCTCGACGCGGTCACCGACGCCTACCGCCTGGTTTTTTCCGAAGGCGACGGCCTCAGCGGCCTGGTCGTCGATCGCTTCGGCGACACACTGGTGATGGAGTTTTTCGCCTTCGGCATGTACCGCTTCCGGCCGGTCATTCAGGAATGGCTCGCCCAGCAGTTCCCCGGCTGCCGGTTCTACTGGTTTGCCGAGGAGCACGTGCAGAAGCAGGAATCGTTCGACTGCCGCCCGCCCGAGCCGCCGCCGCCGGGCGTCATCACCGAGCACGGCGTCCGCTTTCGGGTGGCGCCGGGGAGCAAGCACAAGACCGGGTTCTTCCTCGACCAGCGCGACAACCGCCTGACGCTGGCCGGCTTCTGTCCGGGCAAGCGCGTGCTCGACCTGTGCTGCAACACCGGCGGGTTCGCGGTCTATGCCAAGGCCAAAGGAGCCGCGGCCGAGGTGACCGGCGTCGATCTCGACGAGCAGGTCGTCGAGCTGGCCAAGCAGAACGCCAACCTGAATCAGGCTCGTGTCCGCTTCGTACAGGCCGACCTGTTCGCCTGGCTGCGCGACGTGGTTCCGCAGGGTCAGCGCTTCGACATTGTCGTGCTCGATCCGTCGAAGCAGACGCGCGAGCGCGAGGAAATCGACTTCGCGCTCAAACGCTACCTCGACATGAACAAGCTGGCGCTGCAAGCCGTCGCGCCGGGCGGGCTTCTGGTGACGTGCTCGTGCACCGGTTTGATCGGCGAGGAGACTTTTCTCGAAACCGTGCGCCGCGCGGCCTGGCAGGCGAACCGCGTCGTCCAGGTCGTCAAGCTGTCCGGCGCCGGCCCGGACCACCCCTTCGTGGTTCACGCCCAGGAGGGACGCTACCTCAAGGCGGTGTGGTGCCGGGTGGAATAGCTGCAACGAGCGTTCGGGGGCGGCGGGCAGTGGACGAGTGACGGGAGAGCGGCGTCTTGCAATCTCGCCCGGCGTGCATAAACTCACTTTTCAGGTCAACGATGATCGATCGAGGACGTAAGCGTGGCTCAGGCACCCGTGAGCTTGCCGGTGGTTCGTGGCTTTGGAGAGACCTCGCGGCGCGACGGCTGGCGGATGGCGCCGCTGATCACCGCGACGGTGTTGCTGTCGTTCGTCGGCTATGCGACCTGGGCGGCGTTCCAGGGAAATCACTACACGTATGGGCCGTATCTGTCGCCGTTCTATTCACCGGAGCTGTGGGGCGCCTCGGGGCACGCTTGGTTTGGCGTCTTTCCGCACTGGTGGCCCGGCTGGCTTCCCTATTCGCCGGCGCTGCTGATCCTGCCGTTTCCCGGGCTGTTCCGCCTCACCTGCTACTACTACCGCGGCGCCTATTACAAAGCCGTCTGGTCCGACCCGCCCAACTGCGCCGTCGGCGAGTGGCGCAAGAGCTACTGGGGCGAAAACTCGCTGCCGCTCATCCTGCAAAACATCCACCGCTACTTCTTCTACTTTGCCGTGATCTTCATCGTCATCCTCGCCTGGGACGCGATCAAGTCGTACCGCTTCGCCGACGGCTTCGGCATCGGCGTCGGCAGCCTCGTGCTCACGATCAACGTCATCCTTCTCGGCGGCTACACGTTCGGCTGCCACTCGCTCCGCCACCTGATCGGCGGCCGGATCGATGAGCTGACGAAGTCGCCGCTGCAGCACAAGATGTACGACTGCGTGAGCTGCCTCAACCGCGGCCACATGCCCTGGGCGTGGTGCAGCCTGGTCTGGGTGGCGTTCAGCGACATCTACGTGCGGCTGTGCTCGATGGGGATCTGGGGCGATTTGCGGATTCTGTAACAAGAACCTGCGCCGACACGGGTTAGAATAAATGCAGTATGATCCGCTAGGGGCCGGCGCCAGTGCCGACGACGAATTGGTGCGGAGGGGAAAGAGTTGGGAGTCGGCCAAGCGGCTGGAAGGCTTGGCCGCGGCGGCGGAAAAGGCAGGATCCCGACAAATGGAGTCGCCTACGGTCATGGCGTTTCCGTGACCAGTCCGATGGCAAATAACCAGTTGGCTCGCGACCCGAACGACTGCGTCAGGGCGACGCGACGTGTGTTGGAGGCTGCGGGATTCGAGGTAAAGTACACGCCCACGAAGAAGGATGGGGATCATCATACGGTACAGCTCCCCAAGCCAGTGACCGACGACGACGCAACCGCATTCAACACGGCCTTTGGCAGGACGAGAAAGCGAAGTTGATCATGGATCTGGAGGCCAAACTGGCCGCAACTCCCGTTGACAAATGGACCACCAAGCAAGCGATCGTATTCGATTGGCACGATGGTCCGCGGGAGGGGCTCTGCGCCCTGGGACACCCGGAAGCAGAATTCCTGTTCGAACTTCTTGATGAGCGTCACAATCCCGACGATTTGGATGACCGGTTGTTCCGATTGCGGCAGGTTCCAGCGGGAACGGTCGCCCGGGCCCTTAGTGTCCTCAGCGTTCTTGGCGGACCCACGCATTGCGTTTGGGTTCCCGTGTGGAGATTCACTGACCCAGCCCAGCAGCGTGAGGCGGAGAAATTCCTTGAAGATTTGCAAGTCAAGTCAAGCCCGCTCGATGTAGTGATCGCCAGCCGCGATCTGGAACATTTCCAAGGTTGCTGGCGAACTGAGAATGCCAACGGTGAAGCAGTGGATTGGTTCGCCCGATTGGGGGTTCCAGCCACCCCGAGTGTTTGATCGTCTCGATCCTGCAAACTTGCTTTCGGACTCCTGATTACCATCATGGCCGACTATCAAACCCACGAACACGACGTCCTCGTCATCGGCGCCGGCGGCGCCGGTTTGCGCGCCGCCATCGAAGCCTCCGCCGGCGGCGTCTCGGTCGGCCTCGTTTGCAAATCGCTGCTCGGCAAGGCCCACACCGTCATGGCCGAAGGCGGCATCGCCGCGGCGCTTGCCAACGTCGATGAGCGCGACAACTGGAAAGTCCACTTCTCCGACACCATGCGCGGCGGCCAGTACGTCAACAACTGGCGCATGGCCCAGCTCCACGCCCAGGAAGCGCCGGCCCGCGTCCGCGAGCTGGAAGCCTGGGGAGCGGTGTTCGACCGCACCCCCGACGGCCGCATCCTGCAGCGCAACTTCGGCGGCCACAAGTACCCGCGGCTCGCCCACGTCGGCGACCGCACCGGCCTGGAACTGATCCGCACGCTCCAGGACCACGGCATCCACATGGGCATGGAAGTCTACATGGAATGCACAGTCGTCCGCCTGCTCAAGGACGGCGACCGCATCGCCGGCGCCCTGGCGTACTACCGCGACCGCGGCCGCTTCGTCGTCTTCAAGGCCAAGGCGATCGTGCTGGCGACGGGCGGCATCGGCAAGGCGTACAAGATCACCAGCAATAGCTGGGAATACACCGGCGACGGCCACACGCTGGCCTACGACGCGGGCGCCGAGCTGCAAGACATGGAGTTCGTGCAGTTTCATCCGACCGGCATGATCTGGCCGCCCAGCGTCATGGGCATCCTCGTCACCGAAGGCGTTCGCGGCGAGGGGGGCATCCTGCTCAACAGCAAGGGCGAGCAGTTCATGTACAAGGACATTCCCGACTTGTACAAGAACCAGACCGCCAAGGACCCGGAGGAAGGCTGGCGCTATTGCACCGGCGACCGCAACGCCCAGCGGCCGGCGGAACTCTTGACGCGCGACCACGTGGCCCGCTGCATTCGCCGCGAGGTGAAGGAAGGCCGCGGCAGCCCGCACGGCGGCGTCTTTCTCGACATCTCGTGGATCAAGGCCAAGATTCCCAACGCCCCGGAGCACATCAAGCGCAAGCTGCCGAGCATGTATCACCAGTTCAAGGAGCTGGGCGACATCGACATCACCAAGGAGGCGATGGAGGTCGGCCCGACCACGCACTACATCATGGGCGGCGTCAAGGTCGATGCCGAATCGCAGATGTCGCGCGTGCCGGGGTTGTTTGCCGCCGGGGAATGCGCCGTCGGCATCAACGGCGCCAACCGCCTGGGGGGCAACTCGCTGTCCGACATCATCGTCTTCGGCAAGCGCGCCGGCGAATACGCCGCCAAGTACGCGAAAGAGCAGTCGGCGCCGGCGTTGCACAACGACCAGGTGGAGGCGGCGGCGCGCTGGGCCCTGGAGCCGTTCGATCGCCAGGGAGGCACGGAAGGCCCGTACAACGTGCAGCACGACCTGCAAGACATGATGCAAGACCTGGTCGGCATCGTGCGCCGCGAGGACGAGATGCAAAAGGCGCTCGAGGGCCTGGGCAAACTTCGCGAGCGAGCCAAGCGTGCGATGGTCAAAGGCAATCGCGAGTACAACCCCGGCTGGCACACGGCCCTCGACCTGCACAACCTGCTCGTCGTTTCGGAAGCGATCACGCGCTCGGCGATCATCCGCAAGGAAAGCCGCGGCGGCCATTTCCGCGACGATTTCCCAGCGAAGGTCGAGAAGTTCGGCAAGGTGAACCTGGCGGTCAGCAAGAGCGCCGACGGCCAGATGGACGTGAAGGAAGTGGCGATTCCGGAGATGCCGGACGAGTTGAAGCAGATCATCAAGGAGATGGGGTAAGACAGCCCCAACGCGTTATCATGAAGAAGGGAACCGACGCTGCCATCGATCGACGACATCCTGATGCCGGGAGGCGAGCCCATTGGTGTCAAGGGGACCGGGCCTCGGGCTACTGCTAAACTCCGCGAGGTTTCAGGAGGGAAGGCTGAAGCTGAACGGCTCTTTCAGGAATTGGCCGAGGGTGGCAGCGATGTTACTCCACCGGGCTATGACGGCACAATGATTGAGCTTCCCAGCGGTCGAGGGAGAATCGGTTATCGGCCGACGTCGAAGAGCGGTCCACCGACGATTGATGTTTTCGCTCTGGACTCGAATGGCAAGCGCATCCCGGTCAGAAAGATCAAGTTTGTCGATTGAACGGTGCACTTATGACTCAAGCCGATGTCTTGGAACAGTTAGTAGAGGAGTGCCGCGACGACCACGTCGGCCTTTGGGAACTCATTCATGCCGTCGAACTCGAGCTAGGCGCTTCAGGTCCGGAAGAGACACGCCGCCTGACGCTTGAACTCGCCCGCCGTTTGCTGAACCAGCCGGGAATGTTGGTCGGCTTTCCCGCGCCCGACGGCAGGAACTTCATTCCGTGGAAACTGACAGCGGACGAAGCCTTCAATCGAATCGAGCGGGAGTGGAAGGCACTTGGAAAAGAGCCAAGTATCGGCGACATAGCCTGGTTCACGACGGCTGATTGAATCGGGATGAGCTTGGTTTTCGCTCATGTGTTGGAGCTGGAATGTCCACGACAGTATCGAGTCAAACAGTTACCCTCCGCATCTGGCGCACCGACGGCCAGGGGGGCGGCAAGTTCGAGAACTACACGACGCCCGTGACCGAGGGCATGGTCGTTCTCGACGCCGTCCACGCCGTCCAGGCCAAGGACGCCAACGATCTGGCGGTGCGCTGGAACTGCAAGGCCGGCAAATGCGGCTCGTGCTCGGCGGAGATCAACGGCGCGCCCGGGCTCATGTGCATGAAGCAGCTCGCGCACATGCCGCTCGATCAGCCGATCACCCTCGAGCCGATGCGGGCCTTTCCGACGATCAAGGACCTGGTGACCGATGTCTCGTGGAACTACCGCGTCAAGAAGGAGATCAAGCCCTTCAAGCCGCGGCCGGCGGACGCTCCCGACGGCACCTGGCGGATGGGCCAGGCCGACGTCGACCGCGTGCAGGAATTTCGCAAGTGCATCGAGTGCTTCCTGTGCCAGGACGTGTGCCACGTGCTCCGCGACCATCAACTGCACGAGCGTTTCATCGGTCCGCGCTTCCTCGTGCACATCGCCGCCCTGGAGATGCACCCGCTCGACACCGAGGACCGGCTGAAAGAGCTGAAGGACGCGCAAGGAATCGGCCTCTGCAACATCACCAAGTGCTGCACCAAGGTTTGCCCGGAGCACATCACCATCACCGACAACGCGATCATCCCGCTCAAGGAACGCGTGGTCGATGAATACTACGATCCGTTGACGCGCTTGTGGCGGCTGGTGTTTCCGAAGAAGAAATGACTCACGTTCATTTCTTGGCTTTTTGCCGTTGACAGCGGCGGCACTGCGTCCTAGGATTGCTCTGTCTACTCATGAAGGTAGATTGTCTGAGCTATGGCAGCTCTTTGTGCCTGGGCACGAGGAGCTTTTTTTGTGCGCCAGGCTTGCCTCACGTCGGGCCATCGATTTTCGCCGAAGCCAAGTCTTGTCGGGGCTACGTCTGCCTCAACTGAGTCCGGGGCCGGATAGAAGAAGCAACCCAAGTCGCTGCCGAATGCAACCACGTGTTCCGGCGCCCGCATGGCGCCTGGGGCAGACCATCGCGGAGATTGCCATGCTCGACATCCAAGCCGCGCCCACCGTCACGAACATTCCCCCGGCCGAGGCGCTGCCAGAACCGCGGCGGCAACCGACGCCAGCCTACACCGCGGCCCCGGCCGTCCTGGTCGTCGACGACCATCCGTATGTCCGCGACACGCTGCGCCGCGGCCTCGAGCGCCAGGGGTTTTACGTCTGGCTCGCCGCCAGCGGCTGGGAAGCCGTCGACATCTATCAGCACCGCTGGGATGAATTCGCCGCCGTCCTGCTCGACGTCCGCATGCCCGGCCTCGACGGCCCGCAGACGCTCCGCTGCCTCAGCCACATCAATCCCAGCGTCCAAGCCTGCTTCATGACCGGCGACAGCGGGACGTATACCGAAGCTCAACTGTTGAAGGAAGGCGCGGCCCGCGTCATCGCGAAGCCGTTTCACCTGGACGACATCGTGACCGTGGTGCGGCAGCTTGCCGACAACACGCTCGCGCTGCCTCGTCCGGCCCTGTCTCGTCCATAACTATGGTCGGCCGTAACTTGCCAGCCAGGGAGGATGATCATGTTGGTGCTATCACGACGTATCGGCGAACAGATCGTCATCGACGGGAACATCACGGTGACGGTGGTTGAAATCAAGGGCTCCCAGGTCCGCCTGGGAGTGAGCGCCCCCAAGACCGTGCGCGTGGACCGCCGCGAGGTGCACGTCCGCCGCCAAGAGGAGCTCGCAGGGATGCTGCACGAGGAGCTGGCCGGCACGGCGGCTTGGCCATCGTGAGCGACGATGCCCGAAGCGACAACGTGGACGATTACGTGGAACCGGCACGGAGGTGGACAAGGCGATTACCCGCTTCGGAGCCAACCCGCGCGCCTTGTCCATCTCCTTTCGAGATCTCTTTTCAAAATCGTCCCAGCGCATACCGGCTGGCATCCACGTGCGGCGTCGTGCCGCAGAGCAATTCGGCCACCAGCTTCCCCGTCGCCGGCGCCATCGACACGCCCAGCATGTTGTGCCCGGCGGCGATCCAGACGTTCTCCATGCTCGGGCTGCGGTCGATGATGGGCACGCTGTCGGGCGTCATCGGCCGCCAGCCGCACCATTCTTCTGCCACCGGCTCGGCGCTCGGTTCCTGAAGATAGTGGCGCGCGCCTTCGGTCAGGAGCGCCAGGCGGCGGCGGTTGAGCGTCACATCGTAACCGGCGAATTCCATGGTCGAACCGAGCCGGTAAGCAGTCCGGTGCGGCGTGACCGCCACGCGGTGCTCTTCGAACAACAGCGGCAGCACGGGGCAAACGGCCGGCCGCCGCATGGTGATCGAGTAGCCCTTGCCGGGCTGAATGGGGATCCGGCAGCCCAGCGCGTGATTGAGCCACGGCGTCAGGGCGCCCGCGGCGACGACAAACGCGTCGGCGGCGACCTCCTCGCCCGGGATCACCGCCCGCAGCGCCCGGCGGCGCTGGCGGACGAACGCCTTCACCTCGACGTTCTCGCGAACAGCAACGCCGAGCCCTTGCAAGACGCGGCGCCACGACGCCATCATTTGGTCGGGCCGCAGCTGGGCGTCGGCCGGATAATGCCAGCCGCCGGCCAACCCGGGCTTGAGCGCCGGCTCCAGCGTCCGGACCGCCGCGCCGTCGTAACGCGTCGCCGGCAGGTTGAACTGGTCGCTCAGCAATCGATCGGTGTGGGCGAAGTGTTCCATGCCCGCGGCGGTCTGCAGGACGAACAACAGGCCGCGCGCGTCCCATTCGCAGTCGAACGGCTCGGATGCCATCAGCTGGTCGTAGAGCGCTCGGGAGGAATGCAAGAGCGCCTTGATCGCCTGGCCCGCGCTGAGCATGTCGCGCACGTTGCAGCGGCGGGCGAAGCGGATCAGCCAGCCCCACAGCGCCAGATCGAGGCGCGGTTTGATCGTGAACGCGGAATCTCTGTTGAGAAGCGCGGTGAGCGCTTGCCGCACGGCGCCCGGGCCCGCCAGGGGCAAGACATGGCTCGGCGTGATCAGGCCGCAGTTGCCGTGCGAGCAGCCCTTGCCGAAGCCGCCGCGCTCCAGGATCGTCACCGACCAGCCGGCCTTCGCCAGGTAATAGGCGCAACTGGCGCCGATCACCCCGCCGCCGACGATGATGACGCTGTTACTTGATTCCATGACGAAACGGGTCCGCGGGATCGAACAACAACGTGGTTTCGCCGGTCACGTACGCCGAGCCGGTGATGCTGGGGACCAGCCGGTCGCCCACCGTGCGGATCGATCCCTCGAAGACGCTGCCGACGATGCTCTCTTGCCGCCACACGTCGCCCTCGCGAATCTTGCCGTCGGCCAGCAGGCACGCCAGCTTGGCGCTGGTCCCGGTGCCGCACGGCGAGCGATCGTAGGCCTTGCCCGGACAGAGGACGAAGTTGCGGCTGTGATTGGCCGGGTCGCGCGGCGGGCCGAACAATTCGACGTGGTCGATCTCCTGGCCGCCCGCGCCGGCGACGTTCGCGCGGACCAATGCTTGCCGGATGCGCCAGGTGAAATCCGTGAGTCGCTCGACATTCGCCAGCGTCAACTCCTGGCCATGATCGTTGACGAGAAAGAACCAGTTGCCGCCCCAGGCGACGTCGCCGGCGACCGGGCCATGACCCTCGACGTCAACGGTGACACCCGCGGCGTGGCGATAGCTGGGCACATTCTCGATCGTCACCAGATTCCCGCCGCGGTACTGGAAGCCGACAACGCCGACCGGCGTTTCCAGGCGATGCCTACCCGGCTGGATGCGGCCCAGATGCGCGAGCGTGACGGCCACGCCGATCGTGCCGTGGCCGCACATGTTGAGGACTCCGACGTTATTGAAGAACACGACGCCGGCGACGCAGGCCGGGTCGCTGGGCGGGCACAAGAGGGCGCCGACGAGGACATCGGAACCGCGCGGCTCGTTGACGACGGCCGCCCGGAAGTCGTCGTGGCGCTGGCGAAGCCGGTCGCGGCACTCGGCCATGGTTCCGGCGCCGAGCTCGGGTCCGCCGGCGATGACGACGCGCGTCGGCTCGCCGCCGGTGTGGGAATCGATGACCTGGATACGGTGCATAGCGCACTTTTAGGTAGAACAACCTACCCTTTTAAATTCGTTGCGCCGCGTGCATTTCGGCGCGCAACGAATTAACATTATGACATCAAAGGGGTTGTGATGAATTCTCATAATATTCGTTGCGCCTCGTGTGTCGTCATCGCGCAACGAATGTGACTATTGGCCCGGGCGAGTTCGAAGCGCCGTTCGAACAATCATCTGGATGTCCTCACGCTCCTTGCCGGCCAAGGGCAGGCGCGGCGCCCGCGTCATCTCCGACCCCAGGCCGCATTCCGCGACCGCCAGCTTGATGTACTGCACCAGCTTCACGTGCGTGTCCAGGTGCAAGAGCGGCGCGAACCAGCGATACACCTTGAGCGCCTCGTCTCGTTTTCCACCCACCGCGAGGTCCCACAGCAGCCGCGTTTCCTTCGGGAACGCGTTGACCAGCCCCGCCACCCAACCGGTCGCGCCCAGGTAGACGCTTTCGAGCACGAGGTCGTCGACGCCGCAGAACAGCAAGTAACGGTCGCCGCACGCGTTCTTCAAATCGGTGATGCGCCGCGGATTCTCGGACGACTCCTTGATCGCCACGAACCGCGGCTCGTCGCCAAGATCGGCGAACATCGGCGGCGTGATGTCCACGCCGTACGACACCGGATTGTTGTAGACCAGGATGGGCAGGTCGCTCGCCCTGGCCACGGCGCGGAAGTGGACCAGCGTCTCCCGCGGATCCGATTTGTAGACCATCCCCGGCAGCACCATCAGGCCGTCGACGCCGACCTTCTGGGCGTCGGCCGCGAACCGGCAGGCTAGCGCCGTGGAACATTCGGCAACGCCCGTCAGCACCGGCACGCGCCGGCCGACGTGCTCGACCGTGGCGCGAAGCACATCGAGCTTCTCGCGATATTCCAGCGAGCAATTCTCGCCGACCGTGCCGAGCATGATGACGCCGTCGATGCCGGCGGCGAGCATGGCGTCGAGGTGCTGGAGAGTGCCGGGCAGGTCCAGGGCCTGATCATTGGCGAAA
Source organism: Gemmataceae bacterium (assembly GCA_022616435.1). GTDB lineage: Bacteria > Planctomycetota > Planctomycetia > Gemmatales > Gemmataceae > JAKEET01. The sequence goes on from JAKEET010000096.1 coordinate 43,200, forward strand.
TGGGTCGTCGCCGCGGGATAGATGCCGTGCCAGTTGACGTTCATGACAGCGAATCCAGGAGGCCAAGAGTCGCGACAACACCCGGCAATTGTATTCGGATCACGGCAACCTGGAATGCGCGCGGCGTTATCGCGAGCCTCCCTTGCGGCCGGCCCGCGGTTGGCGTATCTTGGCGTTCAAACCCTTCCCGCGAGGTCACCGATGCGACGCATTTGCTCCCCGATGATTGCCGCCTCCATCCTCTTGATCGTTCTCGCACGGGCGCTGCCCGCGCCGGCGCAGGACAACGTCTTCACGCCGCACCACGTCGCCAAGCTGCGTTTCGTGACGGCCGCCGTCATCTCGCCCGACGGCAGCCAGGTCGCGTACGTCCTCGGCGTGCCGCGGCAGTTGCCGAAGGAAAAGGACGGCCCGGCGTGGGCGGAGCTGCACGTCGTCGATGCCAACGGCACGAGCACGCCGTTCATCACCGGCCAGGTCAGCATCGGCGACATCGCCTGGACGCCCGACGGCAAGCACATCTCGTTTGTCGCCAAGCGCGACGGCGACGCACACAGGTCGCTGTACCTCATCCCGGTGCGCGGCGGCGAATCGCGCAAAGTCATCAGCCACGGCAGCGACATCGTCGGCTATAGCTGGCGTCCCGACGGCAAGCAGGTCGCCTTCCTCGCGACCGAGCCGATGCCGAAGGAGCACAAGGCGCTGCAAGATCAGGGTTTCAACCAGGAAATCTACGAAGAGGACGTGCCGTTCGTGCGCGTCTGGACCGCCAACGTGGACGACGGCAAATCCCAGATGATGAAGCTCACGGGTTCCGCGTCGGAGCTGCACTGGTCGCCGGCCGGGGACAAGATCGCGGTGGCGCTGGCGCCGACGCCGCACGTCGATGATGCGCTGATGTTCCGCAAGGTCCACATCATCGATCTGAAGTCCGGGAAGACGACCAGCCTCAACAACCCCGGCAAGATGGGCCAGATCGCCTGGTCGCCGGATGGAAAACTTCTGGCCCTGATCTCCGGAGCCGACAAGCACGACCCGATGCAGGGCCGGCTCTGGGTGCACGCCGGCGAGGGTTGGCTCGACGCCGTCCCGAACTTTCTGGGCCACGTCGAGTCGCTCGCGTGGACGGACGCGAACACGATTCTCTACACCGCTTCCGGCGGGGCGCAGACGGTCGTCGGCAGCGTTGACGTCGAGCGGGGCCCGGAGGGCAAGTTGGTCGCGACACAGCACCGCATCCCGGTTGGTCCCCGAGGAGCGATCCTCGGAAGCATCAGCGGCTCGCGCGACGGCGGGACGTTCGCTTACATCGGCCACACCGCCAAGCACCCCCTCGAAGTGTTCCTTCAGGATTCCGACAAGGGCGAACCGCGCCGCCTCACCGACAGCAATCCCTGGCTGCGCACCATGCGGTTCGCCAAGCAGGAGGTCATCAAGCACCGCGCCCGCGACGGCCTGGAACTGGAGGGCATCCTCGTCCGCCCGCTCGACGAAAAGCCGGGCCAGCGTTATCCGTTGATCCTGCTGGTCCACGGCGGGCCGGAATCGCACATCTCCAACGGTTGGGTCACGCTCTATCATTCGCCCGGCCAGGTCGGCGCCGCCCGCGGCTTCGCCGTGTTCTACCCCAACTACCGCGGCAGCACCGGCCGCGGCGTCAGCTTCTCCATGCTCGGCCAGCGCGAGGCGGCCGGCAAGGAGTTCGACGACCTGGTCGATGCCGTCGATCATCTCGTCAAGGACGGCCTCGTCGATACGAAGAAAGTCGGCATCACCGGCGGCAGCTACGGCGGCTACGCCACGGCCTGGGGGAGCACCTACTACTCCGAGCGCTTTGCCGCGGGGGTGATGTTCGTCGGCATCAGCGACTCGATTTCCAAGTGCGGCACCACCGACATCCCCGAAGAGATGTTCCTGGTCCATCATCGCAAGCGGCTGTGGGACGACTGGGATTACTTCCTCAAGTCGAGCCCGATCTACCACACCGACAAGCACAAGACGCCGCTGTTGATTCTGCACGGCAAGGCCGACCCGCGCGTGCATCCGTCGCAATCGCTGGAGTTTCACCGCCACCTGAAGATCCGCAACCAGGCCCCGGTCCGTCTGGTGCTCTACCCCGGCGAAGGCCACGGCAACCGCCGCGCCGCCAGCCGGCTGGATTACCACATTCGCATGATGCAATGGATGGAGCACTACTTGAAGGGTCCGGGCGGGGCGCCGCCGCCGTACGAGATCGAGTACGGGTTGAGCGGCGGAACCAAGACGTCGGGCCTCGGGCGGGGCTGGCGCGAGCTGCCGGCGCGGTTTCAAACGCTGGGTGCAACCGAAAGCGCCGCTGCTTCGGCGCATTGGTTGGGAGGAAGATGTCCGTGCTGCATTGGGTGGTGAAAGCAGTCCTAGTTGATCTGACCTATTGGTCCTTAACGTGTTTGACCTTTTCAAGGAATTGGTGCCATGACCGTAAAGCTGACTCCGATGCCTGTATTAAATCGGCGGGCCTTTGACATTCTGAGCCGGGAAATGGGAGTGCCGGAAACCTTGCGGTTTTTCCGACAGCTTGGCTTGGGCACGGGAGACTACACCCAAGAGCGTCGCGAGTTGTTTGAAGACCTAACGATGCAAAAAGAAATGAGGCAGAGTTGCGAGGGTACGTCAGTTCAGCGTGCTTCGACACCTCTCGCCTTTTCCCGAAGGTGGCTGACGTCCCACAACAACACTCGGCCGTGTCCGCTCGGTTCGATGAATCGGATTCCTGATTCCAATTGGCGCGAAATAGGCGTACAATCGCCTCATCGTCGATCGATCGAGGAAGCCAGCCGTGCTCAACCTCTTCGGCTCCCAGCGCCGCTTGTGTGACGGAATCTCGCGCCGCGAGTTGCTGCGCGTGGGCGGCCTCGGCATGTTCGGGTTCGGACTGAACGACTATCTCGCCGCGCGCCGGACTTCCCAAGTCTTGCCGACTTCGGGAGTCTCGGTCCAGCGTCCTGTCCGTTTCGGCCAGGCCAAGGCGTGCATCCTCATCTTCCTGTACGGCTCGCCGCCGCAGCACGAGACCTTCGATCCCAAGCCGGATGCGCCGGAAGAAGTGCGCGGTGAGATCGGCTCGATTCCGTCCGCTGTGCCCGGATTGCGGATTTGCGAATTGCTGCCGCGGACGGCGCGGATCATGGATCAAGTCACCGTCGTCCGTTCGATGACCCACCCGTATCCGGAACACGGCGTCGCCTACGCGGTCAGCGGCATCCCCACGTACACTCCCGAGCTGGAAACCCGCCCGCGCGACGGCCGGCACTGGCCGTACATCGGCTCGGTGGTCGATTACCTCGCGGCCCGGCAAGCCCGCGGCGCGCTGCCGCCAGTCCCGCGCAACGTTGCCCTGCCGTGGATGCTGAACTCGAAGACGGACTTGCTCGTCAATGCCGGTCCATTCGCCGCGTTCCTCGGCCAGGCGCACGATCCGCTCTGGACCGACTTCACCGGCCCCGGCACGCGCATCGTGCCGCGCTACACCGACGGCCAGCGGCGCGATTTTCACGATCCGTTCGGCGGCACGCTGCCGAGCGGCAGGTTCACGTTGTCCGCGGACAGCCGGCTGCGCGACGACATGCCGGTCGAACGACTGAACCTGCGGCAATCGCTGCTCGGACAGTTTGAGCACGCCCGGCGGCGGTTCGATGCCGGGACACGGCGGGCTGACGCCGCGCCGCTCGCCATGGATCGCCACCGCGAGCGCGCCTACAGTTTGCTCACGTCGAATGCGGTCCATCAAGCTCTCGATATCGGCCGGGAAGCGCCGGCGCTGCGCGAGCGCTACGGCATGACGCTGTTCGGCCAATCCTGCCTCGCGGCCCGGCGGCTGGTCGAAGCGGGAAGCAAGTTCGTCACGGTGTTCTGGGACGGTTACGGCCAGTTCGCCAACTGCGCCTGGGACACCCACAACAACCACTTCACCCGGCTCAAAGAATACCTGCTCCCCGGCTTCGATCTCGCCTATCCCGCGCTGATCGACGACCTGCGCCAGCGCGGCCTGCTCGATGAGACGCTGGTCCTGTGCATCAGCGAGCACGGCCGCACGCCGCAGATCGACCGCCGTCCGCGCGGCGCGGGGCGGCATCACTGGTCGCGGGTCTACTCGGCCGTGTTCGCCGGCGGCGGCATCGCCAGGGGCCGCATCGTCGGCAGCTCCGACCGTCTCGGCGGCGACGTGCAGGCCACGCCCGTGTCGCCGAAAGACATCCTTGCGACTTCATTTCACCTGCTGGGCATCGACGCGCACACCATGGTCCCCGACGCGCTGGGCCGACCGCTGCCGATCGCGGGAGACGGGGAGGTAAGGCCGGAGATGCTTGGGTAGACGGGGGTGTTCTCTTGACTTGACTTACGTCAAATGAGCGATTATCATTTAGGAAGTTGCGATGGCGACCGGCGCCCAACTCGATCTGGTACACTTCGCCATTCGCGCACCGACCTTTGGGAGTATTGAATGGCAGCCGCAGGCGGAGGAGCGAGCCCGGAAAGACCCATATCTCGGGGACCTTACGATTGCGGGGATCCGAGCGTTGCTGCGCCAGTTTGTACTTGACGGCAATTCACTGGAGGCACGAATCGAAACACGTGCCGAGTACAGGGAGGATCACGAATACTGGTATCGAGCACGAATCCCTATTTCGGGATATCGTGATCCGCTATTCATAGAAATCCTGCTCATTGACGACGATCCGCACGAGCCGTTTGTGCGAATCGTCAACGTGCACTGGTGACAACTAAGAGGCTATCCGGAAAGGGGTCTGACCCCCTGCAACAGCCTGGAATACGCGATACTCTGTGCAATCTGTGCCTGCCGGGGTAAGGGGTCAGACCCCTTTCGGATAGCCTCTGATTGCGAACAGCCATGGATCGTCAATACTGTAAGCGATGTGCGAAGTGCCGTGAGCGGACCGTCGTACTGGCGCCGGTCTCGTACACGACAAAAATGCACCACGATGGACGCGAATACACGGTCACGATTCCCGATCTTGTGGTTCCCCGGTGCGCCAAATGCAAGCGTTTCACCCTCGATCACGATGCAAGTTCCTGCATCGATGCCGCATTTCGCAAGCACATCGACCTGCTTAGTCCGGAAGAGATACGATCGCAGCGTGAAGCACTGGGACTAACACAAGAGGAATTGGCGGAGAAGCTGCGAATCGCGGCTGCCACGTTATCTCGTTGGGAGACTGGCACGCAAATCCAGCAGCGGTCGCTTGATTTGCTGCTGCGATTGTTTTTCAAGAACCCCGGCATGTGGCGCGAACTGGAACGAGATTCTCGAACGCGTTTTCCGGATCGTCGTGATCCATTGACGGTGAGGTCAGCGGCAGTTCCCCTTGAAAACATCGACCAACTGGGGAAGCGAGTGAGTGAAAGTAAACTGCTATTCGTTCGCGAGGAGATGCTCGAGGCGTTCAAAGTCCTTGATCAAACGAAATCACGCGATCCTGCCGATTACGTGGCTATCTTTGGAGACTTGGAAAGGGCTACACTGTTTGTTGACCTGATGGATTGGGCGCGAATGGCGGACCTTCAACAACTCGAAAAGAACTGACGGAGCCTGACCGTGGACCGCCAAGAAGTCAAGAAAGTCGTCCGCGCGACCCTCGCGCTCCTGGCGGGCATCGCCAAGAAGACGCGCACCCAGGCCGATGATCTTCTGGTGGCCATGTTGCAGTCGGACGAGGATCGGCTTGTGGATGCGGTTGCGGCGCTCTTGGCCGAGACCGGAGAGACGCCAACCCCGGAGCAAGTTGCCCGCGCCCTGGCGACGGTGGGCATTCGCGTCTGAGCCGCGAGTGAAGTACGGCGCGCGTCGCGGCGTAAGCGCGACGTGACCGCGGGCGAGCCACGTCGGGCTTACGCCGCGACGCTCGCCAAGTCATGCGTTTGGATTGTCCAATAGCTCCTGCAAGCGCGGCGCCAGTTCCGGCGGCATACGCGACGGCCACGTTTGATCCAACTGGCCAACGCCAATGAGATCGAGCAAATGCACCTTGTCCTTGAGGCGATTCGAATCGAGCTTCATCCGTACCAGCGCCTCAAGCGACACCACCTGGAACTCGGCGGCCGGCTCGGAATCGGCCACGTCGGGGTTGGGTGTGATGTGCTCGGGCCGGACCTTTTCGCCTGCGTAGAGCATGTGGACCGCCTCGCTCGGGCGTCCCTGCGCGCCGTCGAGGAACATGCCTACATCGAGGAGCTCGTGATAGACGAACCCACCCGCTTCAAGCGCGGCGCGCTCAGCCGACCGGTCGGACCGACGGATCAGAATATCGACGTCGCGTGTGTTGCGGACGGCGCCCGGGTCGTTCCTGGCCACCCATTCGGCCACCGCGTTGCCGCCGACGACCGCATAGGGCACGCCGGCGTCCGCGAGGGCCTTGGTCGCTCGCCGCAAGCGCTCCTTGACTTTTTCCGCTGCCATGAGCGCCCTTTCCCAGCCAATCGGTGCAACTGCTGCGTCTGCCATGAGTCCTGCTCCAGTAATCCTTGCATCGTACCGCGAACCGCATCGCGAGAGCAAGCAAGACTGGCGGACTAACCCGAGCCAGTCCCCATTGTTCACAGACTCTGACCCCTGACTTCCTACGGATTCACCACCCGTCCCATGAACAGCACGCTGCCGGTCTTGTTGTCGCGGATCAGGTACACGAACGGATGATCGGCGTGAAACCTGGCCGGCGGCGGCAGGGAACGCAGGCCGATGGCGATTGCGGTCGCCGCGGCCGCTTCCGTGCCGGCTTCGTTCACATCGATGAACGCCTTGTGCACCACCGCCGTGATGCACAGCCCTTTCATGCTCGACAGGCCGGTGAAGTCCGCCTTGCGATCGTCGAACGCGTCGCGCATGCCCATCTGTTGCAGCACCTTGTCCAGGCGAAACTCGGCGGTCGTCTTGAACTTCGGCAGCCGGATGTCCACCTGGTGATCGCTCAGCTTGGCCTGCCACTTGGCCAGGTTGCCGGCCGTGAGCGTCTTCTCGAATGCCGCCAGGCCGTCGGCCTTCTTAGGCAGGAACACGATCATCGACAGCTCGCGCTGTTCGTACGGCATTTCCAGGGCGGCGAAGGTCCCGCCGTCCAGGTACCGCGTCCGCTGGCTCTGGTGCATCATCGGCGTCTTGACCTTCTTTGTGCCGTCGGCAAGGAACTCGCCCGGCTTGGTGTTCTGGGCATCGAAGGGGCTGCTCCAGGCCGCCTTGAAATAGATGGCGTTGGTCAGCACCAGCTTGGTGAGACTGTCGAGGATGCCCGGCTTCAGCAGCTCCTTGATCTTGTCCTGCGTCTGCTTCTCGACCCAGGCATTGATCGCCTGGCGGGCTTGCTCGGTCGCGCCGCCGAAATCGACTTCTTCCAGGCCGGCCCCGTAATGCTTCGCGCTGGAGGCGATGAACTCCGGCACGAAACCGAAGTCCTTCTGCCCCCACAGGCGATTGGCGATCCGCAACTGATACTTGCGTTTCTTGTCCTCGCTCTGGATCCGGCGAACCAGGTCGCCGAAGGCCGGGTGAAACTGAGCCTGTCCGCCTTGGAAGTGCAGGGTCGCGGCCATTTCCTTGGCGGTGTTGCCCCGGGCGCCGCCGTAGGTCATGGCCAGGGCGTTGGAGATGCTGTAGGGCGAGAAGAACAGGTTGCCGTCGGCAACCGCCAGTTGACGGTACAGCTCGCAGGCGAACTCGCTGTTGCCTTGCACGACGGCTTTCGAAGCGCCGGCCGGCTGGCCCGCGCCGCCGTTTAGGACGGCCCCTCCGCTCAGGGCCAGCAACAGCACCGCCGCACACGCTTGAATCTTCATGGATGTTCTCCTTGGTTGCACGTCTCCCGATATAGACGGCGCGTGGATGGGAATGGACTGCCGAACAGGGCGCGTCCCCGATCCTTTGATTTGAGGGCCGGAGGACTTTCGGATACCCTATTCGCTCGCGGCGTCATCGTCGCCGTCGCTTGGCGGGAAGATTACTCGTGGATCGTTTCCCGCCTCGGCTCGGGCAACAATGCCGACAGCACCAGCCCGCCCAGGAAGACCAGGAACCCGATGCCGGCCGCCGTGTAGGCGACGCGCTCCGCGTCGTTGGCGCCGGGAATGAATGCCAAGCCGGAAGCGACGCTGGTGATGGCCGCGAATGACGTCCCCAGCATACGGCCGCCGATGTTGTGGGCCACGCTCTCGCCGGTGCCGCGCAGATGGACGGGGTACACGACCGGCAGATAGTTGCCCCAGAAGCTGAACTGCCCCACCGTCAACAGACCGGCCAGGAACATGCCCAGGTGCAGCAGGCTGATGGGATAGCCGGCCACCTCAAAGAGCACGCGGTTTTGCAGCGTGCACACGGCGAAGACCAGCGGCATCACGATCAGACCCGGGACCTGGAACACGCGGACCAAGCTGCGGCGGCTGACGATGCGGACCACGAGCAGGGCCAGCAAGAAACGCCCGACCAGGCCGCCCACCTCTTGCCACAGCGTGTACTGCCCGGCGATGGCGCCGCGGACGCGCGACGCGATTTGCTGCTCGGCCGCCTTGCGCTCCTCGCCTTGTAGATGTCGGAGCTTGCCGTCTTCCTTTTCCTCTTCTTGCGCCAGTGCGGCGGCGATCTTCACCTTGGCTTCCGCCATGCCGGGGACGATTTGCGGCATCTGCTGGATGGCGCCGAAGGCGGCGCCGTACGCCAGACCGACCATCAGCGTCGCGACGATCGTGGTTTGGTTGAGTCCGCGGGAGAATAGCGCGGTGAAACTCGGGCGCTTCAAGGTCCCGGAGAGCTTCTTCTGAGCCCAGATCGGCGATTCCGGCAAGAACGGCCGAATGATGATCAGCGGCAGGGCCGGGATGATCCCGGACATGAGCGTGTACCGCCAGGGCGCGTTGGCGCCCTGGATATCGCCGAGAAACGACAGCGCCCCGGGAATCGCGATGGGGGGCAGGGCGTCGGCGAAGCGGTTGGCGGCCAGAAAGGCGATGCCCACCAGCAAGCCGCCGATGGACGAGAACGCCTGGGTATAGCCGAGCGCCCGTTCGCGCTGCGCGTGATTGGGGAACAATTCCGCCAGCCAGGCGACGGCCGCGACGAACTCCACGCACACGCCGATGAACGTGGTCGAACGCAGGATCAACAGCATGTACATGTTGGTCGAGAAGCCGGCGAGGAACGCCGAAAAGGCGTAGAGCAGAATGCTCCAGGTGAGCACGCGGCGGCGGCCGAGCAGGTCGGTCAAGTAACCGCCGTACAACCCGAACAAGCCCCCCGCCATGGCCGGCACCCAGAACATCATGGCCCGCCAATTGTTGAACTCGGCGCTTCCAGGCGGGGCATGGGGCAGCAGCTCCCGCAGCGCCGGCGGCATGACCAGCGGCAGCATCAGCAGCTCGTAAATGTCGAACGCGAAGCCGATCGAGGCGATGATCAGGATCAGCCAGATCGTGAACGTGAGCTTCTGCGGCGGGGGGCCGGAGTCGGCGCCGCCGAGGGCAATCGGTGGATAGCGCGGCGGCGACCCCTCCTGAAACCCAGAGTCGGAAGCGCGTCGGCCGGGAGGCTCGCCCTCTTGGAACGCATTAGGATCAGGTTGCGACGGCCCCATGGCGGACGGTCTCCAGCCGGGAAGGTGCGAACGCGCGACGTGACGTTCGTCGAAGGTAGGATTGCCAAGCGGCTATTGTAGCTACGGGGCGACAATCTCCAACAACTCCACCGCCGGCTGATCGTCGCAGTGAATCAACGCCAGCCGGCCATACACGGGCTGATGCGCCTTGATGTCGAACCATGTCATCATGGCGGGGCCGGGGAGGATGCGCAGGAACGCGGTCGGCTCGATGCGGCGCAGCACGTTGTGATCGATCAGAATGCGGCCCAGCGGCGTCTGGGCGGCGACGATCTCCTCGCGCACCGCGACGGAGCAGTATTGAAAGTGGATGCGCACCAGCCCGAACTGCACGATCCGTCCGGTGCTCTGCAGCGCCAGCAGGATCTTGCGCGCATAGGTGTCGCCCTCGTGAACGCGTTCCAGCACGCGCACATCCACCAGGCTGCCGTGATGCTCCTCGACCGTCACGGTCATGTGGTGTTCGTGGACCAGCAGCTTGTGATACGGCTGCGGAACTTGATCCGCGGCAATGATCTCGTAAGCGCGCAGCCAGTCGGTCGGCGGAAACAGCGGAAAGAAGTCGGACAACCGGGGGTCGGCGGATTCGTTCATGAAACCAGATTCAGCGACACGAGCGGCACGGTGGCGGGTTCTTCGGCGGGCTGGCGTTCGAGCACCGTATCGACCAGGTAATACAGCAGCTCGCGCAGCTCGTTCGGCTCGACCTCATCGGAGATCGCCTCGGAGCGCGCGCGGTACTTTTCCACGAGCTTGTCGGCCTTCTCGAACACGTCGGCTTGCTCGAACAAGCGCCGCACCCTGGCCACGGTCTCGCCGTCCACGGCCGGCGGGTCTTGCGTCCGCTGCGTGTCGTCGCGGTGCAGCAGTTGGAGCAGCTCATCCTTGGCGGGACCGGTCAGCCCTTCCAGCGCCAGGGCCAGGAGCAGCGTCGGCCGGCCGGCGAGCACGTCCTGGCCGGCGATCAATTTGTTGTCGCTGTCGCCGTCCCAGTCCTTGAGGTCGTTGAGGATCTGAAACGCCACCCCCAGGTGCCGGCTGAAATCGACGATCATCTTGTCGTACTTGTCGGTCGGTCCGGCCAGGCGCAGCCCGGTGTACAGGGCGGCTTCGAACGCCGGCGCGGTCTTGAGCGCGTAGATCTTCAAGGCGTCGAGCGCCGTCAGCGATTTGTCCTTGGCGTCGCGCCACAACAGCTCGGCCCCCTGCCCTTCCGACAGTTTCAGGTGCGCGTCCGCCAGCCGGTCGACGATGTCCGCCGCCGTGTCCGCGCCCAGCTCCTTGCGCTCCCGGCTCACCAGCCGATAGCCCAGGCCGATGAGGTAATCGCCGACGTTGATCGCCGTGCCGACCCCGTACTGGCGATGCAGCGTCGCCCGGCCGTAGCGGAAGGTGTCGTCGTCTTCGATGTCGTCGTGGACCAGCGACGCCTTGTGAAATGTCTCGATGGCGAGCGCGGCCCGCTGGACGCAGTCCGGGAACTTGACGTTGTCCGCCGACAGCATGGCCGCGGCGCCCTTGAGCGCGTCGTACGCCGCCAAGGTGATGAACGGCCGCGAGCGCTTGCCCCCCTGCCCGAGCCAGTCGTAGGCGATGCTCTCGTGTTGGAGCAGTGGATCGTCCGCGTTGGCTTGCGGTTTCGCGTTGGCGCCGACCTTGCGGGCCCGCGGCGCCAGCCGCGACAATTCCGGCTCTTCGCAGATCTGATGCGCCGCCCGCATCAGGTGCACGTAGGTCCGCGTCGTCACCGGCGGCGGCGCGGTCTTCAGGTCGATCATCTCCGCGACCCAGTCCTCGTCCACCGATGTATTGCGGCAATTGCTCGACAAGAGCGGCACCGCCACCGACGGCACTCCCGTCAGCAATACCTTGTCGAGCGCCTTTTCGAGCACGTTCAAACAGGCCACGCCGACGATCGCGTCCACGTGGCCGCTGACGATGATCTTGAGGACGATGGGCGTCCCTTCCGAGACCAGCACCTTGTAACCCAGGTCCTCCGCCTTGGTCTTGAAGTCCGCGACCGAACAGGCCCCGCACTTGCGGCAATCGAGGCCGAACTCGTCGTAATCGGCCGGGCAGCCCTCCGCGTGTTTCAAGCAATGCGGCAACAAGAAGAGCCGGCGCTTGAAGTCGATAGCGCTGACCTGATCGCGCCAGAACTCGTTGCTGATCAGCACCATCGTGAAGCCGAGAAACTGCTCGCCCAGGCCCATCGATTTCAAAACGCCCTCGGCCATCGCTTGCAGGATCGGCTTGGTGAGCGGCTTGGAACGATCGAGGGTCTTGCCGAACGCGGCAACGGCGGCGCGAACCTGGTCGCGCTGGGCACGCGTTTCGGGAACGGCCTTGAGATGCGCGGTGCTCGGCTTGGCTTTCTTGGCGACGGCGGGTTCGGCGACGGTCGTCATCAGGTGCAATCCTTCACGGTGTACAGGCACGGTGTACAGGCACAGTGAACAGGCACGGTGGGCGGGCACGGCGGCCAGGACGCGATTTGCCGCACCGGAGACGAGAGCGCGGCCACGGAGAGATTATCGGGGTCGGGGACGCGAATTGCCAGGGGGATGGCAAATTTCGTTTCCGCCCCTTATGAAATCGACGCCCCGGCGCGGCGGCTTATTCAGCCGTTTCGAACGGCGTCCGCCGCCGTGTGGCCGCATCTGATGAGGTCGGCAATTGACTCCCGCGTCCTGCAACCTAGAATCTTCGGGAGCGGTGCCCTGTCTCAAACGGAACAGTCTTCGCTTCCGAGGATCGCGCAAAGAGTACGCGCCACAACTCGACCTCGATGCCATTGAGCGACGGGAATGTTCCATACCCAGTCACAGGGGTCGTCAATGCGAAGGATCGAGACGCCGCGCCGACCACATCCAAGCAAGTCGCGCCGCACCATCGTCCGCCTAGCAATGGAAGCCCTCGAGGATCGGACGTTGCCGAGCCTCGTAGCGGCATTCGGCTTCAACGAAGGCGCCGGCGCCGCGGTCGCGGACACATCAGGGGCCGGCAACCATGGAACCACAACGGCCGCCACCTGGTCCGCCGCCGGCAAGTACGGCCAGGCGCTGTCGTTCAACGGCGCCAACAGCTGGGTAACCATCGCCGACGCTCCGTCGCTGGATCTGACCACGGGCATGACGCTCGAAGCGTGGGTGCAGCCGACCACGATCAACAGCTGGGAAACGGTGATCCTCAAGGAGACGACCGGCGAGCTTGCTTATGCACTCTACGCCGACAACGACGCGGCGCGGCCCGGCGCCTGGATCCGTCAGGGCAACACATCATACTCCACCATCGGCACAAGCCAGATTCCGATCAACGCCTGGACGCACCTGGCGGCGACCTACGACGGCGCCGTGCTGCGGCTGTATGTGAATGGAGCGCAGGTCAGTTCCTTGACCCGATCCGGATCGATCAACGTGACGACCGGCGCGCTCCGCATCGGCGGCAACAGCGTCTGGAGCGAGTGGTTCAACGGCCTGATCGACGAGGTTCGCATCTACAACCATGCGCTGACGCAGTCCGAAATCCAGACCGACATGAACACCCCGATCGCCGACACCACGCCGCCGACGATCGTATCCACCGCGCCCGCGGCGGGCGCCAGCGGCGTTGCCTCGTCCGCCAACATTACGGTCACGTTCAGCGAAGCGATGGACCCGGCCACGATCAGCGCCGCTACGCTCGAGCTGCGCGACGCCGGCGGATCCATCGTCAACGGCGCGGTCTCTTACAGTGCAGCCACGTTGACCGCCACATTCGATCCGGACGGCAACCTGACGCCGGGCGCTGAGTACACCGCACTCGTTCGCGGCGGCGCGGCCGACCCGCGCGTCAAGGACGTGGCCGGCAACGGGCTGGCCGCGGATGCGTCGTGGTCGTTCACGGTGGCGCCCTTGTCGGTGTCGATTGGCGATGCGACGGTAACCGAAGGGAACAACGGAACGATCGACGCAACGTTCAACGTCACCCTGTCCGCCGCCAGCAGCCAAGCCGTGTCCGTCACCTACAGCACCGCGGACGGCACGGCCGCCGCCGGCAGCGATTACACGGGCGTGCCGGCCACGGTCCTGACGTTCGACCCCGGTGAAACCAGCAAGCCCATCACGGTGACGGTGCTCGGCGACACCGCCGGCGAGCCGAACGAGACATTCTTCGTCAACCTGAGCAGTCCAACCAATGCCGTGCTGGGCGATGCCCAGGGGACCGGCCTGATCAACGACGACGACGCCACGGTCATCGGCGCCGACGGCTTCGGCTACGTTGCCATGACTCGCCCGTTCGAGGCCATAGATCTCGTTCCGGGCGCTCTGGGCGTCTTCACAATTCGCTCGACCGGCAACAACGCGACCACCCAGGTGACGTTGAGCAACGGCGCCAGCTTCAATTTCTACGGAACGAGCTTCTCGACGTTCTGGGTGAGCACGAACGGATTGATCACTTTCAACAGCGGATATTCGAGCGCGACCAACACCGATTTGACGTCGGGCCCCAGCCAGCGCTCGATCGCACCCATGTGGGACGATTGGATCAACGTCAGCGGCCAGACCATGATTCTCGGCAAATACGAGGACACCGACGGCGACCTCGCGAACGACCGGCTCATCATCGAATGGAACAACGTCCAGGGGGCGACAACGTCGCCGTCACCGGTGACTTTTCAAGCGATCCTGCAATTGAATACGGGGACCACGCTCGGCGACATCATCTTCAACTACCCGGACCTCGACAGCGGCAATTTCCGGTCCGACGGCGGCAGCGCCACGGTCGGGATCAAAGACATCGGCACACAGGGGGCGCGCCGACTGCTCGTGTCGCTGAACAATTCGAGCAGCCCCTACGTGGGCAGCGGCAGGGCGATCCGGCTCGCGCGCGATCCGTTCGCGCCCACCGTGTCCATCACCGATCCCGCGGACGGCGCCATCGTCAGCGGCGCGATATCGCTCGCCGCCGCGGCTTCGGACAACATTGGCGTCGTCGGCGTGCAATTTCTGCTGGACGGGGTCAATCTGGGAGCGGAAGACACCACGGCGCCCTACACGATTTCCTGGGACACCACCGCGGCGTCCAACGGCTTCCACACCCTGACGGCCCGCGCCCGCGACGCCGCCGGCAACACCGCATCGACCGCCGTCACGGTGACTGTCAACAACGTGCCCGACACGACCGATCCCACCGTTTCGATCACCGCCCCGGCCGACGGCGCCGTCGTGACCGGCACGATTTCGGTGTCGGCCGACGCGGCCGACGATGTCGGCGTGACGGGCGTGCAGTTCTTGCTCGACGGCGCGAATCTGGGCGTGGAGGACACATCGGCGCCGTACTCCATCAACTGGAACACCACGACGGCGGCCGAAGGAACGCACGAGCTGACCGCGCGGGCCCGCGATGCCGCCGGCAATGTGACCACGTCGGCGATCGTTAGCGTGACCGTGTCGAATCCGGACACGACGCCGCCGGCGGTTTCGATGTCCGCGCCCGCCAACGGCGCGGCGGTATCCGGCAACGTCGCGGTGTCGGCGAATGCGAGCGACGACATCGGCGTGGTGGGCGTGCAGTTCCTGTTGGACGGCAACAGCCTGGGCGCGGAGGACACTTCGGCGCCCTACTCGATCTCGTGGGCTACCACGAACACGACCAACGGCAGCCACACGCTGTCGGCGCGGGCGCGCGACGCGGCGGGAAACGTCACGACCTCTTCGACGATCACCGTGTCGGTGTCGAACGCGAGCGGCGTGCCGCTCACCATCAACGGCAACATTCAGTTTCAAACGATGGACGGCTTTGGCGTGAATGCCAACGTCAACAGCTGGGACAACGGCGCCCTGGCGCCTGCGCTTGACATGCTCACCGATGAGCTCGGCGCTTCGCTGTTCCGTGTTTACATCGACAACACGGACTGGGAAGCCACCAACGACGACAGCGATCCCTTCACCTTCAATTGGGCGTACTTCAACAGCGTCTACACATCGCCACGACTGGAGGAGCTGTGGAGCACGATGGCCTATTTGAATCAAAAGGGCGTCACGAGCGGCCTGATCCTGAACTTCATGGGTCCTGCGCCGGCGTGGATGGGCGGCTCGGACTTGCCGGCGAACATGGAAGACGAATGGGTGGAGACGATCGCGTCCCTCGTCTACTATGCGAGAAATACGCGCAACCTCAGCTTCACGCGGCTGGCCCCGTTCAATGAACCGGATTGGAACGGTCTGGAAGGAATGCGGGCCGACGAGTTCCAGCTGACGCGGCTGCTGCACAAGCTCTCGGACCGGCTCGATGCCATCGGACTCGGTGATATCCGGTTCGTGGGCCCCGAAACCGCCCAGGCCGACTCCGCCGTCACGGGCTACATTCCCGAGATGCTCTCCGATCCGGTGGTCATGGCCAAAGTGGATGACTTCGCGTTCCACAACTACGCCGGCTACACCGCGAACGCGAACGCGCTGATCAACAATTCGGCTTATCCCGATCGGGATTTCTGGGTGACCGAATCGTCGTTCGGCAACGCGCAAGATTTCGCGCCGGCCGACCACCTGTTCACGATCGTGACTCAAGGCGCCACGTCGACGATGGTCTTCAAGGCGTACGACGGCCAAGACAACCATCATCCGCCCGGCGAAGATTTCCCGCTGGGCATGCTCGCCTACGATTCGGCCACGCAAACGTACGCGCCGCGCAAGGCGTTCTACCAGATGATGCAGGTCTACAAGTTCGTGCGCCCCGGCGCCCTGCGAATCTCGGCGGCGGAATCCAACGGCAACCTGACGGTCCACGCCTTCCGCGATCCCGCCAGCGGACGGGTGACGATCGTCGGCCGCAATTCGGGCGGCGGCAACATGACCATCGCCGGCTCGTTACAGAACCTGCCGGGCTTGTCGTCCTTCGAGTTGTACCAGACAAACTTGACCTCGACCAGCTTCCAGCGCGGTCCGGATGTGACGGTCACCAACGGCTCGTTCGCGGTGACCGTGATGGGCGGCAGCATCTTCACCCTGGTCACCCCGGCCGATCCGGATACGACCGCGCCGGCGGTCTCAATAACGGCGCCGGCAGACGGCGCCACGGTCGCCGGCACCATCGTCGTCTCGGCCGCGGCATCGGACGACGTCGGCGTCGCCGGCGTGCAGTTCTTGCTCGACGGCGTCGATCTCGGGGCCGAGGACACCAGTAGTCCGTTTTCAGTTTCGTGGTCGACAACCACCCTCGCCAACGGCTCGCACACGTTAACGGCGCGAGCGCGCGATGCCGCCGGAAACTGGACCCTCTCCCCCGCAGTCACCGTTACCGTCGATAACGACGTCATTGCTCCGACGGTGGTCGTGACCGCACCGGCCGACGGCGCGAACCTCTCCGGCGCTGTGAATGTGTCCGCCGACGCCGGCGACAACGTCGGCGTTGCCGGGGTGGAGTTCCTGCTCGACGATGTGCCGCTCGGCGCCGAAGACACCGCCGCGCCGTACGCATTGTCGTGGGACACCGCCACGGCGAGCAACGGCAGCCATGTGGTCAAGGCGCGGGCCCGCGACGCCGCCGGCAACATCACGGTTTCGGCCGGCGTCTCGGTCACGGTATTCAACACGGACACGACGCCGCCGGCGGTCTCCTTGACGGCGCCTGGCGACGGCGCGACCGTGACGGGAAACGTCGTGGTTTCGGCTGATGCCAGCGACAACGTCGGCATTACCGGCGTCCAATTCCTCCTCGACGACGCCCCCCTGAGGGCCGAAGACGTGTCCGCTCCGTTTGTGGTGACGTGGGATACGGCGACTTCGACGAACGGAACGCACACCCTCAAAGCGGTTGCCCGAGATGCGGCCGGAAACATTGCCACCTCAGCAACCGTGACAGTCACGGTCGTCATCGACACGGCCGCGCCTGCCGTCAGTATCACCAATCCCGCCGACGGCGCCACCGTATCGGGCACGGTCGCGATTGCCGCCGATGCCAGCGATGACATCGGCGTGGTCGGAGTTCAGTTCTTGCTCAACGGCGCTTCGCTGGGCGCCGAGGACACCGCGGCATCCTATTCGATCAACTGGAACAGCACAGCCGTGGCCAACGGCTTGTACACCCTGGCGGCCCGAGCGCGCGACGCCGCCGGAAAGCAAACCACGTCCGCCCCGGTGACGGTCACCGTGAACAACGCCGCCCCGACGGGCCTTGTTCTCGCGCTTGGTTTCAATGAAGGAGCCGGCACGGCGGTCCAGGACGCTTCTGGCAATGGCAACCATGGCGCCATCGCGGGCGCAGCCTGGGCGGCGGGCGGCAAATTCGGCGCCGCCCTCTCCTTCGACGGGGTCAACGACTTGGTGACGATCGCCGACGCCGCGTCACTCGATCTCACGACCGGAATGACCCTGGAGGCCTGGATCAACCCGAACACGATCAACGGCTGGGAGACGGTGATCCTCAAGGAAACCAACGGTGAACTCGCCTACGCCCTCTACGCCGACAACAACGGCAATGACACGGGCGGGCCGCGGCGGCCGGGATCGTGGATTCGTCAGGGAGGCGCGTCGTATTACACCCTCGGCACGACGCAGATCACGATCAACCAGTGGACCCACCTGGCCGCTACCTACGACGGCGCCGTGCTCCGGCTCTATGTCAACGGCGTCCAGGCTGGCTCATTGAGCCGGACCGGATCGATCAACACCACGTCCAACCCGCTGCGCATCGGCGGCAACAACGTGTGGAGCGAATGGTTCAACGGCCTCATCGATGAAGTGCGAATCTACAATCGCGCCCTGACCCAGGCGGAAATCCAGACCGATATGAACACGCCTATCGGCAGCCCGCTCCATCTGCTCGAATCCAGCAGCGCTGCCGCCGCCGCGAAGCCGATCGCCCAGGAACAAGTCGGCCCGATCCTCGACGAGGCGGTCCGCCGCTGGCAGGAACTGGGTCTAAAGCCGGCCGCGGCGCAGCGGCTGCGCCAGGTGTCCGTGCAATTGATCGACTTGCCGCGGAACTTGCTCGGCCTGGCTTCGGGGACAACCGTGTGGATCGACGTGAACGCCGCCGGCCGCGGTTGGTTCGTGGATGTGACGCCGTGGGAGGACAGCGAGTTTACATCGTCGCGCTTGCACAAGGGCGCTCGAAGCGGCGTCGATCTGCTGACGGTGCTGGCCCACGAGCTGGGCCATGTGCTCGGACGACCCGATGATTACACCGCCGACACTACATCGGGCAGCGTCATGGCGTGGGCGCTGCCGGCCGGTGTGCGACGCGTCCATCTGGAGGATGCTGCCGCGGCGCTGGCTTCACCGGCGCTCGCTGCGCGGACGCCGATGCAGTCCCTCGACGCCCTCTGGGGGCTCTATGCCCTCGAAGAAGATACAGTCGCTCGAAGGCGCAACGCGATTCGCTATCGAGTGGATCAACTGTGATGTTCACTTTGAGTTGCCA
Source organism: Gemmataceae bacterium (assembly GCA_022616435.1). GTDB lineage: Bacteria > Planctomycetota > Planctomycetia > Gemmatales > Gemmataceae > JAKEET01. The sequence goes on from JAKEET010000096.1 coordinate 62,240, forward strand.
ATGCACCACAAATGCTTCTGCGTCCGGATATACCACCGCCCATCCAGCAGCGCCGGCGAGGCCAGCGTCCGCTCCTCGAGGCGGTTGGCGTGCAGCAGCTTGAACTGGTCGCCGTTCTCCATCACGTAGGTTTCGCCTTCGTCGTTGGTCACGAAGACCTTGCCGTTGACGCCGATCGGCGATGCGGAGAAGCCCTCCTTGACGGGTTGGCCGCAGCGTTCCTGCCAGAGCTGCTTGCCGCTCCTGGCGTCGAAGCAGGAGACGATGCTGAGCATGTCGTTGACCGTGTACAGGTAGTCGCCGTAGAGGAGCGGGCTGGGGACGAACGGCGAGCCCTTGATTGTCCGCCACACGACGTTGGTCTTGGTGATGTCGCCCTGGGCGCCTTCCGGGCGGATCGCCAGCGTCGGACCGGAACGTCCGGAGCAGCAGAACAACAGATCGTGGCCGACCACCGGGGTCGGGATCACTTCGAACAGGTTGCCGGCGCAGCTCCAGATTTCCTGGCCGGTGTCGGGGTCGTAGCCGTAGACGCGCATCGAGCTGCTGACGATGATCTGGTCCCGGCCCCCCACGCGGACGGCGATCGGCGAGCCCCAGCTCACGGTTTCCTTGCGCGGCGTCTTCCACAGCTCCTTGCCGGTGAGCTTGTCGTAGGCGGCGATGAAGCCGCCCGGTTTGTGTTCCTGGAAGATGATGACCTTGTCCTTGAACAACAGCGGCGAGCAGGCCATGCCGTGCAGCGCGTCCATCTTGGGGTAGGCGACGTGCCAGACTTGCTTGCCGGCGACATCGCAGCAGAACAGGCCGCCGGTGCCGAAGTAGGCGTAGACGCGTTCGCCGTCGGTGCTGGGCGTGCCGGAAGCCCAGCCGTTCTTGCCCTGGGCCTTCTCGACAAGGTGCTTGGGAACGGGACATTGCCAGAGGAGCTTGCCGTCGGCGCGGTCGAAGCAGAGGACCAGACGCGTCGCGCCGCGGTTTTCATGGGCGGTGAGGAACAGCCGGTCCTTCCAGATGATGGGTGACGAGTTCCCCTGCCCCGGCACTTTGACTTTCCAGATCACGTTTTCGGTCGGCGACCACCGATCGGGATAGTTGCCGTCGGCGACGAGGCCCTGCGCCGGACCGCGCCAGCGCGGCCAGTACTTGGCGCCGTCGCCGTCGGGCGGGACGAGGTGGACCTTCTGGGCGTGAATCTTCTGGGCGTGGGCGACGCCGGGCATGAGGATGACGGCGACAACGAGCGCGAACCAGCGGCAAGTCATGGATGATTCCTTTTGGTTGAACAGGTGCTCGACACGGCCGCTTGCGGCTTAGCGTTCGCTGCGAGGCGCCAGCATTGCGACGTTCCGCAATGAACGCTAAGCCGCAAGCGGCAGAGCGGCCGAACGATTTCGTCAACGGTCGCGTTGCCCGCGGTTGCGGAGCCGGGCGCTGGCGTTTTCCAGGATGGCCCGTTCTTCGTCGGTGAGGCTGTCCTGGCCCAGCTCAAAGATTTTCTGCAGCAGCTCGTCCACCCGGTCCATCTGCGGATCGGGGATCGACTCGATCGCGGGCGCGGAGACCACACGCAACCGCGGCCGTTTCTTCGAGCGCCAGCGCGGCCAGGGGACGGACAGGTTTTCCAGACGCCAGCCGTAGCGGTAGTACGCGAAGCCGAAGATCAAGCCGCCGAGGTGGGCCGCGTGGGCGATGCCGGTGAACTGCTGCTGGCCCGCGAGGGCCAGCAGGACCGGGTGCGTGTCCCACAGGATGTAGCCGAGCATGACGATGCGCATTTCCACGGGAACGAGCCAGAAGATGCGGATGGTGTCGTAGGGGTAGTGCATGGTGTAGAGCATCATGACACCCATCACCGCGCCGGAGGCGCCGATGCCCGGACTCGTCGAGCCGGTGTACATGTCGAGGCCGACGAACGCGAGCCCGGCAAAGACGGCCGCCACCAGGTAGAAGCGCAGAAACTCGCGCGAGCCGTACATCGATTCGAGCGTGGACCCGAACCAGTACAAGCACAGCATGTTGAACAGGATGTGCCAGATGCCCAAGCGATCGTGGCAGAAGGCGTGGGTGACGAGCCGCCAGACCTGGCCGCTGTAGACAACTTTCTGCGAATCCAGCTCGAACCATTCCTGCACGATCGACCGCTGGGAAGTGAACGCGGGATGGGCCTCGACGCCCTCTTCGGAGAGCATGTAATCCAGCTCGGGATGACGTTTCAGAATCGCTTCCATCGTCTCCTGATCGTCCGCTTCCTTGGCGGCAAGATACTTATCGAGCACGCGATTGTACTTGCGGACGACTTCCAGAGGCGACCGAGTCTCCGGCCGCACGACGAAGATCTGCAGCAAGAACACGGCGACGTTGGCGAGGATCAGGTACTTGACCACCGGCGTCAGGGCTTCCCAGCCCCACGGATCGCCCGTGTGCGTGTTGCGGTAGTAGTCGCGGTTGTCCAGGCCCATGGTGCGCTCGCCCGCCGCCGTTCCCGGAAAAATTGATGGGTGGATTGTAAACGGCGGCCGGGTCGGGATCAAGAGGCCGTTGTGACGCGGATGATCCGAGCCTGAGGACGATGATGACCGTCGTCGAAAACCGCGGTCCGCGGGGGGCTCGAAGACCCCGTTGATCGTCGGCATCAGCGTCGGCGCCGTGGTGCTCATCGGCGCGGTGGTTGGCCTGGTGATCTGGCTGATGCAAACCGCTGACCCGGTCGCCGGGCCGACCGTGATCAAGCTCAAGGACAAGGAAGGCAAGGAGGTAGAGGTCCGCATCGAGCAAAAACAGGTCGATCCGCTGCAGGACCGGCACGTTGTGCAGCGGGCGAAGCTGCCGGTGCTGGCCCTGGAGGTGCAGCACGTCCATCTGCCGGGCCGAGCGCCGCAGCGCGCCGTGCTCCATGTGCTGCCGTTTCCGCTCGAGCAAGGCAAAGGGCCGGACCCGAAACTGCAGCGCTGGGAGCTGTGGGACTTGAAGGAGGGCAAGTCGCTGTCCACGACGCCCCTGGGGGGCGGCGGCTTCAAGTACGACTACGTCCACCACATCAGCCCCCGGGCGCTACGTCGGGCTGTACGGATCGCCATACGGGTCGGCGGGGGAGTACTGCTGACTCGTCGGTGTGTAGCACGGGGGCGGGTCTTGCGGCGGCGGACTGGCGTCCGACGTCGGCGTGCTGCTGCTGTCCGGCGGCGGCGGACTGCTGGACGGATCGCAGGTCGGATCGGTCACGGGCGGGCCGATCGGATCGCTGGCCACCAGGCCCTTGAGTTTGAAGCTCAACGCCGGCAGCGCCGCGCTCTTGTCCTTGGTCCCCGCGGCGAAGCGGACGAAGAAGGTTCCCGGCGGCAGGGCCACATCGAAGCTGACGGTCTCGCCGGCCTTGGCGACGCGCGTGGCCACCACCCGGCCCTCGCAATCGTAGATTGTCATGCGGACCGCGGCTTCGACGGCGGGGTTCGCCGTGGTCGCCGACAGCACGAAGTGGTGCAACTGGGTCTGCTTGGTGGTGAGCTGGAACGTCGTGTCCGGCGCCGACGCCGTCAACTGGCCGTCCACAAACTCATCAAGCTCGACCGCCTTCGTGCTGAAATCGATGCCCAGGAAGTAATTGCCGGTCCCGCGCTCGCCCTGGGGCGCCGCGGCCTCGACCTTGACGTAATACGTCGCCTCCGAGCCGGCGTTGGGAACCTGGATCGTGTAGCTGCCGTTGTCGTTGACCAGCACCTGGGCGGCCACGACCTGCTGGTCGGCGTCGAAGACGGTGACGCGCGGGTCCAGGCCGCCGACGTTCAGTCCCCAGGCCATGACCGTCATGACGCTGGAATCCAAGCCGGCAGGAGCGGTCGGGGCGGTGATCTTGTAATAATCCACATCCCACGAGTCATGGATGCTCGCCTTGTAGGCGTGATCGAACCGCGAGCTGGTGGTGGTCTGCCCCAGCAGGCCGCCCAGCAGCGTGCCGGTCAGGAAGCTGTCGTTGGTGTGCAAATCGACGTTGATCAGCGACAACAGCCCGCCGACCGCCCCGCCCGCGCCCTGGACCAGGCCGGTGACGCCAGGCAATGAATCCACCGTGAGGTTGTAGCCGCCGATGCCGAAGACATCGCTGCGGGCGCCTTCGACCTTCACGTAATAGGTCTGGAACAGGCCAATGCTCGGCAGACGGATCTCGATGTTGCCGCCGTTGGGCGTGGTGGACGCCACGGTCTTGATGACCTTCTTGGCGGAGTTGTACACGGTGACGCGCGGCGTCAGCAGGCTGAGGCCCTGCGTCTGGACGCGGACCGTCAAGCCGCCCAGGTAGAGCGGGACCGTGAACTTGTAGAAGTCGTCGTCGTTGGCGGTGGTGATGTCGGCTTCGGCGTTCCCGGTGGTAAGGCCCCCCTCGAGCGCGAGGAGATTCAGCCTGGTCGCGGTGGGGAAGGTGTTGTTGTTGGCGGCGCCCTCGTAGCTGTCCTTGGCGCGGACGCCGTACAGGGCTTGCAGCGCCGCCTTGTCGCTGGCGCTGATGTCGCTGCGCGGGCCGCTGTAGCTGGCTGCCATCGCCGAGGTCGGGTCAGCGCCGAGGTTGAGGCCCAGCGTGTGCCCGGCTTCGTGCAAGAAGACCGTGAACAAGTCGTAGCCGTCCGGCCCGAAGTTCACGGTGTTGTTCAGCTTCATGTCGCCGGACCAGGTGCCCAGCGCCGCCTCGAACGGCGACGCGATGGCCAGGGCCTGCTCGGCCATGGGGTAGGCGGCCAGGCGGATGTCGCCGAACCGGCTGTCGCCCTGGGCGGGGCCGCTCGTGCCGAACGCCAGGCCGCTGTCGGGGACGATGCCGATGTTGACGTTGGCGTTGACGGCCCAGGTCTGCCAGGCTCGCAGCGCCTCCATCTGCCATTGCGAGGCCGGCATCTGGGCGTTGAGCGTCGCGAACAGGTCGCTGGTCTGCGGGCCCACGGCCGTCCCGTCCGGCGCGAAGCTCATGGTGAGATGGGCCGCGTCGGGCCAAGGATTGTTCCAGACGGTGGGTGTACAGCGTTCTTCAAGCGCCTCGAGCAGGAGGAGCGCGCGGGAGTTTGGCTTCTTCACGGCAGGGATCCGGGACGGGGTGGATCGGGAAGGTGGGCAGCGGTCAAGACTGCCATCCACCGGCGGGTTAGTTCTTGTTCCGACAACCGTTCGTCTGGGGGGGTAGGCGGTGACGACGAACCGATTGTTTCCTACTGAGAGAAACGGCATTCGGGGCCGGCGTCCGCCAGCGATGTCGATTTTCTCGAGATTCACGACAGCCACGGGTCAAGTGCCCCGGCATCATCACCCACCAAGCTGCAGCCGCCGCCATTTCGCCTGGAAACTCGGCTTTTCGAAGATCTCCGGGTTCACCACGCCCCGGTTCGGCTTTCGCCCACGCGCCAGGTCAACCACGCTAGCTAGCGCCGTCCGGCCGATGTCGCGGAACATTTCGTCGGTCCAGCCGATGCTGTGGGGCGCCAGGATGACGTTGTCCAGCTGGCCGAAACGGTGCGGCTGCAAGATCGGCTCGCCGACGAACACGTCCAGGGCGGCGCCGGCGATGCGATTCTCCGCGAGTGCCGCGCACAGCGCGTTCTCCTCGACGATGCCGCCGCGGGCGGTGTTCAGCAGGTACGCGGTGGGCTTCATGAGGGCGAGCTGGCGGGCGCCGATCAGGTTGCGCGTCGCATCGTTGAGCGGGCAATGGATCGACACGAAATCGGCCTCCTTCAGCAACTCATCCAGCTCGACCTTCCTGGCGCCGTGGCGGGCGACCGTTGCCGCGTCGAGGTACGGATCGAAGGCGATCGGCGGGTTCATGCCGAAGCCGGACAACAGCTGCACGAGGGCACGGCCGATGCCGCCAAAGCCGACGATGCCCAGGGTGCGGTCGCGCAGCTCGCAGCCCATGTACCCGTTGCGGTCGTGCCAGCGGCCTTCGCGAACGAGCCGGTCCTTGGTGCGGACGTGGTGGGTCAGGGCCAGAAGCCAGGCGATGGTCGCCTCGGCCATGGGGCGATCGACGGCGCCGGCGGCAATGAGGAGGACGACGTCGGCCGCGGTGCAGGCCGCCACATCGACGCTGTCATAACCGACGCCGAACCGCGCGATCGTCAACAGCTCGGCGCTGGCTTCCAGGCTGTGGACCGTGACGCGCGGGGCCAGCACCAGCGCGGCGTTGGCGCCGGCCAATTGTTCGGGCTGGATTTCGGGCTCGTGCGGCGCGATCGGCCGCCAGGCGATGTTCGCCTCGCGCTCCAGCACGCTCAAGCCGATGTCCCGGTACATCAGCTTGCCGGCGCCATCAAAGAAATCAGCGGTGACGGCGATCTGAAAGGTTGCGCCCATGCCGGTGATGATATGCCGGGCGGGAGTCGGGAGGCAGGTGCGAAAGAAGGAGACATGGAGACGGATCACAACCCATTGGAATGACCAAGGTTATGACGATGGCCAGTCCTTAGCCAAGGTTTGGTGAGCACATCACCTTCATGTCGTCCCCCAACACATCAAATCTTCGCGCTTCTTGAAACAACGATCCATTTGCCCCCTCTCTCATCGTGAGCTAGTTTTGGGGCAATTCCCCTAGCGCGTTCGTTCGGCTTGCCTGAAGAACCAGGTGCAGGATTCCCCCGCCCGCCCAACGTTTGGTGGGCTGGCAGGACTCCTCCCCATCGCGCCTGCATGCCGCCACGTCGGGCTTACGCCACGACGCTCGCCTGGAACCGATCACCTGTGGAGTTCACTGATGCTTCGGAGTTCACCTGCCAACTCGCGTCGTAGCCTGCGCAAACCTCGGCGGCCGCGCGCCCTGCTGCTGGAGCTGCTCGAAGACCGGACCGTGCCCACCGGACTGCTGCTCTCGCTGGCCGAGTCGGCGGTGGCGGAGGGCCTGGCGACCACCGGCACCGTCACCCGCACCAGCGGCGAGCTGAATGAAGCGCTGACCGTATTCCTCAACTCGTCCGACCCCACCGAGGCCTCCGTGCCGACATCGGTGACCATCCCGGCCGGGCAGTGGTCTGTCGATTTCCCGATCGTCGCGGAAGATGATTTTGAGGACGACGGCGACCAGCCGGCCACCATCCTCGCCAACGCGAACGTGCCGCCCGGGTTCGAGCAGATTTCGGGATCGACCCAGGATTACATGACACGAACCATCGCCGTCCTGCCCGATGGACGGTACGTCACCGCCGGCCTCATCTACGTCGGCCCCAGCCCGTGGTCGTTCGACGTCGCCGTCTCCCGGTTCCTTCCGGATGGGCAGCCGGACCTGGGCTTCAACGGCGGCACGGTGGTCACCGAGGCGGCGCCGTGGCAGAACGACACGCCCACGGTCATCCTCCCGCAGAGCGACGGCAAGATCCTGGTCGCCGGCCACACGGCGCCCGAGGGGGGCAGCCCGGAGACCGACATGTTCGTGCTCCGCTTCAACACCAACGGCACGCTCGACCACACGTTCGGCACCTTCGGCAAGGTGGTGCTCGATCTCCCCGGCGTCTTCCGCGCCGAGGTCTACGACCTGACCTTCGGGCCGAGCGGGACGATCTACCTCGCCGGCACGATCGACCGGTTGGACGCCAACTACGGCGACTTCGCGGTCGTCCGGCTGACTTCCTCCGGGGCGCTCGATTCGAGCTGGGGCGGGACCGGCGTGGTCACCACCGAGTTCCTCTACAACGACGTCATCTACGAGGCAGTGCCCCAGTCAGACAAGCTCGTGGTGGTCGGGCAGGCCGGCGGGAACAGCTCCAGCGCGGCTCTTGCCCTGGCCCGCTACAACACGAACGGGACGCTCGACACCACCTTCGGCGTCGGCGGCATGGTGACCGTCGACGTGCCCGGCTACTTCGAGGAGCTTACCGACTTCGTGTTCCGGTCGGGCAAGATCCTGGCCGTCGGCAAAGTGCAGCCCTACGAGGCCACCCCCGAGAATCCGAACGATTGGCTGCTGGCCCAGTTCAACGCGGACGGCACACTCGACCAAACCTTCGGCAACGGCGGGGTGATCACTTACGACTTCGGCGGCGACGACCAGGCCCAGGCGGTCCAGTTGACCGGCAGTTTCTTTACCGTCGCCGGCTACGGGGCCGGCAACATCGAGAGTTCCAGCCGAAAGCCTGTCCTCGTCCAGTTCAGTCCGCAAGGCGAGCAGGCGCTGAACACCCTCGTCGTGCCGCGCAACGACTCCCTGGGCTACGACTTCGTGTACCAGGAAAACAAGTTCCGCCTCGCTGGCAGCTCTTCGCTGGTGAACGGCGGCTTCGTGGACGATTTCGTCCCGGACGCGGGCGGATGGGTCTCTGCCGAGGCCGCCCTGACCGTGCTGGACACCGACCCGACCGGCCCGGTGGTCGAACCCGACGCCTACGATGTGGCCGAGGACGAAACCTTCACTGCCTACGGCTTCGGGGTGCTGGCCAACGACTACAGCGTCAACGGCGAGTTGACGGCTTCCGTGGTGAGCGGCCCGGCGCACGGCACGCTGAACCTCAGCCCCGGCGGCAGCTTCACCTACACCCCCGACCCGAACTACTTCGGCCCGGACAGCTTCGTCTACCGCGCTACGGACCCGCTGGGTCTGAGCGGCGAGGCCACCGTCTCGCTGACCGTCTGGAACATGGACGACCCCATCCAGCTCGTGACGCCCGGTCCGCAGACGACCGCCGAGGATACGCCGCTGACGTTCTCCGCGGCCAACGGCAACGCCATCACGGTGATCGACATCGAGTCGCCGCGGGTGCTGGTGGCCCTGTTTGTGCAGAACGGCATCCTGACGTTGCCGAGCACGGCCGGGCTGGAGTTCTATCCCGGCAGCGACAACAACACCCCGTCGCCCGCCTTCTACGCCGACAGCCCGGCCGAGGCGAACGCCGCCCTGGATGGACTGGTCTTCACTCCGAACCAGGACTACCACGGCCAGACCTACTTCGATCTCATGGTTCGCGACGAGACCTATGTCTCCTTCCCCGTTGAGGACTACGGCTACATCCCGATCACCGTCACCCCGGTGAACGACGCTCCGGTTGCCATGGACAACGCATACGACTGGTACGAGGATTCAACGCTGTATGTCTATGACTCGGTGCTGTACAACGACTCCGATCCTGACGGCGACAATCTGACGGCGTCCCTCGTGAGCGGTCCGGCGCATGGCACGTTGACGCTCGAGCCGAACGGCAACTTCACCTACACCCCCGACCCGGACTTCAACGGCACGGATAGCTTCATCTACCGCGCCACCGACCCTTCGGGCCTCGGCGACGAGGCGACGGTCACGCTCACCATCTGGCCGATGGACGATCCCATCCAGGTCTCTGGGCCCGATGATGTCCAGACGACCGCCGAGGACACGCCGCTGACGTTCTCCGCGGCCAACGGCAACGCCTTCACGATCGTCGACATCGAGTCGCCGCCCGTGTTCGTGCTGCTGCAGGTGCAGCACGGCATCCTCACCCTGCCGGACACTGCCGGGCTGGACTTCCCCGACCCCGAAAGCGTCAACAACAGTCCGTTGATCATCTTCTACGCCGACAACCCCGCCGAGGCGAACGCGGCCCTGGATGGACTGATCTTCACGCCCGACCCGAACTACCACGCCCAGTACGCCGGCCAGTACGCCCTTCTGGACATCCTGGCCCGCGACGAAAGCTACGTCTCCTTCACCGTGGAGGACTATCACACCGCGTACATCAACGTCACCCCGGTCAACGACGCGCCGGCGGCGGTGGACGACTTCTACTCCGTCGAGGCGGGCGTGCCGTTCGTCACCTCCAACATGGGCAACGGCGACGGCCCCGGCGTGCTGCTGAACGACCAGGACGTGGACGGGGACATTCCCACCGCGGCACTCGTGAGCGGCCCGCAGCACGGCTCGTTGACGTTCAACCCGGACGGGACCTTCGTCTACACCGCGGAGGCCGCCTACAGCGGGGCCGACACGTTCACCTACTACGCCTCGGACGGCCAGCTCGAGAGCAACGTGGCGACGGTGACGTTCAGCGTCGCGATCATCAACGACGCTCCGGTCGCGAACAACGACAGCTACAGCGTGGACGAGGACACCGTGTTAACGGTGTCCGCGCCGGGCGTCCTGGGCAATGACGACGATCCCGAGGACGCCACGCTCACCGCGCTCTTGGTCAGCGGACCCAGCCACGGCAGCCTCAGCTTCAACGCCGACGGCTCGTTCACCTACACGCCGAACGCCAACTATTACGGCAGCGACAGCTTCACGTACAAGGCGAACGACGGCCAGCTCGACAGCAACGTCGCGACCGTGGCCATCACGGTGAACTCGATCGACGACGCGCCGGTCGCCGTGGACGACGCCTACAGCCTCAACGAAGACCAGACACTGACGATCGCGCCGACGCCGGGCGTCACGTTGCTGACCATGGTCAGCGAGCCGGGCGACTGGGTTGGGCAGGGCCTGACCTACTCGTTCACGCCGCAGACCGGCACGTTCAGCGCCATGCGCAACTTCGACAACGGCGTGTCGGTGCATTACTCGCACACGGGCAGCCCGGGCATCTGGTGGGACCTCGATTTCGCGGCGGCGGACGAAGCAGAGTTGACGCCGGGCTTCTACGACAACGCCACGCGCTGGCCCTTCCAGGACCCGGGCGAGCCCGGCCTCGACGTCTCCGGCGAAGGCCGCGGCTCCAACACACTCACCGGCCACTTCACCGTCACCCAGGCCCTGTACGCCGCCGACGGCAAGGTGCTGCGCTTCGCGGCCACCTTCGAGCAGCACAGCGAAGGCGCGGCCCCTGCCCTCACCGGCGAGATCAAGTTCAACGAGGGCGACGGCCCCAGCGGCATTCTGCTCAACGATTCCGATGCCGAGGGCAGCCCGCTCACCATCATCATCGTGTCCGGTCCGGCGCATGGCACGCTCAGCATGAACGTGGACGGCTCGTTCATTTACACGCCGCACGCCAACTACCACGGCGCCGACAGCTTCACCTACAAGGTCTCCGACGGCGTCAACGAAAGCAACGTGGCGACCGTGTCGCTCACCGTCAATTCGGTCAACGACTTCCCGACGGCGAACAATGACACGTACGTCGTGGCCGAAGACACGGTGTTGAACGTCGCGGCCCCCGGCGTGCTCGCCAATGATTCGGACATCGACGGCGACAGCTTGACGGCGACCCTGGTGACCTCGCCGACCAAGGGCAGCCTCGTCTTCAATGCCGACGGCTCGTTCACCTACACGCCCAACGCGAACACCAACGGCAGCGACAGCTTCCAGTACGCCGCCCGCGACACTTCGGGGTGGTTCAGCTTCATCAGGACGGTCACGCTCATCGTGACCAGCGTCAATGACGCGCCGACGGCCAACGACGACAGCTACGCGACCGATGAAGACACGCCGCTCATCGTGGCCGCCCCCGGCGTGGTCGGCAATGACACGGATGTGGAAGGCACGGCCCTCACGGCCCTGCTGGTCGGCGGCCCCGCTCACGGCGCGCTGACGCTCAACAGCGACGGCTCGTTCACGTACACGCCGGACGCCGACTACCACGGGCCGGACAGCTTCACGTACAAGGCTCGTGACGGCGCCGCCGACAGCAACGTGGCGACGGTGTCCTTGACCGTCAACGCGGTTGCCGACGCACCGACCGCTGCCGACGACGCCTACGCCGTTGATGAAGATCAAACCCTGGTCGTCGCGGCGCCGGGCGTGCTCAGCAACGACAACGACGGGGACGGCGATTCCCTGAGCGCGGTGCTGGTCAGCGGTCCAGCCCACGGCATTCTCAGTTTCAATGCCGACGGTTCGTTCACCTACACGCCGGGCGCCGACTACCACGGGAGCGATAGCTTCACCTATGTGGCCAGCGACGGCAGTCTCGACAGCAACGTCGCCACCGTGTCGCTGACGGTCAACGCCGTGAACGACGCGCCGACGGCCACCGACGACGTTCACGTACTCGACGAAGATCAATCGCTCACCGTCGCCGCCCCCGGCGTGCTCGGCAACGACGGCGACGTGGACGGCGATTCGTTGAGCGCGGTGCTGGTGAGTGGTCCGGCCCACGGGGCGTTGACGCTCAACAGCGACGGGTCGTTCACCTACACGCCAGGCGCCAACTACCACGGCGGCGACAGCTTCACGTACAAGGCCAACGACGGCAGCGCCGACAGCAACGTCGTCACGGTGTCGCTGACGGTCAACGCGGTGAACGACGCGCCGACGGCCACCGACGACGCTTGGGCCCTCGACGAAGATCAAGCGCTCATCGTCGCCGCGCCCGGCGCGCTCGACAACGACGGCGACGTGGACGGCGATTCGTTGAGCGCGGTGCTCGTCAGCGGTCCGGCCCACGGCATTCTCAGTTTCAATGCCGACGGTTCGTTCACCTACACGCCGGGCGCCGACTACCACGGCAGCGACAGCTTTACCTACCTGGCCAACGACGGCAGTCTCGACAGCAACGTCGCCACGGTGTCGCTGACCGTGAGCGCGGTGAACGACGCGCCGGTGGCCGCGGCCGGGCCGGACGGCGAGAACGGCGAGGGCGCCCTGGCCACCTACGACGCCTCCGGGTCGTTCGACGTGGACGGCGACAACCTGACGTACCACTGGGATTTCGGCGACGGCAACTCCGCCGACGGCGCCATCGTTCATTACGCCCACGCCGACCAGGGAAGCTACATCGTCACCCTGACCGTCAGCGACGGCACGGCACAGGCCACGGACACCATGATCATGAACGTGATCAACGGCGCTCCGCTGGCGCTCATCAGCGGCCCGGCAGGCGGCGTCCGCGGCCAGGCGCGGACGTTCACCTTCGGGGCCGACGATCCGTCGCCCGTGGATGCCGCGGCCGGCTTCACCTACTCGATCACCTGGGGCGACGGCCAAGCGGAGACGGTCAGCGGCCCCAGCGGGCTTCAAGTCGATCACGTGTTCGTCAGCAGCGGCACGTACCTGGTGCGCGTCGACGCCACGGACAAGGACGGCGGCGTCAGCGCCAGCGCCGAGCAGCAGATCACCATCTCCGCGGTGGAGATGCAGGACGGCAACCTCGTCGTCGGCGGGACCACCGGGAACAACAATATCAATCTGAAGGTGGCCAATGCGAACGGCGGCGTCAAGGTGACGATCGGCGGCTCCAACCAGGGCACGTTCTATCCGTCGGGACTGATCCTGGTCTACGCCCAAGCAGGCACGGACACCGTCAAGTTCGAGACGACCAAGATCACCGGGCAGACCCGCTACATCCAGGCGCCCGCCGTGGTGTACGGCGACGACGGCGGCGATACGCTCGACGCCCGCGGCTCCAGCGCCAACAACGTCCTCGTCGGCGGCGCCGGCAACGACACCATCTACGGGGGACTGGGCCGCGACATCCTGATCGGCGGCCTGGGCGCCGACACGCTTCGCGGCGGCGCGGGCGAGGACCTGCTCGTCGGCAACGGCACCGCTCACGACAACAACCTCACCGCGCTCCTGGCGCTCATGGCTGAATGGGGCCGCACCGACCTGGACTACACCACTCGTGCCCAGCACCTCATGGGCATGGAGGGGGGCTTGAACGGCCAGGTGTTCCTCGATCCCGTCAGCATCGTCGACGACGGCGCCACCGATGAGCTCTACGGGGAAAGCGGACAGGATTTGTTCTTCACGACGGCTTCCGGCTCGAACGCGGACGACGTGAACGACCCGTCCGGCGGGGAGTGGATCGTCCCGCTGTAACCATGTCGAATTGGGCGAGCGTCGCGGCGTCAGCCCGACGTGTGGGCCGGACGTTTCCACGGCGGGCTGACGCCGCGCCGCTCGCCAGATCGGATTCTTCCTCAGCCGCGCGTCGGCGCCTGGATCGACGGCACGAGGGTGACCGCCGCGCAGCGCGGGCACTTCACTTTCCTTCCGGCGAGGGAGTTCTTGGCCTTGAGGTTCTTGCGGCATTGGGGGCAGGGAAACGTCACGCTGTCCGCGCCGGGAGTCCGATCCGCTCGCACGGCCGTTTGCCGCACCAGCGCCACGAGCGAATGGCGTCCCCGCCACAGGACGAAGCCGGCGACGGCCGCCAGGGCGATCGCGGCGCCGACGAGTCCAACCGTGCGCCAGGGCGTGCCCGCGTCGGCCGAGGGCGCTTGAACGTCCATGATTCCAGAGACATCCAGGATGCGGATGTCGTGGTCCTCGCCGGCCAGGAAGTTGTCGCCCTGTTTGCGGCCGCCGCCGGCATGGGCGATGGTTCGGCCATCGGGCGAGAACATCACGGTGAAGACGAATTCATCCTGCGCGCTGACGTCGTGCAGGAGCGCGGCGGTTTCGTAGTCCCACAGCTTGACGGTCCCGTCGTAGCTGCAGGTCAACAGTTTCTTGGCGTCGGGCGAGAAGACCAGCCGCGGCACGTCGCCCTGGTGTCCGTCAAAGGTCCGCAGCTTCTTGCCGGTCGCCAGGTCCCAGCCGGCGACGTTCCAGCCGGCGAGCAGGATTTCCTTGCCGCCCGGCGCCAGGGCCGCCGCGCTCATCCAGCCGACGTTGCCGTTGATGCGCCGCGTTTCCTGCCCGGTGGTGAAGTTCCAGAACTGAATCATGCCGTGGCTGTCGACGGTCAGCACTTGACCATCCGGCGCCTCCGCGACGAAGCGGGCCCACTTGCCGGCGACGCGAACCTGGCTGACTTCCTTGCCGTCCTCCAGGCTCCATTTCCGCGCGATGCCGTCCAGCGACGCGGTATACGCATGCTTGCCGTCGGCGGCCAACGAAACCCAGGCAACGGGGCTGCGCAGGGTCATCCGTTTCAGGATCTGCCCGGAGTCGGCGTCGATGTGGAACACGGCGCCGTGGGAACCGACGAGCAGGAACCGGCCGTCGGCGGTGAGCTCGATCGCGCCGATCTGCCCCGGCGCGGGAATGCGCATCAATTCCTGATCGGTGGCCAGGTCCCAGATGCGAATCGTGTAGTCCTGCGCCGGGCCGCCCGGCCAGCCGCTCACGGAGATCAGCTTCTTGCCGTCGGGCGTGAAGCGCAGGTCGTGCACGGGGCCTTGGTGACCTTTGAGGAGCCGCACCTTGGCGTCGGTCTGCGGCGCCGGCGGCGCCGCGGTCAGCGCCAGCACGACCCGGTAGCCGATGACCGCGGTGGCGGCCAGCGACACGCAGAGGAGCGCCGGCGTCAACAGGCTCTTGCGCTTGACGAACAGCAACGCGAACAGCGAACCGGCCAGCAGCACGCCCAGGGCGCCCAGCAGCCACCAGAAGGCCCGGCCGCTCGGCTGCGGGGTGGACGCGCCGGCCGCTTTCGTATTGATCGTGACGTTGTTGAGCTTGGCTTGCAGCTGGGCGACGCCGGCATCCGTGACGGCCGTCTTCTGCAGCTCGACGTTCCGCAGTTGCTTGAGAGCGGCCAGCTCTTGCAGACCGGCGTCGCTGACCTGCGTGCCGTCCAGGCGCAGCTCCTCGAGACGCGTCAGGGGGGCGAGATGCTTCAAGCCGGCGTCGGTCACCTTGGTCCAATCCAGCCACAGCGCTCGGAGGTTCGTCATCGTGGCGAGGTCCTTGACACCCTCATCGGTGACCGGGACGCCCCCCAGCCGCAACGTGTGCAGGTTCTGCAGCCTGGCGATGTCTTTCAGGCCGGCTTCGGTCGTGTTCGTCCAGCTCAGCCACAGCGTGTTGAGGTTGGGCAAGGCGGCGAGATGCTTCACGCCGGCATCGGTGACCGGCGTATCGTGCAGTCCCAGCCAGCGGAGCGCCGGAAAGCCGGGGCGCACGGGGCCGGGGGGTTCCACGATGCCGCCGCGAGGACCGAGCTTGAAGATCTTGCCCTTCAGCTTGATTGCGGGGTCGGCGCCCCCGGCCGGCTCGACCAGCCGCCCTTCCAATCGCCGCGTTCGGTCCGTCACCCGAGCCAACTCCGCGAGTTCCTTGAGTCCTGCGTCGCCTACCTTGGTGCCGCTCAGGTTCAAGAGCCACAGCCGCTGGAACCCGGCGAGTTCGCGAACGCTGGCATCGGTCACCTTGGTGTTGTCCAGCGACAGACTCGCGAGCTGCCGTAAGGGGGCGAGTTCCTTGACGCCTGCATCCGTGACTTCGGTCTTTTGGATGCGCAGCTCGGCGATCGAGCTGAGTGCCGCGACGTGCTTCACGTTCTCGTCGGTCAGCTGCGTGCCGCTCAACCAGAGCACGCCCAATTGCTTGAAGCCGGTGGACTTCTCGAAGCCGGCGCCGGTCAGAGCCGTTTGGTCGAGGACCAGCCAGCCGAGTCGCTTGAGCTGGGCCAGATCGGCCAAACAATCGTCCGAGATTTTGGTGGCGGCTAGGTTGAGCGCCGTCAGCTGCGTGAGCCGGACCAGGTCCTTGATGCCCGCATCGGTCACGGGATTGTTTTCGAGGGAAACCGATTCCAGTGTGGAAATGAGCGCGAGGTTCTTGATGGCCGCATCGCCTAGCCGGTTGTGCTGGACGTTCAGCACGCGCAGCTTGTCGAACCCGTGCAGTTCCTTGAGGCCGGCGTCGGTGATCTTGGTGAGAGCGATTTGCAGCGTTTCCAGCTTGCGGAAGGGGCGCAGGCTCTTGAGGCCTTCGTCCGTCAGGGCGGTTTGTCGCAGGTCGAGTTCCCTCAGCTCCGTCAGTTGGCTCAGGTCCTTCAAGCCGGCGTCGGTGATCTTCGTCCAGCCGATCGCCAGGTCCTTCAATTGCCGCAGGTTTGTTAGATGCTTCAGCCCGGCATCGGACACGGAGGTCGCGCCGAGGCGCAGGGTCTGCAGATTCTGCAACGGCGCGAGATCGGCGCAACCGGCATCGGTGAGCCGTGTCTCGCTGAGCCAGAGTTCGCGCAGCTCCTTGAAGAAGCGCAGCAGCTTGATATGCTCGTCAGCCGCTCTGGTCCCCTTGAGACCCACGTAAACGACTTGCTTGCCCGCCGGGGTCGCTTCCCAGCGAATCTTGGCGCCGAGCTTCTTGAGCTTGGCGATCGCGCTGGCCTCGTCGTCCGGCGCCGCCTCCTGGGCCACGAAGCCGAGCAAGGCGCCGCCGACCAAAAGCGGCGTCATCACGACCAGCAGCAGTAGCTGCAGCTTGGCCAGGAGCATCGACTGGATCACGCCTTGGGACAGGGTCATCGCCTTGGCGGACACCAGGCCCGCCACGGTCTGGCCCGCGGCGGTCGGCAGCGCCGCCTGGACGGTGACCGCCACCAGCGGCGCGGGTACCGCGGCCGAGGCTGCATTCTGCGCCAATATCGCGCCGAGGGCCACGGCCGACACGGTCACGCCGCGACGCCGCAGCCGGTCGGCCAGCTTCTTGCGTCCGGTCGCCAGGCGGCTCGAAATGGTGCCTTCGGGAACCTGGAGCATCTCGGCCGCGGCCCTGCGGCTCTGGCCTTGCAGGTCGCACAAGACCAGCGGCGTCTGGTACTTGGCGGGCAGGGCACGCAACTCTTCGTCGAGCAGCTCCAGCACGTCGTCCACAGGCTCGCATTCCACCGCGGGTTCCGGCATGACACTGACCGTCCCTTCACGCGTCTTTCGTTTTTGGCCGGCGGCCCGCGCCTTGATGCTGGTGCGATAGGCCACGTTGTAGAGCCACGCGCCCAGCACGTCGGGGGAACGGATGGCAGCCGCCTTGCGCGCGAGTACGAGGAAAACTGCTTGAAAGACATCGGCCGCATCGTGTTCGTTGCCAAGCAGCCGCCGGGCCACGCCGAAGACCATCGGACCGTGGCGGTGCACGATTGTTTCGAAGGCGGCTTGGTCCTTGGCCTCGACAAAGGCGCTGAGGAGCTGACCGTCGGACGGCACGGCGAGTGCGGGCGATTCCTTATCGGCCGGAGTCGGTGGGAGAACGGAATTCATCGTGTCGTCCGGGTCGGGCTCCAGACCGTTCCAGCCGGGCAGAGTGCGGACAGCGAACCCGGCAGGACGGCTTCCCAGCAGCAACCGCAGCGCTCTTTTCATGATAGTGTCGCGCCTGGCAGCCGCGCGTCGCTCCGGGGCCGACTTTTTTGTGAGGTTTCCCATGCGCGGCCGATGCTCACTCGGCGAGGGCGCTGCGAATCTGCTTCGTGCTTTTCGGTGCGAGGTGGATCAAGCTGCTTGGGCTGCGGTTGGCGAGGGCTGACCAGTGAAGTTGTTGAGCGCCGGGAAGGACGATGCCGGTGTTCACGTTGCCCACGGCAGCCGTGCCGGCGGTGTCGATCCCTAGGTGGTTGCCTGCCACCCACTAGCGCTAGCGCTAGCTTACCGATTCCCCAGCCAGAAGCCTATTACAAGCCCCAACACACCGCAGGTGATGGGGCCGGCGGGCTGCCCGAGGAGGTGTAACGGGGGAATTTTCCCATCGACGGCCAAATATCCCACCAGCGCAAAGCAGGCCGCGAAGATCAGTCCCCAGAAAAGCTGCTTCATGATTTGACGTCGCCGCTGCGACTCCTCCCCAAGTCTTTCTCTATGGACTTTAGGTCACGGCATCGCGGCGAGCAAAGAAATCACCTCGCCCAGACAGGCATC
Organism: Gemmataceae bacterium; assembly: GCA_022616435.1. Lineage (GTDB taxonomy): Bacteria > Planctomycetota > Planctomycetia > Gemmatales > Gemmataceae > JAKEET01. The sequence goes on from JAKEET010000096.1 coordinate 80,702, forward strand.
GGCCGGGCAATAGGTTAAACAAGCGGGAGTACATTCAAGAGGTTCTGAACCGGCCCTGTCTGCCAAAACGCAAAGCCGATGAGTGAGCTGGGAGTGCATCCCGCACAGCGCCCGACCAAGCCGTCGGGACGACAGCAAGGTAACCATGGACTTGACCAGCGGCACCACCTGGGGCATCGTCTATGTGGTCAGCGAGTGGGTGATCCGCTTTGGAATGCTCATCGTCGTGCCCTTCCGTCGCTCGCCCGAGGCCGCCAAGGGCTGGTTGTTGCTGGTGTTGTTTCTGCCCTGGCCCGGGCTGCTGCTGTACCTCGTCATCGGCCGGCCGACCTATCCACGCTGGCGGATCGAGCGCTTCCTCCAGCTACCGAACTTGTTCCGCCCGGTGCTCGACCGGCTGGAATCGACGTTGCAGAAGTTTCGGGTTGCGTCGCCAGACGAAATGTCGCCCGTGGCCGTCCTGGTCCAGAACCTCGGCAATCTCCGGCTTTTGAAAGAGAACACGGTCGAGTTGCTGACTGACTACAACGGCGCGACCGACCGTCTCGTCGCCGACATTGACCAGGCAAGCAACCATGTCCATCTGCTCTATTTCATCTTCGCCGACGACGCGACGGGGGCGAAGGTTATCTCGGCCTTGCAGAGGGCGGTGCAGCGCGGCGTGACTTGCCGCGTCCTGGTGGATTCCCTCGGCTCGCGGGCGTGGGCCCGGTCGCTGGATGAGAAGCTCACCGCCGCCGGGGTGCAGGTCTGCCGGATGCTGCGTGTCGGGCTGTTCCGACTGCTGTCCGCCCGTGCTGACCTGCGGAATCACCGCAAGGTCGCCGTGATCGACGGCCGGATCGGCTACACCGGCTCGCAAAACCTGGTGGACGCCGACTTCAAGCCGGGCATCACGAATCAAGAACTGGTCATCCGCGTCACCGGCCCCGTGGTGTTGCAGTTACAGGCAGTCTTCGTTTCCGATTGGTTCGTCGAAACCGAGGAAATGCTGGAATCGGCGGAGGTGGCGCCCGAGCCGACCGGTGCCGGCGCGGTCGTGGCCCAGGTGCTGCCGAGCGGCCCCGACTATCCCGCCACGAACGTGCAACGACTGGTCGTTGCACTGGTACACGCGGCCCAGGAGCGTGTGGTCATCACGACCCCCTACTTCATCCCGGACGACCCGCTGCTCGTGGCGCTGGAGACGGCAGTGCAGCGCGGGGTCGAGGTCCACCTGGTGGTTTCCCGGATCGCCGACCAGGTTCTGGTAAGCCTGGCGCAGAAGTCGTACTATCAGCAGCTGCTGGACGCCGGGATCCACATCCACCTGTACCGGGAGCATTTCCTCCACGCCAAGCACCTGAGCATCGACGGCGCGATCGCGGTCATTGGCTCCAGCAACATGGACATCCGGTCGTTCGTGCTGAACGCCGAGGTCAGCCTGGTCGTTTACGACGCGGAGGTGACGGCCCGGCTGCGGGAGCAGGAAGAGAGGTACTTCGCCGCCAGCGACCGCTTGTCGCAAGCGGCATGGATGAAGCGCTCGCTGGCGGAGAAGATATGCGAGAACCTGGCGCGATTGATGAGCCCGTTGTTGTAAACGCGGGAGGGCGGAAAAGGGTCCTGACACCTTTCTTCGTCACGGCAACTGCGGCGGCGGGGGCGGCTCGGGCGGCGTCTGATTTGGATCGAAAATGCGCGTCGTCTCTTCCTCGAACAGCGGGCCGCGGGGCAGCACCGGGCTGCGGACTTCGAGGCGGCAGCGGGCGTCGTTGGTCGGCCGCACCGCTTCGACTTCGACGACATAGATCAACTGCTGCCCCGGCGCCA
>JAKEET010000012.1 GCA_022616435.1 Gemmataceae bacterium
GAGAAGCTGAACGAGCAGTTGGTCCCGCTGTTCGATCCGACGCGGCGGCTGTTCTTCGCGTCGCCCGATCCGACGCCGGCGAACCAGCAGTTTCTCTTGGCGCAGGAGCAGGCGGATTTGCGGCACGGGGTGCGGACGATCAACGAGGTGCGGTCTTCGCGAGGGTTGGCGCCGGTGACGTGGGGAGACCTGCCAGGGCGGCATGGGGGGAACATTGAAAATTGAAAATTGGCCATTGAAAATTGCAAATTGGCAGATGCCCAGGAATCTGCGTTCTTGGTCCTGGCTTCTTCGCGGTAACAACCGACTGGCCGAAGATGTTGCAGAGTTCGTCGGCTTCTTGCCAGAGGAGTTGAATGCGTTTCACGGGCAGAAGCACGGCCTTGATGATGAGGCGCAGCCACATGCGTGATTCACGGAGTTCCTTCAGACAAATGGTCATCTTGTGGGTGAAGTCGGCGCGGCTTTCCGCGGCGCAAGCTTCCTCGTAGTTGGGCGCCGGCGACGTGCCGCAACGCACCAATTGGTTCGCAACATGACGGCCCATGCGCGTGTCGGGCAATGCATCAACGACTTTGCCAATACGCGCCGCGAAGTCCAGAAGTCGTTCGGATAGTTCCTGCGGAGTCATGGAGTTTCCCCTGAATTGAATGGCCTTGAAGACAATTTGCAATTTTCAATGGCCAATTTTCAATTTTCAATTGTTTTGGAGCGAAAATGTCCACTTTCCTGAAACCTTACTTCGAAACGGAAGGCCCCTTTGGGCTTCCCATGAAGGACAAGCAGGCCAGGGCACTCGAATCGCGCTTGCGCGATTTGCCCAAAGAGGATGCGTATTCATTCCGCCGCTGCTCCTTCGAGCGCGGCATCGCGGAGTTGTCGCCGGAGGGGCGGTGCGATGTGTCGTGGATCACGGAGGAATCGCCGGATCGGGCGGGGGACATCGTCGTGGCGCGGGGCATGGATGATTCGCATTTTCAGCTCAATCCGATCGTGACGCTCAATCACGTCTACGATCAGCCGCCGGTGGGAAGGTCGTTGTGGCGGCGCAAGGTGCGCGAGGGGACGCTGGTCGGCGTCAAGGCGAAGACGCAGTATCCCGCGAGGCCGGCGAGCTGGAGCGCCGGCGATTGGCCGCCGGATGTGGCGTTCGAGCTGGTCAAGGCGGGGCTGCTGCGCGGCAAGAGCATCGGTTTCTTTCCGCTGAAACTGCGGACGCCGACCGCGGAGGAAATCGCGGCGGATGGGGCGATGAAGGGTGTGCGCTACATCATCGCGGAGTGGCTGCTGGCGGAGTACGCGTGCTGCTTTCTGCCGACGCAGCCGAACGCGGTGGTGGAGGAGATTTGCAAGGCGTTGCCCCCCTCACCCCCGACCCCTCTCCCCGAAGGGGCGAGGGGGAAATTGATGGCGGGCGGCAGCCCGGCCGTCGCGGAGCGGCCGGGCTGCCCGGGGGCGGCGGCGTGCACGACTCTACGCGACATCGAACAGGCGCTGCCGCGGTATCTGCGCGCGGCGCCGCTGGAAGCCATGATCGAACAAGCGCTCGAGCGGAGCTGGCAAAGACTCCGCGGACGCATTTGACGTAGGACAGGACTCCGCTCCTGTCCGGTGCATGGTGATCTCGAGCAGACGGTCAGAAGCGGAGTTCTGACCTACGGTAATCGGCCAGGGAGCTTTCGCTCCTGGAGGCCGCACTTCGGCAGTTTTTCCCTGTTTGGTCCTCAAGGTACGCGGTGCGCGCTTTGAGGGAACTTTGGACTTCTTTGGAAAGGTGACACGACATGTTCATCGAACTTCTTCAAGAATATCACGGCAAGCCGGCGGGCGAGCGGGTGTACCTCGCCGATGCCGATGCCGAGCGGTTGATTCGCGACGGCGTCGGCCAGGCGGTGGACGATCCGATCGCGCCGCTGGTGACGCGGGCCTTGCAGACCGGCGTCGACGCCGCGGTGGAGCGGGCCGTCGCGCAGTGCTTTTCGAAACGGGCGGCAAGCGCGAAGGTTCCGTTCGCCGGCCTGGGCGACGCAGCCACGGACGATCCCAAGGCGGGCTTCCGGAACTTCGGCGAGTTCGCCCTGGCGGTCAAGGACGCTTGTCAGCCGGGCAAGCGGCCCGACGATCGGCTGGCGATCATCGCCAAGGCCGCGTCCGGCATGGGCGAGGCGTTCGGGTCGGACGGCGGGTTTTTGGTGCCGCCGGAGTTCACGCAGCGGGTGCTCGAACGGGTCTACGCCGCGACCAATCTGCTGGGCATGACCGATTCGTACACGATCTCCGGCAACTCGATGTCGTTTCCGAAGAACGCGGAAACGTCGCGAGAAAACGGTTCGCGCTGGGGCGGCGTGCGCGCCTACTGGCGCGAGGAGGGCGACCAGGCGACGGCGTCGAAGGCGACGTTCGGCCGGTTGCAGCTCAACCTGCACAAGCTGTTCGTCTTGATCCAGACGTCGGACGAGCTCTTGGCCGACACGCAGGGGGTGGCGCTGGAGCAATATCTGCTGCGGGTGGCGTCGGAGGAAACCAACTTCGTGCTGGGCGACGCGATCATCAACGGCCAAGGGGCAGGTAAGCCGCGCGGCATCGTCGAGGCGCCGTGCACGATCGTGGTGACCAAGGAGTCGGGCCAGGCGGCGGCGACGCTGGTCGCGCAGAACCTCGTCAACATGTGGTCGCGGCTGTGGGCGCCGTGCCGGGCCAACGCAGTCTGGCTGATCAATCAGGATGTCGAAAGCCAGCTGCACACCATGACCGTCGGCACCGGCTCGGCGGCGACCTTGGCGTATCTGCCGCCCGGCGGCCTGTCGGCCAAGCCGTACGCGACGCTCCTGGGCCGGCCGGTGATGCCGGTGGAATGGTGCGCGACGCTGGGCACGAAGGGCGACGTGATCCTCGCGGACCTGCGGCATTACGTGACGATCACCAAGGGGATGATCGAGGCGAACATGTCGATTCACGTCCGCTTCGATTACGACGAGTCGTCGTTCCGGTTCATCTTCCGGGTCGATGGTCAGCCGTGGTGGTCGGCGCCCTTGACGCCGTTCCAGGGGTCGAATACGCAGTCGTGTTTCGTGACGCTGGAAACGCGGAGTTGATGTCGTGCCGCTTGCGGCTTAGCGCTCGCTCCGGGACAGCGCGAACGCTAAGCCGCAAGCGGCGAAGTTGCATTCCCAACATGATAGGAGGATTCCCATGAAACTCGTCGAAAACGCTCAGATCGTCGCCGGCTTTGTGCCGCTCGACTTGCAGGTGCAGCGCGATGCCGATTGGGTGCATTTGCGCGACTTCAATCATCTCACGGTGATCTTCTTCAAGGGGACCGGCACCGACGGCGATGACCCGGTCGTCACGCTCCAGCAGGCGACCGACAACGCCGGCGCGGGCGCCAAGGCCCTCAACTTCACCGAGATCTGGCGAAAGCAGGGGACCGACGTGCAGACTGTCGGCCAGTTCACCAAGACCACGCAGGCGGCGGCCAACACTTACACGAACACGGACGGCCATCAGCAGGCCATCTGGGTGCTGGAGATCGACGCCGACATGCTCGACGTGGACGGCGGCTTCGCCTACGTCCGCGTCACGCTGAACGACACGGGCACCAACGCCCAGCTCGGCTGCGTGCTCTACGTCTTGACCGAGCCGCGCTACGCGGAGGCGACGCCGCCGAGCGCGCTGTAATCGACGTCACGTTAGCCCCGGTTCGCAGAACCGGGGCGGGCGTCGCGTCGGCAATGCAGAAGTCCTGCGTGGTGCGACTGCCGCCCCGGTTCTGCGAACCGGGGCTAAACGAAACACGAACTCGAGAATGCCATGCCGAACCTCATTACCCGCGCCCGCGCGATTTACAACCTCGACAACCGCAGCACCACGGCTGCCGAGGATACGACGCTCGACGCCCTGATCGCGGCGACCAGCGCGGCCATCGAGCGGTTCTGCCGGCGGAACTTCGTCAGCACGCCGTACGACGAGGTCTATGACGGCCGGCAGCACGCGGAGCTGGTGCTGCACCATTTTCCGATCCTGTCGGTGGAGCGGGTTGCGAGCGATCCGACGACAGTCCTCAGCGTGCAGAACACGTCGGCCGGCGTGCAGCGGGCGACGGTGCAGGTCACGAGCACGGGGCTGGCGCTGGTGCGGGTGGCGTCGGGAGTCGCCGCGAGTGACACGGTGACGTTCGCCGGCAATGTGACGTTGACAGCGCTGACGACGGCCGTCAACGCGTTGGGCAACGGTTGGACGGCGAGCCTGGCGAGCGGCGATTACGCCCAGCGCACTTCGGCGGATCTGCGGGCGCTGCAAGGGGCGTTGACCGCCAGGGACGCGGCGGCGGAGCTGACGATGCACCTGCGGGAAATCGCGGACTACGAGAGCGACGCGGCCCGCGGCTTTCTGATTCGAAGCGCGGGTTGGCGGGGCGGGCCGCAGGCGTGGCGCGTGATCTACACGGCCGGGTACGCGGCCGTCCCGGAGGACGTGCAGGAAGCGTGCGCCCAGTGGGTGGCGGCGCTGTTCTGGCAAACGAAGCGCGACCCGGGACTGGTGCAGGAATCGGTGCCGGGGAGCATCTTCCGGATGCCGCACCCCACATGCCGCCGTCGGCGCGGGTGCTGCTGGAGCCGTATCGGGCGGTGCGGGTGTGAGCCTGTCGAGTCACCGCGTGACCGCGGCGAGCAAGCTCGCCGGCTAAATGAATCTGGGTCTGACTCCTGGTGTCATCATGGCTCTGCCGATTCAACCGAACACGACGTGCGACATCTATCGCAACGGGACCGCGCCGCCGGCGGCGCCCGCGGTCGCGGGGGTTGCCTGTTACTTGCAGCCGGACTGGCGCGCCGGCCAGGACCAGGGCGACCGGGCCAACCTGCCGGCGGTGCTGGCGTGGACCCACGTGCTGCTCATGGACACGAGCGTCGATGTGCGCGACTGCTACCTCGGCAGTCTCACGTTCGGCGCCCAGGACATGGTCTACATTCCAGATCAAAACGGCACGCCGTTCCGGGTCATCTTCATCGAGCGCGTCCACCGCGGCCGGGCTGAGGACCACAAGCGCGTCTACGTCGATCGGCAAACCCCAACGTGGCCGACGAATGAGCTGTAGGGGGGAGTGAGTGGTGAGTCGTGAGTGGAGAACTGTCATGGGTGCTGCACACGTCCTTCGGAATCGCATTGTTCGGCACGTGCGGGTGCGGGCTGGTGATTTGGCGCCGCACGAGCTGAACCCGCGGCGGCACAGTGCGGCCCAGCGGCGGGCGCTGGAGAAGCTGTACGAGGAGATCGGCTTCGCGCGGAGCTTGCTGGCCTACGCGCTTCCCGATGGCCGGCTGAAGCTGATCGACGGGCATCTGCGGGCCGAGATGAATCCTGAGCAGGAAGTGGACGTTGAAGTGCTCGACGTCAACGACGCCGAGGCGAGGGCGCTGCTCCTGGCGATCGACCCGCTGGCGCAACTGGCGGACTACGACCCCGACACGCTGGCGGAACTGCGGCGGCAGACGGAGGACGGCTCGGAGGCGGTGAAGAGCTTGTGGGAGATCATGCAGGAATCGAGCCGGCGGACGCGGCGCGACCTGGACAAGGCGGCCGCGGAGGCAGCGCCGCCGGATCGATTCTTCGTGATGATCGAGTGCGCCGACGAGGCGGAACAGCTGGCGCTGTTGCGGCGCTTCCAGGGTGAAGGGTTGCGCTGCCAGGCGAAGATCGGGTGATTGGCGGCGAGACGCGGACCGGAGGCGCGAGCGCGAAACGGCAAGCCGCAACCTACTGACTACTGACCACGGACTACCCATGAATACCCACATCATCGTCGAATCTCCGGTGGTCGATTCGCCGCGCGTCGAGCAGGTGCGCGGGTTGTTCGACCTCGAGCCGGCCCGAATGAGCCGGCTGGAATGGCGCGTGGCGCTGCCGCTGGAGGAGCGCGCCTGGAACATTGGGCTCATCGTCGGGCCGTCGGGGTGCGGCAAAAGCACCATCGCGCGGCGGTTGTTTCCGGAGATGGCCGAGCGCGACCGGCACGGTCTGCCGCCGCAGTTCGCGGAATGGCTGGAGCGGGGCGCCGTCATCGATGCCTTTCCGGAGTCGATGCCGATCAAGGAGGTGGTCAACCTGCTGTCGGCGGTGGGGTTGTCGTCGCCGCCGGCGTGGCTGCGGCCGTTTCACGTGCTGTCGACCGGGCAGCAATTCCGCGTGACGCTGGCGCTGTTGCTGGCCGCCACGCCGCGCGGGCAACGCATCGTGTTCGACGAGTACACCAGCGTGGTCGATCGCACCGTCGCCCAGATCGGCAGCGCCGCGGCGGCGAAGGCGATCCGCGGGCGCGGCCAACAGTTCGTGGCGGTGACGTGCCATGAGGACGTGGAGAGTTGGCTGGGGCCGGACTGGGTGTACCGGCCGGCGGAGAACGTGTTTGCCTGGAGGCGGCTTCGGCGACGCCCACGTGTTGCCGTCGATGTCGTTCGCTGCCAGGCATCGGCGTGGCCGCTGTTCGCACCGCATCACTATCTGAGCCACGGGCTGAGCCGCGCCGCCGTGTGCTTCCTGGCGTGCTGGCGCGAGCGGCCGGTGGCGTTCTCGGCGTGGCTGCCGTTCTATGGCGCCGGCCCCAAGACGCGGCGCGAACATCGCACGGTCACGTTGCCGGACTATCAGGGGATCGGCATCGGCAACGCGGTCAGCGATTTCTGCGCGTCGTTGTGGGCGGGCCTGGGCTATCGGGCGGTGTCCACCACGACGCACCCCGCGATGATTCGGGCTCGGCTGCATTCGCCGGATTGGAACATGCACCGCGCCCCGGGGTTCGCCGCGGCCCATGAAGGGCGCTTGCGGCACGCCACGACCCGCCTGACGGCCAGTTTCACGTACATCGGCACGCCCTTGCCGCGGCCGCTGGCCGAAGCCCTGCTGGAATGATCCCTTCTGAATGATTGCCATGAACGCGCCCAAACCAATCCGGCTGACGGCCACGCTGCACCGGAAGATCGTGTCGGCCATCCGCGCCGGCGGGTTCCCGCACATTTCCGCTCAGGCGTTCGGCGTGGCTGTCGCGCTCCTGGACGAGTGGCTGCGGCGCGGCGACGACCGCGGCGGACGTTTTCGCGCCTTCGCGCGGGAGCTGCGCGACGCCTGCGCCCAGGCCCGCCTCAAGGCGGAAATCGCCGTCTTCAACGACGACCCGCCGCGCTGGCTGGAGCACGGTCTGGGCCGCGATCGCCCCGGCAATCCGGGCTGGGCCGCGGCGGTCCGGCCGCTGACTCTCGCGGACGAGCGGAGGGTGCTGGACGATGCGGAGTTCACACGGTGCATGAGTGAGGTCAAGGAGTTCCTGGCGCCGTTTCCGGAGGTCGTGGAGAAAGTGAATCAACTGCTGGCGAAGGATCGACGCGCCCAGGCCGCGTAGAAGTAGTGACCCCAAGGAATCGCTGCGCTCATCCTGGGGCTTGCATGCCGCTCACCACTCACACCGCGACGGCGCCCGCTGGACCGCGGCCTGTTCAAGAGCGCCGCGGACGGCGCCGAGCAGTTCCTGCACCTGGAACGGCTTGGCGACGAAACCGGCGGCTTGACAGCGTTCCACGGCCCGCACCGCCGGCCCGGTCGGATAGGCGGCGCACAACAGCAACGGCACCTCGGGAGCGAGCAGGCGCAGCTCGGTCAACAGTGTCTGGCCGTCGAAGTCCGACAGCATCCAATCCACGATCACCAGGCCGATCTGGTCCTTGTGGCGGCGCAGCAGCTCCAGGGCGGGGGCGCCGCCGCCGCAGGCGAGCACGCGGTAGCCGTGCCGCTCCAGGATGTCACGGCCCATGTTGCGGACCACTTCATGATTGTCGATGATCACGAGCGTGGCGGCCGCCGCCGGCGGACGTGCGACGGCCGGCAACGGCGCCACCAGTCGCGGGACAACCAAGTCGAAGCGGGTTCCCTGGCCGGGCGCGCTGTGGCATTCCAGCCAGCCGTCGTGGTCCTTGGCGATGCTGGCGGCGACGGCCAGGCCGAGGCCGGTCCCGGCGCCGATGCCCTTGGTGGAAAAAAACGGCTCGAACATGTGGTCGAGCACTTCGGCGGACACGCCGGCGCCGGTGTCGCTGACCCGCAGGCGCACGAACTCGCCGGCGCGACTTTCCGGGTGCTGGGCCGCCTCGACAGCAGGTGGTGGCGCGGGCTGGGGCGCGGACTGAGGCGCGGACTGGGGCGCCGGCTGAGCGGCCGCGTCGTCAGTGTCCGTTGGCTTGCACGCCGATTCCGGGACCAGCGTGATCGCCTGGGTCTGCACGGTCAGCGTGCCGCCCTCGGGCATGGCGTCGTGGGCGTTGCGGATCAGCTGGCGGAGGAGCTGTTGCATCTGCCCCGGATCCATCACCGCCAGGGCGGCGCCGGCCTCGAGCCGCTGGACCAGCTCGATCGCGGCGGGGATGGCGACCCCGGTCAACGCGTGGCGGATGCACTCGTCGAACAGCACGTGTCGCGGCCGGGGCTGCAGCCGCCGCGAGAACACCAGGAGCTGCCGGGTCAGCTCGGCCGCGCGCTGGCCGGCAGCCTCGGCATGGTGCAAGAGCTCGATGATGTGGTCGCCGTCGAGTCCGACGGCACGGGCGATTTCGAGCTGAGCCAGCGTGACGTTGCCGAGCACCACGGTCAAGAGGTTGTTGAAATCGTGGGCGATGCCGCCCGCCAGCTGGGCGACGGCGCTCATCTTCTGGGCTTGCCGCAGCTGGTTCTCCAGGCGGCGTTGCTCGGTGATGTCCCAGAAAATGCCGAGAATGCCTTCGATCCGCCCGTCGGCGCCGCGCACCGGCGACTTGACGACGCGCACCGTCCGCAGCTCGCCGTTCTGCAGGTTCTGTTCTTCGACCCCGCGCGGCGTCCCCTCGAGCAGGATGAGCAGGTCGTCGGCCCGGTATTTTTCGGCGAGGCCGCGCGGGTAGAAGGCGAAATCGTCGCGGCCGAGAACGTCGCCGCGGTCGCGGCCCAGCCCGGCGCAGAAGGCCCGGTTGACGGCCACGAAGCGGCCGTCGCGGTCCTTGAGGAAGACGCTCTGCGTGAGGTGATCAAGCAGAGCCTGTTCCGGCGCATGCAACGATGATGCAACGGGAGCCACGAGCGCGTCTCGCAGGGATCACGACGGAGTCCGCACCACCGAGTGCAGACGCAACGGAATGAGGGCGCGGAGGATCGCCACGGGACGGGGTGGGGTTCCGGCAACGGAGGCACGCTGGGGCGAGCGAGGGGGCTGCTCTTCAGCAACCCTAGCTCGCAATCGAGTGGCAGGCAAGGAATCCGGTTGCTGACGCCCCGGCCGATGGCGTAGATTGAGGTCATGTTTCGGCCCTGGTTCCGAGAGTTATCATGCGTTTCCTCGCTGGAATCGTCGCGGCTGGCCTGATCTCGACCGCGGCAGGCTTTGGCAATGACGCCCCCGCCGAGCGGCCCATCGACCTCGCCCAGATCGACCTCGCCCAGATCGACCTCGCCCAGATTGACCTCGCCCAGATCGACCTCGCCCAGATTGACCTCGCCCAGATTGACCTCGCCAAGATCGACGCCCAGGTCAAGCCGGTGGACCGGCTGCACTGGTCCTTTCAGCCGGTCGAGAAGCCGGCCATCCCGGCGGTCAAGGACAAGGGGTGGGTGCGCAATCCCATCGACGCGTTCGTGCTGGCCGGGCTGGAAGAGCAGGGGTGGCGGCCGGCGGCGGCGGTCGAGCCGCGGGCGCTGGTGCGGCGGCTGTACTTCGACCTGATCGGCTTGCCGCCGAGCCCCGACGCAATCGAGGAGTTTGTCCGGGCGTGGGATGCCGCGAGCGCGAAACGGCAAGCCCGCGTGCTGCTCGACAGGGTGGTGGGACAATTGCTGGCCAGCCCGCAGCACGGCGAACGCTGGGGACGCCACTGGCTGGACGTGGTCCGCTATGCCGAGAGCAACGGTTATGAGCGCGACGCGGCCAAGCCGAACATCTGGCGTTACCGGGACTACGTGATCCGCGCCGTCAACGACGACAAGCCGTTCGACCGCTTCATCATCGAGCAGCTCGCCGGGGATGAACTCGATTCTCTCCCCTCTACCCATCGGGGGAGAGGGGCCGGGGGTGAGGGGATGACCGCCGACACGCTCATCGCCCTGGGCTTCAATCGCCTGGGCCCGTGGGACGACGAGCCGGCCGATCCGAAGGAGGACCGCTTCGATCAGCTCGACGATCTGGTGAACGCCACGTCGTCGGCATTTCTCGGTCTGACCCTGGCGTGCTGCCGCTGTCACGATCACAAGTTCGAGCCGCTGACCATGCACGATTACTACCGCATGGCGGCGATCTTCAATCCGCTCGACCGGCCGCGCAAGGGCCGCACCGAGCTGGACCTGCCGGTCGGGACTCGGCAGCAGCTCGATCAGGAAGCGGAGCGCAACCGCAAGATCGCGGAGTTGATCAAGGGCTTACCCGCGGACAAGACGCTGCCGGCGGAGGTCGCCGAGCAGGTCGCCCGGCTGAAACAGCACACGCCCAGCTTGCCGCGCGGTTACTTCCTGCACGAGCCCGGGCCGACGCCGCCGGACACGCACCTGTTGGTTCGCGGCAAGGCGACGCGGCCGGGGCCGAAGGTGGCGCCGGGGCTGCCGACGGTGCTGGTGGACCGGCAGCCGGCGTTTCCAGCGCCCGGCGTCCACACCAGCCGGCGGCGCTTGACGCTGGCCCGCTGGATCGCCAGCCCGCAAAATCCGTTGACCGCGCGGGTGATCGTCAATCGCGTCTGGGCCTGGCACTTCGGCGAGGGCCTGGTCCGCACGCCCAACGACTTCGGCGTCATGGGCGCCGCGCCGACGCATCCGGAGCTGCTCGACTGGCTCGCGGCGACGTTCGTCGACAACGGCTGGTCGCTCAAGCAGCTGCATCGCTTGATCGTCACGAGCAACACCTATCAGATGAGCAAGCGCTGGAACGCCGAATATGCCGCCGCCGACCCGGAGAACCAGCGGCTGTGGCGTTTCCCGGTGAAACGGCTCGAAGTCGAAGCCATCCGCGACGCGATGCTGGCGGTCAGCGGCCGCTTGAATCCGGCCATGTACGGCCCCAGTATCTATCCGGAAGTGCCGAAGGAAGCGCTGGCGGGCAACAGCGATCCGGACAAGATCTGGAAGGCGTTTGACGAAGTCGAAGCGTCGCGCCGCACCGTGTACGCGTTCATCAAGCGTTCGTTCGTGGTGCCGCTGCTCGAGACGCTCGACCTGTGCGACACGACCCGCCCGGCGGACAAGCGGCTGGTCACGACGGTGGCGCCGCAAGCGCTGATGCTCTTCAACGGCGACTTCGTGAATCGCCAGGCAAGACACTTTGCCGACCGGCTGCGGCGCGAGGCAGGGGAGGACCGCGGCAAGCAGATCGAGCGCGCGTATCTGCTGGCGCTGGGCCGGGCGCCGTCGGCCATGGAACGGAGGGTGATGGGCGAGTTTCTGGAGCGTGAAACGTTGGAGCAGATGTGCCGGGTAGTGCTGAATCTGAATGAGTTTGTGTATGTGGATTGAGATTGGCAAAACGCTGATGCGATAGAATAGAGAATCCTGAGGACCGTCCCATGCCATTGTTCGATCACTTTCATCCGCCGCTGTACCCGCATCATCATTGGGAGTCGTTCCATTCCAACTGGGCGACGCGCATTGCCGATGGCATTGCGGCGCTGCTGCCGCCGGATTTTCAGGTCGAAGAGCACACGCACGCCGGCGTCGGTTTCGAGATCGATGTGGCCGCGTATCAGGAACAGGCTTCTGCGGTCAACACCGCCTCCGGCGGCGCGGCCGCCAGCGGCGCGGCCGCCAGCGGCGCGGCCGTGGCAACTCTGGCCGCGCCGGCCTATGCTCCGCCGGTCCCGGACCACACGATTCCGGCAGCATTTCCGGACACGTTCGAGGTCCGCGTGTTCAACACTGCCGCCGGCCTGACGTTGGTCGGCGTCATTGAGCTGGTGAGCCCGGCCAACAAGGATCGACCGGCCGAGCGACTCGCCTTTGTCACCAAGTGCGCCAGTTACCTGGCCCAGGGCGTCAGCCTGATCGTGATGGATGTGGTGACCAACCGCCACGCCAACTTGCACAACGAGATCATGCGCGTGATGGAGGCGGGAGAGGACCTTACACTGCCGGACAACGTGCATCTGTACGCCACCGCGTATCGACCTGCCGTGCGCGGCGAGAAAGACGAGCTCGACATGTGGCTGCGGCCGTTGGCGCTCGGCGCTCCGTTGCCGACGATGCCGTTGCGCCTGATCGGCGACCTGTTCGTGCCGGTCGACTTTGAGGCGGCGTATCTGGAGGCCTATCGCCGACGCCGCCTGCCTGAGTTGTCGCTGTTCGGTGCTGCGAATGAATGAGCATGACTTTGAGGTGGCCGCGGCCGATTGAATCATCGCTCGACAAAACCGGGAATTACGAGATCGACCGTGTTGTCGTTGGATCAAATCTGTCAGGCCCAGCATCGTCTGCGCGGCCTCGTGCACCGCACGCCCCTGGCGCACTCGGCGGCGCTGAGCGCGCGCCTGGGGGCGCGGGCGTACCTGAAACTGGAATGCCTGCAAAAGACCGGATCGTTCAAGCCGCGCGGGGCGTTCCACAAGCTCCTGTCGCTGTCCGCGGACGAGCGCCGCCAGGGCGCGGTGGCGGTCAGCGGCGGCAACCACGCCCAGGGCCTGGCCTATGCCGCCCGGCAGCTCGGCGTGTCCGCCACACTCGCCATGCCCGCCAGCACGCCGCGCAACTACCTCGACGCCACCCGCGACTACGGCGCCGAAATCATCCTCACGCCCGACATCCGTGCCGCGTTCGACGAGGTCAAACGTCTGCAAGCCGCCGGCCGGGTGCTCGTCCACCCCTTCGACGATCCGCTCGTCGCCGCCGGGCAAGGAACGATCGGCCTGGAGATTCTCGAGGATGCGCCGGCCGTCACCCACGTCTACGTCAGCATCGGCGGCGGCGGCTTGATCTCCGGCGTGGCGGCCGCCGTCAAGGCGATCAAGCCCGAGGCCCACATCATCGGCGTCGAGACGCACGGCGCCGACGCCATGGCCCGCGCCCTGGCGGCCGGCAAGCCGGTGGAGCTGCCGGGGATCACGTCGATCGCGCGGACCCTGGGCGCGCCCTGCGTGTCCGACTTCACGCTGGCGCACGTCCGCGCCCTGGTGGATGAGGTGGTGGTGGTCGATGACGCCGCCACGGTCCAGGCCCTGTTCTGGCTGCTGGAGCGCACCAAGCACCTGCTGGAACCGGCAGCCGCGTGCTGCCTGGTCGCCGCCGAGCGCCACCAAGACCGCCGGCAGCCGGGCGATCACCTGGTGCTGCTCGCCTGTGGCGGCAACGTGTCGGCGGAGGATTTATGCGGGTTTCGGCAGCGGTTTGTGGGGTAGCTAGGCGTATCTTGGCGAGCGGCGCGGCGTAAGCCCGCCGTGGTTTGACCCAGGTCCACGGCGGGCTGACGCCGCGCCGCTCGCCGGTGTCCGCGTGGCTAGATCAAACCGGGTATCGGCGCCCACCCGGTCATCGTCTGCGCGATCTCGCGCGACAAGCCGGGGACGAGACGCAATTCGCCGACGTCGAACAGCGTGTGCAGAATGGTGGCGATCAGGTTCTGGATGCGGACGGGATTCGACGCCGGTTCGCCGCCGTTGCGGTCGGAGCGGCCGATGACTTGCCCCATGTTCAGTCCGCCGCCGGCCAAGAGCAGCGGCGCCAGGTTGCCCCAGTGGTCGCGGCCGCCGTTGCGGTTGATGCGCGGCGTCCGGCCCATCTCGCCGCAGACCACGAGCAGGATCTTGTCCGACAGGCCTCGCGCCTCGATGTCCGCCAGGTACGCGGACAGGGCCCAGTCGAGCGGCACGCCCATGTAGCCCATGCCTTCGCCGACCGGGGCGTTGTTCACGTCGGAGTGCATGTCCCAGACGAAGTTGGTCGTGACCGTGACGAAGCCGCAGCCGCGCTCGCACAGCCGGCGGGCCAGGAGCAGGAGCTTGCCGAGCGACTTGGCGTTGTCGACGTAGTTGTTGTAGTTGCGCCACTTGCGGTCGATGTTCTCGGGCCGGACCAGGGTCGAGGTGTCGTAGCGATCCACCAGCCGCGGGTCTTCCCTCGACAGGTCGAACGCATCGGCGACGCCGCCCAGCACCGTCGACAGGGCCTGGTCGCGGACGCGGTCCATGCCGTCGAGCAGCCGCGCCTCGGCGAGCTGCCACTGCACCTGGTCGAGCTGACCCAGGAGCCGGCGGCGGTCGTCGAGCCGGGCCATCGGGATGTGCAGCCGCATGTCGTTCTGGGCGTTGGAGCCGTTGCTCGGATCAAACGGCGCGTAGCCGTTGCCCAGGCTGCCCGTGGCGTTGAAGCGCCCGAAATTCGAGACGCCGGCCTGCGTGCTCGGATCGACCGAGCGCGGAAACAAGAGCACATTGGTCGGGATGCCGGTCGCCGGATGATTACGGCCGGCGACACGGGAGTAGATCGAACCGAGGTTGGCGCCGAAGGTATCGCGGCCGACGATCGGCTTGATGTCGTGATTGCCGTCGCCGGTGACGAAGGAGCGGACAATGGAGACCTTGTCGGCCATGGCGGCGAGCCGTGGGAAGGTGCCGCCGAAGGCGATGCCGGGGAGGCAGGTGCGGACCGCGCCGGTGGCGCTGCGGAACTCGGCCGCCGCGCTCATGTGCGGATCGAACGTCTCGATCTGGCTGGGCCCGCCGTGCAGGAACAGGAAGATGACCGACTTGTCGGCAACGAGCGGCCGGCCCTCGGCGGCGCGAGCCTTGGCGGCCAGCAGATCGGTGAGGCACAACCCGCCCAGGCCCAGACTGCCGACGCGCAGGAACGAGCGGCGGCCGATGCGGCGGTCGTGATCGAAGATGGTGAGCATGATTTCCCCCCGGCTCAGGTCAAGGCTATTATGTTGTACCCGAGATGGAGGGGAAATGCAATCATTCAGGCAACACCACATACCCCAACCGCGTGACCCGCGACCGCTCGAATCCCTCGGGCACGGCGACGTACCGAACGGGGACGGCGGGAACCCGCGGCGCGACTTGCTTGCGGTACTCGGCACGCCATTGCGGCGGCAGGCGATCGAAGTGGCTCGCGTCCCAGAGCAGCAGCCGCGGCCGCCGGCCGAGCGTGTCGGGAAGGGTGAAGGCCGGGTAGACGCTGCACACCACCCGCGCCTCGGGGAAGAACAGGCGGAGATTGCCGGCTTCGCGATGGCCCAGGGTCAGCACCGGTCCGCCGTGGAAACCGTCGTCGCGCAAGCGCCGGGCCAGGTCGCGATACAGCGCGTCCTGGCTGTCGTTGCCGCGGGCCTTCGCGACACGGGCCACGGCCACCACGCCGACGCTGACCAGCACGGCACAGGCGAATGCCGGCCATTGCCAGCGCCGGATCGGCTGCCGCTCCAGCCGCAGGAACAGGACCAGCGGCGTCACCGTGAGCATGGGGAGCATCCAGTACAGCCGGATGTGGGCCAGGCCGCCGGCCAGGACCACCGCCGTCAACAGCGCCAGCGAGCACGCCAGGAAGCGCTGCAGCCAGCGGGCGAAATCGGCGGCGGCGACATCGGCCGCAGGGCAGGGGCGCCGGGTGAGCGCCTGCGGAAAACACAGCAGGAACACGGCGATCACCGGACCCGCAATGTAGACGACATTCTCCGCGATGCTGGCCAGCCCGCGCAAGCGGCCGATGACGCCGCCCCCCTCGGCTGCAAGTCCCTTGGCCTCGATCAGGGCGACGACGTCCTGATAGTGCTCTTGCAGCCACCACAGATGCGGCAACACGATGACCGTAGCAATGGCGGCCGACACGAGCAGGCGGCGCAGGTCGAGCCGGCGGCGATAGCCGCGCAGCGACAGGGTCGCGATCACCAGCGCGGCCACAAAGAGGGCGTAGTTGTACTTGCACAGCGGGCCGAGACCCAGGCACACGCCGAGGAGCACGTACCAGCGCGTGCGGCTGTCGTGCAGGACCCGCAGCGTGGCGTAGAACGTGGCCAGGCAGAGCGCACACAGTTTCGTCGTGTGGACCCGGTCGTTGACCGCTTCCCAACCGATGGCGGGAATCAGCAGCAGCGCCGCCGCGGCGGCGAGAGCTTGCCGGCGGTCGCCGAGCATGCAGCGCGCGCTGGCGTAGAGGAACCCATACATGGCGCCGAGGAAGCCGTAGCGCAACACGGTGAGCGTCGCCACCGAATCGCCGAACACCGCGGCCAGGGCGCGAAAGCACCAGGTCATCAGCGGCGGCTGCGTGTTGTAGCCCCAGGCGAAGGTCTGGCCGAGCACGAACTGCTCGGCCTCGTCGAACAGCAGGGTTTCATTGCCGAAGAGCCGCAACGTCAGATGGCCGGCGAGGTAGATGACGAGCAGCGCCAGGAACGTCGGCCAGCCGGCGTGCGTGGCCGCGGAGGATTCCGGCAAACGGGGCGAGCCATCGAGCAATGTCCGGGTGTGCTGGGGCGCGGTGTGCAACGCGGTCATGATTCACGTTGGCGGAAATAAGGAAGCCAGGCAGCCGCGCCGCCTGCCTGGCGGCCGGCGACGCCGCCCGGTTTTAGCGAAAAGAGGGGGATGGGCACAAGTTCAGTTCGACGACGGCATCTCTCGTCCCCAACTTATTTAGCCGGCGAGCTTGCTCGCCGCGGACCGTATCCCGTGCTTGACAACCAATGCCCCATGGCTGACGCTGCCCACGGCGAGCAAGCTCGCCGGCTAAATGAGCCACCCGGAGTTTTTGCATGCATGAGGCGGCGGATTCGGATAAAACCAGCGGAGGCGCCCCCGGAGCGGACCAACATGCTCAAGTTGCGATGCAGTTCACTTTTCGCCGTCGCGATCGTCGCGGCGCTCACCGGCCAGGCGCCAGCGCAACCGAAGACACCGTTGCGAGTCGAGGACTTGTATCTCTTCGACGCTCCCAAGTCGCCGCTCCTGCTCCCCGACGGCAAACGCGCCGTCTACGTCCGGAACTGGATCGACGCCGACTCGAAACACGAACGCAACTCGCTCTGGATCGTCGAAGGCGCCAAGGACAAGGCTCGGCCCTTGGAGCCGGGCGAACCGGACGCGCGGGCGCCGGTCGTGTCGCCGGACGGCAAGTGGATTGCGTTCTTGACGACGAACGAGAGGCGGCCCATCTTGCAAAACGTCGTGCCGCCGCCGTCGGTCCCGGCGGCTTCCGATCCGCCCATGGACCTGTGGATGATCTCCACGGCTGGCGGCGAGGCGATTCCGCTGGCCTTTCCGAAAATGTTGATTGCCCCGGGCGGCATCGGCGTCAAGTTCGACGAGCCTCGCAAGCCCTATGGACGGATCTTCAACGACGGCTTCTACGGTCGGGTCGCCTTTTCCCCCGACGGAAAGAAGATCGTCTTTGTGGCGGACGATGGTTCCTCGGCACGCACGCCTCAAGAAGTCGCCAACAACGTGACCATTGTTCGTCCCGATCAGGGCGAAGGCTACACGGGCTATGGCCCTGCACAGATCTGGATCGCGGAACTTGACGACAACCCTCGGCGCGTTGCCGCGAAAACAATCGAGCGCTTGACCAACGACGACGTCTGGTACGGCGACCCGCAATGGTCGCCGGACGGCAAGACGCTCGCGGTGCACGCCAACAAGACCAGGGAGCGCGAATCGGTGCGCTACAGCATCAACCGGAACTTCGACATCTGGGCGATCGACGTCGCCACCAAGAAGCAGACGCAGTTGACCACCGGACCGGGGCCGGAAGTGTCGCCGCGCTGGTCGCCGGACGGCAAGCGGATCGCGTGCTTGAGCGTGCCGCGGAAGGGGTCGCATCGGGATGTGTTCAACCTGGCGATCGTGACGCCAAGCAGCAACGGGTCGCAATCCAAGGTCGTGTTCGATCATCACGGGCCCAACGCAGACAAGCCGCCGCATCGCCCGCCGACTTTCCCGCTTCCGAGCAAGTGTTGGTTGGATCGTGACAACGTCGTGTACACCGCCGAGGTCGGCGTTCGCACGGAGACAATGCGGCTGAACGTTGCCGGTGGGACTTCGGACTACGCCGACGTCGACCCATTGACCGCTGGACCGGGCGAACAGCCGGGGCAGCGACTGCGATTGCAGCTCATGCTTCCCGCCGGCAACGTCATCCTGAAAGAGCGACTGACCGCGGAAGGGCGCCGGATTGCATGGTTGAATGATGAGAAGGCCACGATCGACGGCATCCTCACAACGCCTCCCGCCGAAATCGCCAAGCCCCCCTACAAGCTCATCCTCTACCCCCACGGCGGCCCGCACAGCCGTTCGGCGCTCGGCTTCGACTTCACCGTGCAAGTATTCGCGGCTCACGGCTACGCCGTCTTCCAGCCGAACTTCCGCGGCAGCCACGGCTACGGGCAGAAGTTCATCGACGCCGACCGCGGCGACTTCGGCGGCGGCGACATGCGCGACATCCTCACCGGCATCGATCATCTCGTGAAGGAGAAGCTCGTCGATCCGAAGCGCCAGTTCGTCTACGGCTCGAGCTACGGCGGCTTCATGACCACCTGGCTGGTGGGCCAGACGAAGCAGTTCCGCGCCGCCGTCGCCCAGAACGCGGTCACCGACCTGCACATGATGTGGGGCCTGAGCGACTTGCAGAGCTGGGTCGAGTGGGAGTTCGGCTTGCCCTGGCAAGTGCCGGACAAGCTCCGCAAGCACAGCCCGCTGACGTATGCCGACAAGGTCGAGACGCCGACGTTGATCCTGCACTCGCGCGACGACCGCCGCTGTCCGTTGCCGATGGGAAAGGCGTACCATCAGGCGCTTCTGGCCCGCGGCGTGCCGACTCAAATGGTGATCTACCCGGATGAAGGCCACGGCATCCGCCAGCCGCGGCACCGCGAGGACGTGCTGCGGCGCGTGCTGGGGTGGTTCGCGAAGTACGACGTTGAGGAGAAGTGATGGATGCCGCTGGCGCTTGATTCGCCGCCAGCCACGTTTCCCGCTACCAGCTTCGAACTTCGCAGGCCAGCAGTCCGAATCCGTTTGGAAATTCCCGCTCCAACCGATCCAAACAGGAGACCAACCGGCGAGCTTCGTCGGTCATTCGCGTCGTCGCCAGCGCCAAGTGCGGCGTATCCGTGCCGTACACGGCAATCTTTAGACGTTTCTGATCGTAAGGGAATTGTCGAGAGGCCAACGCAACCGACCAAGCTGCTTCGGTGACGTGCGGATCGACGCCGCAACGCAGCCAAGCTTCGAAGCACGGGACCGCCAGGCCAATACCGATGTTGAGAGGCGCACGTCCCGGCACGGTTCGCAAGGACGCACGCGTTTGCTCGATGGTCTTGCGGGCAGTGCAGTATCGGCATCGTGGGTCAGAGCTGTTTGGCGCGTCGTGCGCCGGCGAGTGGAGCGCTTCGAAGTCGGAATCGATCACAAATGCGAGGGCATCGGCATCGGTCTGATAATGCAAGTGCTTGATCACCACCGGCAGGATGTTGAGCCGTGACGCCCATCCTGTTCGCGATGCAAATTGGTTTAGATTGATAGCGGTCGCGGGAGCGCCCAGGAGGCCGTCCACGAGGATGCGTAACGCCACCTCGTCCGCCGATGATCGCTGAGCACGGCGAGTTTCATGGCTTCGCTGGCACCCCTCCAAGAACGCCGCTGTACCACACTTCCCCGAGAGGAGCGTCGCCGAGGATTTCGCTCAAATCCGCCCGATCTGACAGACGCTGGAATCTAGCCTCGCCGTTTGTGCGTTCAGCCAGCACGACCTCCTCCGGGTGATCTTTGAATAGATCAAGGAAATACGGGGAGTGAGTCGTGGCAATGACTTGCACGGCTGGTCGCTGTTCGCCATACTTCTCGGGATAGCTCAGGCGATAGAGCGCATCTCGGATTTCACGCAGCAGGCGCGGATGAATGCCGTGGTCGGGCTCTTCCACGCCGATAACTGGTGGTGGATCGGGGCCATGGGCCAAAGTTAGATAAGCCAAACAATAGAGAGTTCCATGGGACAGATTACGTGCCGGAATCGTCATTTTTTGCCGCGCGGTGCGGAGTGCGAATGACTTTTGGCCGTTGTTCGGCACGGCAAATACGATCCGATCATACTCCGGCAGCAAGCGAGCCATTTCGCGATTAAGAGCATCAAAGCGTTCGGGCTCTTGACCCTGCATTCGGTCGAGCACACCGGCGAATCCTTCACCTTGAGGGCCTAGTTCGACATTTGGTTGAACCTGCGTGGGGTTCACTAACACGCTTGGGTCGAAACGGTACACTCGAATGCGATGCAAGTCGTCTTGAGGTTCGACTGTGCTAGCTTGCGCCCCGTGGCGTCGAGTTCCGGCTTCGGGCCAGATCCTCTCCCAACTATTCCCTTCGAATGGCTTGCTCCATTTCACGGTAATGACAACCTTGTCGCCCTTGTCTTTTTTCAAACCGATTGTCGCCAACGATTCAAACGAATAGCTTGAAGGATTGGCAAGCGCCTCCAGGCCAAGCAACGCGGTGCTCTTCCCGCTTCCATTTGGTCCCAGGATAATGGTGAACGAACCGAGAGGCAGAGTAGCTTTCTTCAGAATTCTGAAGTTCTGGAATCTGATTGAGGCAATCATCGGTCGTGATCTCACTCCCAGAGCCATTATAACTCATACCCCAGATTCGCCGCCAGCCACCGCTCCACCTCCGCCACCGGCATCGCCTTGCGGTGGGCATAGTCTTCCACCTGGTCGCGCGTGATCAGGTCGACCGCGAAGTACCGCGCCTCGGGATGGGCGAAGTACAACCCGCTCACCGACGCCGCCGGCCACATCGCGTAACTCTCGGTCAGCGTCATGCCGATTTCCTTTTCGACATCAAGCAGCTGCCACAGCGTCTTCTTTTCGGAGTGATCAGGCCACGACGGATAGCCGGCCGCCGGGCGGATGCCGGCGTACTTCTCCTCGATCAAGTCCTCTTTCGAGAAACTTTCGGTCAGGCCGTAGCCCCAGTCGCGGCGAGCTTTCTCGTGCAGCATCTCCGCGAACGCTTCCGCCAGCCGGTCCGCCAGCGCTTCGACCATGATCGCGTTGTAGTCGTCGTGCTCCTTCTTGAATTGATTCACCAACTCGTGGACGCCGAACCCGGCCGACAACGCGAAGGCGCCGAGATAATC
The DNA here is from genome assembly GCA_022616435.1 of Gemmataceae bacterium. Lineage (GTDB taxonomy): Bacteria > Planctomycetota > Planctomycetia > Gemmatales > Gemmataceae > JAKEET01. Next base: position 21,112 of record JAKEET010000012.1, read on the forward strand.
GCCGACGCCGCTGTCCTTCGGCGCGAGATAATCGGCCAGGCTGCGGAAGTCCTTCTGGCCTTCGCGCTCCCATTGCTGGCGCAGCATCGGGAACCGGCAGCCCTCGACCGTGCGCGACTCGTCGGTCCAGACGACGATGTCGTCGCCGTCGGAGTTCGCGGGAAAGAAGCCGTACACGCCGCGAGCTTGAATCTGCTTCCTGGCGGTCAGCGTGCGCAAGAGTTCATTGGCCTTGTCGAACAGTTCCCGCGCTTCCGTGCCGACGTGAGGGTCCGTGAAAATCTGCGGATACTTTCCTTTCAGCTCCCACGCCATGAAGAACGGCGACCAGTCGATGTAGGGCACGAGCGATTCGAGCGGCACGTCCTTGAGCACGCGCACACCCAGAAACGCCGGCCGTAGGACAGGACTCCGCTCCTGTCCGGGTTGGACAACGACGCTGCCCTGTCCTGGCCGGACAGGAGCGGAGCCCTGTCCTACGGTCCAATCCATCTGAAGCCGTCGCGCCAGCGCGTCGGCGTACGGGACCAGCTTGCGTTCCCGTCGTTTGCGAAAACTCTCCCGATCCCGCTCCTGCTCGGCCCGGTTGACGCGGTCCAGCTCCGCCTTGCTTTCCTTCCTCATCAGCCGATCGACGACGCCCACGCAGCGCGACGCGTCCTTCACGTGGATAACCATCTCCTTATACGCCGGCGCGATCTTGACCGCCGTGTGCTTGGCGCTCGTCGTCGCCCCGCCGATCAACAAGGGCAGTGTGAAGCCTTGCCGTTCCATCTCCTTGGCGACGTGGACCATCTCGTCGAGCGACGGCGTGATCAGCCCCGACAGGCCGATCATGTCGGCGCCCTTTTCCCGCGCCGTCTCCAGGATCCTCTCGCACGGCGCCATGACGCCGAGATCGATCACCTCGTAATCGTTGCAGCCCAGCACCACGCCGACGATGTTCTTGCCGATGTCGTGCACGTCGCCGCGCACCGTCGCGATCACCAGCCGGCCGCGCGACTTGTGCACCGCCCCCGACTTCAGCCGCTCGGCCTCCATGAACGGCAACAGGTATGCCACCGCCTTCTTCATGACGCGGGCGCTCTTGACCACCTGCGGCAAGAACATCTTGCCGGCCCCGAACAGGTCGCCGACCACGTTCATGCCGTCCATGAGCGGGCCTTCGATGAGCTGCAGCGGCCGTTCGTACTGATGCCGCGCTTCCTCGACATCTTGATCGATGAAGTCGGCGATGCCGTTGACGAGAGCGTGCGTCAGCCGCTCGGCCACGGGGGCGTCGCGCCAGCTCGGGCCGGCCGCTTCGGTCTTGTCCTTCTTCTTGACCGAGTCGGCGAAGGCCACCAGCCGTTCGGTCGCGTCGGGCCGGCGGTTCTGGACCACGTCCTCGACATGTTCGAGCAGGTCCTTCGGAATCTCGTCGTAGACCTGAAGCTGGCCGGCGTTGACGATGCCCATGTCGAGGCCGGCCCGGATCGCGTGATAGAGAAACACCGCGTTGATCGCCTCGCGCACCGTTTCGTTGCCGCGGAAGCTGAACGACACGTTGCTGACGCCGCCCGAAGTCTTGGCCCGCGGGAACTTCTTCTTCAGCTCGCGGACGGCGTCGAAGAACGCCACCGCGTAGTTGGCGTGCTCCTCCAGCCCGGTGCCGATGGGCAGGATGTTGACGTCGAAGATGATGTCGGCCGGGTCGAAGCCGACTTCCTCGGTGAGCAGCTTGTAGGCGTACTCGCAGATCGCGACTTTGTCCGCGGCGGTCTCGGCCTGGCCCTCGGTCTTGACGCCGGGGATCAGGCCTTTCTGCGTGAAGGCGATGACCACGACCGCGGCGCCGTAGCGCTTGATGAGCCGGGCCTCTTCGAGGAACTTGGCCACGCCTTCCTTGAGGCTGATCGAGTTGACGATGCCCTTGCCTTGCAGGCACTTCAAGCCCGCTTCGATGATCTCCCACTTGGAGCTATCGACCATGATCGGCACCTTGGACAGCTCCGGCTCGTTGGCGAGCAGGTGCAGGAAGCGCGTCATCGCTTCCTTGCCGTCGATCAGGTCGGCGTCCATGTTGACGTCGAGGATGTTGGCGCCGTTCTGCACCTGATCGCGGGCCACGACGATGCCGGCGTCGAAGTTGCCGTCCTTGATGAGCCGCTTGAACTTCGCCGAGCCGGTGATGTTGCAACGCTCGCCGATCATGACGAAATTGGTCTCGGGGCGGACGACGAGGACTTCGTCGCCGCAGTAATACGACCAACCCGGCAGATCGGGTACGCGGCGCGGCGGCACGCCGTCGATCTCGCGAGCCATGGCGGCGATCCACTCGGGGGTGGTGCCGCAGCAGCCGCCGACGATGTTGACCCAGCCCTTACGGGCGAACTCGCCCATGGTGCGGGCGGTGGCGTCGCGGCCGATGCCGCGGAAGCCGCCCATGCCGTCGGGCAGCCCGGCGTTGGGATAGCAGATGATCGGCCGTCGCGCCAGCTGCGACGCGCTTTCCACCGCGGGGCGAATCAGATCGACGCCGACGCCGCAGTTGAAGCCGACCGCCAGGGCGTCGAAATGCTGCACCGAGACGTAGAACGCCTCGGGAGTCTGGGCGAACAGGGTTCGGCCGCCGCCCGGATAGATCGTGCCGGCGACGGTGGTGGGAATGGCGATGCGGTGTTCGGCACAGTACTTATCGATGGCGAACAACGCGGCCTTGACGACGAGAATGTCGTTGCCGGTTTCCACGGCCAGGAGATCGACGCCGCCGGCGACCAGGGCTTCCACCTGGCGGTAGTAGCTGGCCACGAAATCGTCGAACGAATAGGTGCGCGAGCCCTGATCGTGGCGGCCCGGCTCCAGATACAGCGTCTTGTTGGTCGGGCCGATGCTGCCGGCGACGAAGCGCCGCTTGGCGGGATTGCGGCGGGTGAAGTCATCGGCGGCGCGGCGGGCCAGCTCGGCGGCGCGGCGGTTGATCTCCTCGACATGGTCGACCAGCGCGAACTCCTCCAGCGACAGCGGGTTGCCGTTGAAGGTGCACGTCTCGATGATGTCGGCGCCGGCCTCCAGGTAGGCGCGGTGCATGTCCTCGATGAACCGCGGCCTGGTGAGCACCAGGGCTTCGGTGCAGTTCTTGAGCGGCACCGGGTGATGGCGAAAGCGCTCGCCGCGATAATCGGGATCGTCCAGCCCTTGCGAATAGATGAGCGCGCCCATCGATCCGTCCAGAAGCAGGACGCGCTCGGACATGAGCTGTTCGAGCAAGGCGCGGGACTGGTGCGGCGCGACATCGGACATCGGTTGGCGGAGTCCTTGATACTTGAATAGCTGCGCTAGCGCGTGTGGCTTGCCGTTTCGCGCTCGCCTGCCGCGTCAAGCGCACAAGGGTTGCCTGAACCGGCGCGACAACTCATTGTAGGATAGGCGATCCGGCGAAATGAAGCTATACGAGTGGTTGATGGTTGGTGGTTAGTGGTTGGTGAGTGGTGGCTGGTGAGTGGTGGCTGGTGAGCGGTACATGGTGTTTGCCAAGCACCAACCACCAACCACCAACCACCAACCACCAAAAAAAACCAGGACCAGCGCCGTCCTGGCGCTGGTCCTGGGAAGTTTCGGCCGGGCTGGCATCCTGCCGCCGGCCACCCTGCCAGGCCCTGAGCCGGGATCAGGGGTTGCCCGGAAAAGTGAACAGGATCACGCCGTTGCGTTCCTGTCCGCTTTTCCGGCTCCTCTTCCGTGAGACGGCGACGGCAGAGCGTCCGTGGTCCCCGTCGCCGAATTTCCAGCGCTCCCGCCGGTGAACAGCGCCCCTTGTGAGATGGGATGCCCATCCCCCGGCCCACGCATCTTCGCGCCTGCGGCAGGCCATCCTTGGCCTGGGCGGACGCCGTTCACCTGAGGGAACGTGGCTCCTGCCGATCCGCCGGTGGGCACGCCGCAGCGCGCACGCCGGACGGGGAAATGTCCTTTCGTGCAAACTACTCGGGGATCACAACGGGACGATCAACAGGCTTGAGCAGCCGCGGCCCCCCATGAGGCGGGGACAACCTCGATGGCTTTGGAAATGGACAACCCGCCGGCAGCTCTTACCGAGAATCACACCAACTCGCGACAGCCATGGTCGCGTCCTAGGTTGACCTCTTCAAGGGCGAGCGATATCAGGGCGAGCCAATCAATTCAATCAGAAAAACCGCGCGCGCTGGCGACGCGGTTTCTCGTTCGAAGCTAACGCAGCAAGATAACGTCTTAGAAAATGTTGTCAACACGGAAGCGTGTTCTGGCAGCTGGCGGAAATCGGTCGTCGCAACCCTTTGGGGAACAAGGAGCAAGGTTCAGCGACGAAATCCGCCAGCGCCGGCAGCTGCGGTCAGGCTCCTGGCCCTGATGACGATCCGGGACGCATGACTGCGTGTAACGCTTTGCCAACCAACCGGTTGTGCCTTTCTGCGACATACAAGGTAGCAAATGAAGCTTTTGCAATCGCCGCCGGAAGTTTTTGCAAAAAATTAGAGTGAATGTTCACTAGCCACCTACTTCTGCGCCTCCAGCACGCGCACCTGCGTGGACAAGGGGTGCCGCACGCCGTCGATCTCGAAATCCAGCTCGCCGAAAAACGCCACGTAGCCGGTCTGGGGCGGGGCCACCAAGCCCACCACCGTCCCGTCGCGCGCCTCGGCCGGCTGCTCTTTCCAGCTGGCCTTCCGGAAATCGCGCGTCGGCGCCTGCGCCACCCACAGCCGTGCGCCCAGCGGCCGCGGCTCGGCGGTCACCGTCAGACGGGCCTGCCCGTCCGCGTCGTCGTGCTTCCAGTGCAGCTTCGGCATCGGGTTCTCCTTGACGATGTGCTTGCTGAACGCGATCAGCGTGTTGATCGCCCGGTCGAGATCCTCGCCCTTGCCGTCGGCGTGTTTTTGCCGAAGATTGTGCCCCGCGTTCGGCACGTACAGCAACCACTTGTCGTTCTTCAGGCCGTCCCAGTAGAGATTGAGCGAATCGACCGTCCAGTACGGATCGTTGGCGCCGTTGATGATCATCGTCGGCACGTTGATGCGGTCGCGATAGTTCCACGGATCGACCCACTGCCACAGCCGTCGCGCCTCCGGCGTGTCGGGCGGCGGCGCCAGGCCGCGCTTCGTGTAGTCCCTGATCTGATCGCTGTAGCGGCCATACGACCGGAGTTGGAGCTTGAGCTGCTCCGGCATGTTGAGGGTGTCGATCACCAGGGGCGCGATCGCCTTGACGCGCGTATCGGCGGCGGCGGTCAGCCAGGTGGTCCAGCCGCGCTTCGACGCCCCCGACACGATGAATCCGTCGAGGCGCACGCCCCATTCCTTCTGGGCGAACTCCTGCAGCGCGTCCATCGCCTTCACCAGGCTCTTGACCATCGGGAAAAGCAGCGGCCACGACGGGTCCTTGGTGTCCAGGTAGCGGACGAAGGTCTCGGCGATGAGGGCGTCCTCGGTGAGCTTGCCGAACAGGGGCTGGTTGGGAATGCCGAACAGCAAGGCCACCGGCGCCTGGGCCTTCTGCGCCAGTTGCATGCCGAAGATGGACGACTTCAGGCTGGCCTTGCCCCCCTGGTTCCAGAGCAGCATCTTGCCGCCGGGCTTGACCCCCTTGGGCAGGAACACTTGCAGGTCGTGCTCCCAGCGGATGTCCTGCCAGGTCTGCGAGACGAGCTGGAGGTGGTAGATCGTGCCATCGGGCGTTTCGAGCTTGTCCTTGAGCTTCCAGGAAAAGCTGGCGTCCGGCTTGTTGACGTAGCTGAACAGATCGGCCCGCGCCTCCGACGCGATCCCGGCGAGCCACACGAGCGAACCGAGCAACCAGCGGCGCGAGCAAGCGGAATAGGGCATGGCGGACATCCTTTATGGCGATGGATGGCGAGGCGGTTGTCCCCAGGTAGGATATCGAAAAGTTTTTCGGAGAACGATATGGATGCTCCGAACGTCATCATCCTGGCCGGCCCGAACGGGGCCGGCAAGTCGACGATCTCCAACAGCCTGATCCGGCGGCAATTTGGCTGCGCGCACTACGTGAACGCCGACACGATCGCGCGCGGCTTGTCGGCGTTCAGCGTCGAGGCGATGGCGGTCAAGGCGGGCCGGATCATGCTGCAGCATCTGCACGATCTGGCCGATGCGAAAGAGAGCTTCGCGTTCGAAACCACCTTGGCCAGCAAGACGTTCGCGCCGTGGATTGCTGAGCTGAAGACACACGGTTATCGATTTCACTTGATCTACTTGTGGTTGCAGTCGCCGGAGGTGGCGATGAAGCGCGTCAGTTTCCGGGTCGCCGAGGGCGGTCACGATATCCCCATCGACGTGATCCGGCGCCGGTATCAGCGCGGCGTCGAGAATTTCTTCCGTCTGTACCGGCCGTTGGCGGATGCGTGGAAGCTCTTTGATCATTCCGACCCGAATCAATCTCGACTCATCGCGGAAATGAACGATACAATAGAAGTAGTCCACGACCAAGCCCTGTGGGAGTCAATCGCCGCGGGAGTCGTCCCATGAAAGACAACGGCAAACCGACAATCACCGAGTTGATGCGGGACAATGAAGGAATCGCGAAAGCGATCCGGGCCGGGGTCCAGCAGGCGCTGCGCGTTCACAAGCTATTGGGCCAGCCGATTGCCGCGGGACGCAACGGCAAGGTTGTCGTCATCCCCCCCGAGGAAATCGAGCTCGACGAGGACACGAACGGCCCGCCCAAACTGCCCGATCACATGATCCCCTGAACTTCGGTTCGGGACCGAAAAAATGGGGACTGGCGCCGGCCAACCTATCGCCCTGCCGGTGCCTGTCCCCATTTTTTATCACCGCGTTCGATTCCGCGAAACCACTCGTCATATCCAGGGTTCAACGCTACAGCTACGCCGCCGCCATGGGAGTCCGTATGCGCCGCCATTCTTGCAGCTTTCTGGTGCTCGCCGCCGTCCTGCCGTTCGTCTCCGCCGGCGCGCCCGCGCCCCAATCACCCCCCAAGTCCCCTCGGGATGCCCTGCAGCCGTTCAATGACCTGATCGGCACGTGGCGCTGCACCGGGACGCCGTCCGGTTCCGCCGAGGAACGGCAGCGGGGTTTCTGGACCGAAACGCTGGCCATCGAATGGCAATTCAAGGGCAAGGACGCGTGGCTCAAGCTCGATTTCGCCAAGGACAAGGAGTCTCCCAAGGGCGAGCCGCGGTTCGTCAAGGGCGAGCTGCGCCATCGGCCGGCGACGGACGACTTCGCCTTGACCCTGGTGACGCCGAAGAAGGAAGCGCTCGTCTACACGGGGAAGCTGGATGAGCGTCACCTGCTCCTGGAACGGCAGGCCGGCGGCGAGGTCCATCGGCTCAAGTTCTCGCTGTGGCACGCGAACCGCTTCACCTACAGCTACTCGACCCGGCCGGCGTCGAAGTCGCGAATCACGCCGCACTGGAGCGTCGGCGCCACCAAGGAAGGCGAGGCCTTCGCCGCCGGCGACGGCAACCCGGAGTGCATCGTCTCGGGCGGCAAGGGGACCATGGCCGTCACGTACCAGGGCAAGACGTACTACGTGTGCTGCAGCGGCTGCCGGTCGGAGTTCAACGAACACCCCCAAAAGTACATCGACGAGTACAACGCCAAGAAGGCCAAGAAGGCGAAGTGAAGTTTAGCCCCGGTTCGGAGAACCGGGGCGGAATGCAGGGCACGCGCGGGATTCATCCCTTCGTCAGTGGATTTGGTCCGCCCGGTTCTTCGAACCGGGGCTAAACGGGGCTGTATAAACGGGCCTTGCTTCGGCGCACGTCATCGCTAAGACAACCATGCTGCCGCGCCACCCTTTTCCGGCGCGGCGGCGTTGTTTCGTGACGAAGATTCGTGACGAAGGTTGATGCCGAGGACCAGTCCCATGCCCACGATGAAAATGCGCGACGTCAAGGTCGGCGAAGCGATCATGTTCAACAACGAAGTCTGGCTCATCTTCGATCGCCACGAGCAGACCCGCGGCAACCTCCGCACCTACTGGCAGATCAAGCTCAAGCACCTGGAGCGCGGCAACGTCGTCGAGCAGCGGTTCTCGCCGGACGACAACGTCGAGAAGATCATCCTCAACCGGCAGGAGTTCGAGTACCTGTACCGCGACGGCGACCATTTCGTGGTCATGGATCCCGAATCGTTCGAGCAAACCTACGTCGCCGCCAACATGATCCCGGAAGATCAGCGCCGCTTCATGGTGCCGAACATGCGGCTGCACCTGTTGAAGATCGACGACAAGGTCGTGCAGGTGGACATGCCGCAGATGGTCGAGGTCGAGGTGACCGACGCCCCGGAAGGGGCCCGCGGCGACACGGCGACGTCGGTGACCAAGCTGGCCACCATCGAAACCGGGGCGCAGGTGCGCGTGCCGGGCCACATTCGCAAGGGGGACAAGGTCAAGATCCGCGTCGAGGATGGTGAATTTCGCGGGCGGGTCGGCCAAGGTGGGTGAGAATTGAACACAGGACGGAGCTTGCGTTTTTTTCAGGAACGGCGCAAGTCTTTGTCGTTGAACATGTTGCGATTGCGCGTTCCCGCCGTCTTCAAGTCTGGCATTGCATTCGCTCTCTCACCTCATCCGTCGCTGCAGTCTTGGCTCAAGCCCACCAGGTGCCTCCATGTTCGTCACCGAAGCAACTCACCGGCAGCGTCGCCCGGCCGTTCGCATCGTCAAGCCCTCGCTCCTCGATCCTTGCCTGCGGGGCGACCCCTGGATCGACCGCTGTTATCTGCCGAACTGCCTGGTCGTCCACCTCAACAATCAACCCGTCGCCCTCCTGGCCGGCACGCCGCTCGATCAGTCCAGCCTGAACCAGCTGATGTTCCGGATGCGGCATCGATTTCCGCGACAGTGGGCGGCGGCGTAGGATCGGTTTCCAACCTGTCCGTCCCAACACGACAGATTGGAAATCTATCCTACCGTCGACCTTCCCAGCAGAAATCCCAAGAAGAACGCCAGCCCCAGCAACAAGCCAACCAGCACCAGCAAGATCGACAGCACGGCGGGCGTGAGGTGAACGCCGCGCGCCGGCACGAGGGCCCCCATCGGCTCGACGTCGATCTCGGCGGGGTTGATCAGGCCGGCGCCGCGTCCGGGCGCGCCGGGTTGCGGCGCGCCCGGACGCGCCGCCCCCGGTGGAGGCGCTCCCGGTTGCGGAGCGGCCGGACGGGGCACGGCCGGCGGCGGCGCGGTCGGCTGCTGGGCGGCGCGCTGGGCGGCGACGTGGGGCATCGGCAAGACCTGCTGGGCCGCCGGCGCGGGAATCGGCCGCACGGCCATCGCCCCGGCGGCCGGCGCCGGCTTGGTCTCCTCGACGAACTCCAGCAGTTTTTGCACCTCGTCGTCTTCTTCGAAGGCTGCCGCCGGGTTGCCGGCGTTGCGCTCTTCTTCCTCCATGGCCGGATCGGGCGTCGGCACCACGACCTGGCCGCCGCACTTGGGGCAGGTGACCACCTGGCCCGCCTTGCGCTTGGCGATCCCCATGAGCTGGTTGCAGTAAGCACAGCGAAAGCGAATGGGCATGGCGCAAGTCTCGTGGCGTGGCGTCGTTACCACTTCGGAGCCGTGTAGCTACGATTCTCGCACAAATCGGCGGCACTGCAACTCTTCCTTGATCGAACGGGTGGGATCGGCAACAATGGACGAAGTGGTTCGGAGACACGCCATGCGCCGCACGCTCTTGCTTCTGTCGGTTTGCGCCTTCTGGCCCGCGGTCGCCGCCGCCCAGATTCCCGAGGTCACGATCGTGTTCAAGGACGGCTTCTCCATCAAGGGCAAGCCGGTGCAGAAACGCGACTTCATCACCGATCCGGCCTCGGGCCGCTCGTTTGTCATCCCCAAGGACGGCAGCCTGCACCTCGACGACGGCGTCCGCCGCATCCACTTCAGCCCCTTCCAGGTCCAGGAAGTGGTCGAGTCCAAGCAGGGCGAGACCCGCAAGGACCTGATCCAGATCATCAAGCAGAGGCCGAGCGTGCGCACCAGCTACATTCTCAGGAACTGGACCTTCGAGAAGGCGACGCCGTGGAACGACCGCTGGGAGCGGACCTTCGTCATCAACACCGGCACCGGCACGGTCGAGATGCGGCAGCGGATCATCTACCTGACGCCGTGGCAGGCGTACTTCATGGGCGTCGAGTACGCCATGGATCAGCAGTTCCTCACCAAGGAGCTCGATCCGGAGTTCGTGTTGAGCCTGCTCTACAAGCATTACGCCCAGCAGAAGGAGATGCGCGAGGTGGACAAGCGGCTGCAGATCGCCCGGTTCATGCAGCAGGCGGGCTGGTACGGCATCGCCCTCAAGGAGCTGGAACAGCTGGTCAAGGAGCACTCCGAGGCCAGGGCGACCGCCGACCCGATGATCGAGCACCTCAAGCGGCTGCGCGTCAGCCTGTTTGTCGAGGACATCGAGCGGACGCACAAGATCGGCCAGCACGAGGAGGCGCGGGCCCGGATCGCCGCGTTCTTTCAGGAGAACATGGCCAAGGACGCCGGCGAGAAGCAGCGGATCCTCGTGCAGGACCTGAAGACCAAGTACGAAACCGCCGACGAGCGGCTGCGGCAGGCCCGGCAATTCTTGAAGGACCTGCCGGGGCGGCTGAACGTGTCCGACCGGCCGATGTGGACGATCGCCGCGGCGACGATCCTGGAAGAGCTGACGGTCGAAACGCTGCCGCGGCTGGAAACGTTCGTCACGTTCGCGCAGCAGCACCAGCGCGAGCTCGACGCGAAGCGCAAGGCGACCTCGCAATCGACCGAGGAAGTCCTGGCGATCGCGGTCTCCGGCTGGCTGCAGGGGAATACGCTGGCCGAGCCGGACGTCAAGAACGCCGCCAAGCTGTTCAAGGCCCGGTTGATGCTGCAGGAATATTTGAAGACCGACGGCAGCGTGGGACGCGAGCGGCTGGCGGCGGCGTTTCAGCGCGAGCACGACCTGCCGGCGGACGTGATCGCCCGCGTGCTGCGGCACACGCCGCCGATGCTGCCGTACGACAAGACGTCCACCGAGCTGCTCCGGCTCGACGTCGAGTTGCCGGACGCGGCCGAGGGAAGCTATCTCGTGCAGCTGCCGCCCGATTACAACCCGTACCGGGCGTATCCAGTGGTCGTGCTCTTGCAAAGCTCGCGCGACAAGGCGACCGACATGATGGCGCGCTGGAAACCCGGCGCCGCCCACCATGGCTACATCCTGGCGGCGCCGTTGTGGCTGGGCCGAGCGCGCGACGCCTCGTACAAGTACAGCGCCAAGGAGCACGCCCTGGTGCTGGATTCGCTGCGCGACCTGCGGCGCCGCTTTCACGTCGATTCCGACCGCGTCTTCCTGTTCGGCTGGGAGGACGGCGCCACCATGGCGTTCGACGTCGGCCTGGCCCATCCGGATCAGTTCGCCGGCGTGCTTCCCAAGAACGGCAACTGCGACAAGTTCGCCATCCGCTACGCGACCAACGCCCAGTACCTGCCGTTCTACATCATCGAGGGGCAGAACAACGGCAAGCTGCCCGAGCAGACGCTCAAGAAGCTGGTCACGCCGTGGCTCAGGATGCGTTACCCGGCGATCTACGTCGAGTACAAGGGCCGCGCGTCGGAATGGTACGGCATGGAGATGCCGACCATGTTCGAGTGGATGAACAAGAAGAAGCGGCACTTTCCGAATCGCGAGGCGGGCGTCGCCGGGGTGCGGGCGGGCGACGGGGAGGAATTCAAGACGTTGCGCGAGTGCGACAACAAGTTCTACTGGATCGGCACGAACGAGATCGACGAGCGCTTTCTCACGGACGGCGCGTCGTTCCAGCTGTCGACGCGGCCGGCCACCTTGCAGGCGTCGATCGGCATCGGCAACGAAGCGGGGGGCAACAAGGCGCGGATCTGGAACCAGATCAACATCCGCACGTCCGGCGTCAAGCAGGTCTCGGTCTGGCTGGCGCCGAACATGATCGACTTCACCAAGCCGGTCGTGTTCCGGGTCAACGGCGTGCAGCGCGGCAACCAGCGCGTCATCGTGCCGAGCCTGCCGGACATGCTCGAGGAATACTACCAATCCGGCGACAAGGAGCGGTTGTTCTACGCGAAGGTGGATGTGACCGGCTAACGCTTCCCATCACTTCTTCCCCGCGGCATTCACGGCCAGGATCGCTTCGCTGGCGGAGAGCCGGACCTCGCTGTCGTCGTGGCCGAGCAGGCGGCGCAGCGCCGGCACGGCGCTCTGGGCGGCGGCGCCGTACTGGGCGAGCGTGTGGCACGCCTCGGACAGCACCTGGGGATCGGCATCCGCTTGAGCCAGGACTTCGATCAGTTTGGGCGCCACGTTCGGCGCCGCCTGCGGACCAATCGCGACCAGCGCCCGCATGGCGGCCTTGCGGCCGTCGGCGTCGCCGAAGGTGGCCGCCCGGGCCAGGGCGTCGCCGGCCGGCAGGGCGTGTTTGCCCAGCGCCTCTAGGGTGGTGGCGGCGGCGATCCGCAGGACCACGTCGACGTCGCCGGCCATCTTGGCGAGGGCCGGCACGCCCGCGGCGGCCTTGTCCGGCGGCACGTGGGCCAGGGTCCGCGCCGCGATCCAGCGCACGGCACGATCCGGATCGCCGAGCGCGGCAATCAGCACCTGGGCCGCCGGCGCGGCCCGCTCCTCGAGGTGCATCAGGAACAACGTGGCGCTCTTGCGGAGCAGTGCGCTGGAGCTGGAATCGTTGAAGACCGCGGCAATGACGGGGAGATCTTTCTGCAGGAAGCCCTCCAGCGGATCGGCGCCGGCCAGCTGCTCGGCCACGTTGGGGACGGTCGAAACCCACTGAACGATCCGCTGCCGGGCCATGGCGAGCTGCCGCAGCGTCTCCATGGCGGCCTGGCGGGTGTCGCTGTCCGTGTCCTTGAGCAGCGCGGTCAGTCCCGCGACGTGCGTGCGCAGCGCGGCCAGGACCGGCCGCAAGCCCCCGAGCTGCCGGGTCGTTTCCCGGGTGTCGGCCGCCAGGTCCTCCTGTTCCTTGTCGGTCAACGGCCGGCCGGCCACGGCCTTGCGCGGCAGCGGCTTGGGAACCAGCTCGTTGAGGGTTTCGACCGCCGCCTGGAATGCTTCGACGGAGCGCTGGCGCACCAGGGAGTCGGCGTCGCGGAATCCGACGGCGCCATGGTGGATCGCTTCGTGGAGGGCGTCGAGCACTTCCGCTTGCGAGGCGGTGACGGTCGCCGTGATCGGGCTGATGCGGTGCAGATGATTCACCACGCGGACCATCTGACTCAGGCCGTCGGCGGCGACCCGGCGCGGGCCCGGGCTCGGGTCGCTTTTCAGGACCATGCCGAACAGCGGCCCGGCCTGCATGGGCTCGGGATTGATGTTGCCCAGGGCCCGCAGCGCGTGCTGGCGCACGCGCGCGTCCTTGTCCTGGATCAAGACCTGGAGGATGGGAAGGAAGCTCCGGCCCAGGCCGCTCTTGTTCTCGATCTTCTTGTCGTCGGCCGCCAGGGCGCGAACATTGGGGCCCAGCTCGGCAATCAGGTTGGCGACGGCGACCTTGTTGTCGGCGGGACCGCCGCGGGCCTCGGCTTCCAGGCGCGCCGTCAGCCGCTGGGCCACCTGGCGGCGCATGTCGGCGTCGATGCGGCGGATTCCCAGGTCGGCGCTGCGTCCGGGATTGTCGCGCCAGTCGTCGAGGACCAGGGCGCGGCGCAGAGCGCCGATCGATTTGAGGGCGTCGATCTTCTTCTGCAGGTTGTTGCGGCGAAAGGTCAGCATGGCCTCGGTCGGATTGGCGACGTCATCCAGGGGGAGCGCTTGCCGCAAGTCCTCCACCGGATCGGCGGCGCCGGCCGATCCCGCGCCCGCCAGGCCAATGACCACCACGAGACCAATGGATGCCCAGCGCCGCCCGGTTGAACAGTTCATGATCATGATTCGACAACCCTTTCCTCGGCGCGAGCGACCGGGGCTTCGAAGGCTCAGCCCCGGCCACGTGGATGATGCGCGCCGCAATTCGCATTATCTCGTTATTGCCATTCCGATGCCAGCGCAGCTTGGATAAACCGGCCGCCCGACCGAGTTTGTGGCAGGGGAGTATGGCGCGGCGAAAACACGCGGTTTCGCCAGCTTGCCCAGGTTGGCGCCCCGTTGATGATTGGGTGACATGCTTTCGCCGATCCCTCGCCACGCGTGAACGATCGGGACTATCACGGCGAAAGCATGCGGTCCCCGGCGCGACCGCATGCTTTCGCGGTGTTGGTCCAGAATATCCTCATCAAGCGAGGGAGCCGCGAAAGCATGCCACCCGACGCCATGCGTGAACGATCGGGACTACACGGCGAAAGCATGCGGTCAACCACTAAGTCGTTTCCAATCGCCGCGTGCGCCGCTAGACTAACGGTGGAAGGATGAAACCACATGCGTGGAAGCGGTGACACCGTCGTTCCCGAAAGCGTGCTGCAAGCGTACCTGCTCGGCGCCGTCGATTTTGAGACGGCCCTGGTCCTGCAGCGGCGCTTGCACTACGACGTCGCCGGCGACCGCCGCCAGGCGGCCCTCATCATCTGCGAGCACGAACCGTTGATCACGGTCGGGCGACAGGGCAGCCGCCGTCACCTGCTGCTGGATGGCCCCGATCTTCAGGCTCGGGAGTGGCGCATCCGCTGGGTCAACCGCGCCGGCGGCTGCTGGCTCCACCTCCCCGGCCAGTTCAGCATCTACCCGATCGTGCCGCTCGATGCCCTCGGCCTGACGATCCCCGCGTACCTGGGGGCTCTGGGCGGCGTCATTCGCGCAGTCCTCGCCGACTTCAGCGTCGCCGGCCGCGTCCGCGTCGATGACGCCGGCGTCTGGGTCGGCAGCCGCTTGCTGGCCGCCCTCGGCATCGCCGTCAAGGACGGCGTCGCCTACTACGGCGCGTGCTGCAACGTGTACCCGGCGCTGGGCGCCTACCGGCTGGTGCGGGCCCACCCCCGCGCCGCCGAGCCGATGACGTCCCTGGAGCGCGAACGCCGCGGACCAGTCCGGCCGGCCATGCTGCGCGAACGCCTGGTCGAGCACTTCCGCGACGGCTTCGGCTTCGAGCGCGTGTCGCTGTTCTCCGACCATCCGCTGCTGCGGACCACAAGAACCGCGGATCGCCAGCTGTCCATCGCCACCTGACCACGCGTCGCAGCCGTCGTTTCGCAACGTCGATTCGCAACGTCGAGATCCGCAATCGGACTTCCATGACTTCCATGCTGACTTTGCCCGTCGTCGATTCGCCTTCGCCAACGCGCCGCTTGCCGGCCTGGCTCAAGCGCCCGCTGCCCGCCGGCAACGAGAACTTCTTCACGCACAACCTGCTCCGCGAGCTCAACCTCGAAACCGTCTGCGAGAACGCCCGCTGCCCCAACCGACCCGAATGCTACTCGCGCCGCACCGCCACGTTCATGATCATGGGCAACGTCTGCACCCGGCCGTGCGGGTTCTGCTCGGTGCCGAAGGGCGAGCCGGACGCGCTCGAAGCGGACGAGCCGGAGCGCGTCGCGGAGGCGTCGCATCGCCTGGGCCTCAAGCACGTCGTGATCACGTCGGTGACCCGCGACGACCTGCCCGACGGCGGCGCCGATCATTTCTATCGCTGCGTGATCGCGGTCCGCGCCCGAACCGGCGCCGTCGTCGAGGTGCTGACTCCGGATTTCCTCGGCGACCGGGCGGCCCTCGACCGCGTCCTTCAATCGCAGCCGGAAGTGTTCAACCACAACACCGAAACGGTGCCGCGCTTCTACAAGAAGGTCCGCGGCCGGGCCGACTATCAACGCAGCCTGGATGTGCTCGCCTACGTCAAGCGGCAAGCGCCGCACTTGACGACGAAGACCGGCCTGATGCTCGGGCTGGGCGAGACACGCGAGGAGCTGCTCGACACGCTGGCCGACCTGCGGGCCGTTCGCTGCGATATGCTGACCCTGGGGCAGTATTTGACTCCGACTCTGAAGCACGTGCCGGTGGCGCGTTACCTGCCGCCGGAGGAATTCGACGAGCTGGCCGTGCTGGCCCGATCGCTGGGGTTCGCCAAGGTGGCCAGCGGGCCGTTCGTGCGCTCCAGTTATCACGCCGACGAGATGGCCCATGCGTAAGCCGGTGACGATGCCCCAGCTGCACGCGCCCGAGGCGGTGCTGAGCGTCTGGTTCGTGGCGCCCGGCGAGCGGGTGTACGCCGGCGACCGCGTGCTGGAGATCTTGATCGCCGGCGCGACGGTGGATGTGTCGGCGCCCGCGACGGGCCGCCTGGTCGAGAAGCTGGCCTGGCCCGACCAGCCGGTGACGCCCGGCCAGGTGCTGGGATACATCGAGGAAGAGGACGTTTGACAGACACCGCCGCTTGCGGCTTAGCGTTCGCTGCAAACGATCGGTGTTCGACGGTTCAAACCGCGAACGCTAAGCCGCAAGCGGCGGACTCCGGAGTGTCCAACCCCCCCTTCATCTCCCTCGACGGCCTCGACGGCGCCGGCAAATCGACGCAATGCCGGCTGCTGGCGGATTGGCTGCGCACGCGCGGGCTCGACGTCGTCCAGTGCGCCGACCCCGGCGGCACCGAGATCGGCGACGTCCTTCGCACCTTGCTGCTCGAACATCGCGGCCACATGACGTTGCCGTGCGAGGCCCTGCTGTTCATGGCCAGCCGGGCGCAGCTCGTCGCGGAGGTGATCCGGCCGGCGCTCGCGGCCGGCACGGCGGTGGTGTGCGATCGGTTCCTGCTGGCCAACGTCGTCTACCAGGGCCACGCCGGCGGACTCGATCCGCAGAAGCTGTGGGACCTGGGCCTGCTCGCGACCGGCGGCCTGGAGCCGGACTTGATCTTCGTGCTCGATTTGCCCATCGACGTCGCCCAGTCGCGGCGCAAGGCCCAGGCGGATCGGATGGAGCGGCGGGATGGCGCGTTCTTCTCGAAAGTGCGCGACGGCTTCGTCGCCGAGGCGCGGCGCCGGCCCGAGCGCATCCGCGTGGTGGATGCCGCGCAGCCCGTCGATAGAATTCAGGAAACGATGCGTGCCGTGATCGCGTCGTGGCTGGATCGTTAACCCGCGGCCGACGGCCTTCGTCATGTCCTGGTCCCACATCCACGGTCACGAGCGCTGGGTCGAGTGGTTCCGCCAGGTGGTGAGCCGCGGCCGGCTGGCGCACGCCTATCTGTTCGTTGGCCCGGCCGGGGTCGGCAAGCACCGGTTCGCTCTGGAATTGGCCAAGGCCCTTCTGTGCGAGCGCAACGATCCCGGCCAGCTCGACGCCTGCGGCCAGTGCGAGTCATGCGTGCTCGTGCAAGCGGGGACTCACCCGGACTTCTTTCGCATCGGCAAGCCGTGGATCGATCCGACCGACAACGAAGAGAAGAACGTCCTGCCCATCGCCCTGATGCGCGAGCTGTGCGCCAGCTTCGGTCTGAAGTCGGCGCGTGGCCGCGGCAAGGTCGCGGTGCTCGACGACGCCGACGACCTCCACGACGAACCCGCCAACTGTTTCCTGAAGACGCTGGAAGAGCCGCCGCCGCGGTCGGTGCTGATCCTGATCGGCACGAGCCTGGAGGGCCAGCTTCCCACGATCCGCTCGCGCTGCCAGGTCATTCGCTTCGCGCCGCTTCGCGAAGACAAGCTCGGCGCCATCCTGTCCCAGCACGAGCTCGCCGATCCCAGCCTGGCCGCGCGGCTGGTCAAGCTCGCCGCCGGCAGTCCGGGGCAGGCGCTCGACCTGGCCGACCCGCAACTGTGGGAGTTCCGCAACCGGCTCCTGCAGGGCTTCGGGCAGCCGAAGATCGACACCGTCGGCCTGGCGAAGAGCTTTATCGAGTTTGTCGAAGATGCGGGCAAGGAGGCCGTGGCCCAGCGGCGACGGGCGGCCCTGGTGCTGAAGCTGCTGATCCAGGGCTGGAGCGACGCGCTCTACGTGCAACTGGCAGGGCCGGCAGCGTCGGCGCCGGCGGCAGAAACCGCGCTCGTGCAACCGTTGGCGCAGCGAACACGACCGGACCAGATTCTGCGCGTGCTGCAACGTTGCGTGGAGACGGAGGCGCACCTGGACCGATACGTTCAAGTGGGGCTGGTCGTCGAAGCGCTCGTGGATGCGCTGGGGCAGATTGTGGAGTCGCCGGCCGGCACGTCCTGAGTCTTCGACACGCTCGTTCGGAGATCCAATTGAAACGTGTCTGCTGGATATCGATGTTGATGGTCGCCGGGTGCAGCACGCATCCGGCGGGGGACTTCCTCGATTTTTTCCAGCCGGGCAAGCTGTACCCCGACGGCAAGACCGCCCCGTACGGCGGCGTGAGCCGCAATCAAGGCCCGCTCGCCGGACCGGGGGCGGGCGGTCCGCCGCAGATCAACGTCGGCCCGCCGCAACCGATCGGCGGGACCCAGCCGGTGATTCCGCCGCCGGTGCCGGTCGGCGTCGGCGCGGCGGGCGATCCGGCGCCGCCGATCCCGCCGCCCCTGCCGCCCCCTCCCGGGTTCTGAAGGGCTGTCGCAAATACGTGAACGTTTCGGGTTCGGCGCGATCTTTCGAATGCCGCTCAGGCCGCTCGAATCGACTCAACAGACCGGGGAGTTACTGCTATACTGTGGTGGTGAATTCCGGAGCTGAGCCCATGACGCTGAAGATCGACCTCCCGCCGGCAACGCTGGAAGAACTCAAGGCCGAAGCCGAGGCCCGGGGCAAGGACGTGGAGACGGTTGCCCGTGAAGCCATTGAATCGCGCCTCGCTCGCCGCAAGCGGACCTTCGCGGAAGTGCTCAAGCCGATCCATGACGCGGTCGAAGCAAGCGGTATGACAGACGAGGAAGTGAACGCCCTGCTGGAACAGGAGTTGAAGGCGGTTCGGCATGAGCGGCGGTCGCCTCAATCTCAGCCATGATATCGGCGGTCTTCGATTCCATGGTCTTGCTTCAAGCCGCGACCAGCCGACGGGGACCCGCCGGCGGGTGTTTCACGTTCGTGGGCGAAGGTCACGTCAGATTGTTTATCAGCCCGGCGACGCTAGTTGAAGTCCGCGACGTGCTTCATCGTCCGAAGGTCCGGACGGCGTTTCGGCAGCTGACGGATGAAAGTGTGCAGGATTTCCTGGATCATCTGTTGGACGTGGGACACATGATCCAGGACGTGCCGGCCGTGTATCGTTTGCTCCAGGATCCTGACGACGAACAGTGTCTGAACCTCGCCATTGCGAATCAGCCTTGCTGTCTTGTCAGTTGGGACACGGATCTTCTGCCGCTGATGAATGATGACGAATTCCGTCAAGCGTATCCGGGCATCACCGTCCTTACTCCCGTCGCCTTTCTCAAGCACGTCCGCACGGAAGTCGCCAAAGAGCTTGGTTATGAGTAGGCATTGACGAAAGAGCGCCTAATCCGGAATCTCGGCCTCGGCCAGCTTCGCCAGAAGGACGAGCGACTCCTGCCAGCCGAGATAGCAGGCCTCGGCGGGAATCACGTCGGGCACCCCTTCTTGCACGACGGTCAACTCGGTCCCGCACGACACCTTCGTCAAGGTCACCGTCGTCACCATCTCGCCCGGCAGATTCGGATCGTCGAACTTGTCCGTGTAGCGAAGGCGTTCGTTGGGCGCCAGCTCGCGATAGGTTCCGCCGAAGCAGTGGGTCTTACCGGTGCTGAAATTCGTGAACGACATCTTGTACGTGCCGCCAACTCGGGCGTCCAGTTGCTGAACCTTGCCCGTGAATCCGTTCGGCGGCAGCCACTTGACCAGCGCGTCCGGATCGAGGAATGCCCGATAGATCCGCTCGGGCGTCGCACGGAGCACACGGTGCAGGCGGATGGTGCTTGGCATGATGATTCTCCTTTCGACGGTAATGGGTTCGATGGCGCCTGGGAGGAACGTGTACCGCCCCTGTGCCTGATCACGTCGCCGGCGCAGCGCCGGCGCTGCGCTGGCGCTATGGCCTGGCTTCACCCATATGTCGAACGACTGCGCCGGCAATCGACAGTCCTGACACTTTTTTCCGGCGGTCATCCTTCCTCGTGAACCATCCGCACGCCGATTTCCTGCAGGCGCTCGCGCAGCCGCGGCGCGTCCTGCTCGGCGACCGCGAACGCGGTCGGCCCGATCCGTGACTGGATCAGCGCCGCGGTCGCGGGCCATTGCAAGAGGCCGTCGGCAATCGCGGCGGTCGCCACATGCAGCACCAGTTGCCGGCGCAGCTCGACCGGCGGCGCCTCGCCGCTGCTGAACAACAGCCGGGCCGCGGGGGCCAGCGGCAAGCCGGTCCGCTGCTCGAACCACTCCGCCAGGGCCGCCAGCGTCAGCCCCTGTGTCCGCCCGGCGGCGAGCGAGGCCGGCGTCAACCGATAGACGCGTCGGCCGGGCAGGCCGGCCCCATCGACCAGCTCGGCGAACCGTTGCACCTGCGATTCCACCAGCAAGTCCGATCGCGCCAGGTCGATGCTCACGGTCACGCCGTCGGCTTCCACGCTGGCGCACGGCTCCGGCGGCAAGCAGTAATCGCGCGCCCCGGTCAGGCGGAAGTGCTTGAAGTCGATGTGCTTCTCGCTGGTCACCGCCGCCAGCCGTTCGGTGAGCCGCACGCCGGGCAGGCCGCGGGCCAGGGCCTCGTTCAGCTCCGCGGCCGAGGGGAACTCCAGGAGCACGGCGGCCGGGTAGACGCTGATGCGTTCGCGCTTGTTGGACCAGGTCTTGAACGCTTCGAGGACCGGCGCGGGCGTCGCCTTCATGCTGTGCCGTTCGAGCGTCTGCACGATGCTGGACTGGGTCTCGCCCAGCTCCAGCGCCCGGTAGACGCTGTGCGGCTCCAGTTGCAGGGTGCAGGCGGCGCCCAGCGTCTTCCAGGTGGCGAAGCGCGTCAGCCGGACGATCAGCTCCGGCGACAAGCCCTGGCGATAGGCGAGGATTTCGAGGTTGGGCTGCACGAGCAGCGTCTGCGGAAAGACGGCCGCGCGCGGCGGCGCGTCGGCGAACCCAAGGGCCCAGCGCCCCAGGGCGGAGAGCCGGACCGCCCAGGCGCCGCTGGCATCCGGGCATGCTTGCAGCAAGCGCAACGGGTAGGCCACGCCCAGCAAGAACCGCGCGATGCCCGTGACCTCGGCGGGCGGAGGCTTGTCGGTGGTCTTGCGGCGTCGCGACGCCGGCTCGGGGGCAGGAGTCCGCGCTTGCCAGAACGGATGATGCTCCTGCAACCAGGTTTCGAGCGCCCGGGGCTGGATCCAGTGTCCCTCCGGCAGTTGCGCCAGCGCGAGCAAGGCGAGCAAGTTCGCGGCCGGATGAGGATTCCCCGGACCCGCCGCCGGTTGCCAGCCGCCGGCCGGATTCCAGCCGGCCAGGCGCGGGAGGGCGGCCAGCAGCTCGGCCGCGAGTGCGACGCCGTCGCCGCTCCAGGCGAGTGAAAACGCGCCGGCGCACAGGTCGCCGTCGCGTTCTTCAATCACGCCGGTAGCGATGGCCAGGGCGGCGGCGAACAGGCCGGGATCGGGCAGTTCCGAAAGGGCGTCGGCGGGGGGCGTGCCGAGCAGGCCGTCGCCGCGGAGGCGGTCGAGATCGCGTTTGAAGAAATCGCGCTGCTGGGTGCGGCGCATCGGCGTCGCCGCCAGCTGCTGCCACAGGGCCGCCAGGCGCAACGGCCAATCCAGGCCGTCCGCTTCGCGCGCCGGTCCCTTCAGCGACACCGATTCGACAGCGATCGCCGGCAACTTCTCGTGAAGGGCCCGCTGCGTCACCGCCGGCGGCGCTTCCACCTGCGGCGCCGGCGAATGGCCGAGCCAGACTTCGAAATGCTTGAGACGTGTCTTGTGCGGCGCGATGGGCTCCGGCACGATGGGGAACAGCAGGCCGGCTTCGAGCAGGTCTTGCACGGGCGTCAGCCCGTCGCCGTGTCCCAGCGCCGTCAACATCTCGACCAGGCTGCCGACCGCCCAGCGCGGCTGCCGGCTGTGGCCGATCAGCGCGAGCACCTGGCGGGCGGCGGGTTCCAGTTCCTTCAGCCGGCGATCGAGGGCGGTGGGGTTGGCGAGGGTTTCCAGGCAGCGGTCGAGCAGCTCGTCCACCGGCCACTGGCCGCGCGGCTTGCACAGCCTGGCCGCGACCCGGCGGAGCAGGGCTTCGTCGTAGGACCGCAGCGTTCGGGCAACGGGTTCGAGCCAGGCGTCGGGGGAGTGCAAAGCCATGCCTTCATCGGAAAGCCGAGGTCACTTCTTCTACAGCGCCACCTGCGGCGTGTGGCCCATCTTCTGCAGTTCCTGGACGACGGCGTCGACGCGCCCCGGCCGGACCAGCAGCACCCGGTCCGACAGCCGGCCGGCCAGGTCCGCCGCCAGCTTGCGATGGGCGAGCAGCTCTTCGGCCAGGAGCGCGTCCTCGGTGTGGATCAAGCACACCCGGCGATGGATCTTCACAGGAATTCGGGTCTGGTCCATCTGGATGATCGCCCACGAAAACGATGCCGAGCATGCCCCGATCATATGGCCGGCGAGCTTGCTCGCCGTGGACTTGTCCCATGCGATAACGGCATCCACCAATCCCCCCCCGACTGATGGACTCATGTCTCAGCGTTCCGCCGTCCACGGCGAGCAAGCTCGCCGGCTAAATAATCGCTGGAGACTCACCCCGTCATCCGCCGCGCCAGCATCTCGCCGGCGTCCACGATGCTGTAGCTGTAACCCTGCTCCGTCAAGAACAGCTGGCGATGATGCGCGAAGTCCAGCTCGCGCGTGTCGCGGGTCACCAGCGTGTAAAAGTGCGCCAGTTCGCCGTTGGCCTTCGGCCGCAGGATCCGCCCGAGCCGCTGGGCTTCCTCCTGCCGCGAGCCGAAGGTGCCGGACACCTGGATGAGCACGTTGGCGTCGGGCAGGTCGATGGCGAAGTTGCCGACCTTCGACAAGATGAGCTGCCGGACCTCGCCCTTGCGGAACCTGTCGTACAGGTCTTCGCGCTCGACGTTCGGTGTCTGTCCGGTGATCAGCGGGATGTTGAAACGCTTCTTCAGGAGCCGCAGTTGCTTCAGGTACTGGCCGATGATCAGGATCTGCTTGCCGGCGTACTGTTCGAGCAGCCGGGCGACGACGTCTTCCTTGCCCGGGTTCTCGCTGGCCAGCCGGTACTTGAGCCGCCACTCGGCGACGGCGTAGTCCATGCGCAGCTCGGGCGGAAGGGCGACGCGGACTTCGCTGCACGTCGCCTCCGCGATCCAGCCGCGCGATTCCAGCTCGCGCCACGGCACGTCGTACTTCTTGGGGCCGATGAGGCTGAACACGTCCTCTTCGCGGCCGTCCTCGCGGATCAGGGTGGCGGTCAGGCCGAGCCGCCGCCGCGCTTGAATCTGGGCGGTGACCCGGAACACCGGCGCCGGGAGCAGGTGGACCTCGTCGTAAATGATCAGGCCCCAGTCGCGCTGGTCGAAGATCTTGAAATGGGGGAACTCGTCCTTCTTGTCGGGCCGGTGCGTGAGGATCTGGTAGGTGGCCACGGTGACCGGGGCGATCGTCTTGGTCTCGCCGGAGTATTCGGCGACGTCGGTCTCGGCGAGATCGGTCTTGTCCATGATCTCGCGGATCCATTGCTTGACGGCCGTGATGCTGGTGGTCAGGATCAGCGTGGACTTCTGCATGAGGGCCATGGCGGCCAGGCCGACGATGGTCTTGCCGGCGCCGCAGGGCAGCACGATGACGCCGCTGCCGCCGCGGGCGTCGCCGCCGGCGTAGAAGATGTCGGCGGCGTCGCGCTGATAATCGCGGACCCGGAACGGCAGGCCGCTGCGGGCCAGCTCGCGAAGAAGGATCGGCAGCGTCGCCCCGGCGGTGTACCCGGCCAGGTCCTCGGCCGGATAGCCGACCGCGATCAAGGCCTGCTTGAGCACGCCGCGAAAGGCGGGCTCGACGAGGAAGCGATCGGGGCCGAGGCGTTCGCCGAGGTAGTCGCGCACCTTGGGCTGGCGGGCGAGCTCCGCGAGCAACGGCGGGTCGGGACAGCGCAACTCGAGCTTGTCTTCGTGCTTGAGCAGCTGAACGCGTCCGTAACGGCTGACGGTCTCGGCCAGGTCGGCGCCGAGGTTGGCGGGGAGCGGGAACTTGCTGTAGCGGCCCAGGACGTCGATCATCGCCGCCGCGTTCATGCCGGCGGCGGCGGCGTTCCACAGCGACAGGTTGGTGAGGCGGTAGGTGTGGATGTGCTCGGGGCTTTTCTGCAGTTCGGCGAACGGGGCCAGGGCGTCGCGCGCCTCGGCATAGCGGGGATTGTCCACTTCCACCAGGACCGTGCGGTCGCCCTGCACGATCAAGGGGTTGGCGGGATCGTAGTGCATTCTCTGCCCCGTCATGGGGAACCGTTGTTCACCGCTGGGCGCCGCGCGCGGCTGCGGCGAAAATGGCAGTGTAGTGGGTTGGTGAAATGCGTTCAAGGCGAGAAGGCGTGATTGGAAGTGCAATCTCTCGCGTCATCAGCCAGACAGGCTTCCATCCCCACCATCCCCTCGTGCCGGTTTCGCGTGAATCTTCGACGCGCGCTTGGCGCGATCATTGTGGTCGTGCTGACGGCGCTCGCGGCGGCCGCGATTCGTCGGTGGTAGACTTGCGGCGGCCCAGATGCCTGGTAGAATCGAACCGGCTGCGGCGGCGCAATGCAGGACTTCATGCGATGGGGGATATCTCATGGCGCGTCTTCACCTCCTGGCGGCCGCTTTGATCGTCATCGCCGCTGAACCAGCCGCGGCGCAGACGCATCGGCCGGCGGTCCGAGCGAGCCTTCACGACCAGGACGGCGACGGCAAGGCCGACAAGATCAACGCCACGATGTGGCAAGGGCTGTTGCGGCGGGGAACGAACCGGGCGGACCGGGCGGTGGCCGAGTTCGATCTGAGCGCATTGCGGGGCAGGCGCCTTGCGGAAGTGGTCCTGGAGTTCGAGCTCGCGGTGAACAACGCCGGCGGCGCTTCGGTTCGCGAGTTCGACGTGGTTGTGTACGCCGGCACGGGCAAGGTCGACCTGGACACGTTTACGGCCAAGGCCCAGCTCATCCGCAGGATCAGCTTCTCGATCCAGGCGAACCCCGCGACGTATCGCCTCGATGCCGACCGCCAGGTGCAAGCCGTCCTGGATGGCAAGGCGAAGTTCGTGGGCATTCGCTTCGATCCGGTCGGCGACGCCAATTTCCCGAGCATCTTGACCGAGGTTGCGCTGATCGTGCAGACCGAAGCCGATGCCGCGGCCGCGCGTGAGATCGCCGCCCTCATCCAGCGCCTCGGCGCCGATGAGTTCAAGGAGCGTGAAGCGGCCGCGACGGAGCTGGTCAAGCGCGGCGCGCGGGCCCGCCCCCAGCTCGACAAGGCGCAGCGCGAGGCGCGGGACGCCGAGATCCGGCAGCGGGTCAGGGCCATCCTGGACCGCATCAATCGGGAGCGGCGCCAATCGAAAGATTGATGGCGCACGGCAGTCTGTTCGAGCGCCGCCTCGGGCCGCACATCGAATTGTCTCGCGCGGCGTCATTCGGCATTTTGAACACCGTTCGACCCGCTGTAATGAATGAGCCCAGTTCCTGCACGAGGCGACCCGCCAGCATGAACACGCACGTCGTCAGCGCCCTGGCCTGGGAAAGGATGGTGTCCGCCGTGGAGAAAGTGCGCGACCGGTTGCGCCGGGCCACCCAGGCGCTGGAGCAGGTCCTTGATCGATGCATCCTGGGTGCAACGGCTGCCGGCCAAGCTGGGCGCGCGCCTGCAGGAGCTGCTGGATCATCCCGAAGGTTGATGACAACGCCATGAAACGCGCATTCGATCATGTCGGTCTCTGGGCCACCGAGCCCCAGCCCGGCGAGTTCTGGGTGGAGTTCAGCAAGGTGTGGGTGACCAATCCACGCGCTCATCCGCAGCGGATCGAGTACCTGCGGCCGCTCGAAAAACCGGACGTGCCGCCGGAGCAAGCCGGCCTGTGGAAGCTGTGGAACCGGCCGCACGTCGCGTTCCGGGTGGACAGCTTGCAGGAGTGGTTGAACGGGGAAGAGGTGATTTTTGGCCCGTTCGATCCGGGCGGCTTCGCGCAGGTGGCGTTCATCCTCAAGGACGGGCTGGTGATCGAGTACCTGGAGTACTACGATCTGAGCCACTGGTTTGGGCAGCCCAATCCGCCGGGGTGGGAACCGGATCCGTACTAGATGAGCGCGCGTGATTCTGCCGCACCAACCCGAAGCGTAAGCGAGGGATTTCGCCTGCTCCCCTCGCTTACGCTTCGGGTTGGTGCAGCGGCGCCATGGCTGGATTTGATCTTGGACGCGAGGACCGCCCTCGCGCCCTCGCTTACGCTTCGGGTTGGTGCGGCGGCGCCATGGAGCGGCGGAATTCGCGAGAATCCCGCTCACTTCACAATCGCCACGCTGAACTTGGCCTCGTGCACCACCGGCAGCGTGTCGTTGAACATCGCCGTGACGCGCACGGTGACCGAGGCGTTGCTTCCCGCCGGCGTGCCCGGCGCCGCGGACAGCATCAGCTTCGCTTCGTCGGCGCCGGCCTTGATCGTGACGGCGCTGGCGGCGATCCCTTTTGTCGCTTTCGGGTCGATCTCGACCTTGAACGGCCCGTCGTAGCCGAACTGCCGGGCGATCTTGATGACCACCTCCGTTTGACCGCCCGCCTTGATCTTGGGATTGTTCTGCGGCGCCGCGACCTTGGCCAGTTGCTTGGGCACGATGGTCACGGCAATCGGCGGCGCCGTCTGCACGATGTTCCGCGGGGCGCCCGGCTTGGGCTGCTGGTTGGGCGGCGGCGGCTGCGTCTGGCCGCGCAGCACCACGGTGTAGTTCCCGGGCAACACAGTCGTCTTGCTGTCGAGGTTGATCGTCCCCTTCTGCCCGGAGCCGATCGTCACGGGCTGCAGGGCCATGCCGGTGGGCAACGCCAGCGCGGTGATCTGAACGTTTCCCTTGTAATCGTTCGCCGTCACTTGCAACGGAATCGAGATGCGGTTGCCCTGGGGCACGGTGAATTGCGTCTTCTCGGCCGCCAGTGTGTACGGCGCCTTGTCGCGCACGGCCACGATCAGCTCGCGATCGAGTCGGGTCACGGTCGGCGTGTTCTGCTGCTGCTGGTTGACCGACCAGGTGATGCTGGCGGCGCGGACTTCGCGGCTGATTTTCTTGCCGCCGATCGTCGCCGCGGCCATGAGCCGGATCGGTCCGACATAGGGCGGCGCATCCGCGGCGGCGCTGATGACGGCCGCGGCTTGCTTCTGGTTGCCGGCGATGACCTGGGGGCGCATGGTCAGTCCCTTCGGCAGCTTCTCGGCCGCGATCGTGACGTCGCCGGTGAAGCCGCCGCTGCGCCCGACGAAGATCGTGAAGCCCTGGTGCCCGGTTTGCCCCAGGACGACGCTGTCGATCTGGAAATTCGACATCGGCATGGCGATCACGCGGAAATCGGGCTCGTCCGGGCCGATGCGGACCGTGTAGACGTGGCGCGGACCGTAGTTCAAGAACGCTTCCTTGCTGCTGACCACGAGCGTGTACACGCCGTCGGCCGGCGCCGTGAAGCGCAGCCGCGGCGGATCGTCGCTGCGGTTGAAGAGCTGCGGGGCCAGGATGTCGGGGTTGTCGTCCTGATCGGCGAGCTTGTCGCCCTTGGCGTTGTGCACCGTGAACTCCATGTCCATCGCCGACCCGAGGCGGTCGGCAAACAGCTCGATGCTCAGGACCTGGCCGTTCCCGGCCCGGAAACGGTAGCAATCGCGGTCGCCTTTTTTCTCGACGCGGCCACCGATCTCACAGGGCGTCGGCACGTCCTGGGCTTGTGCCAGGGAGTCGTTGGCGTCGTTGTCGATGACCAGCGCTCCCCTGGCGATGCCGACCAGCGCCGGGTTCGAAACGCCGGCATCGTTCCTGAGCCGATGTTCGAACCCGTCCAGGAGCGCGCTCGGCGGCGGCACGAAGCCGCGGAAGGCGAGCCGTTGCGGCGCCAGCGGATCGCCCAGCGGATCGCCCGGCGCCTTGACCGCGACCACGGCTTTCTCCAGCGGCCGCTCGTCGAGCGTCGCCTTGGGATCGAGTACGCCGCCGGGAAGATTGCGGCCATGGACGGTGACCTTCGTGCCTCTGCCGGCCTCGACCAGCGGCGGAAAGACGGCGTCGATCCACGGCGCCGTGCCGACGCTCAGGCGGTAGAAGTAATCCGGTCCACCCTGCGTGTAGGTGAAGCTGCACACGCGAATGTAATAGTCGCCGTCGGCGGGAAGGAGCGCGTCGGCGACGGCGTCGTTGTTCGCGTAGCCGCGGCTGAAGCCGAGCTGCCGGGCGGCGGCGTCGCTGCTGAAGACCTGAACGAGAGCGGGCAGCTTGCTGTCGACGCTGGTGGTCAAGCAGCTCACGACCACGCGCTGGCCCTTGCGGCCCGTGAAGACGAAGTAGTCGACGTCGGTCGGCGTGCTGATGACGCCGCTGACGGTGGTGTTGAGTTCGATCCTGTGGGCGACGGGAACGTCGTCGTTGGTCTCCTTTTCGACGACTTCGTCGAGGTCGCCGACCACGAACGCGCGCGGGTTGCTGACGCCCCCCTTGGTGACGACGCGAAGGTCGTGCGTGCCGAGCGGTGCATTGCCGGGAATGGCGACCCTGAATTTCCGGTTCATCACCGCGGGCGCTTTGCCGCCTTTGGTCTTTGCCTTTGGGTCCTTCGGCGCATCGGCGGCCGCAAGCACTTCGACCCTGGCGCCCGGGAAGCTGAAATACAGGCCTTCGACGTTGTTGAGCTCTTGCCCGGTGACGGTGAAGTCCACGGTGGCGCCCGCCTTGGCGCCGGGCGGCATCACCACGGTGATGCGCGGCGGCGGCGCGGATTGGGCCCAGAGCGTGCCGGTGGCCAGCGATGGGCACACCAGGGCCAGCAGCGCGAGTCGAAATTGGTGCATGGTGATTTTCCCCCCAGGGCGGATCGAACGCGAGTGCTTCCCTCAGGGTAACCTGCGGCCTAGCCAAGCGGCAAGGGTGTTTCGAACCTGCTGACCACCGGTGTTGCGACAGCGGAGCTGACCCGCTCGGGGCGACGGCGCTTCGTTTAGCCCCGGTTCGCAGAACCGGGGCGGACCCCATCCCGCACCGCCACCGTAAACCCGTCATCCCGACCCCAACCAGGTCACCAATTGCACGCCCGGTCCACCGCTTCGATTCGATTAGCTACGTTCACCCCAACCCCGTCGCCAAACGGCCCCCGACTGATATGACGCGTGCCGTTTGGTGACGGGGTGGGGTCGGGAGTGGCGGTGGAAGGGAGAGGCGCGGGATTCCGTCCGCCCCGGTTCTGCGAACCGGGGCTAAACGAATCGATCCCGTTTTGATGACGGGTGGTCCACCGAAAACCCACGTCAGAATTTTTCCAGATTATCTGTCTTGCCACTTCCTGGGCAGGGTTCTATATCAGGGCAAAGTTAGCAAATGTTAACTTTCCTCAAACTGGAAAGTTCAGGTCATCGGGGAAGCTCACAGCAACTGGACAATCCACGCTGTAGCCGGTGACCCTTTTCAGGTTCGGCGCCTGCCTTAAACGAGCGTTCCGCTGCCCGCCGTTTCGCTCGCTGCAATCTTTCGTCGCCCCGGCTCCGTGTTTCATCGTGTTTCCACAACTTGATTTCCATGGAGGAAGTCCCATGTTCCGCGCTCTCCCGTTAGCTCTCGCTATCTTCGCCCTCGCCAGCCCCATGGCCGATGCGCAGCCTGCCGAGGCGCAGCCTGCCGAGGCACAGCGAAAGCCCACGCTCCGCCTGGTGGGCGACCAGAAGCACTCGCTGTACATGGCGTTCTGGCCCAAGAGCAAAGACCCCTGGTTAAACGAGCTCAAGAACAAGGACGTCATCTTCTACAACGACAGCGTCATGCCCGCCGCCTACCAGGACTGGGACGGCGGTTTGCAGGGCTTGCACAGCCCTTCGTACAACATCAGCGCCGTCCGCAGCGAGCCGATCGGCAACGCCAACCGCGAATTCCCGTGGGGATCGCCGGCCGGGTTGCACGACAGCCCCAACTTCAAGGCGTTTCGCTTCGTCAGCATTCCTGAAGGGAAGTCGATCACCTGGTGGCGGGAGCGCCTGCCCCGCGACTCGCGCGGCAGCTTCGTCTGGCAATACCCCGCCGGCACCACCTTCGGCGAAATCCTGCTCGTCACCGACCCGGACGGCTACGACTGGACCTTCGAGCTCCGCACCCGCACCCGCACCGACAAGGGCTGGACCATGAACGCTTTCCGCCCGTTCACCACGCAAGCGGAGCTGGCCGCGCGGATCCGGCAACTGGAGCCGAAGTGGCGCGACGCGCCGGAGCTGGCCAAGATCGTCAACGGCGAGGCCGAGCACGAGGAAACGGTGCGGCTGACGAACAACCACGACTTGATCACCTTCGACGCCACCGCCTTGACGACGCGGTTGCCGAAGATCGACCACGCCCTGGTCCGCAAGCTGCTCGACACGCCGTTCAAGTCGGCCCTGGGCCAGGAGTGGAAGAAGGGGTCCGACGGCGCCGAGGCGTTCGCGCCGACGACCGAGGCGGCCTTCCACATCGTGCCGAAGAACTACAAGGGGGGCTTCGTGGAAGTGTCGAGCGCGTCGTGCATGCGCTGCCACGATTCGACGCTCAAGCACGCGCGCGACTTCCAGGCCTTCCGCGACTGGTACGGCCGGGTCCGCGGCTCGGACAACATCTTCTCGTTCCACATCTTCGAGCCGGGGAGCATCTCCTACAACGGCTTCGGCAACGAGCCGCGGCTGCGCCAGGAGCTGGTGGACGCCGGCCTGCTGGAGCAGTGGGTGGAGTAAAGCCGGATTGTTCACCACGGATTGCACTGTTCCGAAAAGGTGTCTGGACCCTTGCCGCCGCGACGTAGAATAACGACCTGCGACGCGAAATCAGGGGTCCAGACACCTTTCGGACAGCGTCAGCCTGGAAAGGCTGACCTACGAATGCGAGAAACGCCGCCGCCCTTCGCGCCAGCCCATCTCTTCCGAACGCCGTCGAAAACCCTTACAATGAGACGGTCCTGTTCTCTCCGCGTGCATGCCGCCGGCGTCGCCGCGGCGGCGAAGATGGTCCATGACCGCCTCGTTGCCTCTGCTCGAAACCAACCGTGAGCTGCGCCGCGGCATCCTCGATGTGCCGGCGGAGGAGTTGCGCGCCTGGCTGGCCGAGCACGGCGAACAACCGCTGCGCGCCAGGCAGGTGCGGCGCTGGCTGCTCGCCGGCGGCGCGGAATCGTTCGAGGCCATGAGCGACCTTCCCAAGACGCTGCGCGAACGGCTCACCGAATCGTTCGTCCCGTTCGCCGGCAAGGTCGTCCGCCACCTGGAAGCCGACGACGGCACCCACAAGCTGCTGGTGAAGCTGGCCGACGGTCAGCTCATCGAATGCGTGCTGATCCAGGAGGACAAGCGGCGGACGGCGTGCATCAGCACCCAGGTCGGCTGCGGCATGGGCTGCGTGTTCTGCGCCAGCGGCCTGGCGGGGGTCGAACGCAACCTGAGCGCCGGCGAAATGCTCGAGCAGCTGGTCCGGCTGCGCAACCTGCCCTTGTGGCGCGGCTCGGCTCGCGCACCCAGTGACGTGGGGGCAGCCGGGGGGGCTTCGAAGACTCAGCCCCGGCCACGCGTCGAACGGCCACTTGTGGAGCGCCTGACCAACATCGTCGTCATGGGCATGGGCGAGCCGCTCGCCAACCTCGACCATCTGGTGGCGGCCCTCGACGTGGCCGGCGCCAAGGACGGCCTCGGCGTCGGCGCCCGGCACATCACCATCTCGACGGTCGGGCTCCCCGCGAAGATGCGCCGGCTCGCCGACCTGGACAAGCAGTATCATCTGGCGGTGTCGCTGCACGCCCCCAACGACGCCGTGCGCGACCGGATCGTCCCCACCAACGACAAGACCGGGCTGGCGGCGATCCTGGAAGCCGCCGATTATTTCTTTCAAAACACCGGCCGGCAAGTTACTTTTGAATACGTTCTCTTGCGCGGGATCAACGACGACGTGACGCACGCCCGGGAGCTGGCCCGCTTGCTCGACGGCCGGCGGGCGCACGTGAACCTCATCCCGTTCAACGACGTGCCGGGTCTGCCGTATCGCCGGCCCACGCCCGAGGCGCTGGCCGCCTTCCTCGGACCGCTGAAGCAGCAGGGCATCAGCGTCAAGGTCCGCAAACGCAAAGGCGCACAGATCGACGCGGCCTGCGGACAGTTAAGAAGGTCGTCATTGGTCATTCGTCATTAGTCATTGGTCATTCGTCGGGTCATCGGCGATCGGTCCTGGTTGCCGACGAGATGCGAAATGTGACGGGCGTGATCCAATGACTAATGACTAATGACGAATGACCAGTGACTAAGCTGACCGAAACCCTCCCCGGCGGCGGCGGTTGGATAGGTGGAGGGCGGAACGGGCACGGGCGAGGCCTTCATGGCCATGACCGGTGAAACCAGCACCCAACTGGCGCTGCGCGACCCGGACATCCGCCTGATGCTGCGCGTCCGCAACGACGACTCGGCCGCCTTTGCCGAGCTGGTCGAGCTGTATCACCAGCGGCTGGTCACGATCATGCAGCACCTGGTGAACAGCGCGGAGGAAGCGGAGGACCTGGCCCAGGAAGTGTTCCTGCGCGTCTTCCGGGGCCGGAAGAAGTATCATCCGCGGGCCAAATTCTCGACATGGCTGTTCACGATCGCCAACAACCTGGCCCTCAACGTCCTCCGCACCCGCCAGCGCAAGCCGGCGATCCCGCTCAACGTCCGCGACTCCGGTCCGCTCGGTCCGCGGCCGGCCGAACAACTGGTCCTCGACCGCGAGCGTTCGCCGCACGACCGCATGCAGCAGCAGGAGCTGGCGGCCATCGTCCAGCAGGCCCTGGGCACCTTGAACGAACGGCAGCGGGTCGCGGTCGTATTGAATAAGTTCGAGGACATGAACTACGCGGAGATCGCCGAGGTGATGGAGCTGACGACCAAGGCGGTCAAGTCGCTGTTGAGCCGGGCCCGCGAGAACTTGCGGATCGCCCTCAAGGACTACATCTACATGGAGCGCGGCCAGGCGGGGCAGGCGGAGCCGAAGGGCGCCGACGACGAGGAAGGCGAGGTTTGACATGTCAACACTCAACGACGACGATCGCGCCAACTTGACGGCTTACCTCGACGGCGAGCTGGACGAGGAGGCCGCGCAAGCCCTCGAAGCCAAGCTGAGCCAGGATGCGGCGGCGCGGGCCGAGGTCGAAGAGCTGCGGCAAGCGTGGACGATGCTCGATTACTTGCCGCGCTCGTCGCCGTCGGCCACGTTCACCCATCGCACGATGGAGAAGCTGTCGCTGGAGAAACTGCCGGTCGAGACCGGCAAGATGCCGGCGGCCGGCGGCTCGGTCTGGCTGTCGCCGGCCGGCTGGGCGGCGGCCGTGGCGGCGGCCCTGGCGCTGGGCTACGTGTCCAGCCAGCACCTGTGGCGTCCGGTCCCGGACCCGGACGAGCCGCTGGTGAAGCACTTGCAGCTCATCGAAAAGTGGCGGGCCTACGAGGCGGTCGAGGACCTGGAATTCTTGAAGGCCCTGGATCATCCGGATTACTTCGGAGACGATCTCGGATCATGAAGCGCGTCGTGATCATCGTGGCGATGTTCTGCGTCGTGGCGCCGCTGGCCGTGGCGCCGCTGGCTGCCGTGCCGGAGCCGAGCGCGGACGAGGTGCAGGCCAATCGCCGGCGTCTGGAGCAGCTCCGCAAGCACCAGCCGGAGGCGCTGGAGAAGCTGCGCGCCGAGGCCAAGGAGTTTTTCGCGCTCCCCAAGGAGCGGCGCCAGCGGATCGTCGAGATGCACCGGGAGCTGCACAAGCAGGGCCCCGCCGCGCGGGCCCGCCTGTACCGGGTCCTCGATCGCTACGTCGATTGGCTCGAGGACCTCGACAAGCTCGACAAGGCCGCCTGGAAGAAGGTGGCCGAGACGACCGACAAGCAGAAACGTCTGGAGCTGCTGCGGCAACTCCGCGAACAGGAATGGACCAGGGACCAGCCGAAGGCGACGCGCGACCAGCTCGCGCAGTTGGAAGGCGACGCCCGCACGGCGTTGATCGCCAAGGAAAAGGCCGGCGAACGCCGCCGCCGCTTCGATTGGCTGGTCGCCAGGACGTTCTGGGCCGAGCTGGAGGCCGAAGTCAAGGGCCGGCGCACGTTGCCGACGCGCTCCACCGAGCTGCCGACGAGCGTGCAGAACTACGTGCGCGACTATCTGATGAAAATGTTCCTGAGCCAGGACGAAAAGGATGAGCTCGCGAAGTTTGAGGGGCAATGGCCGCAGTACCCGATGAAGCTGGTGGAGCTGGCCGACCGGCATCCGCCGGCGTTGCCGGGGCCGCTGGGACCGAAGCGTTTCGCGGAGCTGCCGGCGCGCGTGTACAGCAGCAAGGAGTTCCTGGGCATGGGGGCGGCGAAGTTGCTGAAGAAGGAGCCGCTGTCGGCGTGGGTCGGCAGGACCTTGAGAATCAAGGAAGGCGCCTGGCCCGACTTCGGCGTCGAGCTGGCCCGATTCGCCAGCCAGCGCGGGCACATGTTCGAGCATGAGTTTCTCGCGTACAAGCTCGATTGCCTGTCGCCGCCCATGCAGGATTTTGTGAAGAAGCAGCTGAAACCGGCGCTGGACGGCAAGGAGTCGTTGCGCCTCGTCGAGGCCTACGGCAAGTGGCCCGACTATCCCCAAACGATCCACGACCTGGCCCGGGACCATCATTTGCGGCCGCCGTGGTTCACGTTGCCCGCGCCCAAGGGCGAGAACTGGGAGAACTACCGGCTGCCGCGGCTGACGGGGCTGTCGCCGTGATGCGGTGAACGCCAAGCCGCCAGCGGCGGCGGACGGACTTCACCACTCCATCATTCGCCCGATCCCCGCGTCCCTGGCTTTCGCATAGACCTGGGCGGCCACGGCCACGTCTTCCACGGCCAGCCCGACCGACTTGAACATGGTCACATCCTCAGCGCGAGCCCGGCCGGTTTGCCGGCCGACCATCACCTGGCCCAGCTCGCGCACGTCGCTCCAGTGGATGATGCCGCTGGCGATCGCCTCCGCGAAGTCGCCGGCTTCCAGCTTGGCTTGCTCCTTGCTGTCCACCACGAGCGTGTCGCAGCGGCGCACGACCGCCGCGTCGATTTCCGCATTCGCCAGGAAGTTCGAGCCGATCACGTTGAGGTGCATGCCTTCGGACAGCCATTCGCCCAGGAGCACGGGGGTGCGGCTGGCGGTGGCGGTGATGACGATGTCCTTGTCGAGGGCGGCCAGCTCCGGCCGCGGCACGGGAACGACGTCGCATTGACACACGTCGGTCATCTCCAGCGCGAACCGGGAGCGGCGCTCCTCGTTGGGACTGTAGACGGTGACGCGCGTGACCTTGCGGACCCGGCAGACGGCGCTCAGTTGCGTGCGCGCCTGCTTGCCGCTGCCGAACAGGCCGACCTCGGTGGCTTCGGGTCGCGCCAGGCACTGGGCGGCCACGCCGCTGGCGGCGCCGGTGCGCACCCGGCCCAGATAATCGGCCTGGATCAACGCGAGCAGCGCTCCGGTGGCGCCGTCGAACAGGCCGACGTGAAAGTTGGCGCCGTGACGCGACGTGCCGTAGACCTTGCAACCAAGGACGCCCAGCCGCGGCGCCGCGCCGGCCATGACGTGCAGCATCGCCTGGTCGGTCTGGCAGCGCGCCCGCGGCACGTTCTGCGCCTCGTCCAGCGCCAGTTGCCGCAGCACCTCCTCGACCGCCTCGATCGCCTCGTCCATGGTCAACAGCCGGCGCACGTCGTCTTCGGTGAGCAGGAGGATCGACATGACCGGATCTCCCCGTGAGACAACAGCGCAATCGCAGCGGAATTCGCAAGAATTCCGCGATGGCCAACATCGATTCTTGTGACATCGCTGCGAGGCCCGCGATTCCGCCGCTGTATGAGCGTGCGCGATTCCACTGCACTAACCCGAAGCGCAAGCGAGGGGGAGGCGAAACCCTCGCTTACGCTTCGGGTTGGTGCAGCAACTCAACCCTGCAGGAATCGCGCCAGTTGATCGACGCCTTGATGGATCTGTTCGCGGCTGGTCGCGAATGACAGCCGCACGTAACCTTCCATCCCGAAGGCCGAGCCTTGCACGAGATTGACGTGGGCCGTTTCGAGCGCGGCCGCGCAGAACGCGGTCGAATCGGTGATCTTGCGGCCGCCGAGGGTGCGGCCGATGTGATTCTGGACGCTGAAGAAGGCGTAGAAGGCGCCGTCGGGCACCGGGCAGCGGATGCCGGGCAATTCGTTGAGTCGCCGGCAAACCAGGTCGCGCCGCGCCTCGAACTCGCGGCGCATCTCCTCGACGCAACCTTGATCGCCTTCCAGCGCGGCGATGGCGGCGTACTGGCTGATGCTCGACGGGTTGCTGGTCTCCTGGCTCTGCACGTTGGCCATGGCCTTGACCACGGCAAGCGGGCCGAGCGCCCAGCCCATGCGCCAGCCGGTCATCGCGTAGCTCTTGCTGACGCCGCTGATGGTGATGGTTGTTTCGGGAAGGCCGGGCCGCAGCGTCGCGAAGCAGGTCGCCGTGGCGTTGCCGAAGACGAGGCGTTCATAGATCTCGTCGCTGATGACGCCCAGCTTGGCTTCGAGGATCACGTCGGCCAGCGCCTCCAGCTCCTGGTGCGTGTAGACGCAGCCGGTCGGATTGCTCGGCGAGTTCAGCATCACCAGCCGCGAGCGCGGCGAGATGGCGGCCTTCAGTTGCGCGGCGGTCATCTTGAAGCCGGCGGCCTCGGTGGTGGGGATCAGCTGGTACGATGCGCCGGTCATCTGCACGAGATCGCTGTAGCTGACCCAGTAGGGCGTCGGGATGAGGACCTCGTCGCCGGGCCCGACCGTCGCGGCCAGGGCATTGTGCAGCGAATGCTTGGCGCCGTTGGAGACGATGACTTGCTCGGGCGACACCTCCAGGCCGTAGGTTTTCCTGTAGAGCTTGGCGATCGACCCGCGCAGCTCGGCAATGCCGTGGGCCGGCGTGTAGTGCGTCTTGCCTTCGCGCATCGCCTGGGTGGCCGCGTCGCAGATGTGGGCCGGCGTGTTGAAATCGGGCTCGCCCAGGCTGAAATCGAACACGGTCTGGCCGTCGGCTTTGAGCTGGCGCGCCTTGGCGCCGGCCGCCAGGGTCGCCGAGGGTTGTACGGCCGCCGCCATCTTGGAAATGGGCAACATCGGTTTGGTTCTCCGGCGTTTCGCGGCGAACGCCAAGCCGCGGCGTGGCGCGCACGCGGGGTTCATTCTATCGGCAAATTCACCTGCCGTCCGAGGCCGGAAGGCGTATCCTAAACCTGGGTCATCAGCGCCCGTCATGGGGAACCGAGCATGGCCTTGGAAGCTGCAACGCGCGACGTGCCGCGCGTGCCGTGGACGCGCCGCCATCTCTTGGGCCTGGAAGAGCTCACGCGGGACGAATTGTTGGCCATTCTGGACACGGCCGAGCGTTTCGCCGACGCCGAACGGCGGCGCAAGAAGCGCGCCAATCTGGCCGGCAAGGTGGTCGTCAACCTGTTCTTCGAGCCGTCCACGCGGACCCGCACCAGCTTCGGGCTGGCGGCGCGGCGGCTCGGGGCCGATGTCCTCGATTTTTCCTCGGCCGGCTCCAGCACCAGCAAGGGCGAGACCTTCATCGACACCGCCAAGAACATCGAGGCCATGGCGGTCGATCTGATGGTGGTGCGGCACGCGTCGTCCGGGGCGCCGTACCTGTTGGCGCAGCACATCCAGTGCGGCATCATCAACGCCGGCGACGGCGCCCACGAGCATCCGACGCAGGGGCTGCTCGATATGTTCACCATCCGCCAGAAGAAGGGCCGGCTCGAAGGCCTGACGGTGGCCCTGGTCGGCGACATCCTGCACAGCCGCGTCGCCCGCAGCAACATCCACGGCCTGCTCAAGCTCGGCGCCAAGGTCATCGTCTGCGGCCCGCCGACGCTGGTGCCGCCGGCGATCACGGAGCTGGGCGTGGAAATGTCGTACAGCCTGGAGCAGATCCTGCCGCGCTGCGACGTGATCAACATGCTGCGCATCCAGTTCGAGCGGCAGCGCTCGGGTCTGTTCCCGTCGGTGGCGGAATACGCCCGGCTGTTCGCGATGGACGGGGCGCGGCTGCGCAAGGCCAAGCCTGACCTGCTGCTGTTGGCGCCGGGGCCGATCAACCGCGGCGTCGAGATCACGCCCGAAGTCGCCGACGGCCCGCACTCGGCGATCCTGCAGCAGGTGGCCAACGGCCTGGCGGTGCGGATGGCGGTGTTGCATTTATTGTGCGGGCAACCGGGGGAGGCGTGATGTTCGCACGATGTTTAGCCCCGGTTCGCAGAACCGGGGCGGGCGTGTCCATGCCATGATCACACACCATCGCGCGGGATAGAGTCCGCCCCGTTTCTTCGAAACGGGGCTAAACGTGTTGAAGCCAACGGGTGAAGTTCCAGCGTTATGAACCTCCTCCGCATCACCAACGGCCGCGTCATCGATCCGGCGCAAGACCTGGATCGCGCGGCCGATCTCTGGATTCAAGGTGAAGCGGTCCTGGCGATCGGACCGCGGCCGGACTTGCTGCCCAACCAGGTGCTGGACGCGGCCGGCAAGATCGTCTGCCCCGGCTTGATCGACATGCACGTGCATCTTCGCGAACCGGGCCGCGAAGAGGATGAGACCATCGCCACCGGCACCTCGGCGGCGCTGGCGGGCGGCGTCACCACGGTCGCCTGCATGCCCAACACCGAGCCGGCCATCGACCACCAGGCGGCGGCCGAGTTCGTCTATCTCCAGGCGGAACGCGCCGGCAACGCCAACGTCTATCCGATCGGCTGCATCACCAAGGGCCGCAGGGGCGCGGAGCTGGCCGAGATCGGCGGCCTCGTCGACGGCGGCGCCGTGGCCTTCACCGACGACGACAGCCCCGTGGTCAGCGCCGAGACCATGCGCCGAGCCCTCGAGTATTGCCGGATGTTCGACAAACCGGTGCTCAGCCATGCCGAGGACCCGGAATTGACGCGCGACGGCGTCATGCACGAAGGCGCCGCCAGCATGCGGCTCGGTGTCCGCGGCATGCCGGCGGCCGCCGAAGAAGTCATGATCCACCGCGATATCGAGCTGGCCCGGCTCACGCGCGGGCGGCTGCACGTCCTGCACGTCTCCACCGCCGGCGGCGTCGAGCTGATCCGCCGCGCCAAGGAGCGCGGCGTCCAGGTCACCGGCGAGGCCAATCCGCACCATTTCCTGCTCACCGATCGGGCCCTGTGCGGCTTCGACAGCAACTACAAGATGAACCCGCCCCTGCGCACCGACCTGGACGTGCGGGCCGTGATCGAAGGCCTCAAGGACGGCACGCTCGACGTCATCGCCAGCGATCATTCGCCGCTGGCCGTCGAGAAAAAGATGCGCGAGCTGGACCAGGCCCCGTTTGGCGTGATCGGCCTGGAGACGCTGTTGCCGGTGTGCGTGACCGCGCTCGTCGAGCCGGGCCATCTCACCTGGCCGCGGCTCATCGAGAAGCTGACGGTGCGGCCGGCGCGGATTCTCGGCATCGAGCAGGGGACCTTGAAACCCGGCGCCGCCGCCGACGTGACCATCATCGACCCGGCCGCCGAGTGGACCATCGACGTGACGCGGTTCCGCTCGAAGAGCCGCAATTCGCCGTTCGGCGGCTTGACGGTGCGTGGCCGGGCGGTGGCGGTCATCCTGGGCGGCGAGCTGCGCTACGAACTGTAGGCATTCATGATCCATGACGGCCTAGTCCAGCATGGCTTCATCCGCGTCGCCGCGGCCGTGCCGAAGGTGCGCGTCGCCGACTGCGCCTACAACGCCGAGCAGATCGTGACGCTGATGCGCCGGGCCGAAGCGCAAGGCGTGGCCGTGCTGGTCTTCCCGGAGCAGAGCCTCACCGGTTACACCTGCGGCGACCTGTTTCACCAATCGACCCTGCAAACTGCCGCCGTGGCGGCGCTCGCCGAGGTGGCGCGGCGCGGTCAGAAGTGCTTCACCGGCCTGGTGGTCGTCGGCTTGCCGCTGGTCGTGGACGACCAACTGTGCAACGCCGCGGCGGTCGTGCAGAACGGCGTCGTCCTGGGCGTGGTCCCCAAGTCGTACCTGCCCAATTACAAGGAGTTCTACGAAGCGCGCTGGTTCGCCCCCAGCGTGCGGCTCCGCAACCAGACCGTCAAGCTGCTCGATCGCGACGTGCCGTTCGGGACCGATCTGCTGTTCGATGCCGGCGAGCACATGCCGGGGTTCGTCGTCGGCGTCGAAATCTGCGAAGACCTGTGGCTGCCGATTCCGCCCAGCGCGTGGCAGGCGCTCGCCGGCGCGGCGGTGCTCGTCAACCTGTCGGCCAGCAACGAGGTCATCGGCAAGGCCGCGTACCGCCGGCAGCTGGTCGCCAACCAATCGGGCCGTTGCGTCGCCGGCTATGTTTACTCGTCCTGCGGCGTCCACGAATCGACCACCGATGTCGTCTTCGGCGGGCATTGCCTGATTGCCGAGAACGGCGTGATCCTGGCCGAATCGGCCCGCTTCGAGCGCGACGCCGTGCTCTTGATCCAGGAGCTGGACCTGCACCGGCTCCGCAGCGAGCGCATCAAGACGAACAGCTTCGGCGAGCAGCAGCCGCTGGTCCATGACCGGAGCTGGCGGCGCATTCCCTTCGCCTTGCCGCGCACGGCTCCCGAGCGCTTGCTGCGGGCCGTCGAGGCGCAGCCGTTTGTCCCGCGCGGCCAGGAACAGCTCGCCGAGCGCTGCCAGGAGATCTTTCACACGCAAGTCGCCGGGCTGGCCAAGCGGCTGGAAACCATCGGCAAGCCGAACGTGGCCATCGGCATCTCCGGCGGGCTGGATTCCACGCTGGCGCTGCTCGTCGCCTGCAAGACGTTCGACCTGCTCGGGGCGCCGCGCACCGGCATCCACGGCCTGACGATGCCCGGCTTCGGCACGACGGCGCGTACCCGGCAGAACGCCCTCGACCTGATGCGCCATCTCGGCGTGACCGCCGCCGAGATCGACATCCGCGGCCTGTGCCTGGACGAGATGCGCGGCCTGAACCATCGTCCCTTCGGCATCGCGCTCGACGGCTTGACGGTCGAGGAGTTCACCGGGAAGCTGCACCAGGTCGCGGCCGAGCAATGCCAGGACTTGATTTTCGAGAACGTGCAAGCGCGGATGCGGACCAGCCTGCTCATGAACCGCGGCTTCGTGATCGGCACCGGCGACGTGTCGGAGTTGGCCCTCGGCTGGTGCACCTACAACGCCGACCACATGAGCATGTACAACCCCAACGTCAGCATCCCGAAGACGCTGGTCAAGTTCCTGGTCCGCTGGGCGGCGGAGAATGAATTCACCGGCCCGGCGCAAACGACGCTGCGCGACATCGTCGCCACGATCATCTCACCCGAGCTGCTCCCCACCGGCGCCAACGGCGAGATCGTGCAGCGGACGGAATCGGTCATCGGGCCTTACGAGCTGCACGATTTCTTCCTGTTTCATTTTCTGCGCTACGGCGCGCCGCCGGAGAAGATCGTGTTTCTCGCCGAACACGCGACGTTCGAACGACGATACAGTTCCGAGGAGCTGCGCCGCTGGCTGAAGCTGTTCGTGCAGCGTTTCTTCGCCAACCAGTTCAAGCGCTCGTGTCTGCCGGACGGCCCGAAGGTGGGCACGATCGCCCTGTCGCCGCGCGGCGACTGGCGCATGCCCAGCGATGCGGCCGCGGCGGCGTGGCTGGCTTGGGCGGAGCGCGGCTGATTTTTTCACAAACGCTCACGTGATTCCGGGAACATTCTCCCGCGGCGGACACGCCACGTGGCGCCGCCAGTGGACGTCGTCGGGTTGCGGGAAGTCGGCGCGGAAATGGACGCCGCGCGATTCGGTGCGCTCGCGGGCGGCGTGGATCATCAGGCGGGCGACGGTCAGCAGGTTCTGCAGCTCCCAGCCGGCGCGGTGGTTGAACTCGCGGGCCAGCACGTAGCGGCACCAGAAGGCGACGTCGCGGCCGGCCTGCTCCAACCCGGCCCGCTCGCGGATGACCCCCAGGTGCCGCACCATCAGGCTGCGCAATGAGTTGGTAATGTCGGCGACGTCCAGCGCGCCCGCGGTCTCCGGCTCGAACTTGCTGGCCAAGGGCAGCGCCACGAACGCGTCGGCCGCGCGCGCCGCCGCGGCGGCCGCCCCACGGCCGCATGCCGCGCCGAACACCAGCCCTTCGAGCAAGCTGTTCGACGCCAGCCGGTTGGCCCCGTGCAGGCCGCTGGAGGTGACCTCGCCCGCGGCCCACAACCCCGGCAGCGTGGTGCGGCCTTCCTCGTCCACGGCGACGCCGCCGATCATGTAGTGAGCGCCCGGCCGGATCGGGATCAGGTCGGCGGCGATGTCGATGCCAAAGCCCTGGCACATCTTGGCGATGCCGGGGAAGCGGCGGTGCACCAGGGCCGGGTCCAGATGGCGCAGGTCGAGATAGACGTTGGGGTGCTTGGTCTTGTCCATCTGCCGGACGATGGCCTGGGCGACGACGTCGCGCGGGGCCAGCTCGGCGCGGGGATCGACGGCCAGCATGAAGCGTTCCATGTTCTTGTCGCGCAGCCAGGCCCCTTCGCCGCGGACCGCCTCGCTGATCAGGAACCGGCTGGAGCCGGCGACGTACAGCACGGTCGGATGGAACTGCATGAACTCCATGTCGCGCAGCAGGGCGCCGGCGCGCCACGCGGCCGCCAGGCCGTCGCCGGTGGCCACCGGCGGATTGGTGGTTTCGCGATAGACCATGCCGGCGCCGCCGGAGGCCAGGATGACCTGCTGGGCCCAGACGAGCATCTTGCCGTGCCCCGGCCGCCACACCACCGCCCCGACGCAGCGGCCCTCGTGCGTGAGCAGGTCGAGCGTGAACGAGTCGTCCCAGAGCTCCAGGTGCGGCGTCTGGCGGGCGCGGGCGATGATCGCGCGCATCACCTCGAAGCCGGTGGCGTCGCCGAGCGCGTGGACGATGCGGCGATGGCTGTGCCCGCCCTCGCGGGTCAGGGCCAGCTGGCCTTCCTCCTCGTCGAAATTCGTCCCCCACTCGATCAGCCGCTGGATCTGCTCGGGCGCCTCGCGCACCACGTGCTCGACGACGCCGCGCTCGCACAGGCCGCCGCCGGCGGTCAGCGTGTCGTCGATGTGGTTCTCGAAGCGGTCCTCCGGCGACATCACGCCGGCGATGCCGCCCTGGGCGAAGGTGCTGTTGGATTGCTGCAGACTGTCCTTGGAGACCACCAGGACCGAAAAGGCGTCGGGAATTTCCAGCGCCGCCCGCAGCCCGGCGATGCCGGCGCCGATCACGAGGATGTCCGTGAAGCAGTGCGGCGCGTGCTTGGGCTGAAACTGAATCAGGTAGCGATGGGACATGGTCCAGATGATTATAGGCGGCCGCGAGGGTGACTGGGTGAAGGGTGATAGGGCGACCCTGT
This sequence comes from Gemmataceae bacterium, assembly GCA_022616435.1. Lineage (GTDB taxonomy): Bacteria > Planctomycetota > Planctomycetia > Gemmatales > Gemmataceae > JAKEET01. The sequence continues at coordinate 64,497 of JAKEET010000012.1, forward strand.
CACCTTGTCACTCACTGTGAGAAGCGCCGTCGCGACATGGCCGGCCGCATCGACATGATCACCGAGCGGTGCAGCTGCGGCGAGCTGAGCACGGCCTGGCCGGGGCCCAACAGCGGCAGGCGGTTCCACAGATCGCGGCCGACGTCGCCGGTAGTGGCCATGAGGGCGTCCAGGTTGTGCGTGCTCCGCAGGGTGTGGACGATGCGGGTGTTGCACAGCTCGAAAATCTCGGGGGGCAGGTGGCCCGGCTGCTGGCTGACGAACGCCATCGACAGCCAGCGCTTGCGGCCGCGGCGGGTGACGTTGCGGAGCATGTGCAGCGTCGCCTGCATGGTCTGGGCGCGTTCGCGGCTGATGAACGAGTGGGCTTCCTCGATGATCAAGAGCGTGGGCGGCGTGTCGGGCCGGGTCATCTTGAGGGCGAACGCCTTGCGGAGCAGGTCGGCGGTCACCATGTTCTTGACGACGTCGTTGGCCACGCTGACGTCGATGACGCTGACCCGCCCCGGCGCCAGCATCCGCACCGGATCGAGCGACGGCATGTTGACCTGGTCGAACGCCTCGGAGTGCGTCAGCCAGGTGAGCTTGGCCGCCAGCCCGGTGAAATCGATCGCCTCCGAGGTGCGCGGCGCCCGTTCGTTGGTGCGCTCGCGCAGGGTCTTGAGCGTGAACGGCAGCTTGGCCTGCGGCGACGCGTCCAGGAGCGGTTGCAGCCCTTCGGTCTCGCTGGTGGTCACCTTCGGGCGGGATTTTTGCAGCAGCGTCTCGATGCACTCGAACAGCGCGTTTCGCTCCGCCACCGACACTTGCAAGAGCTCGGCGATGACGCTCGCGTCGAAATCGGCCAGCCGCAGCGTGAACGACTCGGCGTCCTGGCGGTCGCTGGTGCAACTCGCCGGGCAGAACACGTGGAAGTCGTTGACGCCGGCCGGCGTCAGGCCGAACTGCTCGAGCCGCTCGGCGAGCGCGGCGTCGTCGCTGGGTTGATCCATTTCGGTGTATTCGCTCTCGACGTCCACCACGATGACCGCCCAGCCGGCGCGGGCCGCTTCCTCGATGATCACCTGCGACGTGTTCGACTTGCCCGAGCCGACCGTGCCGAAGATGCCCAGGTTGCGCGGCAGCACCCCCTTGTTCTTGCTCTGCAAGCTGACGAGCAGGTCGTCCTGGCCGGACAGGTTTCCCACGAGCATGTCGCCGGCGAAACCGTGCAGGCCGGCGACTTCCTCCGGCGACAGCGCGAACACCGGCGAATTCGGGGCCGGCCGCGAGTTGGTGTCGCGCGCGCGGCCGCGGACCAGCTCGCCCTGGATTTCCAGGTCGGCGAGCAGAAAGCACTCCATCGAGTTGCTGGCGGTCATGCCGGCCACGGTCGGCGCGCCGGAGCGATGGAAGAACGGTCCATTGACGACCCGCGCCAGGAAGCCGGTGCGCGGCCCGCTCTCATCCTTGATGCAGACATATTGATTGCGCTCGACGAAGCGCCGGTTGACGACCGAGGCGCGCAGCAGCACCCGCTCGCTGGTCGCGGTGGCCCCGTCCCAGGCGACTTGGCCGATGAGTTTGGCGTCCTGGAATCTGGCGTCATGCTCAGGGGTATTTTTCATGCGACAAGCATAGCTTCAAGAATCGCTCGCGGTCGGCAACAATTGAGATCAGGAGATAGGAGAATGCCAGAACGGAGAATGCCAGAACGCCAACTTGCCACGGAACGTGCGTCGGGGTTGAACGTGCTTTCCGCTCAACCCTCAGCGCAGCAACGACTTCAGCCGCTTTTCGGCTTCTGGGCGACCCTTCGGAATGTCCAGTTTTCAGTCCGGCGCCGAACATCGGCCGCCGCCAGTCGTCGGCGCAACTCGCTGTCGGGTCTGGTGTTGTTGCGAACACGCGGAGACGCTCCCGTCTGGTTCCTGCTCTCCGAGTTGCCAACATGCCAAGCGTGCCAGTTTGTCCCCTCATCCCGCTCTGGGCGGTCCTTTGGCTGATAGCGCGCGGCAACAGTGTAACCACGGATCACACGGATGACACGGATCGAGGAAAGGCCGGACCCATCACTCTTCCCAACGACAAATCATCAACATGGCTCTTCATCCGTGCCGGGACGAGCGGTCTTCAGCAACGAGAGCCAAGCAGCCTCAAGACGAACTGGTGCAGGTTCGTGACCAGCAGAACCGCCTGCTCAACCTGCGGATGCTCGAAGAGATCGACGCTGACACGTTCGCCTCGACGAGCCGTGACCTGCGGGATCGGGAGGCGGAGTTGAACTCGAAATCGACGCTTCTGACCGTGGCAGGCACGAAATCATCGACATTGCGGTGAAGGCGTTTGAACTTTCGCAAAGCCTTCGGGAGAAATGGCTTACCGCTGACTACGCCGCAAAACGTCGAATCCTCGAAATCATCTGTTTGGAACTGCTCGCTCGACGGCGCAAGTCTCGTCGCCACAATGAGAAAGCCCTTCAGCTTGTTGGCCGAAGGGCTTCTTCAGAAAGGTGGCGGTCGCTGGCCTGGGACGCGAGGAGCCGACCCTGTTCTTGTCCAACAACATCGCGGTTACCGCCCGCGACCTCATCACCCGCTCGACCGGTCGCAACGGTGTGGAGGATGCGCTGGGGATCAGCGTCAATTTCTTCCACCTCGACTGCCTGGCGAGCGAAGTCCGCCTCAACGTGGACCTCGACGTCGCCCTGACCGTGCTCGCCCACGGCTGCTACCGCTGGCTGGCCAGCAAACTCCGAGGCTTCGACAAGGCCAAACCGAAGCAACTCTCCCGCCGCTTCGTGGAGACGGGTGGCTTGGTCGAAGTCCAGGCCGAACGCATTGTGGTGCATTTCGACAAGCGCTCCCACAACCCGCTGCTGCGCGAAGCGACCCTCGATGCCGACTGCCCTCCCATCCCTTGGCTGGGACACCGGCTGGTTACCTTCGACTACCCATAACCCCCTTCCGTGGTAGGCAATTGTCACCTATTTTCGCTTCGCGGAAATCGGCGTTGAAGGCGTGCTCCTTGAGCAGACGGTCGAACCCCCAGAGGGTGACGTTGCGGTCAATCCCGCCGGTCGCCAGCGTCCTCCCGTCGGGCGAGAATGCGACCATCTGGAAGCCCATCACGCCCTCGTCCATCGCTGCCCGCACCTTCCCAACGGCGAATTCCCAGACGAGGAGTTTCCCGTCCCGCCCGGCCGTGACCAGCCACTTTCCGTCCGGGGATAGGGCAAGCGACCGGACCAGGCCGTCGTGCCCTTCGAGGGTCCGGACGAGTTTCCGCTTCTCCACGTCCCACACCCGCACCGGCCCGTCCTTGCCGCTCGACACCAA
>JAKEET010000013.1 GCA_022616435.1 Gemmataceae bacterium
CGCCTCGCGACGGACACCCTTGCCTAGCCTTGCGGTTCGGGCCATCACCGCCCGCGGAGGACTTGCACCTCCTGACGCAAAACATACCTGGCACACAATGATACGTGCCCGCCTGCACCGGGCCCGGTTCAAACACAAGGTCGGTGCTGCCGCGCGTGGCGCCGCGCGTCGCGGCGTTGCTAATGGTCGCCGCGGCCTGCACGCTCATCAGGTGCTGCGGCTGCAAGCCCGGTTTGTCGCGTCCGGCGCGGACGTGGCGCAGGTGAAACGGTTTGCCGGTGATCAGCGACAGCGCCAGGCTGGTCCGCAGGATCTGGCCGCCGCCTTCGCCTTGCGCCCCGTCGAGTTCGAGCATACCGGACCTCATCTAGCCGGCGAGCTTGCGCGCCGTGGTCTGGTCGCTGGCCACGGCGAGCAAGCTCGCCGACTAAATGACCCCTGAAGTGGAATTCTGGTTCACAACGGAACCGATGGCCCGCACCAGCGGCTCGATCTGCTCCGGGAAGATGGTGCGGACGTCGAGGACCAGCTTTCCTTCGCGCACTCGTCCCATGACCGCCGGATCCCCCAGGCGCAACCGCCGTGCGAAAGCTGTCTCGTCCAGATCGCGCGCCGTCAACTCAACCACCCACGTTGACATCTTCTGATCCGGCAACGAGCCGCCGCCGACGTAGGCGATATCGGCGATGGCGCTCGCGGAGGCGATGCCCGGCACGTCGCGCAGCCGCACCGCCAGCTCCTCGGCGCGCTGCTGCAATTCGCCGAGCGGTGTTCCCAACAGCCGCAGCACCGGGACGTCGCGCAGCGCCGATTCCTCATTCAGGTAGAGCCGCAACGTGGTCTCCAGGGCGGCCAGCGTCATCTTGTCGAGCCGGAAGGCGCGCATCAGCGGGTCTTTCTCGATCCGCTTGATCCAGTCGCGCTTGCCGGCCAGGATGCCCGCTTGCGGCCCGCCCAGGAGCTTGTCGCCGCTGAACAGGACCAAATCGGCGCCGGCGGCGATGCTGTCGCGCGCCACCGGCTCGCCTTCGAAGCCAAAACGGCTGAAGTCGAGCATGGCGCCCGATCCGATGTCGTCGATCACTTTCAGATTGTGGCGCCGGCCGAGCGCCACCAGGTCGGCGAGCGGCACGGACTCGGTGAACCCGGAGATGCGGTAGTTGCTGGTGTGGATTTGCATGAGCGCCGCGGTGTTCGGGCCGATGGCGCGTTCGAAATCGCCGAGCCGGGTGATGTTGGTCGTGCCGACTTCCCGCAAGATCGCCCCTGACACCGCCATGATCTCCGGGATGCGAAAACTGCCGCCGATCTCGATGAGCTGGCCGCGCGAGATGATGACCTCTTGGCCGTGGCACAGGGCCCGCAACGCGATCACGGTGGCCGCGGCGTTGTTGTTGACCGCCGTCGCCGATTCCGCGCCCGTCAAGCGGCACACCCATTCGCGAATGGCGTCTTGCCGCGACGTGCGCTCGCCGGTGGCCAGGTCGAGCTCGAGGTTCAAGTAGCCGCGAGCCGCCTCGTAGGCTGCGCGGGCCGCCTCTTCCGCGACCGGCGCCCGGCCCAGGTTGGTGTGCAAGACGATGCCGGTGGCGTTGATGACCCGCCGCAGCTTGGGCCGCAGCTCGTGCCGCAAACGCTCGACGACCCGCGCCGAGATCATGCCGGCATCCGCCTCGCCGTCGATGGCCTCGCCGGCGCTCAGCCGCTGCCGGACGCCGTCCAGCTCCTGGCGAATGGCGGCGACGATCAGCTCGTGGGCGTGCTCGCGCTCCAGCGCCTGGATCGCGGGCGCTTCCAGCACGGCGTTCACCGACGGCAAGTTGCGGAAAGGGTTCGCGGCCATGGTTGCTCGAAAGGACTGCCCGGTTTTGGCTGATCGCCTCATTATGTCATATTGTTTGCCTTGGCGAAACGCGGCGGGTATTTTCAAGGCTCGTCGGCCGCGACGCGGTTGTCGATGTTAGGAATCTTGCCATGAACAACGCGCGGATTCATTGGGCATGCTCGTGCTTGCTGATCCTGTGGGCGCTGCCGGCCGGACTCGCGGCCCAGGATTTCGGCCCGCCCCCGGCCAACCCGCCGCCGCCGGCAACGCTCAAGGAAATCCAGACCAAGACCGAGCGGCTCGGCAGGATCATCTCATCGCTGCGCAAGCAAGGCGTCCGCGATCCGGCGCTGGCGGACGTCGAGATCTTCCATCAAGCCGCGGTCGCGATCGTCGAGCATCAGGAATTCTTCCAGAAGGACAGCGGCGCCGCCACGCTCGCCGTGCTCGACCGCGGCTTGCTGCGGGCCCGCTTCCTCAGCACCGGCGAATCGCCGTGGATGCAGGCCGTCGGCCAGGCGGTGCCGCGCGGCTACCGGTCGCGGATCGACAGCTCGGTGCAGCCGTACGCGGTGACGCTGCCGGCGAGCTACGGCAAGGACCCGAGCAAGCGCTGGCGGGTCGACGTCGTGCTGCACGGCCGCGACAAATCGTTGACCGAGGTGAAGTTCCTCAACACCCACAGCGGCGACAAGGCGGCGGCCGACCTGCGTACCGTGCGCATCGACATCTTCGGCCGCGGCAACAACGCCTATCGCTGGGCCGGCGAAATCGATGTCTTCGAAGCGATTGCGTCGTTCCTCAGCAATGAACGCTTCGCCGGCCGGGAGCGGCTGGCCGATCAGACGAGGATCGTGTTGCGCGGCTTTTCGATGGGCGGCGCGGGGACCTGGCACCTTGGCTTGCACTATCCCGATCGCTGGTGCTGCATCGGCCCCGGCGCCGGCTTCACCACGACGCACGGCTACGTCAAGAACCTGCCCAATCCGCTGCCGCCCCATCAGGAAGCGTGTCTGCGCATCTACGACGCCGTCGATTACGCCGCGAACGCGTTCAACGTGCCGGTGGTCGCCTACTCGGGCGCCAAGGACCCGCAGATGCAGGCCGCGGTCAACATCGAGGAACGGCTGAAGAAACTCGGCATTGACATGACCCACCTGGTGGCGCCCGATCTCGAGCACAAGTTTCCCCCGGAATGGCAAGCCAAGGCGGACGCCGTGTGGAGCGAGCACGCCCACCATGGCCGCGACGAGTACCCGCGCGAAGTCCGCTTCACCACCTACACCATGAAGTACTCGCGCTGTGCGTGGCTGGACATCATGGGCCTCGAACGCCACTATCAGCGCGCGACCGTGGAAGGCGCCCGCCATGACGACGGCTTCGAGCTGACCACGCAGAACGTGCGGGCACTGCACCTGATTCTTCCGGAGGGAACCACGCAAAACCAGGAGGTGGCGATCGACGAACAAAAACTGTTCGCGAAACCGTGGACCGATGCCAACGGCGGCACGCACCTCTACCTGCAGAAAACCGGCAAGGCCTGGCGGGCCGTGCTGCCGCAACGGCTGCTCACCGAACGCCAGCAACGGCCGCAAAAGATTGCCGGCCTGCAGGGTCCGATCGACGACGCGTTCACCGACAGCTTCCTGTGTGTCCACGGGACCGGCAAGCCGTGGCACGCCGCCACGCAGCATTACGCCGACGCCAATCTCAGGCGCTTCCAGGCCGAATGGTCGAAGTACCTGCGCGGGCAGTTGCCGGTCAAGGCCGACATCGATGTCACCAACGAGGACATCGCCACGAAGCACCTGATCCTGTTCGGCGATCCGGCCTCCAATTCGCTCATCGCCCAGGTGCTGGACGGGCTCCCGTTGCGCTGGACCAAGGACACGGTTGTCTGCGCCGGCGCGGAGTATGCCGCGGACAGCCATGTTCCGGTGATGATCCAGCCCAACCCGCTCAACGCCGGCCGCTACGTGGTGCTGAACTCCGGGCACACGTTTCACGCCGCGGACTTTCAGGGGACGAACGCGCTGCTCTATCCGCGGCTGGGCGATTGGGCGGTGCTGAAACTCGCGCCCACGAACCGCGATTCCCGCGCCGTCGAGGTCCGGGCCGCCGGCCTCTTCGATGAGTATTGGAAACTCCCTGTCAAGTAGCGTGTGGCTTGCCGTTTCGCGCTGGCGCCGGGGTTTCCATTGCTTCAGGTTCCATGGACACCCCCGAGCGCATCGCGTATAAGGGAGGAATCGCCCCATGTCGAATGAAGACTTCCGAAGTCTTCAAGACTTCGAAGTCTGGAGGACGGAACCTTGATCCGCTACGCTCTGATCGCGGCAGCCCTCATGGCAGGAGGCTTCGTGTTCTACCGCTTCGGCATCCGCGACGATGTGGCGGCCGCCGTCCGGGGCAGGACCGGCGAACGCAATGCAGCTGAAGAGGCCGAGGTTGTCGCGCAATCGTCCAACAAGCGGCGCACCGAGTTCGCCGAGGACCGCGTCGGCGCGGCCAAGGCCCAGGATGTTGTCAAACCGCTGGAGATCGACGGCAAGCGGGCCATGGGCTACCTCGAACTGATCTGCAACATCGGTCCGCGTCAGAGCGGCACCCCGGGCATGAAACGCCAGCAGGAGCTCATCCGTCGCCATTTCGAAGGCTTCGATTTGAAGGTGCAAGCCCAGGCGTTCCAGGCCAAGCAACACAGCCAGCGGACGCCGGTGGAGATGACCAACCTGATCGTGTCGATCCACCCCGAGCGCAAGCGCCGCATCATCCTGTGCGCCCACTACGACACGCGGCCCATCGCCGACCAGGAACCCGATCCGCGCAAATGGCGCGAGAAGTTCGTCAGCGCCAACGACGGCGGCTCCGGCGTCGCCTTGCTCATGGAATTCGCCCATCATCTGCCGAAGCTGGACACGAAGGTCGGCATCGATCTCGTGTTCTTCGACGGCGAGGAGTACATCTTCGAGCGCGACGGCGATCGCTATTTCTTCGGTTCCGAGCATTTCGCGAAGGCGTGGAAGGCCGACAAGAAGCGCCCGGACTACGTCGCCGCCGTGCTGTTCGACATGATCGCCGGCAAGAACCCGCGCTTCCCGGTCGAGGGATATTCATGGGGCCGGGCCCGAGAACTGTGCATCGACCTGTGGAGCATCGCCGCCGAGCTGAAGTGCCAAGCGTTCCTGGATCGTCTGGGCGACCGCGTCCTCGACGATCATATCGCCCTGCAAAACGTCGGCATCGCGGCCGTCGACATCATCGATTTCGATTACCCGCACTGGCACCGCCTGAGCGACACGCCGGCGAATTGCGACGCCGGCGGCATGATCCAGGTCGGCCGCGTGATCGGCGTGTGGCTGCAGCGCCTGAAGTGAACTCACAATCTTCGAGACACATCGTGGAATTCGGCATCGGCATCACCCTGGCAACCATCCTCGTGGTCGTGGCCGTGTATTTCGGCTGGCGGCAGCGGTCCACGCTGGCCCAGTTGCGGCACGATGTCCACATCGCGCCGGAGGATCGCCTCTATTACGTGAGGCAAATCCGCCGCCGGCTGATCTGCTCGGTGCTGCTGGTGCTGCTGGCGGGCATGGTCGTCGGCTGGTTCCTTCTGAATCGCGACGTCGCCGCCCTGCGCCCGGCCGCAGGAGAGCCGTTGACCGAAGAGGCCAAGGCGTCGATCCGTTTCATTGCGACGTACTGGATCGTCGCTCTCGGCCTGGTCCTCGTGATCCTGGTCCTGGCCTGTTTCGATTTCATGGCGACGGCCCGCTTTGGCATGCGGCGCATGCGGCAGCTCGAAAACGATCGCCGCACCATCCTGGAGATGGAAGCCGCCAAGCTGCGGCGTCGCCGCCAGGAGATGAATTGATGAACGATTTTTAATCCCACCCGGTTGACGCCCATCGCGCGCCCTGCCATGATAGGTGGATCAGACGCGTGGACGAATCCCCCCTGCATCCATGCGTGGCGCCATCTGGGGCATCTTCAACCACGCTGCTCCTCCCCAGCGCACGCTCGACACGGAGGTCTCGCCTTGTGCCCTTGCCGTTTGACGGATTAGCTCTCTGAGGCACACCTTCCCGCTCCCGCCAGCAGAAGTGAGACGGCTCCGATGACATCACCTGCCGCGCTTCGTCGTTTGCTGTTCGCCGCCCTCGCCCCCGTGGTGCTCGTGTCCGCGTCCGTTCCGGTCCGCGCCCAGATCACGCCGGACCAGGCCGCCGAGATGCACCTCAACAGCGCGCGCAAAGCCTTCAGCCAGAAAAACTATCCCTTCGCGGTGACGCGCTTCAAGGAGTTCCTCGGCAAATTTGGCGGCCACAAGCTCGCCAACGACGCCCGCTACGGCCTGGCGCTGACTCTCCTCGAGATCCCCGAGAAAAACGAGAAGAACTTCAACGAAGCCCGCGATCTGCTGCAAGGGCTGGCCAACACCAAGGAGTTTCCGGAGCAGCCGTTCGCCCAGTACTACCTGGGAATCGCCTGGCGCGGCCTGGGCATGTTGGAATTGGTGATCGCCGACGCGCGGCCGCAAGAAGCGCCGCAGCGCCGGCAGTCTGCCCAGCAGCGCTTTCAGCAAGCCGTGCCCCCCTTGACCGCCGCGATCGCCACGTTCGCCCAGCGGGCGCCGGTTACGCCGGCCGCGCCGAACGTGGATCAGATGCTGTCGGCGAATCAGGAATGGTCGGCCCGGGCCCGCTGCGACCTGGCCGAGATCCACTTGCGGCTCGGCAAGCCGAAGGACGCCCAGGCGGTCGCCGCGCCGTTCGTCAACGACGAAGCCGTGTCGCGCAGCAAGTACCGCGATCTGGGCGCGTACCACTTCGGGTTGGCCAGCTTCCTTCTCAAGGAATACGCCCCGGCCCAGAAGACGCTCGGCACGTTGACGCCGTTCGCCGATCCCGAATTCGGCACGCACGCCCGCTACCTCCTGGCCCGCACGCATCACCTGGCCGACGAGCGCGCCGAAGCCGCCCATCATTACGAGGGCGTCCTCGCCGGTTATGCCAAGCACAAGGACGAAGCGGCGAAGCTGCTGCAGCAGCCGCAGCTCTTCAAGAATGACCCGGTCGTCCGCACCCGCCTGGAAGGGCTGGTGAAGAACTTGCCTCCCGATCACGTCGCGCGGGCCACGTTTTACGTCGGCGTCCTGCAATATGAAGCGGGCCGGTTCGCCGACGCCAAGCTGCGGTTCGCGGAGTTTCCCAAGCTCTATCCACTGTCGCCGCTTCGCCTCGAAGCCGACCTGCGCGTCGGCTTCACCCAGGTCCAGCTTCGCGAGTTCGCCGATGCTCAGAAAACGCTGGCCCCGCTCGTCGACCGCGATCCGCGCCTGTCGGATCAGGTGCAGTTCTGGCTCGGCAAGGCGATCGCCGGTGCCGCCCCCGACCCGGCGGCCAACGCCCAGGGCCATCAACAATCCCTGAACAACGCCATCAGCACGATGCGCCAGGCGGCCGAGCGCGCCCAGCGTCTGGTCAATCAGGATCCCGATGTGCCGCGCCGCCGCGGCGAGATCCTGCTCGAAATCGCCGACCTGCAGCAGAACCTGAAACAACACAAGGACTCCGCCGCGGTCTACAATCAAATCCTCAACGAGAAGCTGCTCTCAGACCGCGACGAGGAAGTGACGCTCCGCCTCGCCCAGGCGCTGCACCTCGCCGGCGATTACAACGAGTCCGACAACGTTTGCCGGCGCATCCAGGAGAGATTCGCGAAGGGAACGCTGCTGCCGGCCGCGCTGTTCACGTATGCCGAGAACAGTTACTTCCGCATCCTCCAGGCGGACAAGGGCCCCCCTTCGCCGGACCGGACGAAGTTGCTCGGCACGCTGTATGAAGAAACGATCAAGCGCACGCAAGGAATCGTTGAAACGTACCCCGACTTCCCGAAGGTTCAGCTCGCTCGCTACACTCTCGGATTGACCCTTTACCGCAAAGGCGATCTTGAGGAAGCGCGCAAGACGCTCGCCGCCATCCCGGTGGGCGATCGCGCCGGCGACCTGGCCCTCACGCCGTACCTGATCGCCGATTGCGTCATCCGGCAAACGCCGTCCACCGTCCCGGAGGACGCCCTCGCCGCCGGCCAGTTGGAAGAGAAGCTCAGGTCGTCCGCGGAATTGCTGGACAATTTCATCTCCGCGAATCCGAAGGATCCGCAAACGCCCGACGCGCTGATCAAGTTCGGCTTGTCGCAGCAGCGGCTCGCGGCCCTCCTGGCCCAGCCGCCGGAAAAGCAGAAGGCTCTCGCCGCCGCCCGCGCCGCCTACGAGCGGCTGTTCGCGCCGGAGCTCGCCAAGCATCCGCTGGTGCCGCAGGCCGTCTTCGAGCGCGCCAAGGTGTTGACGCAGGCCAACGACATCAACGGCGGCACGAACGAGCTGCGCCGCTTCACCATCGATCCGCTCCGCCAAAGCGGCGTCGCGCCCACGGCCCTCGTGCAACTGGCGACGCTGCTGCGCGCCCAGAACCGGTCGGCGGAGGCGGCCGACGTCCTTGCCAAGGGCCGCGAGTTCCACGAGCCGCGCTTGCAGAAAGACGGGGCGGCCTTGATTCCGCTGCTGCGCTACCATCACGGCGTGGCGCTGCGCGACGCCGGCAAGCTCCCCGAGGCGCGGGCCGTGTTCGACATGGTCGTGAAGCAGGCGCCCGGCCGGCCGGAAGCCATCGAGGCGGCCCTGCGCCTGGGCCAGTGCCTCAAGGAAGAAGGCCAATTGCGCTTGGAAGCGGCCCGCAAGCTGGCCGCCGGTCCGAACAAGGAAGTGATCGCCCAGGCCCAGAAGGCGTTCGAGGACGGCTATCGCAGCGTGCGGGAAGCGGTCGCGTTCCTGGAAGGCCAGGCCGAGCAGTTGAAGATGAATGAGCCCGTGCAGGATGTTCGCGCTCGCATGCTCTACGAATCCGCGTGGGGAACGCGCCTCCTTGCCGAGCCGGAAATCCAGTCGGCCCGAGCCGCCATGATCAAGGACATCATCGCCAAGCTCGGACCGCAAGCGAGCAGATTTCCGCCGCCGGACGTGCCGCTGGCCAAGGTGCCATTGCAGCCGCTCGAGAAGAAAGCGTTGGGGTTGTATCGCAGCTTGATCGACAGCCACGCCGACGTGCCGCTCGCCGTGGAAGCGCGGTTCGAGCTGGCGGAGCTCCTGGCCCAGCGTCACGAGCACGACGAAGCCACGAAACTCTTGAACGACGTGCTCGACAAGGAGCCGCCGCCGGAGCTCACGGAGAAGGTTCGCCTGGTGCGCGGCACGATCCACGCGGCCAAGGGCAATGTCAAGGAGGCTTTGGCCCAGTTCGACGCGGTCGCGCGGAATCCCAAGAGCACGCTGGCCGGTTGGGCGCAGTACCGCGCCGGCGAGGCCCTCATCGACAACAAGCAGTTCGACGAAGCGATCAAACGGCTCGCCCTGTTCCGCGACCACGGCCAGTATCAGAACCTGCAGGGATTGAGCGATCGGGCACTCTTGCGGTTGGGTCATGCCTACGCCCAGATGCGGCAATGGGAGCCGAGCCGGCAGGCCTACGAACGGCTCGTCGGCGCGTTCCCCAACAGTCCGTGGGCCGACGAAGGCCGCTACGGCATGGCCTGGGCGTGGCAGCAGCAGAAAAACTTCGATCAAGCCGTCAACGTGTACAGCCAGATTGTGGCCCGCACCGCCCAGGAACTCGGCGCCAAGGCGCAGTTGCAGATCGGCCTGTCGCGGCTGGAGCAGAAGCGCCATCAAGAAGCGATCAACGCCCTGCTGGTGGTGCCGACGACTTACAACTATCCGGAATTGACCGCCGCCGCCCTGTTCGAAGCCGCCCGGGCCCACATCGAGCTGAAGCAGCTCGATCCGGCCGCGAAGCTGCTCGAGCGTCTGCAGCGCGAGTTCGTCAACACGCCCTGGGCGGAGGCCGCCAAGGAGCTGCAAGGGAACCTGAAAGGAAAGTGACGCGATGAAAAGGTCACGTCTTGTCGTCATCGCGATATTCATGGCAGCGCTGTTCGGCTTGGCACTGCCGCGCTCGCACGCCTACGTCGAAGCGCCCATGAGCTTCGGCGCCATCGTCGCCCAGTCGTCGCACATCTTGCTGATGCGCGTCGAGATGGTGGACCGGACCAACAACATCATCGTCTACCGCAAGCTCAAGGACCTGAAGGGGGTCCATCCGCAAGTCCTGATCAAGCACAACATCGGCCGCGGCGGCTTGCGTCCCAACGAGTGGAAACCGCCGATGGAGTGGGCCGAGCCGGGGAAGATCGCCGCCTTCTTTCACAATGGCGGCGCCAGCGAAACCTGCATCGGCAACTGGTGGTACCAGGCCTACGGCGGCGGCGAGTGGTGGAACCACAGTCACGGCGAGCCGTTCCTCAGCCGCAGCTACTCCGGTCCGCCCGAGAAGCTCGCCGCCTTGATCCCGCAGATGCTCGAAGGCAAGGAAGTGGTCGTGCCGTGCATGGTCGGCACGAATCTCGAAGACCTGCACCACCGCCGGGCCAAGATCCACCGGCTCAAGGCCAGCCTCAAGCTGCAAGACTACAACCCGAAGCGCGATTTCGTCGGCTGGGGCGGCGAGGACTTCCGGCGTCTCAACGGCATGGCCGGCTTCACGCACATCTCCAGCCTCACGCGCGTCGATCCGGAAGCCCAGGCGATCTCGGTCATGGACTACGACGCCGACGGCAAACCCGACCTGGCCCTGGTCGGCGGCAGCCGGGTCGCACTCATGCAGAACAACGGCGATTCGCTCAGCGAAAACACCCTCCCCGGCGTCGTCGGCGCCCGCTCCGCCGTCTGGGCCGACTACAACAGCGACGGCAAGCCCGACCTGCTGCTCGCCACGCCGTCCGGTCCGCGGCTGTTCACGAACCAGGGCGGCAGCTTCCGCGACGACAGCCAGTTCCTTCCCGGGCAACCCGCATGGAGCCTGACCGCCGCCGCCTGGCTCGACTACGACGCCGACGGCAAGCCCGACCTCCTCCTGGCGAACGGCTATCACGGCCTGCGTTTGTACCGCAACGTCGGCCCGCAGCCGCCGCCGCCTCCGGCGACGCCGACGCTGGGCCCTTGGCACTACCTCGGTCCGCTCGACAACGCCGGCGGCCGCGGCTTCGAGGCGACGCATCCGGTGGAAACGAAGGTCGATCTGCAAGGCGTCCACGAAGGCCGCGACAAGGAGAAGATCGGCTGGAAGCAGCGCAACTTTAGCGACGGCGCCGTCAACGACCTGCGGCTGTTCAAGCCGCAGCACAACGTTCAGTCGGCCGTCTATCTTTATCGCCAGATCGACGTCGCCACGCCGACCGATTTGCCGATCCGGCTGGGGAGCGACGACACCCTATCCGTGTGGCTCAACGGCCAGAAGATCCTCGCCAACAACAGCTATCGCGCCGCCGCGCCGGACCAGGACCGGGTCACGTTGAAGTTGAAGGCCGGCACCAACCATCTGCTCATGAAAGTATGCCAGGGCGACGGCGACTGGGCGTTCTTCTTCGCCGCCGACAAGGTTCAGGCCGCCACGCCGCCGATCCTGGCGTTCACCGACGTGTCCAAGAGCGTCGGCCTCGGCGACGGCGTGGCCGCCAACGTCAAGCACGATTCGTTGACCGTCAGCGACGTGGACAACGACGGCCGGCCGGATTTCCTGTACGGCAACCTGCTGGTCATGAATCGGAAGACCGAGAAGGGGGTTGTCTTCGCCCTCGCCAAGGACAGCGGCATCGCGTTCGCCTCCGGCAAGGTCAGCCCGGTGTTCGGCGACTACGACAGCGACGGCCACCCCGACCTGTTCGTGCCGCAACAGGGGAAAGGCCTGCTGTTCAAGAACGACGGCCAGGGTCGGTTCGCCGACGTGACCGCGAAGTCGGGCGATCTGGCCCAGGCGCTCGGCTGGGCGACGAGCGCCGCCTGGGGGGATTTCGACAACGACGGCCATCTCGATCTGGCCGTCGGCTGTCTCAAGGCGAGCAACCGGCTGTTCCGCAACAAGGGCGACGGCACGTTCGAGGACGCAACCGTGAAAGTCGGCCTCGCGCAGAAGATTTTCAACTCGCAGGCGGTCAGTTTCATCGACCTGAACAACGACGGCAATCTCGACCTGGTCTTCAACAACGAAGGCCAGGACGCGGTGGTCTTGCTCGGCTCGAACACGCTGGCGGGCAAGCACATTCCGCTGACGATGAGGGTCGCGGGCAAGGACGGCGTCACCGGCAGTCGCGTCCGGGTGCTGACCAAGGACGGCAAACACGTGGCCACGCGCGACATTTCCGGCGGCGACGGCCGCGGCGGCCAGCAGGCGCCCTTGGCCCGCTTCACGCTCGAACCGGGAAAGTATCGCGTGGAGGTTCGCTACAGCACCGGCCAGGTCCGCGCCAAGGACATCACCGTTGGCGATTTGCCGCTGCGCGCACAGATCGATGAGAAGACGGAATGACCTTCGAGAGGAATGCAGCCATGCGCCGAATCTGTGCTTTGATCCTGTCGCTCGTGTTCGTGTCCGGCGCCCGTGCGCAAGGCCCCTGGTCCACCTACCGCGGCAACCCGCAACGCACCGGCCACGCCGACAGCCAGGCCGGGCCGGCAACGCCGAAGGTCCTCTGGGTCCACAAGTCGAAGGACCACTACATCGCCTCGCCGCTGCCGGCCGGCGACCGCTTATTTGTCTCCGGCCTGGGCGCCTTCAACATCGCCAATTTCACGTGCTTGAACGCCGATCCCAAGGCGAAGGACCGCGTGCTCTGGAACAAGACCACGCCGTACCTGAAGCTGCCGACGGTGAGCTCGCCGGCCCTGTCTGGCAGCATGCTGGCCCGCGACCGCATCATCTTCGGCGACGGCATGCACCAGACCGACGGCGCGACGCTGCACTGCCTCGACATCGCCGGCGGCTTGCCGCTCTGGCAGCATCCCGTCCCCGGCACGCTCGTCCATCTCGAAGGCTCGCCGGCCCTCGTGGACGGCAAGGCGTACATCGGCGGCGGCGCGGCGGGAGTGCTGTGTGTGGAGCTGGACCGGGTGACCCTCGAAGGCAAATCGATGGATCTGGCCCAGGTGCGCAAAGTCGTCGCCCAGCGCTGGAAGGAGCTGCAGGCGAAGTATCAAGAGGAGAAGAAGAAGGACCCGCTGTTCGCCGTGCCGCCCAACGAGGATCAGCTTCCCAAGGCAAACCCCGTCCGCGTGTGGCAGCAGGGGGCCGAGAAGTGGCACGTCGACGCCCCGGTCAACGTCGTCGGCGAGCGGGTGCTGGTCGGGTCCGCCTTTCTCGACAAGGAAAAGGTCGGCGACCGCGCCATCTACGCCCTGGACGCCAGGACCGGCAAACCGCTGTGGCGAACGCCGCTCAAGCTGAACCCGTGGGGCGGCCCGTCGGCCGAGGGCGCGACCATTGTCGTCAGCGGCAGCAGCATCGGCTACGACGTCAAGGCGCTCAAGGGAGCGAAGGGCTTCATCGCCGCGTACGATCTCGAGACCGGCAAGGAGAAGTGGCACAAGGACATCACCGGCGGCGTGGTGGCGTGCGCCGCGCTGGCCGACGGCGCCGCGGTCGTGACCGCCACGGACGGCAAGGTGCGGGCGTTCGACCTGGCCAGCGGCGAGCGCCGCTGGATTTACGAGGCCAAGATGCCGCTGTTCGCGCCGGTGGCGATCGCCAAGGGGATCGTTTACGCCGGCGACTTGAAGGGCGTCGTCCACGCCGTCGATCTGAAGTCGGGCATCGAACAATGGAAGCTCGACCTCGGCGCCCACCCGGCGGTGCAGTCGCCGGGCATGATCTACGCCGGCCCGGTAGTGCAAGGGGGCCGGCTCTACGTCGCCACCTGCAACCTCGAAGGCCCCGCCGCCCGGCAAGGAACGGCCGTCGTGTGCGTTGGTGACCAGTAGCGTCAACTGGGGGAGGATCAATCCATGAGTCGCACGCTAGGTATCGCGCTGGGATTGCTCGTACTCGGTCAGGTTCCGATGAACGGCGGCGGCAAGAATGACGGCGGCGTCGTGGTTGACAAGGCCAAGCGCACCATCACCATCGACGCCAAGATCGCGCCGCGGAAGCTGCCGCACCTGAAGGGGGAGATCTATCCCATCGAAGTGATCGCGAGCTGGCCGCATCCGAAGGGCAAGAAGGCCCACGAGACCGTCGTGACCATCGAAGCGTTGCCGAGCGCGGTGCACCAAGGGCTGGTCGATCTCGGCTTGAAGCCCGGAAAGCCGGTGATGGGCGGCGAGGATGAAGTGCCGCAAGGGCCGGACGTCAACGTGTATCTCGACATTCCGCAGCCGGACGGCGGAACCAAGCGCATCACGATCGACAGGGCATTGATCGATAGTCGGACGGCGAAGCCGTTCCCCAAGGACGTGAAGTGGCGGTTCACCGGCTCGGTGAAGATCAAGCCCGACCCGAACAAGAACGAGGAAGTCTACGGGGCGGATGTGTCCGGCGCCCTGATGGTGGTGTTCCCGGTCTCCAACCAGACGGTCCTGCAGACCAGCCTGAGCATGAAGTACGAGAAGTTCATGAAGCTCGACGTCAACACGGCCGTGCTTCCGAAGGAGGGGACGCCGGTGAAGCTGGTGTTGCAGCCGCCGGCCAAATAGCGCACGGCAACCATGGTATGCAGTCGATATGGACAGAGCGACGACGATGACAAGAATCCTGATGATGGTGTGCTGTGTGGTGCTGGTGCAGGCGTTGCCGGCCCAGGCGCCGCAGTCCGCGCGTGAAAAGGTCGAACAGCGGCTCGCGGACCTGCTGGCCCCGCGCGGCGTCGTGGAGGCGCCGCCGGCCGCGCCGAACCCGCCGCCGCGCAAGCCGTCGCCTGCCCTGGACCAACCCGAAGTGCCGCTGGCGAGCGCCACCATCCTGCCGCCCGCGCCGCCCAAGCCCGAGGCCAAGCTCGTGTTGCCGCGGATGTTGCCGGAGGATACGCCGTTCGTGCGCACCTTCAACGAGCCCGCCCCTCCCGAGACCGTCAGCCTGCCGGTCCAGCCACTGATTCGCCTGTGGAGCTGGCACGTCAACGACCCGCTGCCGCTGCCGATTCTTGCGACCGCCGTCCGCGACCGGGCATCGCTGGCCGATCCCAGTCTCGACGCGAGCATCGCCGCCGCAAAGGCCAAGATCGAGCCGGTGCGGAAGCAGCCCGTGCCGTTCCAGGCCGCCAACCTGCCCGATCCGTTCGAGCACGCCAACACGATCCGGCTGCGGAACCCGCTGGATGAGAATCCGGCGCCGCCGTTGAGCGTCAATCCGCTGACGCGATAGTCTTGCGGATTCCATCGTGGCGAGCGTCGCGGCGTGAGCCCGACATGTTGCGCGATGACCGCGTCGAGCCACGTCGGGCTTACGCCGTGACGCTCGCCGCTGGTTTCCGCTTGCGAACCGCACCCGGGAACCGTATCTTCCCTCGATAGGCATCGCTGCGAACACTCTCCCGGAGCACGCATGAAGACCCTGTCGGCCGTGGCCGTCGCGGCGCTCTCCTTGTTGATCGGCGTCAGCGGCTGCGGCAAGAAGGACGACAAGAAGACCACCATCGTGACCAAGTCCCCGCCGAGCGCCAACCTCGCGGCCCTCGATCAATTCAAGACGGTGGAAGGCAAGCCGCATGTCGCGTACGTCACCAACGGCATCGCCGATTTCTGGAGGATCGCCGAACGGGGCGCCGAGGACGGGGCCGCCAAGTTCGGTGTCGAGCTGGACGTGCGCATGCCGCCCAAGGGAGTGGTGGATCAAAAACGCATGATCGAGGACTTGCTGGCCCGCAACGTGGACGGCATCGCGGTCAGCCCGATCAACGCCGAGAATCAAACGCCGTTCCTGAAGGACGTGGGCAAGAAGACGCGTTTGATCACGCACGATTCGGACGCTCCCTACTGCGAGCGCATCTGCTACGTCGGCATGGACAACTACGAGGCCGGCCGGATGTGCGGCCAGTTGGTCAAGAAGGCCCTGCCCGACGGCGGCAGCGTGATCATCTTCGTGGGCCGGCTCGGCCAGGACAACGCCCGGCTGCGGCGCCAGGGCGTGATCGACGAGCTGCTCGGCCGCGGCAACGACTCGTCGCGCTACGACGAGCCGGGGCATGTCCTCAAGGGCGACAAGTACGAGATTGTTGACACGCGCACCGACGATTTCGACTTCGCCAAGGCGAAAGCGCTGGCCCAGGACGCCATCGTCCGGTATCCGAAGCTCGGCTGCATGGTCGGCCTGTTCGAGTACAATCCGCCGATCATGCTCGACGCGCTGGCGAGCGCCGGCAAGCTGAAGGCGATCAAGGTGGTCGGCTTCGACGAGAACGACAAGACGCTGCAAAGCATCAAGGACGGCGACGCCGAGGGCACGATCGTGCAGAACCCCTACAAGTACGGTTTCGAGTCGGTGCGCGTCCTGCACGCGCTGTGCCAAGGCGACCGCAGCGTGGTGCCGGCGAGCGGCTTCATCAACATCCCCGCGCGTTCCATCACCAAGGCGAACGTGGACGAATTCTGGACGGAGCTGAAGAAACTGACCGGCAAGAATTGATCCGGCGGCTTGCCGCTCAGCGCTCCAAGGATCCCGCGTGCGCTAAGCGGCAAGCCCGCTTGCACAAACTCCTGCGGCTTGCCGTTTCGCGTTCACGGCATACTCGGCGCGCCAAACGGCAAGCCGGATTCAATGACCATCGTGTCCAATCCTCTCCTGAGCGTCCAGCATCTCGACAAGCGTTTCCCGGGCGTCCACGCGCTCGACGACGTCCATCTGACGCTGGATCGCGGCGAGGCGCTTGCCGTCATCGGCGAAAACGGCGCCGGCAAGAGCACTCTCATGAAGATCCTGGCCGGCGTCCTGCTCCCGGACGGCGGCCAGATCGTTCTCGACGGCAAGCCGATCCGCTGCGCTTCGGTCCACGACGCCTTGAAGCACGGCATCGTGCTCATCCACCAGGAGCTGAACCTGGCCGACAATCTCGACGTCGCCGCCAACATCTCGCTCGGCCGCGAAACCCATCGCTTCGGCCTCCTGTTGGCCAAGGCGGACCGCGCGGAAGCCGAGCGCGTCCTTCGTCTCGTCGGCCTCGATGTGTCGCCGCGCACGCTGGTAGGCCGTCTGACCATCGGTCAGCGGCAAATGGTCGAAATCGCCAAGGCCCTGGCGACCGACGCCCGCATCCTCATCATGGACGAGCCGACGTCGAGTTTGTCGCAGCACGAAACGGAGACGTTGTTCAACGTCATCAAGAGCTTGAAGGATCGCGGCGTCAGCGTCATCTACATCTCCCATCGGCTCGGCGAGGTCCGCGCGGTCGCCGACCGCGTCGTGGTGCTCCGCGACGGCAAGAACGCCGGCGCGCTGGCGCGGCATGAAATCGACGAGTATCGCATGGTGTCGCTGATGGTCGGCCGCGACGTGTCCAAGTGGTATCATCGCCAGCCGCTGCCCTTGGGTGAAACGCTCTTGGATGTCGAGGGACTGGTGACGCCGGCGCACCGCCGGCACCGGTTGAGCTTTCAGGTGCGGCGCGGCGAGATCGTCGGCGTGGCGGGCCTGGTCGGCGCCGGGCGCACCGAGATGCTGGAAGCCCTGTTCGGCATCACGCCCCCCTTGGCCGGGACGATCCGGATCGCCGGGCAGCCGGCGACCATCCGCACGTCGCGCGACGCCATCCGCGCCGGCCTGGCCCTGATCCCGGAGGACCGCAAGCTGCAAGGGCTGGTGCTGGAGATGTCGATCCGCGAAAACATCGGCCTGCCCAGCCTGTTTCGTACGCGCCGGGCCGGTTTATTCCTCGACGCCGCCCAGGAACGCGCCGGCGCCGAGCGGATGATCGCCGGCTTGCGCATCCGGCCGCCGTTGCCCAAGAAAGTGGTGCAGCTCCTCTCCGGCGGCAACCAGCAGAAGACGGTGCTGGCCAAATGGCTGCTCTTGAAGCCGCGCGTGCTGCTCCTGGATGAGCCGACCCGCGGCGTCGACGTCGGCGCCAAGGAGGAGATTTACCGGCTCCTGGAGCAGGCGGCCCGCGACGGGGCGGCGCTCCTGTTCGTGAGCAGCGAGATGCAGGAAATCTTGACGCTGGCCGACCGCGTGCTAGTCATGCACCAGGGCCGGTTGACCGCGGAGCTGTCGCGCGACCAGCTCAGCGAAGAGGCCGTGATGCGCGCCGCCACGGGACAATCATGACCAAAGCCCTCGGCATCGCCGTCGTGCTGATCGTCGTTTGCGTCGGCACGTCGCTGCAAGCGCCCGCCTTCATGAGCACCGCCAACATCCAGAACATCATCAACTGGACGTCGCTCTTCAGCATCCTGGCCATCGGCGCCGCCCTCGTGATCATCTCCGGCGGCATCGATCTGTCGATCGGCTCGGTCGTCGGCCTGGTCGGCTGCACGATGTCGCTTCTGGCCAATCGCTGGGACGTTCCGCCCGGCGTGGCGGTGCTCCTGGTGCTGCTGCTGGCCGCGACCATCGGCCTGGTCCACGGGCTCCTGGTGACCAAGCTGCGGCTGCAGCCGTTCGTGGTCACCCTGTGCGGCCTGCTCATCTATCGCGGGCTGGCGCGGTGGAGCACCGGCGAGGCGACACAGGGTTTCGCGAACGAGCGCTTCGACGGGCTCCGCGAGATCGTGGGGACGGTGACCCTGCCGGGCTTCGAGGCGCTGCGACTGCCGATCCCGTTCTTGCTGATGCTCGGTCTGGCGCTCTTGGTGGGCGGGTTCCTGCACTGGACCATCTACGGCCGTTACTTGCTGGCCCTGGGCCGCAACGAACAGGCGGCGCGGTACAGCGGCATCAACACCGATCGCATGGTGATCCTGGCCTACGTGATGTGCTCGTTCATCGCGGGCTTCGGCGGCGTGCTCCTGTCGCTCGACATCAACGCCCTGCAACCGTCGAGCTTCGGCGACACCTACGAGCTGTACGCCATTGCCGGCGCGGTGCTGGGCGGGTGCAGCCTGCGCGGCGGCGAAGGCTCGATCCTGGGCGTGGTGATCGGCACCGCCCTGATCCGCGTGTTGTACAACGCCTCCAGCATGCTGGGGATTTCGACCAGCCTGGAGCCGACGACGATCGGCGTCGTGATCCTGCTGGGCGTGATGATCGACGAGATCGTGCACCGGATTTCGGCGCGGCGGCAGCGGCGGTCGGGGTGAGGTGGCAACAGCTAGCGCCCACCGGTCATTCCTCCACCCGCACCGCGTAAAACCCCGTCTCCCGCTCCTGCAGCCGCGAGAAGCCGGCAATCGCTTTCGCATCGCCGGTGAACAGGCAGCCGGCGTACTGCTGCATCGTTCGCGGGAAAATGATGGAGAACTGGATCGAGTGGTTCGGGTTGCCGACCTTGCCTTCGACGTCGTACTTGGCGCCGTCCTTGTCGGAGTAGTAGTGGCCGGAGACGAAGTTGTTGGCGCCGACCTTGAGATGCAGCGTTCCCGAACGCCGGCCGTCGTCGTAGAGCTTGTAGACGCCGTTGAAGTAGCTCGGCTCGAACTTCGCGCCGACGATCAGCCTGGCCCCCTTCTTCGGCGTCGCCTCGGGCAGGTGCTTCTTGACCAGGTACAGCTCCGCCTTGCCGACCGGCTCGAGATGGACGCTGTCGCCCTCGGCCACCAGCCGCAGGTCGCCGCCGAGCGCGGCCGGGACGATCTGGCCGATGTCGAGGTTCAGGCGGAAATCGTGGAACAGGCGCACGTTCTCGGCCCTGGCGGCGACGGCGCGTTCCTCGCCTTCGCGGAACGTGACGAGCCGCTCGACGAGCACGATCGGCGCCGACGTGGTCGCGGTGATCTTGTGGCGCGCCGGCTGCACGAGCAGCTTGGCCCAGCGGCCCTCGTTGGTCTTGACGACCACGAAGGCGGCGCTGATGCCGGGCAGGACGCGTGCATGATCGATCATCGCGTCGGCCGTGAGCCGCGTGAGCTTTTCGGCCGACTTGCTGTCGGGGATCTTGGCGAGGATGGGGTTCAGGTAGTGATCGAAGGAGTCGGCGTGAGCGCTGGCGGTCACGGCGGATAGAATCGCGACGATGATGATGCAGCGCGACATGTGATTTCCCCGGATAGTGCGATGTGGGTTGAGCATAGAACATGCCGAGGCAAAGTGCAATGCCGCCGCGCGCGTTTAGCCCCGTTTCGAAGAAACGGGGGATACATCCTTCGCGCGGGATCCTGACCGCCCCGGTTCTCCGAACCGGGGCTAAACGAATTGGCCGTCATTTTGATTTGCAGTAGCTCAAGCTCAAGAGCGCGAACGCGGTGCACAGGTCCGGGTTGTCCTCCGCGAACGTCCGTTCGCCCTGGTTGCGCCAGCTGCCGTTGGGGCCCTGCTGAGCGCGGATCGCGTCGAACAATTCCGCTTTCCAGGGATGCTTCGTCCCCGCGGCATCGACAAACGGGTTCTCGCCCCACGCGTCCATGGCCTTGGCGAACGTGTGGTAGTAGTAGAATAGGCCCGCCTTGCCCATGCCGATGTTCTCCTTCAGCGTGTAGTGCCGGCGAATCCAGTCCACGGCGGCCTTCACGCGCGGGTCCTCCTTGCTGACGCCGGCGTACAGGAAGCTCTTGAGCCCGCCGTAACTCATCGCCCCCAGCGACCGCAAGCCGCCGTCGGGGGTCTTGTGGCGGTTGTCGTCCACGTCGAACGGCAGGTACGTGAAGCCGCCGCGATCGGCCTTCGACGTCTTCTTCGCGAACGGTTGATCGTTCGACTCGCCCGGCAAGTTCTGGCATCGGCCGATGAACGTGAGCGCCTTCTTGATGACCGGGTCATCCTTGGGGATGCCGGCGGCGATGAGCGCTTCGACGCTGAAGGCGCTGTTGGACAGGTCGGGGCGTTTCTTGCCGTCGTAGCTGAAACCGCCGAAGGCCGGGTTGTTGGGATCGTCTTCGTGCTGGATGCGTTGGATGAACGCGGCCGCGTCCTTGATGACGGCGTCGTACTTGCCCCCCTGGTTGGCCTCCTGGAAGGCCATGATGGCGACGCTGGTGGTGTAGTTGGCGAGGAACTTGTTGTAGACGCCGCCGTCCTTTTGCACCTGGCTTTCCAGATACTTCAGGCCGTTGGCGACGACGGCGTCTTGCGGGCTCAAGCCGCTCCGCAGCAGGCCGGCGACCGCCAGGGCGGTGATCCCCGGACCAGCGAGCTTCGGCGCGAAGCTGCCGTCCTTGCCCTGGCTCGATTTCAGATAGGCGACCCCCTTGTCGACAACGGCTTGCAGCTCCTTGGGCGACGGCGCCGGAGGATCACCGGCCCGCGCGGGCGCAAGAAGCGGCAACATCGCGCCGAGGCACGTCAGTCCGACTGCCATCGCTGGTGTTCGTTTCATGAGAAGCTCCTGGGTGAACTGGGCAATCGCCGGTTCCCGGTGCAATGCTTGTGCCAGTGTATGAATTCGACGGGCTTTGAGCCCGAAGCGCAAGCGTGGGCGGCACTCGCTTGCGCTTCGGGCTGCTGCAAGGCACCGGCAGGGGATGAATTGCTCACGCGCGGCGAAACGTTGACCACCGTCACGAGGCTCGCCATCCTCCGTGCGCCGGATAGATTAGCCCAGACCGGCCGAGGGCGGTGGGAAACGCCGTCCGTCCTGCTCGGCCGGACTACCCATCCAACATGGAGAATCATCATGGCTCACACCTTGCCGCCGTTGCCGTACGCGACCAACGCCCTGGAACCGCACATCGACACGATGACGATGGAGATCCACCACGGACGGCACCACAAGGCGTACGTGGACAACCTGAACAAGGCGCTCGAAGCCCACGCGAACCTCGCCGCCAAACCGCTCGATCAGTTGCTGCGTGAAATCAGCCAGGTCCCCGACGCGGTCCGGCAGGCGGTGATCAACAACGGCGGCGGCCACATCAACCACACCATGTTCTGGGAGATCATGGGCCCCGGCGGCGGCAAGCCGAGCGGCCCGCTCGCCGACGACATCGCCAAGACCTTCGGCGATTTCGGCCAGTTCCAGGCGCAGATCAAGCAAGCCGGCCTGGGCCGCTTCGGCAGCGGCTGGGCATGGCTGGTGTTCGCCGGCGGCAAGCTGCAGATCGTCAGCACCCCCAACCAGGACAGCCCGTACATGACCAACCAGGCGCCGATCCTGGGCGTCGATGTCTGGGAGCACGCCTACTATCTGAAATATCAGAACAAGCGGGCCGACTACCTCGACGCCTGGTGGAACGTGGTCAACTGGAAGAAGGTGGACGAGCGCTACGCCAAGGCGAAGGCGGGGACGCTGTAAGCACACACCAAATCATCTTGCACGATTCCCATGGGTCGCTATAGTCCCCGCTGTCGGTGGATTGGGGGGACAATCCGCCCCGACTCGCCAGTTTGGAGAAGCCCATGGACGGGAAATGGGGTATGTGCGGGGTTGCGGCGTTGCTGCTCGGCACGATTCTCGGCTGCCGCACGCCGGCGCCGGACCTGAAGCCGGTGGAGACGCCGGAAGTGCTGAACAAGCCGCCGCAGGAAGCCCGTTTCAGCAATCCAGCCTATCCCAAGGAAGCGTTCCACCGCGACGATCCTGCGAAGCGCTGGAAGGACATGCTGCTGAATGACACGGCAGTGATGCCGGCGCGCGGCTCGTTCGGCGGCCCCTCGGGGGGAATGATGCGCTAGCGCATCATCCATTGATTCGTGGCCGGGGCTGAGTCTTCGAAGCCCCGGCCACCGATCCTATTCCGAAATCATGTTCACTTCTTGGCCTCCACCTGGATGAACCGTTGCAAGAGCGCCAGCAGGGTGTCGCGCATCGCGGCGCGGGACGCGGCATCAGGCGTCTGCTGATGCTTGAAGCCGAGCCAGGTCAGCGTCGCCGGCCAGCCGGCGTTGGCAGCGGCGCGGTTGAACTGCTCGCGAACCCGCTGGCCCCAGACCAGTCCCCAGCGGTCGCGGAAGTCGAGCCAGATCCGGTCCAGGTCGCCGACGGCGTTTCGTGACGGCCAGCGCGCGCGGGCCAAGGACGGCGCCGCCAGCACGCACAGCCGGATCGCGTCCGCCGCGCCGCGATCCGGCAACAGTTCGGGCGACACGACCCCCACGATTTCAGCAGCGCACCCCAATCCGGCCAGCAACGTCGCCGGTCCGAAGCGTGTCGGCAGGTAGTTGAGCATGCCGATGGCGAGCGTGATGGACAGAAAGGCGATTCGCACCCAATCCAGCGAGCGCGTGCCGATCAGGGCGTTTTCGACAAGCGGCAGCACCATCACCGCCAGCAATCCCACGACGACAAAGTTCCAGGCCGCCGCCTGCGGACGACGCGCGCCCAGGACAGCAACGCCGGCGCAGCCCGTCAAGCACAGGGCGATGAACGCGAACGGATCGGGATGCGCGATCCCGGCGCCCGCGTCCGCCAGGGCCGCGCGCAGGAAGATGGCCAGGCCCCACGCCGCCCAGGCCGCGATGCCCCAGTGGACGGCATGGAACAACGCCGTACCTCGCGACGCACGCCAGGCCCGGACCATGGCGGCCGTACCGATGGCGAACAGCACCACCTGGACGATTTGCACAGATCTCTCCGCCCATGCACGTAGCGGAAATCTCGCGAACTCCCCTACGAAACCGGAGGGCGAGGCCGCAAGCCGCACATCCCGGTCAATTTGTATCGGCTTTAGTGGGACGCCAAGGGAACCTGGGTAGTTTTCCGAGGAAATGGGTCGTGCCGGCAATGCGGAGAGGACGATGCAGAACGGGGATGTTCTTGGTTCGGAGGACGCGCCATGAGGAGCCGCGCTCTGCTGGTCTTGATCACGTTTCTCGTCGCCTGGTCGGCGCCGGCGAACGCGCAACTGTTCAGCCGCAAGCCGAGCCCGCCGCCGGTGCGGACGCCGCCGGCGCAGCGGATCGGCGAGTTGATCGTGCAGGCGAAGTCCGATCGGGATGAGCGCAAGCGCGCCGCCGCAGCCGAGGAGCTGCGCGAGTTCGACACCAAGACGCACCCGGAAATCATCTCGGTGCTGGCCGACGTTGCCCGCAGCGACGCCAGCGCCGGCGTCCGCCAAGAAGCGCTGGAAAGCCTGGCGAAGATCCGGCCGGTCTCGATCCTGGCCGGCCAGACCTTGGAACGGGCCGCCGCCGGGGACGATTCGTGGAAAGTGCGCTGGCAAGCCAAGGCGGCGCTGTTGCGGTATCAACTCGCCGGCTATCATCCGCCGAAAGACCTGCCGGATGCCGACCTCGCGCCCAAGGGGAAGGGGCCGCTGACGCACGAACCGCCGGCCAATCCGCCGCAGCCGCCGGCCAAGCCCGGCATCGCCAGCCGCATCTTTCCGTCCCGGACGAATTCCCAGCAGCCGGGTGCACCCAAAGCCGGGGTGCCGCAAGCGAGCGTGCCGCAAGCGGGCGTCGCGCAAGCGGACGTGCCGCAAGTGGGCGCGCCGAAGGCCGTGGGGCAGCCGCCCCATCCCGTCATCGTGAGCCAGCCGCCGTTGCCGCCGGTCAAGCTTCCGGCCAATCCAGTGACCCCAACGCCACTGCCGATCATCGTCGATGTGCCGCCGAGCTCGAATGCGCCCGGTCCGAAGGCGCCCGAGCCGAAGAGCCCGGCGCCGGCACAGCCGGCGAATGGTGGGCCGCAGGTGAAGCTGCCGCCGGCGCCCCCGATCGCGGCGCCGAACTCGGAAGTGATCGAGCCGAACTTCCGGCCGGCGGGGCAGTCGCCGCCGCGCGTGCCGCCGCCCCCGCCCCCGGCAAAGAAGGACGACAAGGGTCCGGCGTTGACGGTGCCGATGTAGGCGGCTGGCGCGTGGCGGGGGCAGCTTCGGATTGGCCGGACGCATCTGGACTGACGGACGGGGCCGCATTCCATTGGTTACAGCGCCACGATGGTCTAAAGGTCTTTGTCGAACACGACGGCATCCGTGGACGCCCTCTGGGGCACCCCCTCCACCAGGGCGGTCGCCGTGATGGTTGCCTTTCCCTCCGCAGTTCCCGCGACGGCTTCTCCGGTCTGGCTGTTGATCCTCATGACGTTGGAGTCCGAAGACTGCCAAGTCGCCTTGACGACCGTGTTCGTGCCTTTGATTGAAGCTTGAAAATTGCACCAGGCGCCGCAGTTCACCCTCGGACGGATTGGATAGATTTCGATCGAGGGCGTTTCGGGACCTGGCTTGGCCAATTTGCGCAGAAACACGGTGACCGTGTCCCCTGCCGCCACCGCAGGGTAGGCCGGCTGCCAAACGATATTTCGTTTGGCCGCGTTCACGTGGTACTTACCGTCCGCGAGCCCCTCGAAACGGACGATGCCTCCGGCATTGGTGTCGGCGTTCGGTTTCTTGGTCGGTCCCGTTGCGAGTCCGACCGTGGCGCCCTGCACCGGCTTGCCGGCTTCGTCGTGGACGTGCACTTCCATGCTGCCCGTGCCGGTTTGCGGTCCACCGGGCCCCTCCACCGTGACAGTGGTCTCACCCGAGACGGTGACTTGGGGCGCGTCAAGAACCGCCTTGATCGTTGCCGTCCCAGGTGAGTCCCCCGCCGTCGCGAGTCCCTTGGTGGATTTCTCGTCGCTGATCGCCACGACTTCGTTATCCGAGGACCAGGTTGCGTGCTTGGTGACGTTCACTTTCTTCGAACCGGTGACCAACCACGCTTCGAATGGCTGCCGCCCGCCGCAGGGCATCTTCGGATCGGCTGGCTCGATCTTGAGCGTGCCGGTTTGCGCGGCTGGGTCCCCACCCCCGCCTCCTGCCACCGCGGCTTTCAGCGCCTTGGCCATCGCCGCCTGGGTCGCAGGCCCGGCGACGCCGTCGGCCGCCAGGCCGTTGTCCTTTTGAAACTGCTTGAGTGCCGTCGAAGTTTTTGGGCCCATGATGCCGTCAATCGGGCCGGGATCGTAGCCAACCTTCTTGAGTGCCTTTTGAAGGCCCAGAATGACATCCTTGCTCTTGCCAGACGGCGGCGCGACGGGAGGCGGTGCCGGCAGCGGTGTGGGTCCAGGCACGGTCGGTCGAGGTGTCGGAAGCACTGGCCCAGGCGGTATGATCTCGACTTGCTCGCCTTTGGGCGGCGTTGTCACTGAAGTCGTCGGCGCCCCACCGGTTTGGCCGTTCATGTCACCGATCGTGCTCGGGTCCTTGGCGCCAAGCTTCTCGGGCTTGACAGTGACGATGGCCTCGCCGTTGCCGTTCGGACCCGACGCGATGATTCTCACCGTTCCAGCCGATTTCCCGGCAATGTTGACCAAGTGCTGAGCGGGATTGAACGTCACAATATCGGGTGGTACTTGACTCCAGCTCACATCCTTCACGATCTCGCCGGCGGTTCCATCGGGGAGCAGGCGCCGGGCGGTGAAGATGACCGGCTCGCCAATTGCGATGTAGGCGCTCGGCGGAACGACCATGAGCGTCCGCGCTTGTGGCTTGGGCTCTGCGCCGCCCCGCACCGTGACCGTGGCTGTAGCCTTGCGATTGCCATGCTTGGCCGTGATGATTGCCGTTCCCGCGGACTTCGTCTGGATAATTCCGTTGCCAGCGATGGCGGCGACCGCGGGCTTGTCGGAGGTCCAAACCACGACGTTGGTCAGGTCTTCATCGGGCCAACCGGGAAACTTGCCGGTCGCCCGGAACTGCACCGGCGGCCCGCACATGACGTCGTAGCCGCCTGGATCAAGGATGATCTGTTCCAGCACCGGCTCGGGCGGCTTGGACGGAGCGCCGGTTACGATCACGCTCGTCGAATTGCTGACGTTGGTGTACTTCATGTGCACGGCCATGATCTTCGCCGAGCCGGTGCGCACCCCCGTGCCACTTCCGTTGCCGGACACCAGGAGAATGTCGGCCGGGCCGCCACTCCACATGCACTCGCCGGTTACGGGCCGGCTGGACCCATCGGAGTACTTGCCCATCACGCTGACTTGAACACTCTCGCCGACCGCGATCGAGTTCTTGTTCGGAATGAGTGTGATCGATTCCAGAACCGGCGCCGTCGGCTTGGGAGGGGTGATGTCCGGCGGCGCGTTGGTATTCGGCGAATCCTGCCAGTCCGGCGGGAGTTCGAGGCCGCCGCCAGGCGCATCGGCGGACTGGGACGGCGGCGTGGGGCTCTTGCTGGTCGGTGGCGCTGCGTCGGCTGTGCTCAGATCATTCCAAAGCTTCCGCATATTGAATGCCATGATGCTGCTCCACACAGGTTGACCTTGCTCACCGGTCGCTTTTTTTTCAAGGCTCGGGAGTCTGAAACACCGGTAAGTCTTCGTCGTTCCACTCCGTGGAGCGCCTCAGATTGATAAGCACTGTGGGACACAAGCCCGCGTGAACCACAACCGGGTTGCCCCCATACGGCGTCGGTATGAAAGGCATGTTGTTGGGCGGAAACGCTGTAATGGTGTAGGATCGCTGAGGCTTGGTACCCAGCTTGAGTGGGACAGTGACGCTTCCGCTGCCACCCGTCTGAGCGAAGACAATGCTTTTATCTTCAGTGCCTTCAACGTGGACAGACGCTCCCGATAGATTGAAGCCTTCGGCGGTAACGGTGACCCTGACACTAGCCGAAAACTCGATCGGCGGGGCGCCGCCGGAGCTGAGGAGGATATCGATCTCCTTGGACGCACCGGCTTCGCCTGCCAGTCCGGCGGGAGTTCGAGGCCGCCAGCGGGCGCGCCCGCCGTGTTCAAATCATTCCACAAATTCCGCATATTGATGCTCATGATTCTGCTCCACACACGATGACCTTGCGGCCTCAGATCTCGATCTGCGATACGCGCTGATTTGGATCACCTGTCGTCAGTTGCCTCGGTCTGAAGCTGGAGGGAGCTTGGGACCGAGGCAGTCGGTGGAACTACGGCCGCCTCCGTCGATCAGAGTTGGTGGATGCCGGTCGTCCAGGTTTCTTTCGCCTTCAGGTAGGCGGCGGCCGCGCTCGCTGCCTGCTGGATCTTGGCGTGGCCCTGGGCGCCCTGGACGGCCTGGCGCGCGTTCTCGGCCCAGGCAAACTCGCTATAGCCCTTGTTGTGGATCGGCTGGACGTTCGCGTTGGGGCTCGCTTTCAAGCGGTTGTTCAGCACGTTGCCTTGGCCAATGGCGCCGGTGCGCGCCCCCTCCATCATGGCGACGGCCTTATCGATCTCCGCTTGTAGCGCGTCTTTCTTCTGCTTCTCCTTGCCCGCCTCCTCCGCCTTCTTTTGCTTCTGGCGAGTCCGCGCCGTCTGGATCAGGGCGTCGATCATACCTCGCCACGCGCCAGGCGCGTCTTTGCCCATCGCGACATTCTCGGATTCGGCCTGCCAGCAGTCGACGATCTTGTTGTACTCCTCCGTCGATCGGAATGGCCGAAGCTCGCCGTCCAGCCCGCTCGCGGCCATGCACGTGTGCAGGTCGTCCCGGCAGTCCTCGAACTTCCTCATTTCCTCGTTGACGCGATCGGTGGCCTCTTGCGAGGTCTCCCCGTTCTCGTCCACAAGCGACTGCACAAGCTCCTCGACACCGGCGCCGACGTCGACACCGGTTTCCTCCTTGACCTTGTCGAGGACTTCGCTGGTCTTGTCAGCGATGTTTTCCGCCGTCTTGCTCTCGGCGGTCCACTCGGCCCCCTTGACGGCGGCATCCTTGACGAACTGAGGCGCGTACTTCTCAACGGCCGCCTCGATCTGCGGCCCCCCCTTCTCAAGGGCGGCTATGAGGCGCATCAGGTCCTTGCCGGCTCTCACATTGAAGAACTCGAATTTGCCGTCGGCATAGCGGCCGATGCACAGCACGAACAGTTCCCAGCTCACCACTTCCTGGTCGACGTTGAGCGACGGGCCGTCGTTGATCTCCACCTTGATGCCGACTTTGCCCGTTCCCATGATCGAGATCGTGGTTGCCTCGACCTCCCAGCCATTTTTCTCGCCGTACATGACGCTCAGCGCCTTGTTAGGGACGCTCAACTCGATCGAGCCGTATGGCCCCGCGGTCACCTCCTTCGAGGTACCGCCGACGCCTAACTCGACAGAGCCCGCCCCCGTCACCCCGATGGACCCGCCCGAGGAGTCCCCAAAGACTGCTGTCCCCTCCACCGAAACCTTGAAGTCCCCCTTCACGTAGCAGGGGATAACCCACACCATGAAGTTTGTCCCGCCCACGGGGAACTTTTTCTCGTGCTTGATCGTGAGATTGGCGCCGTCCTTGGTTGCCCTCAGTCCGACGGAGGTGTCGCCCTTGCCGGCCTCTGCGCCCAGACCATCGGCGCCAGGCTTGTCGGTCTTGCGCGCCTCCACGCCTTGACCTTTGCCGGCCGCAGCTTTTCCATTGCCCGCGGCCTTTGCATTACCCGCGGCGGTGTTAGATTCTACTTCCGAATCGCCCCTCTCCGCCACGGCGACGGCCGAAACGCCATTGGCAGCCGCTCGCTCCTTCTCATATTTCTCCTGGACGTATTTGAAAAACGCGGACATCGCTTTCGCCATGGTTCTTCCCTCCAAACGACGGTCGACCAGGTCCGCACTAGAATGAAACGGCCATCGCTCCGGGCGCGCAGACCAATCGTCCGGAAGATGCCGCGTAGAACCGATTTCAATCCGCTCCAACTACCAAAGAAACCGAAGTCTCTTCCATTCCATGCGGCGAGGCGCAATTCGCGCAACAAGAAAATGGGAGCGATTTATTCGTGACGAGACTAGCAAGTGAATTGGACAGCTCAGGGATTGACTTGTTCCAGCCAGGCATTGAGTGCGCCGCCTTCGCGTAGGCGCTCGCGGACGCGGCCCCAGTAGACCCGAAATGCGTGCGGTTCCTCGCCAAGCTCGAGGGCTGCGTTGCCGGCGAAGGGGCCGCGGTTGACGCGCCGGTGTGCGCGGACGCATCTGCCGCCCGAGCGCCCGACCCGGCGCCCGCGACCGCTTTGGTCCCCGCGAGCTTGGCCGCATGGTGTTCCTGGATGTGCTTGAAAAGGACGCGCATGTGCTTTGCCATGGTTCTCGCCCTCGAAAATGTCTCGGCACGTGGTGGTCGCTATCTCTATCACGCATACCGACCAACCAGCCCGACACGATTTCTTGAAGGATTGATGAGGAATTGAGCGTCTCGTCATGGCGCGGCCCCGACCGTCTTGAATCTCCACGAATCGCGTGCGACAATCGTGGCATCTGGAAGGAGGAATCCCATGCCCCGGCGATTCTTGGCGTTCGTGGCGCAGGCGGCCGTGTTGCTGCTGCTGGCGCGCCTTCCTGCCGCGACGGCGGGCAATCCAAAGCCGATGACTTTCGAGGAACTCAAGGTGGCGTTCCCCAAGGTGACGGCCAACACCACGGGCAACTTCGACACGCTTCAGAAATGGTGGCAGGAGAACGGCGGCCGCGTGACGCTTCACGATCCGTGGCTGGCGTTCCTGGCCAAGCAGAAGATCGATTAGAGGAGGAAGCGATGATACGCGATGGCATACGTCGGTCTGCCTTCATTTCCTCCCGTAGCTCAGCGGTCAGAGCGTGGGCCTTATAAGCCCGTGGTCGCGGGTTCGAGTCCCGCCGGGAGGACCTCCCGCCATTGACGATCAGGTTGCCGAAACGCGTGCTGCGTGGCATGCTTTCGCGGCTCCCACGCGACGCAGAGATTTCTGGACCAACACCGCGAAAGCATGCGGGGTGTCGCCGCGAACAGCATGCTTTCGCCGTGATGGTCCAGATGCTTCACGTGTGGCGAACGATCGGCGAAAGGCCACCCTCCAATATCGCGCCTATCAATCTGACCGGGCAATAGCCGCCTGACAGAAATCACGCCGAAACTGATTCCTTCGGCCACGTCTCCCGAAGCCCGATGCCAAGCCGGCCGAGATCGTCCAGGGCAGCCGAGACCGAGATGGCCACGAGCTGGACCCGGTCGGGCGCGACGATGTGCAGCGTCCCGACCATCGCCTTGGGCACCCCTGGGACGAAGACGACGTGACGGCCGTCGGCGAGCGTATCGGTCAGGAAGCCGAGCTGCCACGAAGCCTCGAGGCGGACCAGCACGGTCTTGACGGGATGCTTGCCTTCGACGCCCACCAGGTTGGCGCCGACGTTCTTCATCAGGGCGTAGCCCGGCACGAACAGGGCGATGCGCTCCGCACGCTCGCCCAGGCGCCGGATGATGGCGGCCTCCGCGACCAGTCCGGCGACAAAGCAGGCGCCCACCAGGCCGAGCACGGCGCATGCCAGGGCCAGCGACACGCCGCCGACCGACTTGTCCGGCAGCCACTCGAACACCGGGGCAATGACCTTGAGGGCGATGTCGACGGTCCAGGCGACGATGGCCCCGAGCACGACCAACGGCACCAGGAACAGCAGTCCGCCGAGGATGGTCGCTTTCAGAAACCGGTACATGCCGCGCATGGCAGGCTCTCCGTCAATCACGTTCGTCAGTCACGATACGTCCAGCGGCGCTCGTACATGCAGCCCGGCTCCAGGCTCAGCAAGGCGAATGCAGCAATCTGACCGTTTGGCGACACGATTTCGCTGGCCGGCACCATGCGTTCCGGGCTGGAATCGTTGCCGGCCGGGTAGCGCAACAGTTCCATGCCCTGGTAGTGCTTGCCGTCGGGCAAGAGCAGCCAGCAGGTGAGCAGGGCCGTCTTGGCATCGACATCCATGGTCGCGCCTTTCAGAAACTGCGGGGGCGGCTCGCCCGTGACTTCGAACGACAGGTCCACGACATCCTGAGCGACCGCCTTGGTGAGATCGAAGGCCATGTCGAAAGCGGCGACCGGTTTGCCGTCGTCGGTTGCCTTATCCTGACCCGAGCGGAGCTCGGCCGGAAATCGGTCGGTCAGAGAACGCACCTGCGCCTTGGCGACCGACCCGCGGACACGGATCACGAACTCGCGAGCCGTTGGCCCGAGTTTCTTGACGCGCGTGCGACGGTAAGCGTACGCATACGAGCGTTCATCAGCCTGCTTCGAACCGATTTTCCACGGACGGAAATCGAGGACCCGTGTGTCGGCGATCACCTCGAAGCCGCTGTAGTCCAGCGGCGCGAGTTCGCCTTTCTCTTGTGCCGCCATGCCTCGAAACGGCGCCGAGGGGCCCTCCTGAAGCAGCTTGCTCATCACCTCGAAGTCGCCGTTGTTCTGGGCCAAGCCCTCGATCAACCGCTGGATCACCTGGGACTGGCGATACCATTTGACGCCGTAGTAGGGCAGGACCAGGAGAATCGGGATCAGGAGCGGCACGTAGACGTACGAAGTCCAATCGCGGTAATCCAGCAGTGTGCTCCACAGCCGCCGACCGGCGGATTGCTGCAACTGCCGCGACTCCGCGGCTTCGAGCGCCGCTTTCGGCGCCGGCTTCGAACCCTTGTCGCTCGCCAAGGTTGCAGCCGCGACCGGGCGCGAGGGCTGCTTGGTCGCCGGTTCGTGACCCGGCAACGGGTCCCAGGGCGCCTGGGCCGGCATCGTCGCCCCGAACAGGTCCGCACGCGAGCGGCAGGCGCTGCGGCCGACGCAATAGCCGTGCTGCACCAGGCTGCGAATCTCCAACGGAGAGAAGCGATCCAGGTCGGTGCGGATGTCAGTCGCCATGCGCTGCACCTCGGGGTGCAGGGCGGTAGGATCCTCATCGGGTTCGACGACTTTGGTGATCGGCGCGAAGACAAACCCGGGGGTGCCGGTGAAGGTGTCGATTTCGAGCTGCCAGACGCGGTCCATGGCAATGTCGGTGGCGCGCATGGACGTCGTGATCAGTCCGCCGGCGCGGGCGTCGCTGGCGATCTTGAACTGCTTGCCGGCATCGCTGACCAGCACGGCGTCAAAGCAGGGATTGGGCGACCGGAAGCAGGACTGGCCGGTCGCCTGCCGGAAGGCCGCCTCCACCAGACGGCGGTTGAGCCACATCTGGTCGCCCGGCTCGATGGCGCCGGCGCCGTTGCGGGCAGCATGGAGCAACTGCTCGACGTCGGGATCAGGCGCCGACAGGCGGGCGAACACCGGCTCGCGGGCCAGGTTTTCGTTGTTCATCACGTCCCACAGGCCGTTGAGCAGACAGTCCACCGGCGCATCCGCCGACCCGGGGCCCGCGGCCTCGCGCGGCAGGTCGACCATCTGGGCCAGCCGGTGCAACGGCGTATCCTCGTTCGCCTGAGCCGCCGCCGCCAGCAGGCCGCGCACCTGGTCCGCGTCGGCGAGGTCCTCGCGGCGCAGGCGAATCTCGCGCGCCAGCAGCGATCGTTCCAGGCAGCGGAACATGCGCACGCCCAGGTTGTCGTAGACGCCGCCGTCCGTGAACGCGACGCGTCCGAAATGGCCTGGATCGGCCCCGACTTCCTCGCCGCGCAATTCCAGCGGCGGGAAGAACCCGGGAAACGCCGACGAGGCGGTCACGGCCATGGGCACCGTCGCCAGTCCGGTGTGGATGCGGTCGAAGCGAAAACGCTGTCCGGGCAAGCGCCGCTGCATGAGCAGGCCTTCGCGCGTGAAGGCGCACAGGCAACCCTCGCTCAGGTTGGTCGCCAGGATGTACAGCCGCGGCCGCTCGGGCAACTGAAACAGGCAGGTGTCGCCGTACAGGTATTTGTCGTAGTGGTATTCGAGCAGCCCGGTGCGCGTCAGCCGGCGATTGGGGCCGAGCAACGCCAGCCGCCGCAGCCCCCGCAACGGCAACGCCAGCGGGTAGCGGCGCACGACCCGGTTGCGCACGTCGAGCCGCACGAAACGGAGCAGCTCCGCGGCGGCGGCGTCGAACTCGTGCAGCGAGCCATTGTAGCGGTCCCAGTTGAGCACCAGGTGGGCCGCCAGGATGCTGCCGCCCGAAACGGACGTGATGTGCGTCACGGACGGCAAGATGTCCGCCTCGCGGAGGAAGCGGACCATGCCCAGGTGAAAGAGGGTGGCTCGAAAGCCGCCCCCGGACAACGCCAGTCCGATGCGGTGCATGTGCGCTCTCGCTTTCGGCGCTTTCGCTACGGCGCGCTCGACTGCGGCGCGCTCGCCTGCGGCGCGCTCGCCATGTGGGCAGGGTTCCGGCCGCTGATCTCCGGACCCGCCGAATTGCTGGAGATTGTCGAGGGAAAATGCTTCCTGCTGATTGGCCGATCTCAATCGACCAATGTACCGCAGATGCCGCGCCGACGCAATGGAATGATCTGGATCGGATGCGCCTTGCGTTGGCGTCGCTGTCGGCATAAACCGAATATTGGGATCGCCGAGCAGCGACACGCCGCCGGCACGCCGACCGCGAACCCTGTGAACGAGCTCCAACCATGGTTTCATACAGGGCGATCGCCCAACTGGAGACACGCCTCGCATTTCCCTCGTTAGCGCGTCGTTTGGTATGATGAACGTGGGCGGCACTCGGCCCTGGGAGATCGACGGAATGTCCATCACAATCGACCTGCACGACGACCTGCTTCAACGGCTGGAGCGGCAGGCCGTAGCGCGTCAGATGTCGTTGCACGAGTGGCTGATCGAGGTCCTCAGCCGAGCTCCTGACTTTCCCGACCAGCCGGGGGCCTGGCGTGCCTTGAACGAACGGCGGTTTCAACTGATCCGGAAGCGGCATCAGGCCGGACTTGGCGAAGCGGAGGAAGCCGAATTGGCCGACCTCCAGGCTATCGCCGACAAGTGGCTCGAACCTCAAGACCGTCGGCGCCTGCTGGCTCTCAAACGCTACGAAGACCTCGCGCAGCAGCTGACCCACCAAACCCATGGATG
Source organism: Gemmataceae bacterium (assembly GCA_022616435.1). Taxonomy (GTDB): domain Bacteria; phylum Planctomycetota; class Planctomycetia; order Gemmatales; family Gemmataceae; genus JAKEET01. The sequence continues at coordinate 34,375 of JAKEET010000013.1, forward strand.
ACGTACTCCGCCAGGCTTGCGACCGGGCCTTCCAGTATCCGTCGGCGACCCTGCCGCGCCGGCATGGCCCGCGCGGCTATTCTGACTATCAGCACTACAAGCCGTGGCTGCGCGACGAGTATGCCTTTCGATGTGTGTACTGCCTGTGGCGCGAGCGCTGGGAAGCCGACGGACAACATGGTTTCGGCGTCGAGCATGTCCATGCACAACGAGCCGACCCCGAGAGGCGTCTGGACTACGACAACCTTGTCTACGCCTGTAATCTGTGCAACTCGACACGACGCGACGTTCCGCTATCGCTTGATCCAACCAAGGAAGCGCTCGGACACCATGTGCAGCTCCTTGGCGACGGCGTCATGCGCGCGTCCACGGCGGTCGGGGCGGAGACTGTTGACCTGTGCCGTTTGAATCGTCCCTTGCTCGTCAGCGCGCGACGACGCATCCTGAACTTGATCGCTGTGCTGGGCAATTCCCAGGCGCGGGAGGCCGTCGAGGCTCTGCGCGAGATGCTGTCGTTTCCCCCGGATCTGCCGAACCTCTCGCGACTTCGTCCACCCGAGGGCAATGCGCGGCCGGATGGAATCGCCGCGAGCTTCTTCGAGAGGCGGAAACGCGGTGAACTCGGTGAGCTGCAATGAGAGCCGTCCCCAAAGCCGAGTTGAGGGGATTGCGGTTGCGCGGCAGCGGAGTTATGCTCGGTGGAAGGTCGGACGTCGACGGCGTGCAGTCCTTCGGGTTTCCTCCTTGAGTCGGTCACCAACGTACCGAATGCCATGCCTGCAACACAAACCCCGCCCCTCCTCGATCCCCAATTCCTGGCCCGGCTCGAACAGCTCGAGCTGGTGTCGCGCAAGATCTTCCTGGGCCTCATGAAGGGCGAGCGCCGCAGCAAGCGCAAGGGCCAATCGGTCGAGTTCGCCGACTACCGCAACTACGTCAAGGGCGACGATCTCCGCTTCCTCGACTGGAACCTCTACGCCCGGCTCGACCGGCTGTTCATCCGCCTGTTCATGGAGGAAGAGGACCTGCACCTGTACCTGCTCGTCGACAACAGCCTGTCGATGGACTTCGGCACGCCGACCAAGCTGCACTACGCCAAGCAGGTGGCCGCGGCGCTGGCGTTCGTCGGGCTGGTGAACATGGACCGCGTCGCCGTCGAGGCCTTCAGCGAGCGGCTCACGCAGTCGATGCCGGCGGCCCGCGGCCGCCGCAGCCTGTGGCGCGTGCTGGATTTCCTCAACAAGGTCGAGCCGGGCGGGTCGAGCAACCTGCGCGAAGCCTTGCGGACCTTCAGCCTGAAATCGTCGGGCAAGGGGATCGTGATTCTCCTCAGCGACTTCATGGACAAGGGCGGCTACGAAGACGCCCTGCGCTACCTGGTCGCCCGGCAATACGACATCTACCTGATCCACGTGCTGTCGCAGGAAGAAATCGAGCCGGAATTGATGGGAGATTTGAAGCTGATCGACGTCGAAGACTTTGACGAGGCCGAGGTGACCGTGGGCGGTCCGCTCATCAAGAAGTACAAGCAGAACCTGGCGGCGTATCGGGCAGCCCTGCAGGACTTCTGCCTCAAGCGCGGCGTGACCTACCTGTTCACGAGCAACCAGGTGCCGTTCGACCGGCTGGTGCTGACGTACCTGCGGCAACGCGGGCTGGTGAAGTAGATGCCGCTTGCGGCGAGTTCAAACCATGACCATCCAATCGCGCCGCTGGTTCCTCATCGCGCTCACGGCAGTCTTCGTGCTGTCGCTGCCGGCGCTTATCCTCTGCTTCATGGCCTTGACCGGCACGGACGCCGACTTCAACGAATGGCTGCAGCAGAACTTCAAGGTCACGTTTTCGCTGGTGTTGCCGCCGCTGCCGACGATCCTGCTGCTGTTGATCCCGCCGCTGATCATCCTGCTCTACTTCCTCAAGCTCAAGCGCAAGCCGATGCAGGTGCCGAGCACGTTCTTGTGGAAGAAGGCGATCGAGGACCTGCACGTCAACAGCCTGTTCCAGTGGCTGCGGCAGAACATCCTGCTCCTCCTGCAACTGTTGCTGTTCGTCGCCTTCCTGTACTCGCTGCTCGGCTTCCGCTATCACGGCACGAGCACGCGGGCCAACCACTACATCCTGCTGATCGACAATTCGGCGAGCATGTCGGCGACCGATGTGTCGCCGAGCCGGCTCGACTGGGCCAAGCAAGAGGCCCTGCGCGAAATCGACCACGCCGGCGACCGCGACGTGGGCATGGTGATCGTCTTCAACTCCAAGGCGACCACCTTGCAGGGCTACACGAACAACCGCGCCAAGCTGCGCGACGCCGTGCGGAGCATCGAGCCGACGCAGCGGACCACGCGCATACAAGAGGCCCTGAGCCTGGCCGAAAGCCTGGCCAACCCGGTGCGGACCACCGAGGCCCAGGTCATGCGGCCGCCGGACGAGATCGAGGGCGCCGAGCGCGAGGTGCTTCCGCCCGAAGGGATCAAGGCACGGGTGCACCTGTTTTCGGACGGCCGGTTCGCCCCGGTCTCGGACTCGGTGCTGGCAAACCTGGGCTCGCGCGAAGTCGGCTTCGCGACGGCGCTGGGCAACCTGAACCTGCACTATCATCCGGCGGGCAAGCCGGGGGTCGAGCACGCGAACAACCTCGGCATCGTCATGCTCAACGCGCTGCGCTACAACCCGGGCGACGCCAAGCTCGCCAACCTCGACGTGGCCCGCCTGCAAATCCTGGTGCGGGTCGCCAACTACCGCCCGCGGCCGGCCCAGGCCAAGCTGCGGCTCGACGTGCTGCAGAACGGCAAGCTCATCCATCCCGAGCAGAAGCTGCTGCAACTCCCCAAGCGCACGTTCAGCCAACGCAAGACGCTGGAGGACGGCAGCGAGGTGGAAGAGAAGGACGAGCCCGGCGAAACGACCGTGACGTTCCTGCTCCCCGCGTTCGATCTGCGCGGCAGCCTGGTCCTGCACGCGTATCTGGAGAACGCCAACGACGACTTCGACACCGACGACGCGGCCTGGCTGGCCATCGGCGCCGTCCGCAAAGCCAAGATCCTGATCGTCGGCCCGCCGAACGCCATCCTCGAGGCCTTCTTTGAGCAGGAGGCGGCCGAGCGGCTGGCGACGGTCGAGCGTCTCAGCGCCGCCGACCTGACCAAGGACGCGTACCTCAAGCGGGCCCGCTCCGGCGACGTCGACCTGGTCATCTTCGACCGCTGCCGTCCCGAACCAGAGAGCGACATGCCCCAGGCGAACACGCTGTTCATCGACGACGTCCCGCCGCCGTGGCGGCGCGGCACGGAGCCGGTCAAGAACCCGTTCCTGCTCGTGAGCAAGAAGGACCATCCGCTCTTGCGCTGGATCACGACCCTGTACGACGTCGGCATCGCCGAGGCGTTCCTGTTCCATCCGGAGAAGAGCCTCGATCCGAAGCTGAAGCCGGACTTCGACCTGCCCGAAGGCGATCCGAAACGGCGCACGCTGCCGCCGCTGACGCGCATCCTCGAAGCCGGCGGCGGCGTGCCCATGATGCTGGCCATCCAGCGCGGCTCGTACACCGACGTGGTCCTGACGTTTCCGTTCGTCAACCGCGAGATTCCCGCCCAGGTGGCGACCAATTGGTACCGCGAGCCCAGTTTGCCGCTGTTCTTTCGCAATGTCCTGTATATGCTTGGCAACGTGGACGATGCGGTGCGCGTGCTGTCCGCCCAGCCTGGCGAGCCGATGATCCTGCGGCCCGAAGCCGGCATCCAGAAGCTCACCATCCACCCCCCGGGAGGCTCGCGGACGACGCTCGAGCGCGGTCCGCGGCCGGAGTTCACCCACGCCGACACGGACAAGATCGGCGTGTACAAGGTCGAGCGCGACGACGGCGCGACGCGCTGGTTCACCGTCAACCTGCTCGACAGCGGCGAAAGCAACATCCAGCCCAGGGACGAGATCGCCATCGGCAGCGAGCGCGTGGCGGCCGGCGAAGAACGGCCGCAGCCGCGCGACTTGTGGAAATGGATTCTGGTCGCGGCGGTACTGTTGTTGCTGGTGGAATGGCAAGTGTATAATCGCCGCGTCGCGGTGTGATACGCCGTCCAACAACGTGCCTGTCCGAAAGGGTCAGGCGCTGGACGGCCGCCAACGCGAAGCCGCCAGCGGCCGTGTGTGATAGCTTCCGATTTCCGACAACGTTGACAAGTCGTTGACGCGGCGGAAATCCTCGTGAGAGTCCGTATGAATGGGCCATCCTCTCTCCAGGACGATCCAACCACCAACCCAATCCGGAAACGTCGCGGCCTGCGGGCCGCGCTCGAATCCAAGAAGCCGCAGCGGCAGCCGTTCGACGAGTATCGCCGCTTCGTGAAGGATCACTACGACGGCTTCGCGGGCAAGCTGACGCACGTGACCGGGATCATCACGCTGCACGCCGTCCTGGCCGGCCGCGTCTTCCGCCCCGAGGCGTTCGACGTCCGCGGCGCCAAGCGCATCCTCGACGCCGGCTGCGGCAACGGCCGGCACACCCGCAACATCCTTCGCTGGGCGGATCGCGACGCGTTCATCACCGCCTTTGACCTGTCGCAGAGCATGCTGCGGCGCGCGCGGCGGCAACTGAAGAACAACCCGCGCGTCAGTCACCTCGCCGCCGACGTGACCCGGCTCCCCTACGCCGACGCCGCCTTCGATTGCGTCGTGTGCTGCTGGATGCTCGAGCATCTCCCCGACCCGGCGCCCGGCCTGCGCGAGCTGGCACGCGTGCTGCAACCGGGCGGCAAGTTGCTGCTCATGGTCACCGAGGACACCGTCACCGGCGCCGTCTGCAGCCGGGTGTGGCATTGCCGGACGTACAACCGCCAGGAGCTGATGCGCGTCTGCGAGGAGTGCGGCCTGGAGTGGCATCGCCCCCTGTACTTCACGGGCATCCATCGAGTCTTCAAGCTGGGCGGGATCATCGTGGAACTGGTGAAGAAGGGTCCGGTCTCTTGAAGGGCGAGCGGCGCGGCGTAAGCCCGACGTGTCAGCTTCACACGACAGCAAGGGTCCATGTCATGCGGTTCTGGCTGCGCGAGATCGCCGGTTGGCTGCTGGTCGGCCTCGGCCTGTTCCTGTTCTACATCGTGCTGGCGATCACGTTGACCGACCGGCCGTGGCTGATCACGGCCGGGCCGCTGACGCTGATCGGCATCATCGTGTTCCGCGGCGGCATCCATCTGTTGAAGGTGGCGGTGGCGGCCCGGATTTGCATGAAGGCGCCGGTGATGGCAGCGCGAACGCCGGCGCCCCTCGATCAACCCAAGGGCAATTCGCAGCCGCTGGAATGGTAGGATCGATTTCCAATCTGCACCAACCACTACCTTACGGCACTTTCTCCTTCACCGTCGCCGGGAACAGGCAACTGCCGCGGTCGTTGCACGCCTGGAAGCGGACGCTCACTTCGAGCGGGCCGGTGTCGCCCTCGGCGCGTTGCACCGTCGCCTTGATCGTCACCTTCCCCGCGTAGGTGCCGTACTTGCCCAGCACCTTGTCGTCGATGACGTGCGCCTTGGGATAGTCGATCTTCACCGACGCCGGCTTGGTCTTGCCCCTCACGGTGACCACGGTCTGGGCGGCCGCGAGGTCCTCGTTGCCGACCGGGTTGCTGTAGATGTGCCAGCCCTTGTTGACGTCCAGGTGAATCGTGATCACCTGCTTGCCGGCGTCGGGCTTGGCGGCCGCGATCTTGACGTTGACTTCGGCGTCCGACTTCTTGCCGGCGCCGTGAACCGGAATGAGGACCATGCCGAGCGCCACGAGGGCCAGGCCGAGCCAGATTCGCGGGGAGCGCGCTGTCATGATGAATCTCCTTCGAGCCTCAAGATTGGTTCGCCTCCACAGCGTACACATCTCGCGGAAATGACGCAAGGCGAGGGCTCACGGCGTCGCGGAGCGCTGCGACCCGCGGTCCGGTCAAACCGGCGCTGCCTCGAGCACGCGCTTCCAGCGCTTGGGCATTTCGACAAAGGCGGCGGTGTACGTCGCCTCCAACGGGACCGAAACCGCTTCGTCCGGCGCCAGGAACAGGGGCATCTCGCTCAAGAGCTCGCCGACCGCGGCATGCACCACATACGCCCGGATGCTGAGGCCGGCTTCATAGGAAGCCAGGGTCAACGGCTTTGCCGGCGGCATCGTGTATTCCTCATCGGCGATCTCCTGCCAAATCTCGTTGTGGATGCCCTGAGGGTCGCGGCGTCCCGGCGGATGCAGATCAACCATGAGCAAGTGAATGTGCTGGTCGAGCAACTCCGCCGCCTTGTCTACGAAGGCGCGGATGGCGTGGTGGCTCGCCTTGTTGCCCGGAGAGACGATTTCAACCATCGCCACGATCCGGTCGCCCGGCACTTGGCGCACCGTGACCGACTTCTGCTTGCGGCGGTAGAAGGCCATGTCCGTTTCGGCAATGGGCCGCAGCTTGGGGGGCGCCAGCACGACCCCATTCGAAGGTCCATTCGACGGTTGGTCCTCGGCATCGTCGTTGGTGAGGCGCTCCAGCGTCAGCACATCGGGATTGCGCCCGGACGCGTGCTGTTCCGGAAGGGCGTAATAGTCCGAAGGCAGCAGGCCGTGATTCAGCGCGCGGGCGATCTCGGTGATCCAATCGTGGTGCAGCGCGTGAAAGATGCCCGCCTTCACGCGCGTCCAATCATGAATCGGCATGGCCGTTCTCCATTCAGCTCGCGTCAACGCCCCTTCCGCCGATTGTATCATCACCCGCTCAACCCGCGCACCTCCCACCCCTTGCGATACGTCCGCCGGATCAAGCGGTTCGCATCCGGCGTGTTGCGGAAGACGAGCTTGGCGGAATCCCATTCCAGCGTCGTCTTCGGGAAATGGGTGGCCACGCCGCCCAGGAGCACCGCTTCCGTCAGCGGGCCGGAGTAGTCGAAGCCCGCGCTCGTTCGGCCTTCGCCGAGGATGGCGTTCACGAACTGATGGTAGTGGTTGGCCGCTTGCACGTCCGGCATCCGGAAATCGCGAAACTCGCGCTCGGGCAGCAGCACCGGCCGGGCGACGTGCGGGATCAGCATCACGCCCTTCGTGCCTTGCAGGATGGAGCCCTGGCCCGGCAGCTTGTGCGGCGCGATCAGGGCCTGCGCCTCTTGCGGCGGCCGCTGGTCGCCGTCGTACCAGGTGACGCGGACAGTGTCGCCGGCCGTGTAGCGCGTGCCGGGAAACACGTAGTGGATGATGGCGTCGTTGGCCCAGTTGTGCCGCCCGGGCGGCGGACCTTCCGAACGCACCGAGATCGGCGCCGTCAAGGCGAGGGCCGCGAACACCGGGTCGTAGATGTGGCAGCCCATGTCGCCGAAGGTGCCGGTGCCGAAATCGAGGCGCTTGCGCCAGTTGCCCGGATGGTAGTAGCCGCCGCCGATGAACGATTGCTCCGGCCCGACGCCGATCCAGCCGTTCCAGTCCAGCGAGTCGGGCGCCGGGTCCTTGCGGTCGGGTCGCGGGTTCGGATCGCCCCACTTCTTGTTGCTCCAGGTGTGGACTTCACGGATGCGGCCGACGGCGCCGTCCTGCACCAGCCGCACCGCCAGCTTGTAGTCGACGGCCGAGTGGACCTGAATCCCCATCTGCGAGATCAGCTTGCGCTCCCGCGCCACCTCGGTCAGTCGGCGACATTCATACACGTCGTGCGCCAGCGGCTTCTGCACATACGCGTGCAAGCCGAGCTGCATGGCCGACATCGCGATCGGCGCGTGCATGTGGTCGGGCGTGCTGACGTTGACCGAGTCGAGGTTCTTGGCCTCCTTGTCGAGCAGTTGCCGCCAGTCCTGGTAGAAGTGGACGCGGTCGCCGAAACGCTTGCGGGCGTCGGCCTGACGGGCGGTGTCGACGTCGGCGACGGCGACCATGGTCAGGTTCGGGTGGCTGCTGAGGCTGCGGATATCGGCCCCGCCCATGCCCGCCGCCCCGAAGCTGGCATGCCGCACCCGGCGGCTGGGCGGCTGCGAGAGCAGGTTGGGGACGAACATGGGCGCCGCGATGGCGGCGGCTGCGGTTTGCTTCAGGAACGACCGGCGAGTGGAACGGGACATTGTTGGGACTCCGGGAAGGGGTTGACGCTGTTGTATCGAAACCGACCCGACAAATGGGTGGTGTGATGGTTAGCTTAGAGACCCGGGCGCCTCAAGAGCACGGCCGCTGGCCGCGCGAAGTGCATCACCGGCGCGCGACCCGTGAGGTCAACGCGCGGCGGACACGGGTCCGGGCTGTACGCCGCGTCCTCGGTGGTCAGCACCGTTTCCCAAGGCTTGCCGGCGCAGGGCTGCACCGCGTCGCGTCCACCCAGATCCACCGCGCCCGAGCCGCGCAGCCGGCACACGGCCAGCAGCGTCGGCCCCGGGCCGGCCGACCGGCGCAGCAGGATCGTCCCATCATCCAGCGCCTCCACCGCGAAGCTCTCTCTTGTGGCCGACCGCAGCGCCGGCTCCGTTTGCCGAAGGCGCAGCAGCGTGCGATGGAGCCGCAGCATCGATGCATGCGGCTCGCGTTCGCACTCCGACCAATCCAGCCGGCTGGCCACGAAGGTGGACTCGGCTTGAGGGTCGGGAATCCTGGCTCGCGCCGCGGGATCCGAGAAGGCGGCGAAGTGACGGAACTCCTTGCGCCGGCCTTCGGTCACCAGCTTGCCCAGCTCGTCGTGGTGGTTCGTGAAATACAGAAACGGGCTGCTGGCCGCCCACTCTTGCCCCATGAACAAGAGCGGCGTCGCCGGCGCGCACAACAGCAGGACCACGGCCGCGCGGTAGGCCGCCAGGTCGATCTGGTGATGCAAGCGTTCGCCGAGCGCGCGGTTGCCGATCTGGTCGTGGTTTTGCAGGCAGATGACGAAGCTGCGCGGCGGCAAGCCGGCCGGATCGCTGCCGCGCGGCGCGCCCAGGTGTTCGGAGAACTGCCCACAAAAGAACCAGCCCTGGCGGAGCGTCGCCGCCAGGTCCGCGGTCGAACCGCTGAAGTCGCGGTAATATCCTTCGTGGTCGCCGGCCAGCAAGCGGCGGATCTGGTGATGAAAATCGTCGGCCCACACGGCGTCGAGGCCCCAGCCGTTCACCCCCCCTGTGTCCCCCCCTTCACAAGGGTGGGAGCTGGAGGCGGGGGACTTCACCATGTGGGCGAGATTGCGATGATCCTCCGCGATCACCAGGATGGATTTGCCCGGCACGGCGCCATGAACGCGCTCGGCCAGCTCGGCGAGGATGTGCCGCGGGCCGTCGTCGGCGATGGCGTGGGTGGCGTCGAGCCGCAGGCCGTCCACATGGTACTCGTGGACCCAGTGCAGCGCGTTCTCGATGAAGAACCGGCGCACCGGTTCGCTGTGTTCACCGTCGAAGTTGACGGCCGCGCCCCACGCGGTGTGGTGCCGCTCGGTGAAATAGTACGGACTGTAGACGCCCAGGTAGTTCCCGTCCGGGCCCAGGTGGTTGTAGACGACGTCGAGGATCACCCCGAGACCGAGGCGGTGCGCTTCATCGACCAGCCGCCGCAGGTCGTCGGGCCGGCCGTAGCAGCGGGCCGGGGCGAACAAACTGACGCCGTCGTAGCCCCAGTTCCGCTGGCCGGGGAAGTCGGCCACCGGCATCAGCTCGACAGCGGTCACGCCGAGCTGCTTCAGATACGGGAGCCGGCCTGCGACGCCCGCGAAGGTTCCCTCCGGAGTGAACGTTCCAACGTGCAGCTCGTAGATGATCAAGTCGTCGAGGCCGATGCCGCGCCAGCTCGCATCGGTCCAGTTGAACCGGGTGGGATCGATCACCTCGGACGGCCCGTGAACGCCTTCCGGTTGAAATCGCGATGCAGGATCAGGAAACGGCCCCTGGCCGTCCACCCGGTAACGATACCGATCACCCGGCCCGACGCCGGGAAGCAGGCCGCCGAAGGTTCCATCGGAGTTCTTCTGAAGCAGTTGGACTGATTTGGCCCCGTCAGTCCGTTTCAAGATGACTTCAACCAGCCGCGCATTCAGGGCCCAGACCGAGAACTGCGCCCCATCTTTGCCCGGCCACGCGCCGTACGTCGGTTGCCATGACATGTCGGCGTCCTCCTCACGGAAAGATCCCCATCTCCGCGTAACACCGCGCGATCTTGTCGATGGCGTCGATCAGCGCCGCCGTCCGGAGATCGGCCTGGCCGTCCAGCCGCTTCTGAATCTCTCGGATCTCCTGATACGCGTTGACCATCGTCTCCTCCAACCCCGAGTAGACCAGGTCCTTCTCGTCGGCGCCGTGGACCATCGCGCGGTAGATGTCGTCGCCCAGTTTCTTGGCCGTGGCGCTTTCCACCACCCGGAGCACGTGCTGAAAGGCCCGCTCCTCGAAGCGCTTCTCCATGCGCCCGAAGCGGACGTGCGACAGGTTCTTCAGCCATTCGAAGTACGACACCGTGACGCCGCCGGCGTTCAGGTAGCTGTCCGGGATCACCAGCACGCCGCGCTGGAACAACTGGTCGCTGGCCTCGGCCGTGGTCGGACCGTTGGCCGCCTCGGCGACGATCCTGGCCTTGATCCGCGCCGCATTGTTGAGCGTGATGGCGTTTTCGAGCGCGGCCGGGATCAGAATGTCGCAATCCAGCTCCAGCAGCAGGTCGCGCTCCGGCAACGCGGTCGAGCCGGGAAACCCCATGATCGTCCCCTTCTCCTGCCGATGCTCCAGCAGCTTCTCCACCGGCAGGCCGGCCGGCAAGCTGATCGAGCCATCCGCCTCGCCGACCGCCACGATACGCCCGCCCCCTTCTTCCAGCGACTTGGCCGCATGATAGCCGACGTTGCCGAATCCCTGAATGACGATGCGTTTCCCGTCCAGCCCCGGGGTCAAGCCGAGCGCCTTCGTGTCCGCGGCGTTCGAGCAGGCCTCGCGGATGCCGTAGGTGACGCCCAGGCCGGTGGCCTCGCGCCGGCCGCGGATGCCCCCCAGGTGGACCGGCTTGCCCGTCACGCACCCCAGGCCGTCGAGCTCGTTGCGCTGCAGCGAGATGTACGTGTCGGCGATCCAGGCCATCTCCTGCGGCCCGGTCGCGTAGTCCGGCGCGGGCACGTCCACGCCCGGGCCGATGAAGTTCTTCTTCGTCAATTCGAACGTGTACCGGCGGGTGATGCGCTCCAGCTCGTGGGCGGAATAGTTCTTGCGATTGATGGCCACCCCGCCCTTGGCGCCGCCGAACGGCACGTTGACGACGGCGCACTTGTACGACATCAGCGCCGCCAGGGCCATGACCTCGTCTTCATTGACATCGGGACTGAACCGAATGCCCCCCTTGGTCGGCATCTTGTGCTGGCTGTGCTCGGCCCGCCAGGCATGGATCACCTCGATCGTGCCGTCGTCGCGGCGCAGCGGAAACGCCATGCGATAGACGCTGTTGCACACCTTGATCTGCTCGAGCAAGGTCCGGTCGTGACTGGTGAACGCCGCCGCCTTGTCGAAGTTGCGGTTGACCTGGTTGAGAAAGCTGATTTTTTCCATCGATTCGGTCTCCGGTCGCCGGTGGCCGGCAACGCCGTCGCGCGGGATGGCGCCGTCGATCGTGGCCAGGGGCGAGGGGCGAGGTTCCATCATGAGGTTCCTTCATGAGGGATCATGCGGTATTGAGTGAAGAGAGGTCAAGGGAGGATGCGCACCGCGGCAGCGGCAAGGAGGCCCACGAAATCGCTCGCGATTGTCCCCTTACCCACAGAGTTGCAAAACCGCGGAGGAAATCGGGGAAATTCCGACATTTTCCTTGCACAAGCGCGACGCAGCCGCGCGGCTCGATCAGTCAGTTTCCCTTGTGGCGAGGGCGGGGAGGACGAAGGCCGAGGAGCACGGCGCCCCGATAGTCGGCCTCGGCCTTTCGCACCCACTCGCGCGTCGCTTTTCTCATACAAGACCTTGCCCTTGGCCACGATCTCGGTGTGAAAGGACTCGCCGTCCTCCAACCGCCAGCGCAAGTCCTCCGGCGTTCGCACGATCAAACCCATCGGGAACGGCGCCGGGATCGCCCAGCGAATGCGAGCGGCTTGGGTGTGCTGATGTCGCGCCGGCATGACCACCAGAATATCAACGTCGCTGTCCGCGTGCGGCGTCCCATAGGCATAGGAGCCAAACAAGATGATCTTCTCCGGCTGGAAACGCTCGGCCACCTGGCGCGCGAAGCGGCGGATCACGCGCATAGGGATATCGGCGCCGCGGTACCAGCGAACCGGCAGCGTGCGCAATGTGCGGCGTTTGTCGCTCATCACTTCATTCTAGTACCGAATCTCGAACCCGACGTTCACGCCCTGCGCCCAGAAGTCGGTGCTGTCGAACAGGGTAGTCGGCCGGGCCGGGCCCGTCAGGTTGCCGGGGGGGAACTGCGTGGTGTTGATGACGCGGTCGATCTGCTGTCCCGGCCGGGCCACCTCGGACCAGTACAGGAGCGTGTAGCCGACGAAGGCCCGCGCCCGCGGGCAAATCTGATAGCCCAGGTTGATCGTCAGCTCGGGGACCACGGCAAACTCGTTCTCCTCGAAGGCGCCGCTGTTGCTCGGCTGCGCCAGCAGGCCGGCGGGGAAGGTCCGCACCGCGCCGCTGGTCTGGTCTTCGATGGTCCGGAAGCCGGAGACGTTCTGGCGCTGGTCGGTGCAGCCCAGGGCGACCTTGGCCTGCGCGTCCACGACCCACTGGCCGCGGCGCCACTCGCCGGCGATGCCGACCTGGCCGCCGTAGAAGCGGTTGCGGACCGCGAATTCATCGACGACCAGGGCGCGGTTGCCGGCGCCCGCGGCCAGGTCTTGCGTCGCCGCCGCGATCCGCAGGGTCTCATCCAGATCGAGGAAGCGGAACCCGGCGAGCACCTGGATGCGCCGGCACTCCTGCTCGCACCGGGTCTTGCGCAGGTTGACCTCGAACCCCCACAGGCGCGACTCCAGATTGACGTCCACCGCGCCGCCTTGCACGAACGGCAGGGCGACCGGGTCGGCGTTCTCCACATTGTTGACGACGTCGAAGAAGGGCCGCGACAGCACCGGCGAACCCGCCGCCCCCGACGACGCGACGCTCAGCCCCGCGTCCTGTTCGGACAGGAAGAACGCCGTGGCCTCGACGGCGACCGTCGGATCGCGGCGCAACCATGACCCCAGCGTGAAGCGCCCGCCGTTGAAGCCATCCTGATCCAGGTCCGAACCGCCCAGCACGACGCGCGTCGCCGGGAAGCCGAGGGCGCCGGGCCGCGCGTCGTTGGCATTGCCGGTCGTGACCAGCGGCGGCAGCGCGGCGTCACGGATCCACCAGTGCAGATACTCCGCGCGACCGTAGAACCTGGCGCAACAGGAAGGATCGCAACAGTTGATGTCGGCGGCCGGGGCCACGGCGACGGCAGCCGGATGTTCCGGGATCGGCGGTGCGGCTTGCTGGGCCAAGGCTGTCGGGGCCAAGGCTGTCGGGGCCAGAACTGGAGTGAGTCCGAGGACCAATCCGATCACGCGGGCGCAAGTGCTATTCATCGCGTTTCACCTGTCCGTGGCGAGGACTTCGTGCGCGGCAACCTGGAAGGGGCGGCAGGGACGCGCTCCCGCGCCTCTTCGTTCCTTTCGGCAACCCATGCCTGGAAGCGAAGCGGCTTCGTGGAGAATACCGATCCGGCTGACGCACAAGCGCCAGCAAAGTTGGTGGGACCCGCGGAACAGGATGACTCGGCCCAGCTTGAACCGGGCCTCAGTCGACCCTCCACGTCCATTTCCATTGGTCGAAGTCAAACCACCGGTAAGGCTGTGAGGACGTGTCTTGGGCGGAGCTGCCGAAGCTGGCCCCGTCCAAGCGCTGCCCATCCAGGCGCTGATTGTACGTCGCCTGCGCGGTCTGCAACGCCTGGAGCAGAGCACCATAATCGGGCGTCTGCGGAGCGCTTTGCCAGGCATTGGCAGGGGAGACGGACGGTTCGGGCCAATCCCACGAGAAGTCCTGATAGACGCCGTCGTTGATGTAATCGATCCAATCCCCGAGATTGTCGAATCCGTGCACCTGATAGTGCGGCACGCCTTGCTGACCCTCGAACAATGAAGACCAGGAGCTGTCGTAGCCGGCGCCCCAGGTCAGATTCTCGAAGAAATAGGGATCGAGGGTCGCGCTGGAGGAAGGAAACGCGCTGGACCACGAATCGCCGTCACCGGTCCAGCTGGTCCAGGGACTGTAGCCGTCGTACCACGAGCTATTGAAGACTGACCCCCAGCTCAGATCGTCAAAGAAGTAGGGATCCAGCGCGTTGCCCCAAGTGTCAAGCGCACCGGACAAGGAGTCGCCGTAGTTCGAGTCGCCGTAGTTCGAGTCGCCGTAGGTCACCCACGCATCGTAGCCGTCGTACCACGACGTGCCGTAGTCCCAACCCGGGTAAGTTGCCGCGCTGCCCCACAATCCCAGGGCGCCGGCGCTGCCGTCCCACTCCGTCAGCCAATTGCCGGCGCCGAATGGAACGTCGCCGTACGTGCTGAACCAACCGTCGAACGGATACCGGGAGCCAACGCCCTGGGGCATCTGGAAGAAGTCATCGATGCCTGAGCCAGCCGCGTAGTCCCACGGCGGCATCGCTCCCAGCCCAATCGAGGCAACATCGCCCCAGAATCCTTGGAAGGCGTTGACGGATTCCTGGCCGATCCCCAGCCCGCCGAACAATCCGGCGGCGCCCAGGGACCAGAGTCTGTCGTCCCCGGAAAGGTACGGATCGAAGACGGAGTTGAACGCGTCCACGGCCAATGTCAAATCGGGCGCCGCCATGGACGACTGGAAAAGAGCGTCCCAGGGACCGGCGGCGCCGTAGTAGTCACGGAGAAGGCCTTGGATTTGGGCGGCTTCGTCCCATGGATGCGCGCGCCCGGAATCGACGGAAGTCCAGTAATCGGCAAGCTCGGTCGCCGCCGAACCCCACACTGCTTGCGCATAGCCCGGGGCCGCATTCCAGACATCACCCAGCGCGGCGGACAGGGAATGCCACGCGTCCTGGAACAGGAAATTGTCGCTGCTGTTTCCGGCTAGGCGATCGTTGCCGGGGCCGCCGATGAGGACGTTGGAACCGCCGCCGCCGTTGAGCTGGTCCTTGCCGGCGCCGCCGTCGAGGAAATCGCTGCCCTGGCCGCCGACGAGCCTGTCCGCCCCTGGGCCGCCGCCGAGAAAGGCTCGGGCGCTGCCGGCGAACAGGCGGTCGTTGCCGGCGCCGCCGTCGATGATGCTCAACCCGCTGCCGGCCCGCACCACGTCGTTGCCCCGGCCCCCGTAGATGCTCGCCGGCAATTGCACCGCCGCGTGCATCGTGATCTTGTCGGCCCCGTTGTTGCCGTGGACGACGATGCGGGCGATGTCGGCCGCATCGAAGCGGCCGTGACGCTTGCCGTTGACCTTGACGGAAAGCTGATCGCCCGACTGCAACACCTTGATCACGTCGTTGCGGGCGGAGCCGTTGATCGTCAGCTCGCCCGCCGCGCCGTGACCCGGATCGGGCTTGAAGATCACGGGGTTGGCGGAGGGCGTCGCGCGGCTCTCAAGTTGCTCCACGTTCGGGGCCGTCGTCTGCCGCCGCCGCGAGGCGCTCCGCGTTCGAGAACGGCCGCGGCCGCCGGCGGATGGTCGTGGCGCTTGGAACAGGAAGTGAAACATGGCGGCTCCTTGGCTTGGCGGTGAGGATGTTCCGCGTGCTGCGGACAACGCTCGCCGTGCAGCACGTCGTCATGAAGAGATAGCGGCGCAGCGCGTCAAGCTTGTCAGGAAAAAGTCGGCCGCGGGTCTGATTCTTGGAGGAGGGAAGGTGGCGAGTCGCCGCGCGCGGCGCTGGGTATCGGAATTGGAACGAAAAAATGCGCGCCGGCTCAACGCGGCGCGGCGTCAGGCAGGGCGTTGATGCTGCTGAGAACATGGGGCTGCACAAAAGCCTCGAACGTCACCGGCTTGGAGAGATCGAGCTTGAAGTCATACGCGGCGGCGCAGCCTTGTTTGCCGTCGAATTCCAGGGCGTAGTTCGTTTTGGTCCCGCTCCTGGCCATCCAGTAATCGGCTGCGGACAATGCATTGATCCGCTTCAGCGTCGCCATCGCCCGCAAGACGCCGGCGTTGCGGTGGGCGATGTCGTCGCTGACGTTGAGCTCCTCCAACGGCAGGTGCTTGAGTGCGGAGATGTCCGAAACGTAATGGCCGCCGAGCAGCGTGAGCTTCTTGAGCTTCGTGAAGGCCATGAGCGGCGTGATGTCGGGGGTCCACTCGCCTAGCTCCAGCACTGCGATCGTCACGGCGTTGTTCTCGATTCCCTCGACAAGTCGGCCCAGGTCATCGCCGTTGACCTCTTTGAGTTTGGCGGCCACGGCTGCCACCTGCTCCCTGGCAGGCAGCTTTGCGGTCGCGGCGGCAAACCCCTCGGCCGCCTTGCGGCGCAGCGCGATCGCCTCCCAAAACTTCGTCGCCGGCCGGTCATCCTTATAGTCTTCACCGATTGTTCTCAGCGGCAACGACTTCAGCACGGCCTCGGCGGCTGGATCGTAGAGCGGGAAGTCAAGCCAGATCTCCAGGAGCGGCATGTTCTTCAGGACCGAGAAATCCGAGACACGCGATCGGAACATATACAAAGACGCCAGCGGCATGTCTTTGAGCGGCGACAGGTCGGCGACCTGGGTATCGACAATATTCAGCCACGTGAGGCGCATGCCCTTGAGCGGCGAGAGATCCGAAAGCGGGTTCGCGCTGGCGTGAAGGTAGGTCAGCGGCATGCCTCTTAGCGGCGTAAGATCTGTAACGTGGGCTACGCCGAACCCCAAGTTTTTCAGGGGCATCCCTTCAAGCGGGGAAAGATCGCCGACGAGCGTGCCGCCCAAGCGCAAGTACGCCAGTGGCATGCCCTTCAACGGCGAGAAGTCCGAGACCAACGTGCGCTCGCAGTGCAAGTGTTCCAAGGACATCCCCTTCAGATGTGACAGGTCCGAAACCGCGGTCCCTTGGAAATCCAGGTGCGTCAGCCCCATTCCCTTCAAGGGCGAGAGGTCCGAGATTCGGGTGTCGCCGCAATATAACCTGCTCAAGGGCATGTCTTTTAGCGGCGAAAGGTGGGCGACGCGCGTGAACCTACAATTCAAGTACGTCAACTTCAGACCCGCCAGCGGCGCAAGATCGGCAAGCTTTCCGTGTCCCTTTGTGAATGTTCCTAGTCCCTCAGAAGTCCCGCTACAGCGCAGAGTTTTCAACCAGGCCAGTGCCCGCACCGGCCAGATCTCCGTGACCGCGTCAGTGATGAAATTGAGCTCGACTACTCGGCCATCTTCGAAATGGTGCGTCACCTTGCCGTCGAACCCGGGATTCAGCTCCCGCAGCTTCTCGCGAACCGCATCGACCTGCTCTTGCGGCGGCAGCTTTTTCACATGGTCAAAGAACGCCTGCTGCTCGGCCGTCGGCTGCCACTTGGCGACGCGGGGGGCTTCCGGCGCCAGCAAACGCACGCGCACGGCGACCTCGCCCCGCTTCTTCATCGTGAACTCCGGCGTATCGACTTCCACGCCGTCAGCCCCGACCACCTTGATCATGTACTCCCCGGGCGGCAGGTTCTTGTTGCGTTCGCTCGGCTTGAGCGTGTGCAGCAACCTGCCGTGCTGGTCGTGAATCTGGATCTGGCCGTTCTTGAGGCGGGCTTCGAACGGCGCGAAATCCTGGATTCCAGCCCCATCGTCGGTGGCGGTCGCCTGGTCACGGCAGCGCTGGCGAAGTTGTTCGAGCAAGTCCACGGCGGCTCTCCGGCTGAGAAATCATTCTCGCGATTCCAGTTTTCGTGTCCAGTTTTGCCGGCGGAATCGGATATGCCTGAATGAGCAGGCGAGCGCTGACGAGTGGGCGCTGGCGCCCGCGTGGTTGCATGGAGCAAGCTATGTCACAAGGTCTCACGAGTTGGTGTGGAATCGCGTGTGTCGTGCTGCTGTGGCCGTCGCTGTGCCTGGGCCAGCGGAAAAGCGGCTGCACGACCGGCAGTGGAACCACGTCGTCCTCGTCCTCGGTCGCGCGGGGGCCGTCGTTGCCGGGATCCAGCGGTCCAGGGTCGCCGTCGTTGCGGACGCCGACCGGGCCGGGGGGCTTTCAGACGCCGATGACCGGACGGCGCGGCCTGCAGCCGGGGACTCCGTGGTCGCCGCCGCAGCCGAACCTGCAAATGGCCCTTCAGCAGAACCTGCGGTTCCAGCAAGCGTTGACCCAGCAGATGCATCAGCAATGGCTGTTGCAGGATCAGCTCAAGCAGCAATTGTTGCGGTTCGCTCTCGAGGCGCCGGCGGAGAACCTGCGCCGCGAGCTGAACAACTCCAATGCCTTCGTGCGCTGGGCAGCGTCGGTGGAATTGAATCGCCGCTGGCGGCTGGAGAACGCCCTTCGGGAACCATCCGCCACGACCGGGGTCGTGCGAACGGCGGCGGCGGCGCCGGCCACATCGATCCGGCTTCGCTCCGCCACCCCCGCGGTCGTCACGCGCATCGATCCGAAACTGGAATTGCGATACGGCATCCCGGCGCCGTAGCCGAGCTTGCTGGCGGCCGAACTCACGTGCCGGGCAGCCGAATTTGCAAATTCGCCTGGCCGGAGCACGTGTTCGTCCCGCTACCGGGCGACGGCGGCCGCCGGCTGCAGCAGCTGGGTGACGCACTTGATCAGCTCGTCCGCCAGGAACGGCTTTTGCAGGAAGCTGATGTCGCCGGACGTCGGGCCGGCGTAGGGGTTGCCGGACAGGAGCAACACCCTGGCGTCGCGGCGGCGTTCCTGCCAGCGCTGCGCGAGCGTGACGCCGTCCATGCGCGGCAGGGTGATGTCGCTGACCAGGACGTGGATGGGGAAGGCGATCCGGTCGGAGAGGGCCAGGGCGTCGAGGCTGCCCCCCACCTCGAAAACCAGGAACCGCGATTGCAGGATCCGCTGGCACACCGAGCGGACCATGGGGTCGTCCTCGACGAGCACCAGGGTGCGGACGCCGGGCGGCAGGGCCTGCTGGACCTGGGGCCTGTGCGGCTGCGCCATCTTGGCGGTGTCGACCAGGGGCAGCTGCCATGGGGTTTCCGCGTCGGCGAGGTCGCGGCCGGCCGGCGCCAGCGGCTCGATTTCGCGCAGCATGGCCGGCACGTCGGGCGGGGTGCGCTCGCGTTTTTCCACGATGATCAGGACATGGTCCTGCTCGCGCGAATAGCACAGGCGGGCCTTGGCATGGTGCAAGCCCGCCAGGGCCGGAATCACGTCAATCAGCCGCCGCGGCCCGGCGCCAATCTGGTACACCGCCGCCAGCGCCGACACGTCCCAGGACGCGAATGGCCGCGGATCGAGCGGAGTCAAGACGCTGAAGGGCGCAGCCGCCGCGAGGGCGTCCCACTGGGGGCGTCGGCTGGCGTGATCCACGAGGATCATGCGACAAAGTAAATCGGACATAGTGCTGTTCCAATCGTCCTAAGAAACGGTCGTAGTGAGCGATGCCTCACGCAGGGCCGTGTCCGTGGGCGCCAGACGGCTGACCACCCGCTGACAGACGACCTGTGCGAACTGGCGGCGCTCGTCAGGGCCCGCGCCCTGATCCATGTGGAGTTGACGGGTCAGCGCTTGCAGGCGCCGGTGCGTGCTGGTCGCGGGCGCCCTGGGCGATAAGGCGCGCGCGACAATTCTCCGCAGGTACGGCTCGATGTCGCGTTGAAACTGCCCTTTCACCTGCGTATTGCCGGCTCGCACTTCATCGGCGAGCTGGGCAAAATGATTCGTTGCCAGAGCCATGTGAAACTCCTCGTGATGGGCCTGAGGCCCGTGATAGATCCCGGTCATGAGACTCTTGTATTGTTTGTCATGCAATCCTTGTCATGCTCGTCATGCTCGTCATGCCCATGTCACGCCGACGGATGCACCATCCACTCGGCCAGGTTGGAATCGATGCCCCACCAGTCGGTGGTCTGGGCGCTGGCCGTGCCCTCTTCGCCCTGGGCCAGCTCGACAGTCAATGAATACGAGCCCTGAGCCGTCACGGTGGCGTACTTGCCGACCAACGACGGCAAGCCGCCGAAGCGGACCGTCAGGCCGGCGGCGTGCTCGTCCGACACCGTGCCGCTGAACGCCCACAGGTTGTTGACCAGCCGGGTCGCGCTCAAGCTGATCATGGGGGCAAGGCTCATGCACGACTGCTGGACCGGCTGCGCCGCCAGTCCTTGGGCGTCCGTGCATTCGGCGGTGACGGCGCCCAGCTCGTTCGGCGTGACCGTCACCGAAAAGCTGCCGTCGGAGCCGACCAACGTCGACCCGGTGTAGGCGCCGCTGAAATGAACGATCATGCCGTCGGGCGCTTCGTCCATCACACTGCCGGACAACGTGAACGCCGTCGGCCCGGCCGGCGCGATGCTGAAGCTGATCATCGGCGGCATGTTCATGGGGGGCGGCGCGGGCGGCGGCATGTCCGTGCCTGACGGGCAATCACGGCTTTCCAGCGCTTCGAGCCGCGGCCGGAACGACGACCGCGGCGACCGCGGCGAGCGCAGTGCGGAAGCAAGTCGCAACATACAAACTCCTCGGAAGGTAGAAGAGGCGAGTCGGGCGAGGGAGATAGCTTATTGGATCAACGGCCTGGCGAGACCTGGCTCGCACGGGCGCCTACCGCCTATGCAATCGCCAAACGAGGTCAAAAAAGGACATCAAAATCAGAAAAAGTTCAAAATAATTTGCCGGCGTCCAAGGAGCGGGCCGAAGCACGTAGTTTGACCTAGTGGCCAAGGGAACTTACCCTAGTCGGCCGGCATCATGCCGGCGTTCGCAACATATTAGTAGTTAAGGGTTTCTGGCCAGGACCTGGACTGCAAGGCGAAATGACCGGGAAAAAACCATGTCAGGGCGAATTTGGCGTTCCGTCCGCCCGTCCCCATTTTTTCACAAACTCTCAGTCGTCGAGCGGATCGACAATTCGAACCCACGCGATGGCGGCGCCAGCTGGCGGCCGTTGCGTCAAGGCGACGAAACGCGGCTCGTTCCGTATCGGCGCGAAGGCCGGCTCGATGGCAAGGCCGGTGGGAGCATACCCCGCGGCGACAGCGCGTTCGAGCCATGCCAGGACGCGATCGCGGTAACCAGGATCATAAGGAATCGCGCGGACGAACGTCCGAGCCGCCTGGACCGCCCTCATGGCGGGGGCCGCATCGATCTTCGGCAGGCCGCGCTCCAGGTGGTCCAATGCGCGGCTCAGGCGCTCGGGCATGTTGCCGGGCGGAACGGCTGGGCCGCCCTGCCGCGCGCTCAAGTATTCCTGGGTCAGAAGGGTTGCCAGCTCACAATGCGCGGGCGCGAAGCGGTCGTCGAGCTCGAGGGCTTTTTCGAAACAGCCGCGGGCCTTGGCCAGATCACTGCCTTCCGAATGCAGGCAGCCGAGGTTGTGATAGACCGCCGGGCGGACAAAGCCGTGGGCCAGCGCTTGCTGGTAGTAATCGAGGGCGCCCAGCAGCTGATGGCGGCGGTGCAAGCAATAGGCCATGCCCGCTTTGCACTGCCCCTGGGGTCGTTGGTCGTACGCCTGGCGGTAGTTGGCGATGGCCAGGTCGAAGAATTCGGGGTTGCCGTTGCCGAGGCGCTGATAGGCGCGGGCCCGCGCGAGCAGGACGTCGGCCCCGTGGTTGCCGCCCCGCGCCAGCGCTTCGTCAAAATACGCCAGGGCCTGCCGATAATCGCCGGCCCGATAGGCTTGCTTGCCCTGCTCGTAGGCCGCCTCCGCGCGCGGCGGCTGACTGGCGGCGGTGTAGACGCCGAAGCTCAGCACCGTGGCCACGAGCGCCGCCGTCGCGGCGGCGCGCAGCGGCCGCCGCCGCACGGCCCGCAGCATGCGCGGCAGCGGCCGCAGCTGCCGCGCCAGGATCTGTTCCACTTCGGCCGCGGTGGGCCTTTCGTCGGGGCACGGCCGCAAGCAGCGCTCGATGAGATGCGCCCACGACGGTTCGAGCGCGGCCAGCGCCGGCCAAGTCCGCCCAGCCGGCGCCGCACTGGCCGGCGCCCCACTGGCCGGCGCCGCACCGGCCTGATCGCCGGCGTGATGCCGCCGCAACAAGTGCCGCCGCAAGGTGAGCTGGTTGGCCGCCACCGGCAGCGGGGCACAGGGATGCGAACCGGTCAACCATTCATACAGGATCACACCCAGGGCAAAGACGTCGACTTGCGGCGTCAGCGGCGCGCCCTTGCGGTCGCGGAGCAACTCCAGCTGCTCCGGCGCCATGTAGAGCAAGGTGCCGCCGACAGCGGCCTGCGGCACGGACGCTTCGGCGCTCAGATTGAAGTCCAGCAGCCGCGGCGATCCGTCGGGCTCCAAGAGGATGTTCGAAGGCTTCAAGTCGCAGTGGCAGATTCCCTGGGCGTGCAGATAGGCCAGCGCTCCGGCGATGCGCGAGGCAATCCAGCGGACACCGTCGAGGTAGCCGGCGCGCTCCAAGCGGCTGCGCGGCGTGTCCGCGTCCAGGCGGTGGTCGCGGCACGCTTCCAGGATCTCCCGCGCCAGCTGGGGCGGGCGTTCCTTGCCGTGGAGCGCGGTGCACACGTGCTGCAGGGTCGCGTGGCCCAGGTACGGCATGCACACGACCGTCAGATTGCGGTCCGGCAGATCGCGGATCGAATAGATGGGCACGACGTGCGGATGAGCCAGGCGGCCCAGCGTGGCGGCCTCGTGGTCCGCGTAGCGCGTGCACTTGATCGCGACCAGGCGGCGGCCCAGCGCCGTCTCGCGAGCCAGATAGACGCGGGCAAAGGCGCCGCGGCCAAGCTCGGCCAGCAATTCGTAGCCTTCCCAGGCGGCGCCCACTTCCGGCCAGCCCGTGGGAGCGTCGACGAGCAGCTCCGGACGAGCTTCCAGGAACTCGTCGGCGTCCAGCAAATACTTGAGCGCGTGCTGAATGTCGGGGAACCGGGCGCAGAAGGCGGCGATGTCCACCTCGTCGCCGTTGGCCCGCCGCCGGCAATATTCCTCGTAGGCCGCATCCAGCGCCGGGAACTCGGCACTGGATAGACGCGGAGGCGCGGAGGCAGGCGCGGCGCGCGCGTGGGGCGCGGCGGCCATCGTTGCGGCGGGCGCCGCGGCGGCGTCAAAGGGAGCGTCGGAAAGCGAGTTCATGTCGTCAGTTTGCGAATCACACGTTGGACGGTCTTGAGGCTCAGACCCAGGTCGTCAGCTATCTTCTCATGCGGGAAGCCCTCTCGCAACAGCAAAAGGATGCGGCGGTACACGGGGGGTTGACGGGCCAGCAGCCGGTCCCAGGCTTCCTTGTCCATGACAATCTGGCTGGGGGTTTGCTGGGCGGCCGGCACGAGCTCCGCCCTGCCCTGCAGCGAGGCTTCCCGCTCGATGTTGTATTTCTGCCGCTGCGTCCGCCGGCGCTGCGTCTGCAGCACCTTGTTGCGGGCCATCGTCGTCAGCAAGCCGACCAGCTGCTGCGGCGTGCTCAGCTCGTACTTGTCGATCACGTTCGTGAAGAACGACGCCCACACGTCCTGGGCGAAATCGATCGAGTCGAACTTCGAACGCAGCCGCGCATCGAGCCGCCGCCGCACCGCGCTGACGATCACCGGACCGTAGCGCTCATACAGCTTGCGCGCCGCCGTCTCATCGCCGGCCTGCACCTTGGCGATCAGCCGGACGAAATCGCTTCGTGATTCCAGGCTCGTGGTCATGCCGTCGGCTCGCCGACTTGTAAGCCTAGCATTTCCTTGGGCATCCGACCGGCGCCGATCCGCTTTTTTGGGTCGGGCGGCGGTCTGCGTCCACTTCCGTGCTGGCGCGGCTGCGGGGCGTAGCTTAACAGCTGGGTCCGAACACCGTCTGTAAGGGCTTCCCCTGGGTCAATGCCAAGGGCCGATCGAGCGCATCGCGGACCTCGGTGTGCGGATCAACTCCCAGCGCATGATACATGGTGGCGGCCAGGTCCTCCGGCGGCACGGGCGCCGTCGTGGGGTACGCGGCAATCCGATCCGATGCCCCCAGGACCTGGCCCCCGCGCACCCCGCCTCCCGCCACGACCACCGAGTTGCACGCCGCCCAGTGATCCCGGCCGGCGTCGCGATTGATCGCCGGGGTGCGGCCGAATTCACCGAGGCAAACTACCAGCGTTTCCTCGAGCAGGCCGCGCTCGTGGAGGTCGTCGAGCAGCGCCGACAGGCCGCGATCGAAGGGGGGCAAGAGATCGTTCTTGAGCTGCGCGAAATTGCGCGCGTGCGTGTCCCAGTAGGCGTCGTTGCGCGCCCAGTTCACGGTCACCAGGGGCACGCCCGCCTCCACGAGACGCCGCGCCAGCAGCAAGCCCTGGCCGAACGCCGTCCAGCCGTAACGGTCGCGCACCGGCCGCGACTCGAGGCTCAGGTCGAACGCCGCGCGCGCGGCCGGCGCGCTGACCAGGTTGAAGGCGCGCTCGAAATACCGGTCGAAATCGCCGCCCATGGCGGTGTCGGCCAGCGCGCGGCACTGCCGCTCCACCTGGGCCCGGAGCTGCTGGCGGCCGTGGAACTGCTGTGCGAGCGCCGGCGGCGCCGCCGGAAACGGCTGAAAGCCGGGCGCGCTCGGATCGTCCGGGACAAAGAGCGGATCGTAGCGATTGCCGATCAGCCCCGCGAAAAAGCCCGGGAAGATGTGGTTATTCGCCGACGTCTGATTGGCGGGCGCGTTGAGGCTGATGCCGGCGGGCAATTGTCCGGGCCGCCGCCGCAGATAGTTGAACACCGCGCCGAACGTCGGGAAATCGGTCGATTGGTTGCGCGGGTTCGTGCTGGGCTGCGCGTGCCGATGCCCGGTCAGCATGTAGTGCATCGCCACGGTGTGCGTGTTGTCCGGATGGCTGACCGAGCGAACGATCGTGTAGCGATGCGCCTGCCGCGCCAGGCGCGGGACATGCTCGCCAACGAAAGTTCCCGGCACGCTGCTCGCGATCGGCCGGAATTCGCCGCGGTACTGGCTCGGCGCTTGCGGCTTGAGGTCCCAGATGTCCTGATGGGCCGGGGCGCCGAACAGAAACACGACAATGCACGACCTGGCGCGGCCGAACGATGACCTGCCGCCGGCGTCTGCCGCACAGGCCCGGCCGCGCAGCAATTCCGGGAGGGACAGGCCCACGGCACTGAGCCCCCCGACGCGCAGCCATTCGCGGCGCGTGCTTCCCTCACACAACGGCAGCGGCGCTGAACCGAGCGAAATCATGGTTCGACATTAACCTAGTGCCAGGCCGTTGTCAAATATTCGTAGACGAAGCTCGTAGACGAAGCGGCTCGCTTCGTCGGCCACGGTGCACAGCCACGGGGGACGCGGAAGAACGAAGCGGGCCGCTCGTCTACGGGGGACCGGTGCCGGTGTAGCTCGCCCACAACGCGTCCACCGGGTGGGCGATCCACAGGTTGGGCTTGTGCTGGCGCAAATACCGGCCGATCTGCATCAGGCAGCCGACGTTGCTCGTGAAGACCGCGGCCGCTCCCGTGGCCAGCAGATTCTTGGCTTTGCGCTGGCCCAGGCGTTCGGCCATGTCGGGTTGGGTGATGTTGTAACTGCCGGCGGCGCCGCAGCAGATCTCGCTTTCGTGCAACGGCACCAGCTCCAGGCCGGGGATCATCTCCAGCAGCTGCCGCGGCTGCTTGCGGATCTGCTGGCCGTGGCACAGGTGGCAAGCGTCGTGATAGGCCGCCTTCATCTTGATGGGGTGTGTCGGCGGAATCGGCCCCAGGTCCACCAGGAATTCGCTGATATCTTTCGCTTTCCGGGCAATGACGGCGCCTTGTTCGGCACAGTCCATGCCCTGGGTCAGATGGCCGTAATCCTTCAGCATGGCGCCGCAACCGGCGGCGTTGACGATGATCGCGTCCACCGAGTCCCACCCCGCCCCGTCGGCCGGCTTGCCCAGGAACACAGCGCAGTTCTGCCGGGCGAATGCCTGCGCCGGCCCTTCCTTCGCCGAATGATAGTGCAAGGCGCCGCAGCAGACCTGCGCTCGCGGGATCCAGACGTCGCAGCCGTTCTTCTGCAGCACCCGGGCCGTCGCCACCGTCGTCGCCGGGAAGAACGCGTCTCCGGCGCACCCCGTGAACAGGGCCACGCGGGCCCGGCGCTTGCCTTCGGCCGGCAACACTTCCGGAAGCCGGCCGTAGTGCCGGCCCAGCGGCGGCAGCATGTCGTGAAACTGCCGCATGGTCCGGGGCAGCAGCTTGAACAGGCCGATCTTGCCGAAGAGCCAGTCGAGTCCGGTCCATTGCAGGAATCGCGCCGGCGCCAGCGCCAGCCGCATGCGCCCCCCGTACGGCGTGACCTGGAACAGCAAGAACCGCTTGAACCAGCCGAGGCCGTCGCCGTGGACGCCGGTCTTGTCCATGTGGATCCGGAACGGCTCGATGAGCTTGCCGTACTGCACGCCTGACGGGCACGCCGACTCGCACGCCCGGCAATCCAGGCACAAATCGAGATGGCCCTTCACCTGCGCGTCGAGGGCGATGCGGCCGTCGGTGACGGCGCGCATCAGGTAAATGCGTCCGCGCGGGCTGTCGTTTTCATCGCCCAGCTCGACATAGGTGGGGCACGCCGACGTGCACAGTCCGCAATGTACGCAATCGAGGAACAGCTCGTAATCGATGCCGGCCGGGTTCCGAGCGTCGATGGTCGGCAAAGGGTTGGACATGAACCTCAACTCTCCCTCTCCTCCATCCACAGGGGGAGAGGGTTGGGGGGGGGTGAAGGGGTGTCGTCAGATGTCTAGATCCCGTCCACGAACCGCCCGGGGTTGAACAGCCCGCGCGGATCGTACTGTTGTTTTACGGCGCGCATCAGCCAGGCGTTGGCGGGCGGTGCGTTGCCCCACACCCCAACGCCCGACT
This sequence comes from Gemmataceae bacterium, assembly GCA_022616435.1. Taxonomy (GTDB): domain Bacteria; phylum Planctomycetota; class Planctomycetia; order Gemmatales; family Gemmataceae; genus JAKEET01. Next base: position 61,191 of record JAKEET010000013.1, read on the forward strand.
TCAAGTCGCTGGGCAGCCGCACGGCGATGATGGTTCCAAGTCCAAATTCCACCGGCGCATGCTCCGTGAAGGGAACCACCTCTTCATATGCATAGTGAACGATGCCGTTGCCGGCGTGCGCCTGGATCGCCGGTTGCGGCGCGTTGGCGTTCGCGGCCGAGCAGAGCCGGGCGACGTCGCTGGGCAACTGATTCGCTTTGAATACGATCCTGGCCTGCGTCAACTCTTGCCAGTCGATCAGGGCTTGCCACAAGGCCGCCGCGGTTTCGCCCACGCGTGCGTTGAGCGAATGGCTCCCGCCCAGCTCCTTGACGAGCTGCTGCACTTGCCAGTTGACCGCATCGGCATTGCCTTCATAACCGACCACCAGACTCCAGGGAGCGCCGGGACACGCCGTTCGCGCCGCCCCGAAGACGGCCTGCGCGGCCCGCTGGTTCAAGAGCTCCACACACACGGGCCGGGTCTGGGAGCCATGCACGCCGGCGAGCAGCTTCTCCAGCCCGGTCTCGGCGCAACCGATCGCGATCAGCGCATTCTCTTCCGCCAGCGGCCGCAGCTTGAGCGTCACTTGCGTGATGATCCCCAGCGTGCCGAGCGAGCCGATCAGCAGCTTGCACAGGTCGTAGCCGGCGACGTTCTTCACGACCCGTCCGCCGGCGCTGAACTCATGGCCTGCGTCGTTGACCGCGCTGATGCCGATCACGTAATCGCGCAGCGTGCCGTAACCGTAGCGGCGCGGCCCGCTGACGTTGGTCGCCAGGATCCCGCCGAGCGTCGCCTGCGCCGCTTGCGGCACGTCGATCGGCAGCCGCAAGTTTTCGGGTGCGAGCAAGGCTTGCAAGCGCGCCATGGTGATCCCCGCCTGCACGGTCACGGTCATGTCGCGCGCCGGAAAATCGATGACCTGATCGAGGCCGCACAGCTCGACCGCGATCCCCGGCTTCGTGGGCCGGTTGCCGAGCCCGAGTTGCGTCCGGCCGCCGATCGCATAGATCGCGTGATTCTTCGAAGCGGCGCCGCGCACCACGTCGCCCAGCTCCGCGACCGAGCTGGGTCGAACGATGGTCAGCGGACCGAAGCCGTCGATCAGGCAGGTGGAGGGTTGCATCGGTGACAGTCATTACATCGGGAACGGCGCGGCAGGGCAAGTTGGGGACTTCTCACCCACTCGAAGGCGTGGGCCAAGCGCCTATGAAAAATCGAAAGGGTCTTTCGCCGGCCGCCGGGAACGCGGCGGCTGCGCGGCAGGCGCCTCCGGCGGCGGCGCGGCCGGGACGTCGAAATCCGGCAAGATGACCGCCGGCGGCGGCAGCGGCTCGCCCGCGTTGAAGGCGCTCGCCTCGAAGGGGCTCGCTTCGAAGGGGCTCGCCGCCGACAACGTGTAGCGCGGTTGCGGCTTGACGGCCGTCATGCCGCGCAGCAGCCAGATCGCGGGCAAGCCCAGGCACAGACCCGCCAGCGGCCAGGAGATCGATTCGATCGGGATTGATTGCTCCGGGTCGAACCAGCGCACGATCGTACGCACGATCACGAAGACCGGGATGAAGCTCACCAGCGCCACACCCGCCTTGCGGCCGGCCAGCTTGGGGATCTTCTTGCCGCTCTTGAGGGTGATCTCGCCGCCGACGAGCAGGCCGATGCCCGCGATCAGCATGGCAAACGCCAGGACGAACATGACGAAGCCGAGCGCGAGTTGCATGACGAGAGCTTTCGAACGGGCAGTTACGCCATGATCTCTCGAATAACCCGGCCGTGAACGTCGGTCAAGCGAAAATCGCGGCCGGCGTAGCGATAGGTGAAGCGTTCGTGATCGAAGCCCAACAGCCACAGGAGCGTGGCGTGCAGATCGTGAACGTGAACGCGGTTGTCGACGGCCTGGAAGCCGAACTCATCGGTGGCGCCGTAGGTCATGCCGCCCCGGACGCCGCCGCCGGCCAGCCACATCGTGAAGCCCCAGTGGTTGTGGTCGCGGCCGTTGACCCGGCCCGCGTTCTGTCCCGGCGTCGGCAATTCGACCGTCGGCGTGCGGCCGAACTCGCCGCCCCAGATCACCAGCGTGTCGTCGAGCATGCCGCGCTGTTTGAGGTCCTTGAGCAAGGCGCCGATGGCCTGGTCCGAATCGCGCGCCAGCCGGCGATGATTGACTTCGATGTCGTCGTGGTTGTCCCACGGCTGGCCTTCGCCGGTCCAGACCTGGACGAAGCGCACGCCCTTTTCGAGCAGCCGGCGGGCGATCAAGAGCTGCCGGGCCTGCGTGCCGGGACCGTACAGGTCGCGGATGTGGCGCGGCTCGCGCGCGACGTCGAAGGCGTCCTCGGCGTCGCGCTGCATGCCGAAGGCCAGCTCGAAGGACTGGATGCGGGCTTCGAGCTGCGGGTCGCGGCCGCGCCGTTCGAGATGCCGCTGGTTCAGCTGGGCGAGCAGGTCGAGCTGCTGGCGTTGCTGGTCGCGCGTCACCCTGCGGTTGCGGATGTTCTCGATCAGGCGCTCCAGTTGCGTGTGCTGGGTGTCGATGTAGGTGCCTTGATAGACGCCGGGCAGAAACGCCGACTGCCAGTTTTGCGATTCCTGGATCGGGTAGCCGCCCGGGCACATGGCGATGAAGCCGGGCAGGTTCTGGTTCTCGCTTCCCAAGCCATACGTGAGCCAGGACCCGAAGCTGGGGCGGACGAGCCGGGCCTCGCCGCAATTCATGAGCATGAGCGACGGCTCGTGATTGGGGACGTTGGCGTGCATGGAGCGGATAACGCAGATGTCGTCGATGCACGAGGCGACATGGGGGAACAGCTCGCTGACCTCGATGCCGCTGTGGCCGTACCTCTTGAACTTGAACGGCGACGGGAACGCCGCCCCGGTTCGCCGCTCGGTGCGCAGGTTCGGCATCGGCAGCGCCTGGCCGGCATACCGCGCCAACGCGGGTTTGGGATCGAAAGTATCGACGTGCGACGGCCCGCCGTTCATGAACAGGTGGATGACGCGCTTGGCCTTGCCGGGGAAGTGCGGCTGCCGCGGCGCGAGGGGATTGGTGTGCACCGGCGCGGCGACGAGGGCGCGGTCGTCGGCCAGGAGGTTGGCCAGGCCGAGGGCGCCGAAGCCCATGCCGCAGCGGCGAAGGAGGTCGCGACGCGCCAATATCGGGGCGTTCATGTTTCACCTCGTCCACTATCGGCGACTGACGCGATTCGACATGAAAAGTCACTGTCGCCGATCTGAACGTCTTCGATGTTGGGCAGCATTCCACCATGCCTCGACGTGATCTTCAGGCCAAGCGCCGCGATTTCATCCTCCAATTTGCCAGCATGGGAAAGGCAGAAGGTGTTGACGGCCTCCACATGATCGTCGAAGACTTGCCGAATCAAGGCGTACTCCGGTGTTGGAATGAGCGTCCCAAGCACCAAATCTCCTTCAATCCCAGTGATTGATACTTCTCCAAGTCGTTGGCCATGTGCATCGACCAAATCAACAACCTGTCCGCTCTGCAGGCTATCGATCTGAGAAGTCGTCGAAAACCCTCCATCGCTGTGAGGTTCCGCTTGGCGATGAGGAGTTGTAGATTCGGTGCTTTTCATGGCTTACCCTCGGCGAACGCCGCCATCAGCTTCTGCAGGTTCTCGTCGGTGAATCCATCCGACCCCTGTGGATGGATAACGCGACCATGATTGGCAAACCGCTTCGTCGGAGCGGCAACGACGTCGAACCCGGATTGTCGAATCCGCAGGACTGACGTTGTGTTCGTCTTCTTTATCATTTCATGAATTCTTGAGTACTTCCGCTTGTCTGCGTACGCTTCCAACATGGCGGCTGCGGCATCCTCTGCGGTTCCGCCAATCAGCACAGACAAGCCCGGCGGATTCTCCAGCTTGTCGCTCTCTCGCAACCGCCAAGTTTCAACAGAGATCGTGCCAAAACGATGGATAACTTCCGCATCATCCAGGATCCCTGTTTCCACTGCTTAATCACCTAATGGCATTCTATTCCGGTGTCATCAATCCACAAACATGAACTCATTCGCCAACAGCAGCACCTGCGCGTACCGTTCCCACGGCGTCATCTCCTGGCCGCCGTTCGTCATCGCCGCATGCAGGAACGCCTCGCCCAGCCGGACCTCTTCCGGATCGGCCGGCCGTGCATACGCCAGCCGGTGGAGTTGTTGAATCTTCTCCGTCACGTCGGCCGTGTCTTCCAGCCGCTCCAGCAAGCCGCGGGCCTGGTCCTGGACAAACGGGTTGTTGAGCAGGAACAGCGCCTGCTGCGGCACCGTCGTTTGATAGCGCTGCGGGCTGGTCGTGTCCGGGCTGGCGAAATCGAACGTGCGGAACAGCCCCGGCAAGTTCTGCCGGTCGATGAAGCCATACAGCGTCCGCCGGCCGCTGTAGGGGCTCTTCACGATATCGACCGCCGGCCCGCCGGCCTTGAGGTCCAGGTTGCCGCTGACCGCCAGGAGCGCGTCGCGCATCGACTCCAGGTCAAGGCGGCGGCGATGGGCGCGCCAGTAGAGCCGGTTCTCCGGATCGACGGCGGAACCCCTGACCCCTGACTCCTGATTCCTGACTCCTGACTCCTGCTGATATGTGTTCGACAGCACGATGGACCGGATCAGTTTCTTCACCGACCAGCCCTCTTCCATGAACTGCGCGGCGAGGTGATCGAGCAATTCCGGGTGGCTCGGCGGTTCACTGCGCATGCCGAAGTCGCTCGGCGACGTGACCAGTCCCGCGCCCATCAGGTGCAGCCAGACGCGGTTGACCATCACCCGCGCCGTCAGTGGATTGTCCTTGCTGGCGATGGCGTGGGCCAGCTCCAGCCGGCCGCTGCCGTCGGTGAACGGCTTTCGTTGCGGCCCAGCGGCCACGGCCAGGAACTGGCGGGGCACGGCGGGACCGGGGTTGTCCGGCTTGCCGCGCCCGAACACGCGCGGGTTCACCGGCTGCGGCAGATCGTGGAGGACCATCGCCCGCGGAGGCGCGGCCGGCGAGCTGGCCTGGAACGCATCGACCTTCCTCTGCAGGGCGCGCAGCTCGTTGCGGACCTTGCGATTCCGCGCCTCCAGCTCCTTCTTGTTGTCGGCCTCGAACTTCTTGACTGTCGCCTGCAGCTCGGCCAGCTTCTTCTGAAACACCGCCGACGCCGCGGTCTGCGCCGGTTCGCCGATGAGCGGCAGGTCGCGCGGCTCCCTCGAGCTGGCAAACACGCCGTACAGCGAATAGTAGTCCTTGGTCGGGATCGGATCGTACTTGTGATCGTGACAGCGGGCGCATTGCACGGTCAGCCCCATCAGCCCGCGCGTGACCACGTCGATGCGGTCGTCGATGATGTCGTGGATGTTGTTCAGAAACCGCCGGCCGAGCGTGAGATAGCCGAGCGCCGCCTGCGCTTTCGGCTCCGCCTGGCTCTGCGCGACCAGCCGGTCCGCGGCGAGCTGCTCGACGAGGAAACGGTCGAACGGCAGATCGCGGTTGAACGCCTCGACCACGTAATCGCGATAGGTGTACGCGTACGGATAGCGCCGCTCTTCCTGGAACACATAGCCCTTGCTGTCGGCGTAGCGGGCCACGTCGAGCCAGTAACGGCCCCAGCGCTCGCCGAACTGCGGCGCTGACAGCAACCGATCGACAACGGCCTCAACAGCGGCTTGCCGTTTCGCGCTCGCCGATTCCCAGGCCGCGACAAAATCGTCCATCTGTTCCGCGGTCGGCGGCAAACCCACCAGATCGAAATACAGCCGCCGCAACAGCGTCCTCGGTTCCGCCGCCGCGCTCGGCGTCAACCCTTTCCCTTCGAGCTTGTGCAGGATGAACGCGTCCACCGGCGTTCGCGCCCAGGCTTGATTCTTGACGGCCGGAGCGCCCGGCTTGACCACGCGTTGAAACGCCCAGTGCTTCTTCCAGGCGTCGAGGTCCTGGGCGGCCGTCTTGTCCGCGGGCCAGACGGCGCCCAGCTTGATCCACGCCGTCAGATCGTCGATCGCCTGGGCCGGCAGCTTCCCCTTCGGCGGCATCTTGATGTCGCCATCGTGACGGATCGCCCGGATCAACGCGCTCTTGTCGGGCTGGCCCGGCGCGACAATCGGGCCGTCGTCGCGCGGCTTGACAAGGTGCGCCCGCCCGTCGAGGCGCACGTCGCCGCGTTGCTTTTCCGGCCCGTGGCAGGAATAGCAATGCTCGGCCAGGACCGGGCGGACCTTGGCCTCGAAGAAGTCCAGGAGCTTGGGGTCCGCGGGAGGCGGCGACGGCTGGCTCAACAGGAGAGCAGGAAACGCCAGCAGCAGCCCCGCCGCGAAGGTCGCACGTCTCATGAGGCGATCTCGGCGCGGGTGGGAAATAGCAGTTTGTCTATTCTACTGACAAATGCGCTAAAAATGAAAGGCCGTCGAGCCTCGGCGTGCTGCAGGGGATGGACATTCACTACATCGACGTGTCGCCGAAGAACATTTCGTTGCCGGATTAGGGTTGTAGTTTCGAAATGGGGCGTTGGCAATTCTGCGATGGACCGGATCGATCACCAATCCCATCCGAGCGGCTCGCCATCGTTGCGGATAATGGCGCGGCGCAGCGTTGACTCGCTGACGCCGGGCCAAGAAATGGTGTGCGTGCCGAAGTCGCACAGGCTCAGAACAACGGCACCTGCCCCTTCGCCGCCGCGCCACGGAAACCGGCCCTTGTCGCGCCCGCGGATGCCAAGCGGCGGCAACGGTCCTTTAGGATCAAAGGTGAGGTCCTCGGGTTTCGTCCAAGGCACGGGACCCCCTGCCTCAATGACCAAAATGGTATCGGATGCGCCATCGGGAAAGTCCCGAGGGATTCGGGAGCTTCGCCCCAGGCTCGAATGCGGTGCCGGGCCCGACAAGGACTTGGTAGCAAGTGGTGTACGGCGGCGTTCTTTCCCCCGGCTGCAAGGGGGTCCGGTATATGGCGGGCATACGTTCGAGCAATCGCAGGTTCGCTTCGCTGTCCCAAGGCTCGTCGAGATGGAATTGGCGATAGAGAGATTCTTCACCGACCAACGGCAGGATCGCGACGCGCCAACTCAACAGCGGAGTTCCATCGGCGTCGAGAGTCGCCGCGGGCGGCATATGCCCATTTTTCTCTTGGAATTGTGCGATCCCAAGAGCGATTTGCTTGAGAGAATCGGCCGATTGCTTGCGGAGCTCGGCATTGTTGATTAGCCCGGCTGGCTAACCAGATACTGTTCCTGCCCTCGGAAACAGCGGCGAGCGTCGCCCCGTCGGGCGACAGCGCAAGATAATGAGCACCATATTCTTGGCAAGTTATGCGACGGATAAGCTTGCCCGTTGCGGGATCCCAACAAGGAATGGTCTTGTCGGTTCCGTCCAGTGCCCCGCCGGTCAATAGTGTCCTGCCATCCTTTGAAAACACCAAGCAAGTGACGTGCGTGTCTTGGCGAAGGCGTCGCGTTCCAATGCGGGTGATGGCGCCGTCGGGCAGCGGGTCGCCATAGCGATCGAGTCGTGCGGTTCCAGCGCCAAGCTGAGGTTTATTGCGTTCGGGCGTCTGACCCGCCACGAGCATCGGCAACGTGGTCAATAGGTAGGCTGCCAGAATCGATCGTATGCGAAAGGAGTGCATCTCTGACTCCAAGGCGCCGATTCTGACTGTTCCGTAACCGACGCGCATTGAACGCACGAATCTATTCGACTTGCGCGGATTCAGGTCTTTCACCCCCGCTGCGTCTTCTTCCGCCGCCGCCCCTTCTTCACCTGCGGCGTCATCTTCGACTGCCCTTGCGCTCGGCGAGAGCAATGTAAAGGCAATCGATGATGGAATGAAAAAGCGTCAGCACCCGAGGACCGGATGCTGACGCTCAAACTGCTCACGGCAACGTTGCCGTCACTTCCCCAAGTAGCACCGGTGCACGATCAGGTTCCCTTGCCCCGTGTCGCAGGTCTCGAACAGTACGGTCTGCGGGGTTTCCTGGCGGATCAGGTTCACTCGGGCGGTCAGCGTTTGCCGGTATGCCTGGCCTTCTTCCGGCGCGGCCAGGAATGACTGCACCGCTTCCGTCGTCGGCGCCGCGGACTTCGCCCCCGCCTGCCGCTCGGACACGGCGGCGACGGCGCTGGCTTGCAACAACTTCGGCCACACCCGGTGGAACAGGTCGCTCGAGGCGTACACGTCCGCCGACTGGACCTTGCCGTTGATCGCCACGACCAGGCCGATCGTGCCGTCCTGGCGCTGGGCCAGCGGCGACAACTCATTGATGTAGGCCTGGGCCGCTTGCTGAACGCGCGGGTGCTCCAGGGTCAGCTGCAGGCTGGTCTGCGATTGCGGCGACTGCACGGCGCCGCCGATGTTGCGGCTGAGGTTGGCCTGGGTCTGCGAGACGCCGTTCCACACGTCGGTCTGCGAGCGCCGCAGCAAGGCCGCCAGCTTCAGGCTCCGCGTCGGCAGCTGCTCGGTGGCCACCTGGAACGAGCGGCTCGGCTCGTTGCCGCGCGGGTAGCTGCGGCCCGATTCGACGCAGAAGGCGGCCACCGGCACGCGATTGGCGCCGGCGGGGATCAGGTAATCGTAGGGGAGGACGCGGTCCTGGTTGCCGCCCTTGACGATGTCGCCGCCCTGGATGAACAGCGGCGAATTGGAGCGGTTATCGACGGTCAGCGACATGCCGGTGTCGTGGACCGTGGCCAGGTTCTGGGCCACCGCTTCTTGCAGCGTGATGAACTTCGGCCCATTCGCCTCCGGCAGGGCGTCGGGCCCGTGGATGAAGAACACGCTCAGGTTGCCATGCGTGAACGGCCCGGAGAATTCGTAGGCGCGCGTCTCGACCGCAGGGCCGCGGACCTGTTGCAGCTCCTCCCTGGCGCACGGCTGGGCCGGCTGCTGACCGGGCGCCGCGGCCATCATGTCGCCGCCGCCTTCCATGATGAACACGTTGGCCGGCGCGGCGACAAAACCGTTCTGTCCCCGCGGTCCGGGCCGCAGCAGGTGCATGACCAGCAGGGCGAACGTGCCCTGAACCGCCAGACCGGCGATCACTGTCCCCACGACCAGGGCCAGAGTTTTCGGACGCATGACAATCCCTCCTCGCATGAACGTGTCAGGATCGAAGTGTCTAGGGTTGATGGTAGCGGGGCGGGGCGGGGAATGCAAATGGATATTCGTAGGACAGAGTGGCCCTTCAGAGGGCGGTGAATGGCCGATAGGCCTTCCGCTGGATCGCGCTCGCGCATCCAGGTATACTGATTACGATGGAAACGATCGTCCGCCACGTCCGGGACATGAATACCACCCAGCGTTCGGCCCTCGAACAGCTCGTCGGCCACAACCTGCGCGAGAACCAGCAGCTGGTCATTCAGGTAATGACCCTGAGCGGTCCCGCGGAGCAGCGAGCGGGACCCGATGCAACGCTTCCCGATTGGTGCAACGTGTACGAGGGGCTCACCGACGAGCAGATTGCCGGCGTTGAACGGGTGGCCCTTCAACGCGCCGATCTTGCCCGGACTTCAAGTAGCGCTGCATGATGGGTCGTGCAGGCCTTTCCGAAACTCAACACTTTGCGCAAGCGCAGGAGTTTGGGCAAGCGAACCGTGCGATCCACATTGTCTTGCCGCGCCGGCGACGGTATAAGCCAGCAACTTCCCTTCCAGGGCGCCTCCAGGAGCCTGCCATGCCCCGCGCCGGCGAACTCACCTATTACCAGTCCCTCGGCGAACGCGGCCGTCGCTTTGCCCTCAACAAGCCGTTCACCGGCCGGGAACGCGGTCTGGTGATGATGGAGATCGGCGCCATGCTCACGCTGTTGCCGCCGACGCCGGCCCGCGTCCTCGAATGCGGCTGCGGCACCGGCTGGCTCACCCACTTCTTGCAGAAGTGCGGCTACCAGGCGACCGGGGTCGACGTGGCCCCCGCCGCGATCGAATTGGCCCGCACCAATGCGGTGCTGGGGACGCCGGGCGCCGCCGAGTTCCACGTCATGGACGTCGAGGCGATGACCTTCGACAACCAGTTCGACGCCGTGGTCTTCTATGCCGCTCTGCATCACGCGCTGGACGAGGAGGCGGCCCTGCGTTCCGCCTATCGCGCGCTGCGGCCGGGCGGGGTGTGCGTCACGTCGGAGCCGGGGACCGGGCACGGCCGCAAGGGCGCCGGCGCCGCCGCCAAGTGGGACACCACCGAAAAGGACATGCCCCCCAAGCACATCGCCCGGCTCGGGAAGAAGGTCGGCTTTCGCCGCAGCGTCTACTACCCGCAAGGCCGCGACCTCGGCCGACTCGTGTTCACTCAAGATCCCCTGGGCGGCAACGCCTTGATCCGCTTCCTCCTGTCGCTCCGTCCGACCCGCTACCTGGCCAGCCTGTGGCTCATGCTGGGCCACAAGCGGAACAAAGGGATCACGGTGCTGTACAAGTAGGGCGAACGCCCACGACTAGACCGGCGCCAGCGTCCTCAGCGGCCGGCATCTTGATCGAGGGGACGGCATCGTGACGTTCGCGGACTGACGAACCCTGCGAAAAAGTCCGCGACCGAAAGCGTTACCCGCTCGGGCCTTTCAAAACATCTTGTTCCGTCAGCCCACTACAACTGTTGTGGTTGGTTCCCCGAGATGATACAGTCGAACCAGCGGCGTGCGAACACAAGGAGCGTGCGCGCAGCTGGCGGATCGTCACCAACTGAGATGATGCCGCAGCCGCCGTCAGCAAACGGGTCTTTCGTAGGATAGAACTCCGCTTCTGTCCGTTCGGTGCCGACCGGTCGGCATCAGGACAGAATCGGAGTTCTATCCCACCGCATCGATGGCCGATGGCCGTTAACAAACGATGGTTTCGAGGTCTCGCATGGCACTATCCATCACCTGCCCGGCGTGCCAAACGTCGCTGTCCCTGGACCAGTCGCTGGCGGGGAAGAAGGTCCGTTGTCCCCGTTGCCAGGCGGTGCTGGACGTGCCGGCCGCGGCGGGCGGCGGCGACGAGAATGTTTGGACGGCGCTCCAGGCGAAACCCCGGCTGACGCCCGGCAACCGCGTACCGCGGGAGGCGCCTGCGGAACCCGTCCCCGCTCCGCGGCGGCGCGTCGCGTCGCCGCTGCCGGTCGGTTGGATCATCGGCGGCGTGGCGGTCGGCCTCGGGTTGATCGTCGGCGTGTGCGTCCTGGTGCTGGTCTTGGTTCACGAAGAGCCCCCGCCGCCACAGCCGGCCGCGTTCGTGCAGATGCAAGGCCCCGGCGTGAACATCAAGGTCGAGCTGCCCAACGAGTTTCCCCAGATCGTGCTGCCGCCGGAGATCGTGCAGAACAACCCCGTGCCCCCCGTGCAGCCAATCGTCATTCCGCCACCGGTCGTCGTCCAGCCGCCTGTCAAGCAGCCGCCTGTCAAGCAGCCGCCAATCGTCAAGCAGCCGCCGGCCAAGTTGGAAGATCCCGATCCGATCAACCGGGCGCTCGCCAAGGTGCGCGCGGGGAGCGCCTTCAGTCAGGCGGAGGGGTCGAAGGAACTGCACAAGCTCGAGCCGGTGGACAAGCGCCGCGCGGAAGTCGTCGAGGCGTTGAAGCGAGTCGCCAACACACCGGCCGGGTCTGCCGGCCGTGCCGATGCCGTCCGGGCGCTGGCCCGCTGGGGAACGAAGGCCGACGTGCCGTTCCTGATCGGCCTCATCGATCATCAGGACCGCGCGGTGCGCGAGGCGGTCATCACCACGCTCGGCGAATGGAAGGACCCGCGCGCCGCCGACCCGGTCGCCCAGCGGCTGGTCAACGGCGACGACCGGCCGTGGGCCAGCCAGGCGCTCAAGGAGATCGGTTCGAGCGGCGAGCCGCCGGTGATCGAGCTGCTGCGGCATCCGGACGCGGGCGTGCGCCGGGAAGCCTGCCGCGTGCTGCGCGTGATCGCCGGCAAGGCGGGACACGCGGCCCTGGTCGAGGCGACCGACGATCCCGACGCCGGCGTCGTGCAGGCGGCCCGCGAGGCACTGCCGGCGGCGCTGCGGCCGCCCATCTACGGCCCCAACCAGTTCATCAAGCTGAACGTGCACGTCCGCAATCCCAAGGCGTGGCCGGAGATCGAAGCCAAGCTGAAGAAGCTGGCCGACGCCCCCAAGGCGATCTTGAGGGCCAGCACCTCCGGCGACTACAAGTGGGTCGAGCTGGCCCCGGTCAACACCGACGCCGAGACCTTCGCCCGCCGCATCACGTTCGCCAGGATCGTGGCCGTTCACGGCAAGCAGCGGTTGATCTACATTGATCCGGGGAAGTGATAGAGGGCATTTCCATGCGACCCGCATTGCTGACCGCCGTTGTGCTGCTGGTCGCCAGCCAACCCTGCTGGGCGCAATTCGTGCGGCCGCCGATCATCATTCCGCGGCCGCCGCCGGTGCCGGTCCACATTCCAGTGCATATCCCGACGGGCGCGCGGCCGGCGGCGCAGGGCGGCGGCAACCACGACGCTTTGTGGTGGGCGCTCGGCGGCGGCGCCGGCGCGCTGGCGGTCGGCGGCGGCGCGTATGCGGTCTACCGGCTCCGCAGGCGGGCGGCGCCGCGCGCCATCGTCCGCATCGTCGCCATGCCGCCGGGCGAGGCGCCCGAGACGGTCCGCCAGGCGTGGATCGGCCTGGAGCTGCCGCTGATCGAGGACCAGACGCAGACCGAATACGTCGTCGCCCAACAGGTGTTGTCGCACCAGCCGGTGACCGCCCCGGCCGGATACGCGGTGGAAGGGAAGACCGCCGTCGAGATTCTGGAGTCGGCCGCGCCCGAGGCGGCCGCGTGGTGGCGGCAGAACGCCCCCGAGGCGCTGACGCCGGGATATCAGTTGATTTTCCCCGCCGAGGTGTGTGACCGAATGGATGATCTGGGCCGGTGAGACATGGTGCGCTGTCATTCAGCTCGCCTCGACGGCCTCCGAAACCCGATTCGCCGCCACGGCCGCCGCCGGTTGCTTCTTCCTGCCGAATAGCCACGCGAATAGACGGCGCAGGCCGCGCGGCTGTTCCAGGACCTCGACGCGCCGGGCGAGGGACTCGTTCACGCGGCGCAGCTCGTCGATCTGCTGGTGGAGCTGGCGTTGCTCGGTCCGCAACGCGGCGAGCAGCTCCTGCTTCAGGGCGCGTTGCAGGTCGGCCAGCTCGGCGCTGGCGGCGTCGAGCTTGTCCAGGCGATCCTTGATCTTCTGGGTGGCCTGGCGGGCGCGTTCCTTGAACGCATCGATCTCCGTCGTGAACTCCTTGCGGGCGGTGTCGAGGGTCCGCGTCTCGACCGCCGCGACCTCCGTGTGCAGCGTCTGCGCCAGCGTGTCGGTCGTCGCCTTCGTGTGCCGGGCCGTGTCGTCGGCCGCCTTGGCCACTGTCTCGATCTTCTCGTGTGTCTGCCGGGCAGTCTCGTCCAGCCGGCCGGTCAGGTCCCGGGCGACCGTCTCGACTTTCTCGTGCGTCTGCCGCGCGGTCTCATCCACCCGGCCGGTCAGGTCGCGGGCCACCGTCTCGACCTTTTCGTGCGTCTGCCGCGCCGTCTCGTCCAGCCGGCCGGTCAAATCCCGGGCCACCGTCTCGACCTGGTGCTGCGCCTGCCGCGACGCGTCGTCGATGCGCAGGGCAAGCTGCTGGTCCTGCTCCTGGGCGGCGTGGCGCACGGCATCGACCTCGCCGCGGGCCACCTCGGTCGCCGTCAGCGCCGCCGTCTTCTCGATCGACGGCCGCTGCTCGACCAGGTGCAGCTCCACCTGCTGGCCGACGAAGCCGCTCAGCTCGCGGCCGATTTGCAGCACGCCGCCGCGCAGCGACCGGCGGATGAGCTCGGTGGCCATGGCGCCCATCACCGATGAGGCTTCGCCGATCGCCGGGTCGAGCTGATCGAGCATGTCGGTGAGGTGCGGGTCGGTCAAGGCGCCGTGGACGATCTCGGTGGTCTTCATCGCGACAACTCCGGGGGACTGGAAGCACATTGATGCAGCAACACAGGTGTTTGTCGTTCTCACCCCCCAAACCCCTCTCCCAAGTGCGACGGGGCGAGGGCAGAGTGCCTAATCGTTCTTCTGGTCCGCCTTCTCGAAGCCGGCGTCGGCCAGGTCCTTGTAGCCGGCCTTGAGCGGCCGGACGTCGAAGCCGTGCTTCTTCAGGATCGCGCCGCAGGCCAAGGCGCGGTTGCCGCCGCGGCAGTGCGTGTAGATGACCTTGTCCTTGGGCAGCGTCTTCAGCAGGTCGGCCAGGCCCGTCTCCATCTTCAGCTTGCTCTGCGGGACCAGGCGGGCCGCCTTCAAGTGCCCGGCGTCCCACTCCTTCTGTTCGCGGACGTCGATCAGCACGGCCTTGCCCGCTTTCAAGTTCTCCTTGACCGTGTCGAGCGAATCCTTGGTGTGCTTGAGCGGCTCCTGGCCGACGGTCATGGCCGCGCTCAAGAACAGCAACCCGGCGGCGGAGGCGAGCGATCGCAACATGATAAAATCTCCTTGTGGATGAGGGTGAGAGGACTCGGAAAGGTTGTGAAGGTCCCGCTCGGCAGGCGGGACCTACAGGGCCTATGTCATGATAGCCATCCGGCCGTTCGAGACTGCCGAAACCGTCGCGATTATTAAACCAGGCCCTCAGCGCCGCGCCAATTCCCTTGCGGTCTCGGCGGCGCCGGCGGCGCCCTTCACGTGCCGCAACAGCCACGTCGAGCCCGGCGGCACACCCAGGCCGAGCGTCAGCGCGACGCACACGATGAGCGTCGCCAGGCCCGGCAGATTGGGCCGGGGCGCGAGCGGCTGCAGCGGCTGCCGCAGGTACATCACCGCGATCAGCCGCAGGTAGTACCACCCGCCGATGGCCGCGTTGACGACGCCGATGAAAGCCAGCATCCAGAACAAGTAGGCATGGTCGGCCTCGACGGACATGGCGCCGAAGAAGATCAGGAACTTGCCGGTGAACCCCGCCGTGAGCGGGACGCCGATCAGGCTGAAGAGAAAGATCGCCATCGTGAGCGCCAGAGCCGGATGGCTGCGGCTCAGTCCGGCCAGGTCGTCGATCGTGTCCACCGGCCGTTCGGGGGTGCTCAGGTAGGCGAGCATGGCGAAGGCGCCGACGGTCATGGCCCCGTAGGCGATGAGGTAGTAGAGCAGGGCCTCGACGCCGTCCACGGCGCCGGCCTCGTGCCGCAGGTACGGGGCGGTGGCGAGCGTGATCAGCATGTAGCCGGCGTGGGCGACGGTCGAGTAGGCGAGCAGCCGCTTGAGGTTGTCCTGCACCAGGGCCAGCGCGTTGCCCCAGGTCATGGTGATGACGGCCAGGAACCAGAACACGATCGGCGTCTGCTCGCTGAGGGCGACGCCGATGAATTCGCGCGGCTGCACGTGCGGCGGCATCACGAAGCCGAGGACGCGGAGGAGGGCGACGAAGCCGGTCGCCTTGTGCACCCAGGCGAGCAGGGCCGCCATGACGGTCGGCCCGCCTTGGAACACGTCGGGCGCGTAGAAGTGGAACGGGGCCGCCTTCAAGCGGAAGCCGAGGCCGGCGACGATCGTGATCAGCGCCACCGTGGCCAGGAGCGGGATGTCGCGGGCGCTCGTCTCCGGCGCGTTCAGGGCTTCCAGGATCAGGGTCAGGTTCGTCTGGCCCGCGATGCCGTACAGGTAACTGAAGCCGAACACGACCAGCGCGGAGGAGAAGACGCTCAACAGGAAGTATTTGAGCGCGGCTTCCTGGGCGGCGGCATTCTCGCGGGGCACATAGAGCATCACGTAGGTCGGGATGCTGACCATCTCCAGCGCCAGGAACAGCACCACCAGGTCGTTGGCCGCCGCCGTCAGGCCAATGCCGGCGACCAGGATCAACAGACACGCGTGCCAGTCGGCGGCCTGGCGGTCGTCGACTTCGTTCCAGCTCAGCAGCACGAAGAGGATGCCCGTCAGAAAGCCGAGGGCCTGCAGCAGCTTCGTCAGCGGATCGAACAGCACGGGGAGCAGAGCGGCATGAGCCAGGGCGGGATCGGCCGGCGTGGTCGTCGCCGGGCCCAGGTGCAGCGCCACCAGGGCCGCCACGTAACCGAGCAGCGAGACGCCGGCCCACAGATGCCGGTCGGCCCGCACGGTCCCGCCCAGAAACACGATGCACGCCACGCCGGCGAGGATCATCTCCGGCACGAGAAACGGCCAGATGCCGACCAGGAGTTGAGCGTGCGCTTCGGTCATGAAATCGATCCAGTGGGGATGGAATGGCCGCTGGCGGCTTAGCGTTCGCCGCGAAAACTCCGCGATACTGGTTCATTGCAAGCGAGCGCTAAGCCGCAAGCGGCGGATGCCGAAAGCGCTCACTCGCCCTGCTGCGCCACTGTCGGCGCCCCCGTCATGCCGGGCCGGTTGCGCAGGATCTTGGCCACGATCTCGAGGTCCGGCCGCGCCGTGTCGATCACCGGCTTGGGATAAACACCGAGGATCACAAACAACACGAGCAGCGGCGCCAGCGCGCAGACCTCGCGCGCGTCGAGGTCGCGCACTTCATGCCCTTCGTGCGCCGGTTCCTGGAGGGTCCCGAAGAACATCTGCCGCAGCATGCTGAGCAGGTACCAGGCGCCCAGCAGGATGCCGGCGCTGGCGATGAACGCCAGCTCCGGCCGCTTCAGGAAGGCCCCAAACAGCACCAGCGCCTCGCCGACGAACCCGTTCAGCCCCGGCAGCCCCGCGCTCGACAGGCAGGTCACGACCATGCACAGCGTCAAGATCCTCAGCTTGGCGCCGATGCCGCCGTAGTCCGTCATGTGCCGGGTGTGATAGCGCTCGTAGAGCATGCCCACGATCAGGAACAACGCCCCCGTCGACAGCCCGTGGTTGATCATCTGCAGCAAGCTGCCCGTCAACCCGGGCGCGTTGAGCGCGAACATGCCGAGCATGCAGAAACCGAGGTGGCTGATCGAGCTGTAGGCGACGAGCTTCTTGACGTCGTCCTGGGCGAGGGCGCACAGCGCCCCGTACAAGATGCCGATCACCGCCAGCGTGCCGACCACATCGACGCCGTAGGTGATGCACGCGTCGGGGGTCAGCGGCAAGACGAGCCGCAGGAAGCCGTAGCTGCCGAGCTTGAGGAGCACGCCGGCCAACAGGACGCTGCCCGCCGTCGGCGCTTCGACGTGGGCCAGCGGCAGCCAGGTGTGCACCGGGAACAGCGGCACCTTGACCGCGAAGCCCGTGAACAGCGCGAAGAACACCCAGAACTGAGTCGCGTCCCAGAAGGCGCGGTCCGCGCCGGCGCTGAGGAGCAGGTGGTGATTGACCTGGCGAACCAGCTCCGGAATCGAAAACGTCAGCGTCCGGTCCGGCGACTTCTGATGGCAGACCACGACGAGCGCCAGCAGGCCCAGGAGCGTGATCACGCTCCCCGCGAAGGTGAAGATGAAAAACTTCCGCGCCGCGTGACGCCGCTCCGGCCCGCCCCAGATGCCGATCAGGAAAAACAGCGGCACCAGCGTCAGCTCGAAGAACACGTAGAAGAGGATGATGTCGAACGCCAGAAACACGCCGCTCAGCGCGGCGCCGAGGGCCAGAAGCCAGGCGTAATATTCGTTGACGCGCTCCTGGATCGCATTCCAGGAAACCAGGACGGCGCTGACCATCAACAGCGCCGTCAGGACGATGAGCCAGATGTTCATGCCGTCGATGCCGAGATAGAACTGAATGGCGCCGCGGTTGCCGAACTCGATGATGTTCCACGTGGTCCGCGCCGGCGCCTTGGGGTCGGCGCCCGGCACCAGCTCCGGAGCAAAGGTCGCCGCCGCTTCCTTCTGCGGCGGCTGAGCGCCGCGGATGGCCGTGAATTGCAGGGTGACGACCGCGGCCAGCGCGAGACCGCCCAGCGCGGCGCCGAGACTCACCCAGCGAACCAGCCCGGCGCGCGCGGCGCCCAGCAGCGCCACGACGATCGCCGCCGCGAACGGCAACGCCACCAGCCCGATCACCAGCGCCGATGCATTCATGCCACATCCTGTTGTTCATTTAGCCGGCGAGCTTGCTCGCCGCGGACTCGAACCCTTTGCAGCGGTTACGCCCCCGCGGCGCGCAAGTTCGCCGGCGAATGCTCACCGCAACATCGTCGCCAACAGAAACCCCGCCACCCCCAGGGCCATCAAGAGCGCATAGAACTGGACTAGCCCGTTCTGGAACGGCCGCATCACGTAGCCCACGAACGCCGGGACCTGCCCGATCAGGTCGACGAGCCCGTCGACGAGATATTGATCCAGCGTCTTGCACAGCCGCGCCAGGCCGGCGAAGGGGCGGACGAACAGCGCCTCGAACAGCTCGTCCAGATAAAACTTGTTGCGCGACCAGCCGTAGAGGCCGCCGAGCATTCGCGCCGCCGTGCCCACGAGCGCCGGCGTTCGGACGTACAGCACGTATGCCAGGCCGATGCCGCCCAGCGCGACGGCGGCGCTGATGAGCATCAACGGCACGTTGAGCGCATGCCCTCCCGCCTCCGCCGCCTGCAGACGTGTGGGCAGCTCGCTCCGCGACCAGTAGTGTTCCAGGAACCCGCCGAACAACCCGGTCGGACCGAGCACGATGCCGGCCAGCACCGCGCCCGCGGCGAGGATCATGAGCGGCACGCCCATGACCGGCGCCGCGTCGTGCGGGTGATGGCCGGCTTCCTCGGGAAGCCGCTGTTCGCCCCAGAACGTCATGAAGTAGGCGCGGAACGTGTAGAACGCCGTCAACCCCGCCGTGCCCAGCGCCGTCACGAGCAGAACGAAGTAGATCACGGCATGGGGACCGCCGCGGCTGGCTTCCCACGTCACCGCCAGAATCTCGTCCTTGCTCCAGAAGCCGGAGAAGATCACCGGGAACCCGGCCAGCGCCGCCGCCCCGCACAGGAAGGTCCAGTGCGTGACCGGCAACAGCTTGCGCAGCCCGCCGAAACGGCGCATGTCGATGACGTCGCCCATCGCGTGCATGACGCTGCCGGCGCCCAGGAACAGCAGCGCCTTGAAAAAGGCGTGCGTCACCAGGTGAAAGATCGCCGCCGTCGCCGCCAGCGCCGCCAGCCGATGGTGCTCGACGCCGCTGCCCAGCGCCAGGAACATGTAGCCGAGCTGGCTGATCGTCGAATAGGCCAGCACGCGCTTGAGATCGGTCTGGGTCAGGGCGATGAGCGCGGCCAGGAGGGCGGTGAAACCGCCGATCACCGCGACCACGAGCTGCGCGTCGGGGGCCTGGCCGAACAGCGGCATGCACCGCGCCACCAGGTAGACGCCGGCGGTCACCATCGTGGCCGCGTGGATCAGCGCGCTGACCGGCGAAGGACCTTCCATCGCGTCGGGCAGCCAGACGTGCAGTGGAAACTGGGCCGACTTCCCGACCGCGCCCGCGAAGAGCAGCAGACAGGCGATCGTCAAGATCTCCGCCGACAGCGTGTGCGCCTGACCGAGCACCACGTCGAAATCGAGAGAGTTGGTCTCGGTCCATAACACCAGGATGCCCAGGAACAGCCCGATGTCGCCCAGGCGCGTGACGAGAAACGCCTTGCGCGCCGCCGCGGCCGCCGACGGACGGCTGAACCAGTAGCCGATCAGCAGGTAGCTGCACAGGCCCACGCCTTCCCAGAAGGCGTACAGCACGATGAAGTTGTTCGCCAGCACCAGGCCGGTCATCGAAAACAGGAACAAGCTGACGACCGCGAAATAGCGCGGATATCCGGGATCGCCGTGCATGTAGCCGACGGAGTAGATCACGATCAGCGAGCCGATGAAGGTGACCGTGACGAGCATGACGGCCGTCAGTCCGTCGGCGCGCAGCGCGAACGAGACGTCGACGTCGCCGGCCCGGAACCACTCGTAGTAGCTGCACAGGTAGGGGACGGGCGCGCCGTCGGCGTTCACGGCGCCTTGCGGCACCGCGATCAGCGTCAACACCGACAGCACGCACGCCCCGACGGCGCCCAGGATGCACGGCCAGTGACTCTGCCCGCGCAGCCAGCGCGGACCGAGCGCCGCGGTCGCGATGCAGCCCAGGAGCGGCAGCGCCGGGATGAGCCAGAGATAGCTGCACACGTCAAACATGGCTCGTCTCGTGCGGCTGCTCTTCGGGTTTGGGGCCGGCGACCGGCAAGTGGGGCAGCTCCGGGGGCGGAGGCGGCGCCGGCAGAGGCTCGTCATCCACAACCGGCTCCAGGTTCGGCTCGCGCAGCTCTTGCCACAGGCTCACATCCAGCGACTTGCGGCGGCGATAGAGCATCAGGATCAGGGCCAGGGCGACCGCCGCCTCGCAGGCCGCCACGGTCACGATGAACAGCGTCAGCACCTGGCCCCCCAGGTCGCCGTGGTAGCGGGCGAAGGCGACCAGGTTGAGCGCCACGCCCTGCAGCATCATCTCCGCCGACAGGAAGATCAGGATCATGTTGCGGCGCGTCAAGAAACCGACCATGCCCAGCACGAACAGCGCGGCGCCCACCAGCAGATAGCTTTCGAGATTGACGGGGCTCATCGCAAACCCTCCCCGCGCCGGCCGGCGGCGATCACGATGGCCCCGATCGTCGCCACCAGGAGCAGCACTCCCGCCAGCTCCACCGCAACCAGGTGGTGCGTGAACAGCGACCGTCCCAGGCCGGCCACGTTCTCGGCCGGCAGCTCCGGTCGCTTGGCGGCATCGTGGCCGGGGACTGCGATCGTGCCGCGGCGATGGCCATGCTCCTGGTGGTAATCGAGCAGGGCCTGGGCGCTGCGCTTCAGGGCCGGCAGGTCCTTGCGCGACCAGGCCGGCTCGAGCACGTCGACCGGGCCGCCGGGAAACGCGCGGCGCAGCGGTTCGAGGGCGGGCAGCGTCTTGTCATTTCCTTTTGCGGGCGCCGTGCCCCAAACCTGCTCGACTTCGCCCCAGGAGGCCGCCTGCGCGACCTGGTCGAGCTGACGCAGCAGCGGCGCGACGTTGTAGGTGCGATCGATCACGATCCACAGCGTTCCCAGGAGCACGAAGCCGGTGAGGCTGGCGAGGAACGGTTCACGCGCGCGGGCATCGGCGCTGGTCAGGCCCGCCTGCTGCGCCAGCATGATGACGAAGAGAAAGGTCACCACGATCGCGCCGGCATAGATGATGATCGTCGCCGCCATGAGAAACGGCGCCGCCAAGAGCAGGAACAACCCGCAGGTGCTGAGCACGACCAGGGCGAACGCCAGCGCCGCGTGCACCGGGTTCTTCTGCGACAGCATCAGGATGCCGCCGGCGACGGCGAGCAACGAAAACGCGTAGAACAGCACCGATTCCGGCCAGGCGCCGTCGCGGGGCATGAGCCACACCCCCGCGAGCAGGATCGCCGCCGCCGTGAGGAGGCCGCCCCAGATGGGCGCCGACCGCCGCGGCGCGGGCAAGAGCGTGTACAGGCCAACGAACCCCAGCCCCACGATCGCCCAGATCGGCCAGTGGGCGCGCACGAACGTCAGCAGCGTCTCGCCGCGCGTCGGATCGGTAAGGTCGAGGAACAACGCCATTGTGATCCACGTTTGGTGGTATTGCGTTTAGCCCCGGTTCGCAGAACCGGGGCGGACTGCATCCCACCTGATTCGACAGCATTACACCGCCGGTTCCGACGCCACGCTCAACTTCCCCGAGCGCGTGCGAATCGGGTCGGTCCCGGCGGCCACGGTCTGATCGAACACGCTCAACAGCTTTTCCTTGTCGAACATCATCTCCTCGCGGCTCAGGCCGGTGAGGTCGAACAGCGACGTCAGCTCGATGGCGTCGCACGGGCACGCCTGCTCGCACATGCCGCAATAGATGCAGCGCAGCTCGTCGATCACGAACAGCTCCGGGTACTTCTCGCGGTCCGGCCACGGCGACGGCGCCGCCACGATGTCGATGCACCGCGCCGGGCACGCCGTCGAGCACATGTAGCAGGCGACGCACTTGACCCGGCCCTGCTCGTCGCGGTTGAGCCGGTGCACGCCGCGATAGTTCGGCGGCAGTTGCGGCCGTTCCTCGGGGAACTGCTGCGTCACCTTCGGCTGGAACATGTGCTTGATCGTCGTTCCCAGGCCTTCGACGATGGCGGGAAGGTAGAGCCGTTCCGCGAGCCCCATTTTCGGCGGCTTGACCCAGCGGACGTCGCTGTCGCTGATCGGCATGTCATGTTCCTTGGGGTTCGGGAGGCGCGCCCGCGCGGCGCACCGGCGGCGGCGGCGTCGCCGCGATCAGGCCGGCGCCCACCAGCGCCGCCACCGACGCCGGCAGCAGCCACCACAGCGACAGCCGCAGTTCCTTCACGATCATCACCAGCACCAGGTTGACGAGGGCCAGCGGGATCAGCACCTTCCACGCCAGGGCCATGAGCTGATCGAAGCGGAAGCGCGGGATCGTCCAGCGCACCAGCATGTAGAACAGGATGAACACGGTCACCTTGCCCGCGAACACGATCAGCTTCAACGACCAGTGCGAAGTCGTATCCGCGATCCACGGGAGATGCCAGCCTCCCAGGAACAGGATCACCATCAGGAAGCTGGTGGTGACCATGTGCGTGTACTCGCCGAGGAAGAAGAACAAGAGCTTCCAGGCGTTGTACTCGGTGTGGTAGCCCCCCACCAGTTCTTGCTCGGTCTCCGGGAGATCGAACGGCAGGCGGTTGCACTCGGCGAAGCTGCTGATCATGAACAACAGGAACGCCAGCGGTTGAAAGAAGATGTACCAGCCGAAGAAGCCCGCGCTCGCCTGGCTCCAGATGATTCGCTCCAGGTTGAGCGACCCGGCGAACAGGACGACGCCGAGGATCGACAGCCCCAGCGGGATCTCGTAGCTGATGATCTGGGCGCTGGAGCGCAGCCCGCCGAGCAGGCTGTATTTGTTGTTCGACGCCCAGCCGCCGAGGATGATGCCGTACACGGCCAAACTCGACACCGCGAAGATGAACAGGATGCCGATGTCGATGCCCGGCGCGATCACGAATTGATACGCCCCGCGGTACTCGGCCGTCGCCGGATCGTCCGTCGCCCCGAACGGGATCACCGCGAACGACAGCATCGCGGTCGTCAAGGCGATGCACGGCGCCAGCAGGAACATCACCTTGTCGGCGTAGCCGGGCAGCGTTTCTTCCTTGGTCAGGAACTTGATCGCGTCGGCAATGACCTGGAAGAGCCCCTTCGGGCCGACGCGATTGGGCCCGAAGCGATTCTGCATGTACGCGCAGATCTTCCGCTCGACGTACACCAGGAACGCGCC
>JAKEET010000097.1 GCA_022616435.1 Gemmataceae bacterium
GCGGCGCGACCTGTCCACACGGCGGGCTGACGCCGCGCCGCTCGCCGCCGCTCGCCCATCCTGCCCCGTCCAACATGGTTTCCGCCGCTTCCCACCTGCAATTGACAGCATTTCGCGGATGACTAGAATCCATTGCCTGAGTCCCGCGCCGGCCCTCGCCGGCGCTTCCGGCTCCGCGTTCACGAAAGACCCTGCCGTGTCCGACGCCGTCGACAGCAATTTCGAACAGGTCCGCACGGACAAGCTCAAGAAGATCGAAGCGCTCGGCCTCGATCCGTGGGGCCAGCGTTTCGACGGCCATCAACCGATCGGCGACATCCGCAAGCTCCCCGACGACAAGCCCGAAGGCGAACGGCCCAAGGTCCGCGCCGCCGGCCGCATCGTCCAGCGCCGCGGCCAGGGGAAGGCGTTCTTCATCGACATCTGGGATTGGACCGGCAAGGTCCAGGTGATGATCGGCCAGAAGCAGGTCGGCGATCAAGGCTGGGAGCTCACGCAGCTTTTCGACCTCGGCGATCTCATCGGCGTCGACGGCGACTTCGGCAAGACGCGCATGGGCGAGCCGACGATCTTCGTCAGCAAGCTCACCTTTCTCGGCAAGTCGCTGCTGCCGCACCCCGACAAGTGGGGCGGCATGGCCGACATCGAGTTCCGCCTCCGGCACCGCTACCTCGACCTGGTCTACAGTCCGGAAACACTCGACCGCACGCTTCGGCGCATCCAGATCGTCCGTGCGATCCGCACCCATCTCGACAAGCTGGGCTACGTCGAAGTGGAAGGCCCGACGCTGCACGCCATCGCCGGCGGCGCCGCGGCCCGGCCCTTCATCACCCATCACAACACGCTCGACATCGATCTGTACCTGCGCATCGCCCTGGAGCTGCACCTCAAGCGCTTGCTCGTCGGCGGCATCGAAAAGGTCTACGAGATCGGCCGCGTCTTCCGCAACGAGGGCATCAGCCCCACGCACAACCCCGAATTCACCATGCTCGAGCTGTACCAGGCGTACGGCAACTACGAGACCATGATGGAGCTGACCGAGAAAATGGTGCTGGCGGCCATCGACGCCATCGGCGGCGAGCAGAAGCGGCCGCACGGCGAGCGGACCATCGATTTCGCGCCGCCGTGGGACCGCAAGAAGTACGGCGACCTGTTCCAGCAGTGCACCGGCAAGGCGATCGACGATCGCGCAGGCGTGGCGGCCGCGGCCAGGGAAATCGGGCTGAACACCCAGAACACCGACCATGACGTGCTGGTCCACAAGCTGTTCGAAATCAAGGTCGAGCCCTACCTGGAAACGCTGGACCGCCCGGTCTTCGTCCACGACTATCCCGCCGGCCTGTGCCCGCTGACCAAGCGGAAGGCCGGCCAGCCGGGCATCGCGGAGCGTTTCGAGCTGTACGTTCTCGGCATGGAGGTCGCCAACGCCTACACCGAGCTGAACGACCCGATCACGCAGGAACAAACCTTCCGCCAGCAGCTCGCCGGCCTCGCGGAAGAGGATTCGATGGCGAAGATGGACGCCGATTTCGTCCGCGCGCTCAAGCACGGCATGCCGCCGACGGGCGGCTTGGGCGTCGGAATTGATCGGCTCGCGATGTTGTTGACGAATACCACGACGATTCGAGATGTGATTCTGTTTCCGCTGCTAAGACCCGAAAAATGATCCGCTTGCAGTTTCGCGCTCGAGTCATCGCGGGGACGACTCGAGCGCCAAACAACGAGCGGTCGCGACGATTCGAACCTCGGCAAGGAAGTCGATCATGTACAAAGCTCTTCTCTGCTGGCGCTATCTGAAGACGCGTTATCTCGCGATGGCGTGCATCATCAGCGTGATGCTCGGCGTGGCGACGCTCATCGTCGTCAACAGCGTCATGAACGGGTTCTCCACCAAGCTGCGCGAGAAGCTGCACACGGTGCTGTCGGACATCGTCATCGAGAGCACCGGCATGGAGGGCTTTGCCGACCCGGCCGGCAAGATGGACATGATTCGCGACGACCCTTTCCTGGGGCCGAAGGTGGCCGGCATGACCGCGTCGATGGAGGTGTTTGCGATCCTGCAGTTCTACTATCCCAGCGGCGACCGCGCCACCCGGCCGGTGCGGATGATCGGCATCGACGAGCAGACCCGGGGCGACATCGGCGGCTTCAAGAAGCACCTCATCCTCCAGAAAGGCAAGGACACGATCTCGTTCGAGCCGCCGCCGCACGTCCGCGACTTCTTCGAACGCCAGGAACGCCAACTGATCGAGAAACAGGCCCGCGACGCGCTCGAAACGGCGGACCCGAACCTGCCCCCGCCCCCGGCGCCGCCGCCGAGCCGGGTCAAGGTGCCGTGCGGGGCGTTCGTCGGCAACCTGATCGCCAGCTACCGGATGAAACGGCCCACGGTCGGCGACGACGGCAAGGATTATGACGAGCAATACGTCCTCGAGCAGGGCCATCCGATCTTCCTGACCACGCTCAGCGGCGGCGGCGACCGGATGGACCCGCGCAACGACCGGTTCATCGTCGTCGATTTCTTCAAGTCGGAGATGAGCGAGTACGACAGCAACTACGTCTACGTGCCGCTGAGCTACTTGCAGAAGCTCCGCTCGATGGAAGACCGCGTCACCAGCATCCAGATCAAGCTGCACAGCTACCAGGACGCCGACGTGGTGGCCGAACGTCTCCAGCGGATGTTCCCCGGGCCGCTGTTGCGCGTGTCCACCTGGGAGCAGAAGCAGGGGCCGCTGCTGGAGGCGATCAAGATCGAGAAGGGCATTCTCAACGTGCTGCTGTTCCTGATCATCGCCGTCGCCGGTTTCGGCATCCTGGCGATCTTCAGCATGATCGTCACCGAGAAGACCCGCGACATCGGCATCCTCAAGGCCCTGGGCGCCGGCAACTCCGGCATCCTCAAGATCTTCCTCGGCTACGGCCTGTCGCTGGGCATCGTCGGCGCCGTCTTCGGCACGGGGCTCGGGATCACCATCACGGTCTATCTGAACGAGATCTCCGACTGGCTGGCGGCCCGCACCGGCCAGAAGATTTTTGATCCGATCGTCTACTACTTCGACAAGATCCCGACCGACCTGCAGCCGTCGATGGTGGCGCTGGTGAACGTCGGCGCCGTCCTGATCGCGGTGATGTTCAGCGTGCTGCCGGCGCTGCGCGCCGCCCGGCTGCATCCGGTGCGGGCGCTGCGCTATGAATGAAACATCACTGCCGCTTGCGGCTTAGCGTTCACCCCGAACAGTCGCGATTCTGGCTCGCTGCGGCGAACGCTAAGCCGCAAGCGGCTAAGTAACTTATCGAACGGAGTCGATCATGCTTCTGCGTGCCGCCAGTCTCGCCAAGACCTACTACAAGAACAAGCTCGCCGTGCCGGTGCTGCGCGGCGTGGACCTCGACGTGGACGAGGGCGAGTTCCTCAGCGTCATCGGCGCCTCGGGCTCCGGCAAGAGCACCCTCTTGCACCTGCTCGGCACCCTCGACAAGGCCGATTCCGGCACGATCCATCTCGACGGGCGGCGCATCGACAACCTGCCGGCCCGCGACCGCGACGTGCTGCGCAACCGCACCTTCGGCTTCATCTTCCAGTTCTATCATCTGCTGCCGGAGCTGACGGCCCTCGAAAACGTGCTGATGCCGCTGATGATCACCTATTCCACGCTCGGCTACTGGGCCCGGCGCGGCGCCCTGCGGAAACGGGCCGAGGCGATCCTGGACCGGGTCGGCTTGAGCCATCGCTTGAAGCACCAGCCGGCCGAGCTGTCCGGCGGCGAGATGCAGCGGGCCGCCATCGCGCGGGCCCTCATCAGCCAGCCGCGCGTCCTGCTCGCCGACGAGCCGACCGGCAATCTCGACACCGCCAACGGCCAGCAGATCATGGCGGTGCTGCGCGAGCTGAACCGCAACGACGGCCTGACCATCGTCATGGTCACGCACAACCTGGACCTGGTCCACGACACCGACCGGGTGGTCCGCATCGCCGACGGCCGCATCGAGCCGGAGGCCAAGATTCCCGCCCCCACGTTCGACGCCGTGGGGGCGGGAAAGTAGAATCATGTAAAGGCGCTTGGCCCCGGGCCGGCGCGACTCCGCACCTGGAAGCTACGCGGTCAATTCAGCGAGGACGGACCATGCCCTCCCCGAAGGTCTACATCAACGGCAAGCTCTACGACAAGGCCGACGCCAAGATCAGCGTGTACGATCATGGCCTGTTGTACGGCGACGGCGTGTTCGAAGGCATCCGCATCTATCACGGCAAGGTCTTCAAGCTCAAGGAACACGTGGACCGGCTGTTCGAGAGCGCCCAGGCGATCAAGCTGGAGATTCCGCTCTCCCGCGAGCAGATGGCCAAGGCGATTCAAGACACGGTCAACGCCAACGACAAGAAGGACGGCTACATCCGGCCGCTGGTGACCCGCGGGGCCGGTTACCTCGGCCTCGACCCGCGCAGGACCAGCGATCCGCAAGTCGTCATCATCGTGGACGACATCAGCCTGTATCCGCCGGAGCTGTACGAGAACGGCATGGAGATCGCCACGGTGGCGACGATCCGCAACCATCCGGCGGCGCTCAATCCGCGCATCAAGTCGCTCAACTACCTGAACAACATCCTCGCCAAGATCGAAGGCATCCAGCAGGGGTGCCTGGAATCGCTGATGCTCAACCACAAGGGCGAGATCGCCGAGTGCACCGGCGACAACGTCTTCCTGGTCAAGGGCGGGAAGCTGCGGACGCCGCCGATCGACGCCGGCGTGCTCGAAGGCATCACCCGCAACGCGGTGATCGAGCTGGCCAGGGAAGCGAGGATTCCGGTCGATGAGATGAGCCTGACCCGGCACGACGTGTTCATCGCCGACGAGTGCTTCCTGACCGGCACGGCGGCCGAGATCATCCCGGTGGTGAAGTGCGACGGCCGCCCGATCGACAACGGCCGGCCGGGCCCGATCACGCGGCTGTTGCGCGAGGCGTTTCAACGGCTGACGCGGCAGTAGCCATCATGATCACTCTCCGCCGCATTTTGGTGCCCGTCGATTTCAGCCAGCACTCCGACCAGGCGCTCAGGTACGCCGTGGCCCTGGCCGAGAAGTTCGGGGCGGAGCTGTTTCTCGTGCACGTCTTTCAAGATCTGGCGGTCTATCAAACCGAAGTCGTCTCCGGCGCGCCCCCCATCGTGCCGCCGGTCGAGCAGCTCACCGCGTCGGCGCGCGGCGACATGCAGCGCCTGGTGGAGGAGAAAGGCCTCGGGCGCTTTCAGACCCATACCGAGATCGTCGAAGGCGCGCCGGTCGAGGAGATCGTCGATTACGCCAAGGAAAAGGACATCGATTTGATCGTGCTCGGCACGCACGGCCGCGGCTGGCTGGCCCACGTCATCATGGGGAGCGTGGCCGAGAAAGTCGTGCGCAAGGCCCCCTGCCCCGTGCTGACCGTCCGGCTGGAGGAGCACGAATTCGTGTCGTAGCGCGGTCGGCTCGGCAAGCGCGGGATGCCGACACGTCGGGCTTACGCCGCGACGCTCACCTGGGTTCTGGAGGTCGCGATGTCCGAGCCCATACCGAACATCCTCGCCAACCGCTACGCGTCGCAGCCGCTGCGCGAGCTGTGGTCGCCGCGCTCCAAAGTGATCTTCGAGCGGCGCTTGTGGCTGGCCGTGTTGAAGGGGCAGCGCGACCTCGGCGTGGCCGTGCCGGCGAGCGCGATCGCCGACTACGAGAATGCAATCGAGCGCGTCGATCTCGATTCGATCGCCCGGCGCGAGCGCGTCACCCGGCACGACGTCAAGGCGCGGATCGACGAGTTCTGCGCCCTTGCCGGCCACGAACATGTCCACAAGGGGATGACCTCGCGCGACCTGACCGAGAACGTCGAGCAGCTGCAGGTCCGGGCGTCGCTGCAGCTGATCCGCGATCGCATGGTCGCCGCGCTGGTCCGGCTCGCACGGCTGGCCACGGAACATGCCGCGCTGGTCATCACCGCCCGCACCCACAATGTCCCGGCCCAGGCGACCACGCTCGGCAAACGGTTCGCGACGGCGGCGGAGGAGCTGTTGCTTGCCTTCGAGCGCATCGAAGACCTGCTGGGTCGCTATCCCTTGCGCGGCATCAAAGGCCCTGTCGGCACCGCGCAGGACCAGCTCGATCTGCTGGGCGGCGACGCCGCGAAGCTGGCGAAGCTCGAAGAATCGGTCGCCGGGCACCTCGGCTTCGCTCGCGTCATGACCAGCGTCGGCCAGGTGTATCCGCGCTCGCTCGACTTCGACGTCGTCGCCGCCGTCGTGCAGACCTCGTCGGCCCCGTCGAGCCTGGCGACGACGTTTCGTCTCATGGCCGGCCACGAGCTGGCGAGCGAGGGCTTTGCCGCCGGCCAGGTCGGGTCGTCGGCCATGCCGCACAAGATGAACACGCGGTCGTGCGAGCGCATCAACGGCCTGCGCGTGGTGCTGAACGGCTACTTGACGATGGCCGCGGGGCTGGCCGGCGAGCAGTGGAACGAGGGGGACGTGAGTTGCTCCGTCGTCCGCCGCGTGGTCCTCCCGGACACGTTCTTCGCCGCCGACGGCCTGTATCAAACGTTTCTCACGGTGCTGGACGAGTTCAGCGCGTATCCGGCGGTCATCGCGGCGGAGGTGCAGCGTTGCCTGCCGTTTCTCGCGACGACGAAGTTGCTGGTGGCCGCGGTGAAAGCGGGAGTGGGACGAGAAGCGGCGCACGCCGCGATCCAGGAGCACGCCGTGGCCGCGGCGCGGGCGCTGCGCGAGCACGGCGACGGCGGCAACGTGTTGCTGGAAGGGCTGGCGAAGGATGAGCGTCTGAAACTATCGCGCGCCGAGATCGACGCCGCGCTGGCGAGTCCCCTGTCGTTCACCGGCGCCGCTCAGGCCCAGGTGGTTGCCGTCGTCCGCCGCGTCGAAGACATCGCGCGGCGCTATCCGGTCGCGGCGGGTTACGATCCGGATCCGATTCTGTAGCGATGAAGATGATCGGGGCGGCAGCAGCGCATCAACTTTGCATTGTTGGCATTGGTGGCACGATGGCAGGATGGTTCAGATCAATCGGCTCAAGGCTGTTGCCGAAGACGTTGCAATTCAACAACTTGTGCCCGGCCGTGCGTTGCTGCTGTTTGTTCGCACCGTGTCACTTGCATGAGTTGTCTTCGGTTGTTTCGGACGAGATCCAGCGCCGAAGGCCTGAAGCCAATTGACCTTAGGAAATCCATCCGCCCGTGAAGCGCATGCGTCCGACACGCACATCGTGGCAACCCGGCAACCCCGGCAACTTGGCACGAACCGTCACTCCGACCACGTCAACGTCACCCGGGCCACCGGGCTGGCCATGCGCAGCCGGATGAACCCGATGGGATCGTGTCCGCACGCTTCGCGCTCGACTTGCACGCGGCTCGGGGCGGCGCGCAGGCCGGCTTGCCAGTGCAAGCTGAGGACGACGACGCCGTCGTCGTCGGGGACCACGTCGCCCAGGGTGATGTGCCGCGGGTCGGCGTCCAGCAGCCGTGCCTGGCCCTTGAGAGCGTAGCTCCGATCCTCGCGCTGGAGTGTGAACAGGTAGCCCGCCACGTCATCTACCAGCGGCGTGCTGCTTTCCACGCCCTGCCATTCCGTGAACCGCTTGATCGCGGCCGGCGTCCAGCACACCACCCAGCCGACGTTGTAGCGCCGGCAATACTCCTCCAGTTGCCGGTCGGTCCAGGTGCTGATGTGCCGGCCTTCGAGCAATTGATCCAGAAAGCTGATGGCCGAGTGCTCGATGAAGCCGTCGGGATCGAGCCCGCCCAGGTACTGACGCTGGGTCAACAGCGGCAACAGCGCGGACCAGCGCGGCGTCGTCCGGGCCAGCGGCCGATCTTCCCAAAGGATGCGGGCGTCTTTCGTGGTCGCTTCGATCAGCCGGGCGACGACCGCTTCGCGCTCCGGTCCGAGGCCGATGCGCAGCGGCTGGGTGGCCACGGCCCGCGTGTAGATCGGCGTCAGGAAATCGCGGCCGAGCCATACAGCCGTTGCCAGGCCGGACAGGGCGGTCGCGGCGACGACCTTGCCCGTGGTGCTGCGCAGCAGGGCGGTCAGCAGCCAGGTCCACGCGAAGGCGGCCGGGATGGCGGCGAACCAGAGGGCCGGGGCGAACATGGCTTGCGTGCCGAGCAGGCCGAGCGGCTCCCAGGAGATTCCGAGGAGGGCTAGCGCCAGCAGCCCCAGCGTGCCCAGCAACAGCAGCCGCGCCGTCGGCCGCTGGCGTGAGAGATAGAGAAGGACAATCCCGACCAGGGCGCTGCCGAAGAGACTCAGCGCCAGTGCCCGCTCCGGGGCGCCGCCCCAGATCGGCGCGTCCCACACGGTCTGCAAGGTGCGGTGCGGCAACAGCCCGGCCGCGTCCGGCAACGGCAACCGCAGCCACCAGTACGAGACCCAATCCAGCAGCCAGGGAAGGTTGACCGCGACCGTGCCTAGCTGGGCGGCCAGCAACGCGACGTGCCATTGCCAGTGCGGATGGCGGACGCCGGCGCAGAGGTAATACAGCAGCAAGAGCGGCAGGGCGATCGGCAAGAGCAGCGGCTGCGCGAACCAGCCGAGAGCGCCGGTGACCAGCACGCCCAGCCACGCCCACAAGCCGGGTTCCCGGTCGAAGCGCACCAGCGAGCCGACGTGGGCCAGGATGGCCAGCGCCCCCACGAACAGATCCGAATCACCGGCCTCCAGGGCGGCGCGGCTGTGCGGCCCCCACCAGATCAGGATGCCGACCGCCGCGGCAACGAGCGCCGCGCCGCGGTCGAGGCCGATCCCTCGGGCCGCGACGATCAGCAGCAAAGGGACGAGCAAGCACATCGAAGCGACGCCGAGCTTGTACGCCGCCGGCCGATAGTTGCCGCCGCCGGCGTAGAGGAATACCTCCGCCAGGCGGCTGCCGTTGAAGATGGGCGTTTTCGGATAGCCGGCTTGAAACGCCGGATCATACGCGCACGGCCTGCCTGTGTTCCTCAGGGCTTCGGCGCCGACCTTGCCGAAATGAAGATGCTGCGGATGTGCGCCGGAAATGATGGGCTGATCGTCGAGGAGTTGCCGCCAGGGATACGCGCCAAACAGGCCCAGCGTCAGCCATGCTTGCCAGGCCAGGACCACGGTCAGCGCGGCGACCCACGCCAGGTTCCACAACCGGCGCGTCGGGACTGCTAGGTTGGTTGCCGCCGCGTCCATGCCCGCGAATCGTACAAGCGGCGGAGAAATGGAACAAGCCTAGAACCACAGAGGCGCGAAGCTCGGCCACAGATCAAACCCGGATGAAACACAGACAGACTGTCGCTGCTGGTTCACTTCCCTGTCTTCTGCATTCAATCTGTGTTTCATCGGTGTTCCATCTGTGGCTAAAGCCCCCAAACTTCCTTGGTCCGCGTTACTTGGGATTCTCCATGAAGAAGATGTACTTGAGGCCGCCGAGGACGTGCTGCTGGAAGCGCGGATCGCGCCAGACATGGTCGGCGTGGCCCAGCGCCGTGTAGAAGACCCGGCCCTTGCCGTAGTCGCGCGTCCAGGCGAGCGGGTTGTCGCCGTCGGGCCGCCACAGATTCTTGTGCGATTCCGGGTCGATCCGCATCAGCACGTTCAGGCTCTTGCGCGAGTACGGCTCCTTGTACTTGTAGATTTCATCCTCGATCGCGAACGATTCGCCAAAGTGCTTGGTGGCCGGATGTTTCGTGTCTTCCACGAGGACGCGAATCTTCTGATACCCCGGCGGATGCCCGGCGAAGTAGGCGCCGATCAGGTCGCCGTATTCCTTCCACTTGTAGAAGGTGTCGGCCGCGCTATGGCAGCCGCCGAAGCCCTTGCCGGAGCGGACGAAGGCGAGCAGGTCCGCCTTCTGCACGTCCGACAGCGGCAGTTCGCCGGTGGTGTAGAACCAGACCGCGTCGAAGTTCTTGAGGTTCTCCGCGGTGATTTCCTTCCGCGAATCTTGCGAACAGGTCACCTCGAAGAATCCAGACTTCTGGCCCCATTCGATAAAGGTCTTTTCCACCAACGACAGGGCGTCGTCCTTGCCGCGCCGCACCACCGGATGGACGAAGCCCTTCGATTCGGTGATCACGAGCAGCTTCTTCTTGGCCGGAGCGCCGGCCTCGACCGGCGTCAGACCCACCGCGCCTACCAGCGCGATGCAGATGAACCAGCGTTTCATGAGGCAACTCCTGGAGGTCGCTGATCTTGGCTGATCTTGGAAATCCAATGGGCGGCGGCCCGCGGGCGAACTGGCCTCACCCCGGGGGCACTGGCCACGAGCCGCTGGCCCGCGGGGTGGGACATTCAATTTACGATAGCGGCCGGCATTGGCGTTGAACAGCGAAAAAACCGCGAGTTGATACAACAACATCATGGAGAGTCCTTCGATGTCGCAACCCTTTGCCGGCCGCCGCGAGCGCCTGGTCCAGCAGTTGGCGGAGGCGGGCGTCCACGCCTTCCTGGTCACCCAGCCGATCAACGTGAGCTACCTCACGGGTTTCACGGGCGAGGCCAGCAATCTCATCTTGAGCGCGAACCGGACGATCCTGGTCAGCGACGGCCGGTTCACGACGCAATTGGCGGAGGAATGTCCTGAACTGGCGACGCACATTCGCCCGCCGTCGCAAGGCCTGACCGCAGCGACGGCCGAGGTGCTGACGCAACTCGGCGTGCGCGACGTCGAGTGCGAAAGCGCCCACGTCACGCTCGCCACGGCGCAGGCCTTCGCGGAAGCGGCCCCGGCCATTTCCTGGAAGCTGGGCGAGGAACGGGTCGAAGCCTTGCGAAAAGTCAAGGACGCCGGCGAGATCGACCAGATCCGCGAGGCGATCCGCATTGCCGAGCAGGCTTTCGGCGTGTTTCGGGCGCAACTGCGACCCGACGACGCCGAGAAAGATCTGGCCGACACTTTGGAATTCGGCATTCGCCGCGCCGGCGGCAAATGCAGCAGCTTTCCGAGCATCGTGGCCGTCGGGCCGCGGGCCGCATTGCCGCACGCGCCGCCAACGAGCAAACGCGTGCGCGAGGCGCCGGTCCTGCTGGTGGACTGGGGCGCGTGCGGCCCGTTCTTCTACAAAAGCGACTTGACGCGGGTTCTGCTGACCCGTATCAATTCACGGATTCCCAGCACTGGCAGCGGGTTTGACGCGAAAGTCCAAGCGGTGTATGACGTTGTGCTCAAGGCCCAGCGCGCCGCCATCGCCGCGGTTCGGCCGGGCGTGCCCGCCAAGGACGTCGACGCCGCCGCGCGGTCCGTGATCGCCGACGCCGGTTTCGGCGACCATTTCACCCACAGCATCGGCCACGGACTGGGAATGCAGGTGCATGAATTGCCGATCATGAGGCCGAATACGACGACAACGCTCGAAGCGGGCATGGTGGTGACCGTCGAGCCAGGGATCTATGTGCCGGACCAATTCGGCATCCGCATCGAAGACGACATCCTGGTGACGCCGGACGGCGCTGAGATTCTGACGAGCCTGCCGCGCGATTTCGAAGCCAACATGGTGGACCTGTAACCCCGAGGCCGTCGCGGCCGAATCGGCAGGGCTTCGGGAGTATTGAAACTGGTGCGACCCGTGAAGCGCGAACCCGCCAAGCGAAGCTCACCTCCGCCGCCCAGGCCTCGTCCCGCCGCGGAGACGATCGAGAACCAGGAGTCATCCGTGGCCGACGAACCTTCGAAAGGGCCAGCTCCGTTTGACGTGCGCACCATCAAGGCCCTGGTCGCGTTGATGACGCAGCACGATCTGAGCGAGATCGACTTGCGCGACGGGGTGCAGCGCATCCGCCTGCGGCGCGGCACGAACCCCCTGGTGAGCACCCTATCGCCGGCGCCGCAACCCGCCTCGTCATCCGCGACGGCCGCCTTGGCGCCGAACAGCCAGGACCCGGGCGCCGCCGCCCCGTCCGCCAAGAAGCTGATCGACGTCAAGAGCCAGACGGTCGGCACCTTCTACTCCGCCCCGAACCCGGGCGCCGAGCCGTTCGTCAAGGTCGGCTCCCGGGTGACGCCCAACTCGGTCGTGGGCCTGATCGAAGCAATGAAGCTGTTCAACGAAATCAACGCCGAGTGTTCGGGCGTGGTCGTCGAAATCCTGGTCGACAACCAGCAGCCCGTCGAGTTCGGGCAAGTGCTGATGCGCGTCGATCCGACGGCCTGATTCCTGACTCCTGCCCCCTGACTCCTGATGTTCCAACGCATCCTGGTCGCCAATCGCGGTGAGATTGCCTTGCGCGTGATTCGCGCTTGCCGCGACCTCGGCATCGAGGTGGTGGCCGTCTACAGCGAGGCCGACCGCGAGGCGCCCTATCTCGACCTGGTGGACGAGGCGTACTGCATCGGCCCGGCCAACGCCGCCGACAGCTACCTGAATATCCCGCGGATCATCAGCGCCGCCGAGGTCGGCAACGTCCAGGCGATCCACCCGGGGTACGGCTTTCTTTCGGAGAACCCGCACTTCGCCGAAGTATGCCGGTCGTGCAAGATCGAGTTCATCGGCCCGCCGCAGGACGCGATGCGCCGGCTCGGCAACAAGAACGAAGCCCGCGTGCTGGCCAAGCAGGTCGGCGTGCCGGTGGTCCCCGGCAGCGACGGCCTGATCACCGACGAGAACGCCGCCCTGCGCCTGGCGCACGACATGGGCTTTCCGGTGCTGATCAAGGCGGCGGCCGGCGGCGGCGGCCGCGGCATGCGCGTCGCCCACAACGATCTCAGCCTCAAGGCCGGGCTGAAAGCCGCCCAGCAAGAGGCCGAGAAGGCTTTCAAGGACGGCAGCGTCTATCTCGAGAAATACATCGAGCAGCCGCGCCACATCGAGGTGCAGGTGCTCGCCGACCGCCACGGCAACGTCGTCCATCTCTGGGAGCGCGAGTGCTCGCTGCAGCGCCGCCATCAAAAGCTCGTCGAGGAATCGCCGGCGCCCAACCTGCCCCAGCCGGTCCGCGAAGAGATCTGCGCCGCC
The DNA here is from genome assembly GCA_022616435.1 of Gemmataceae bacterium. Classification (GTDB taxonomy): domain Bacteria; phylum Planctomycetota; class Planctomycetia; order Gemmatales; family Gemmataceae; genus JAKEET01. The sequence continues at coordinate 12,958 of JAKEET010000097.1, forward strand.
GCCGTCCGGCTGGTCCGGGAAGCCAACTACTACAACGCCGGCACCTGCGAGTTCCTGGTGGACAAGGACAACCGCTTTTACTTCATCGAGCTGAACGCCCGCATCCAGGTCGAGCATCCCGTGACGGAGCTGGTCACCGGCATCGACCTGGTCCGCGCGCAGATCCGCATCGCCGCCGGCGAGAAGCTGCGCTTCCAGCAGCAGGACATCGTCCAGCGCGGCGTCGCCATGGAATGCCGCATCAACGCCGAGGACCCGGCCGCCGACTTCCGCCCCTGCCCCGGCACGATCACCACCTGGCGGCCCCCCGGCGGCCCCGGCGTTCGCCTCGACACGCACGTCACGGCCGGCTACCGCGTGCCGCCGAACTACGATTCGATGATCGCCAAGCTGCTCGTCTACCAACCGACGCGGCCCGAGGCGATCGCCTGCATGCGCCGGGCGCTGGCCGAGTTTGTCGTCGAGGGGGTCAAGACAACGATCCCGATCCACAAGAAGATCTTCAGCCATTCGGCCTTCATCGAAGGGCACGTCGATACCACGTTCATCGAGCGGAACTGGATGCAGAAGGGGGGATGATCCTCACGGACTCAGCCGGAATCCCTCATCCGCCACCACGATCCGTCGCGATCCCTTGTGCCGGTCGTAGGCCTTCTCCATGGCCGGGATGTCGTCGAACCAGCCGACCAGGTAGGCGGCGCCGAAAGTGTCGCCGGCCTTCACTTTCTTGCCGTGCAATTCCTGGATGAAGCAGACGTAGCCGCGCTGATGGCACCACGCTTCCGCGACCGACGCCGGGTCGAGCGTCATCCCCGCCAGCCACGGTCCCGGCTTGCCGTCGAGCTTCACCTGGTAGGCGCGGATGACGCGCTCGGGAACCTTGCGGTCGTCGCGCTGGTACAGGAACCGGTCGTCGGGAGCGAAATCGTCCTTGAACGCCGCGGCGGGGATGATGCCGTGGTAGCTCAGGTAGATGTTGGCGAAGGTGTCGCCGTTCTTGTGCTTGACGTGGCCGGGCATGTCGATGCGGTAGAGGAGGTTGTCGACGTCATTGGCGCTCGTGATCTGTTCGCTGCACACCACGTAGCGCAATCCGGGCTGGAAGACCAGCGTCTGTTCCCACAGCGAGCCGGCCTTGAAGCCTTTGCCCGGTTTGGTGAAGCGGAACTTCATGCGGACGGCGACGAAGTCCTTGCCGCGGATGATTTCCGGTTCGAGCTGCCTGGCCTGCGTGCAGATCTGCGGGCCTTCCACGTAGTGTTTCGGCAGGTTGCCGTGGTACTTGCGGTCGCGGGTGTAGCCGTCGTCGCGCCAGCCGGGGCCGAGCAGGAAGTCCATGATGTGCAGGCCGAAGCCGACGTCCTTGGCCCCGGTCTGCTTGTCGACGAAGCTGGCCGCCGCGATGCCGCTGACGTAGCCCTTCTTGCGGACCTTGGCCTGGAGGGCGTCGGTGTCGATGTGGATGTGGTCCGGAAATTCCTGGATCCGTATCGCTGGTTCCTGAGCGGCAAGTGCGCTGACTGTCCAACATGACACGGCTGCGATGAATAGCGATCGCATGGGAACCTCTCGAAGAGTGCGTTCATTCAGCGAGGGCGTTCGATAACAACTCGACGTGGTCGCCGATCTCGCGGACGATCGCGTCGATCGGTTTCGTGCCAATCTGTTCCCAGCGCCGGACGATGGCGCTGCCGACGATGACGCCGTCCACGGCCGGCTTCAACATCCGCACGTGCTCCGGCTTGCTCACGCCGAAGCCGACGCACAAGGGCAGGTCGGTTTGCGTGCGCAGCCAGCACAACTGGTCCAGCAGCTCCGCCGGCAGCTCCTGGCGCTCGCCGGTGATGCCGACGACGCTGACGCAGTACAGGAAGCCGGTGGACATCCTGGCGATGCGCGTCGCCCGGTCGCGCGGCGTCGTCGGCGTGACGAGCTGGATGAGCTTGACATCGCGGGCAGTCGCCAGCCGGGCCAGCTCTGCCGCTTCTTCGATCGGCAAGTCCGGGACGATGACGCCGCTCAACCCCGCCTCGGCGGCCTGGGCCAGGAAGTTGTCCGGACCGCGATGGTGCACCAGGCTGTACGACACCATGCCGGCCAGCGGGACTTCGCCACCCTTGAATGGCCCTTGCTGTACGAGCTGCCGAACCAGTGCGAAGATCTGATCGATCGTCAAGCCCTTGTTGAGGGCGCGGGTGTACGACGCCTGAATCACGGCCCCGTCGGCGATCGGGTCGCTGTACGGAAAGCCGATCTCGATGAGCGATGCGCCGTGGCGGGCGACTTCATGGGCCAGCTTGGCGGTCGTCTCCAGGTCCGGATCGCCGGCGGTAAAGAAAGGGATGAAGGCTTTGCGCTGTTGCGAACGCAGGCGCTGGAACAGTGCATCGATCGGGTTCATGGCATCGTTCGTTTAGCCCCGGTTCGCAGAACCGGGGCGGACAGGGCGGTTGGCGGTTGCTGAATCCCAAGCCCGGGATGCATTCCGCCCCGGTTCTGCGAACCGGGGCTAAACGCAATGCCGTTCATCGGGGGTAAACATCAACCCTCGATGTTCTCGCCCAGCAGCCGCGCCACTTCGAAGCAATCCTTGTCGCCGCGGCCGGAGAAGCAGATCACGACGATGTCGTCGTGGCTGCGTTGCTTGGCGACGCGCATCCCTTCGACGATGGCGTGGGCCGTTTCCAGCGCGGGCAAGATTCCTTCCAGCTTGCTGCACCGGGCGAAACCCTCCAGGGCCTCGGCGTCGCTGACGTTGGTATAGCGAACGCGGCGCGTGTCTTTCCAGTAGCTGTGCTCCGGCCCGACGCCAGGATAATCGAGCCCGGCCGACACGGAATGAACGTTGGCGGTCTGGCCGTCGGCGTCTTGCAAGACATAGCTGAGCGAGCCGTGCAGGACGCCGGGCTGGCCGTAGCTGAGCGTGGAGGCATGGTCTCCCGCCTGGGCGCCGCGGCCGCCGGCTTCGACGCCGATCAATTCCACGTCGCGGTCCGCGATGAATGGGAAGAACATCCCCGCCGAATTGCTGCCGCCGCCCACGCAGGCCACCACCACGTCCGGCAGCCGGCCGAGCTGGTCGTGGCATTGCTGCTTGGTCTCGGTCCCGATGATCGATTGAAAATCGCGCACCATCGCCGGGAACGGATGCGGGCCGACGACGCTGCCGATGATGTAGTGCGTGTGCGCGACGGTCGCCATCCAGTCGCGCATCGCTTCGTTGATGGCGTCGCGCAGCGTCCGGCTGCCGCTCTCGACCGAGATCACCTCCGAGCCGAGGGCCTTCATCTTGAAGACGTTGAGCTTCTGCCGGCGCACGTCCTCGGCGCCCATGTAGACCTGGCACTTCAATCCAAACAGGGCCGCGGCCGTCGCGGTCGCCACGCCGTGCTGGCCGGCGCCGGTCTCGGCGATGACGCGCGGCTTGCCCATGCGCCGCGTCAGCAGGGCCTGGCCGATGCAGTTGTTGATCTTGTGCGCCCCGGTGTGATTGAGGTCCTCGCGCTTCAGATAGATGCGCGCCCCGCCGGCCTCCTTGGTCAGCCGTTCCGCGAAGTACAAGGGCGACGGCCGGCCCACGTAATGCCGCATGTAGTAGTCGAACTGCTTCTGGAACTCGGGGTCGTCGCGGGCGTGATCGTACTGCTCGGTGAGCTGCCGCAGCGCGTGCATCAACGTTTCCGGCACATACCGGCCGCCGTACGGGCCGAAGTGGCCGTGTTGATCGGGGACTTTCTCGGTCGTGGATGGCATGGCGATTCCGTGGAAACAAGACGATGGCCCTATTATATCGGCAAGGAGGTTCACGCCGTGCCCGAATTGCCCGAGGTTGAAACGGTGGTGCGCGACCTGCGCCCGCGACTCGTCGGCAAACGCCTCACGGCGCTGCACGTCGGCAGAAAGGCCTTGCGGCAGAAGTGGTCGCGGCGCTGGAACGCGCAAATCGTCGGCCGCCGAGTACGCGGCCTCGAGCGGCGCGGCAAGTGGATCCTCGTCGATCTCGACGGATCCTGGCTGCTGGTGCACCTCGGCATGACGGGTCAATTCACCGTCGGTTCGGCCGACGAACCGCGGCTGGATCACACGCACATCGTGTTCCAGTTGGACGACGGCCGGCACGAACTGCGTTTCCGCGACATCCGCCGCTTCGGCAGCGCGGTCTGGCATCCGACCCGCGCGGACGTCGAGGCGTATTTCGCGCGTCAACGGCTCGGCCCGGAGCCGTTCGACATCGATCCGGCGTACTGGCGGACGACATTGGCGAAGACCCAGCGCCACCTGAAGGCGATCCTGCTCGATCAACGGGTGCTGGCCGGGGTCGGCAATATCTATGCGGACGAATCGTGTTTCGAGGCCGGCGTCCATCCGGTGACCATCGGCTGTCGCTTGTCGCCGCGTCGCGCCGACACGCTGCGCCGGGCCATCCCGATCGTTCTGGGTCGAGCGATCAACGCCCGCGGCTCATCGATCCGCAACTACGTCGGCGGCTCGGGGTTGCTCGGCGGCTATCAGGAGGAGTTCCGCGTCTACGGCCGGACCGGCGAGCCGTGCCCGGGTTGCCGCACGCCGATCGAGCGGATCGTGCTGGCGGGCCGGGCCACGCACTTCTGTCCGCGCTGTCAACGACTTCCGAAGTCGTGAAGACTCCGGAAGTCTGGTCTTGGTACAATGCGACCATGTCGTATCGGGCTTTCAAACGGCTGCTGGGCGAAACCAGCCTGGAACGCAAGTGCCGGTTCCTGTTCGGCGCCGGCATCCTGCTGCTCATCACGCTCAGTTTCTGGTTCTACGCCTATCAGACCGAGGACCTGGCGTACGGCCAGGCCACCGTGACGTGCCGGCTGCTGGTCGCCCCGATCCTGGCGCAGGAGCACGGCAAGCTCACCGAGGCGCAGCTCGCCTCCTTCGAGAGCGTGATTCCTCAAGAGCAGCCAGGGAACGACAAGCGTTACAAGTACTGGTACCACATCGTTCATGAGAACACGGCCAATCTCGAGCCGCACGAGCGCGACCTGTTCCGGGAGTTTTCGAAGTCGGCCCCGGACAAGATCGAGGACAGCCGCACCCTGGCCAACCAGCGCGTGCTCCTGTACTACGCGCCCGTGCGGGCGGGCAAGTCGTGCTTGCAGTGTCACGGCAACGCCGAGTACGCCCAAGAGAACAAGCTGGCCGTCGCCGCCGAGAACGACCTGCTGGGCATGATCCGCATCCGCATGCTCACCAACTCGATCGAGGAGGGGGTTCACTGGAACCGCGCCATCCTGATGGCCACCGCCCTGGGCACCGCCATCCTCATCATGACCGGAAGCTGGATCATCGTCCGCTACATCATCGTCAAGCCGGTCAAGCACCTGAAGGACGTGTCCGACGCGATCTCGGCCGGCGAGCTGAACGTCCGCAGCGAGATTCAGACCGGCGACGAGTTCGAGGACCTCAGCCACGCCTTCAACCGCATGCTCCGCACGCTGGTGAGCATGCAGGACCAGTGGCGCAAGGTGAACGCCGACATGGACCGCAAGGTCGACGAGCTGGCCCAGGCGAACATGGCCCTGTTCGAATCCAACCGGCTCAAGAGCGACTTCCTCGCCACTATGAGCCACGAGCTGCGGACCCCCCTCAACAGCATCCTCGGCTTCAGCGACGTCCTGGGCGGCAGCGAGCCGCTCAACGACAAGCAACGCCGCTGGGTGCAGAACATCCAGTCGAGCGGCCAGAAGCTCCTCAACCTGATCAACGACATCCTCGACCTGGCCAAGATCGAGGCCGGCAAGATGCACGTCCGCCTCGAAGAGTTCAGCGTCCACGACGTGTGCGAAGGGCTGGTCAACATGTTCCGGCCACTGGCCGAGAAGAAGAACATCGACCTGCGCACGCACCTCGATCCCGACATTCCCGGGCTGCGGCAGGACCTGACGAAGTTCCAGCAGATCCTGCAAAACCTGCTCTCCAACGCCGTCAAGTTCACGCCGGAGGGCGGCCGGGTGATGCTGAAGGCGGAGACCGACGCCCGCTACATCGTCGTGACGGTCAGCGACACCGGCGTCGGCATCGCGCCGGAGGAGCAGAACCTGGTCTTCCAGAAGTTCCGCCAATCCGGCAACCCGCTGACGCGCGAGCACGCCGGCACCGGCCTGGGCCTGTCGATCGTCCGCGAGCTGTGCAAGCTGCTGGGCGGCGAGATCATGCTGCAAAGCGAGCTGGGCCGCGGCAGCACGTTCACGGTCCGCTTGCCGATGCAGCTCAGCGAGGAGCCGCGGCTGGAATTTGACCTGGCGGACGAACGGATCGACCTGTCGAAGGCGCAGCGGGTGGATGTGAGATTGTATGCGGCGGCGCCGCCGGGAACGTGATGGGCCGCAAGCGGCGGTCACTGCAGCTTCCCAACCTTGACCCCCGCCCCCAGGTTCGCCATGCCCGGCCCCCAGTACCCCTTCGGATTGTTGAAGGGCAGGATCATCGGCTCCTCGAACGGCCGGTACGGCGCCAGCGCGGCGATGCGGTCGACCTGGGCCGTCACGTCGGCGGACAGCGGTCCCTTGGCGACGGCGGCGACGGCATCGGCCACCTGCTGCGCGGTCTTCGGGCCGATCAGGACCGTGCCGGCGTCGGGATTCGAAATCGCGAACCGCAGGCACAGCTCGACGATCGACATGCCGGCATCGTCCAGCAGTTGATAGAACGCCAGGAACTGCCGTTGCCGCGCCTCGGCGAGCCACGCCGGCTTCGCGCGAACGACGTCGTCGTAGCGCCGGCCCAGTCCGCCCTGCTGCAGCACCGAGCCGAGGACGATGCCCATCTGCCGTTCCCTGGCGGCGGGCAGCACTTCGTGGGTGGCTTCGCGGAACAGGGCGCTGTAGTTGAACGCGGTCAGCACGACGTCGAACCGATTCGAGCGAATGCAGTGCGCCAGCTCCGAGCACGTCGTGCCGCCAAGGCCGGTGAACCGAATGGTCCCGGTGCGCTTCAAATCTTCCAGCACGTCGATCACCGGCCCGTAGACCGCCTCCGGATCGGACCACCAATCGTATTGCAGCGGCCGATCGGGCTCGTGAACGAACAGCACGTCGATCACTTCGCGATGCAGGAGCCGCAGGCTTTCCTGGACCGACGCCTTCAGTTGTTGCGGGTTGCGGGGATCGAACGACTGCGGCCGGCCGCCGAGCTTCGTGGACACGATCAGCGGCGCCTTGATGTCGGCGAGGATCTGGCCGAGCACCTCCTCGCTGTTGGCGTAGGCAGGCGCCGTGTCGAAGAAATTGATGCCCAGATCGACGGCTCGGTGCACGGCCTGCTTGCTGTCGGCGAAGCCGGGGCCGAGCAGCGACGTGAACAGGCTGCCGAAGCCGAGCTCGCTGACCTGCAACCCCGTCTTGCCAAGCGTGCGGAATCGCATGTTCACTCCTTGTCTTCGGTCACGCGCCAGTAGCGATCGACGGCCAGGTTTTCCAGCCGCTGCTCTTTCCCCGAGGGCCACGTAACCGTCGCCTTGACCGGGCCGTCCGAATCGCCGAGTCCGAACAGATGGCGCGGATCGCGGGCCGACAGGTAGCTGCCGCCGCCCTTGGCGAAGCGGGTCTGCGCGACGCCGCCGGCCTCCAGGACAATGCGGGCGCCGATCACGTCGCGGCGGTCCTTGCTCCGCAACTCGATTCCGAGCCAGCGCCGCGGCGCGTCGTCCTTCACGGCGTTGCGGAGCACCAGCACGGGGTCGTTCATCCGGCTGATGACGAGGTCGGGCCAGCCGTCGTTGTCGAGATCGCCGATCGCCACGCCGCGGCCCAGATGATCCTGCTGAAAGATCGCGCCGCCGCGCGCCGTGACCTCCACGAACCGGCCTGCCTGATTCCGCAAGAGGACTAGATTCTGCCGGCGCTTGATCGCCCGCGGATGGCGGAGCACGTGGCCGTTGGTGACGATCAGGTCTTCCCAGCCGTCGTTGTCGAAGTCGAAGAAGCCCGTGCCGAAGCCGACATAGTTCTGGCCGATGGCGGCGATGCCGGCCGACAGCGTCGTCGGGCGAAACTGCACGCGGCCCTTGATGCATTCATTGTGATAGAGCGCGTGCGACTCGTTCTGGAAGTTGGCGACCAGGATCGAGGGCCGGCCGCAACGGTCGTAGTCGCCGGCGTCCACGCCCATGCTGCCGTTGGCGGAGCCGTTGCCGTCGTAGGCGACGCCGCTGGTCACGCCGGCTTCGTCAAAACGAATCTTGCCCGGGCTGGAGCGGTTGACGTAGAGGAAGTTGTCCGAGCTGTCGTTGCACACGTACAGATCGGGTTTGCCGTCGGCGTTGACGTCCACCGCGATGGCGCCCAGGCTGTAGTTCTGCTGGATGATATCCTGTCGCAAACCTGCTTCCTTGCCAACTTCCACGAACGTGCCGTCGCCCAGGTTGCGGTACAGATGCCCCGGAACGCCGTGGAACGACTTGGGCGGACACACCTCGCGCGGGTGCTCCGGCAACGATTTGCACTGGGGATCATTGGCGAACGACCAGTCGGTGTAGTGGCACACGAAGAGATCGGGAAAGCCGTCGCCGTCGAAATCGGCCCAGGCGGCGCTCGTGCTCCACAGGCGTCCGCGCACACCGGCCTTGGCGCTCGCCTCCACGAAGCGACGGCCCGATTTGCCGTCCGGCTCGTTGTGGTAGAGGGCCAGCCGGCCGTAGCCGGTGACCAGCAGGTCGGGCCAGCCGTCGCGGTCGTAGTCGGCGACCGCGCAGCCGTGCGTGTAGAACAGCGGCTCATCGAGGCCGACAGCGGCGGTCACATCCCTGAACTTCCAGTTTCCAAGGTTCTTGTAGAGCCGCGACGGGTGGCCGCGGATGTCTTTCTTGTCCGGCCCGGCAAACTCGCCGCCGCCGGTGACGAAGACATCGAGCAGGCCGTCGCCGTCGAAATCGACGAGGCCGACGCCGCCGCCGAGCGATTCGAGGATGGAGTAGTGGCCGGCTTCCTCGCCGTTGCGATAGGTGAAGTCGATGCCGGACGAGGCGGCGACGTCGTGAAAGAAGGGCTTGGTGAAAGGCGCCTCGACTTTCGGAGGCGCGACCGCCGGCGGATCGCTCGGACGCTGGCACGCCAGCGGCAAGCAGGCAAGCGCCGCGGCCAGCAGCCACGGCAGGTTTTGTGAGCACGGCATTCGGCATCTCTCAAAGGCGAGCGTCGCGGCGTAAGCCCGACGTGTCCGCATCCCGCGCTCGCCAGGATCCCACAATCCGCGACCGCCTCAGATCCACGTCGGGCTCACGCCGCGGCGCTCGCCTGGGCTGACGACGCTCGCCGAGCCTAATTCAGCTTCCCGCGATGAACGGCGGCGCGGTCCGGCTGACCGGCCTTGTCATAGTACTCGGCCAGCGCCTGGTGCGTCGGCCGATGGCGGGCGTCCAGCTTGAGCGCCCGTTCCAGCCAGTCGATTCCTTGCTTGGCCTGGCCGTTGCGCAGGTACAACACGCCCAATTCATGGTGAAGACCTACGTCCCCCGGCCGCCTGGCCAGCTCGTCGGTGATGATCTCCCGCAACCGGTTGAGGTCGGCGACGACGCGCTTGGCGTCGGCCAATTGCCGGTCGGCCGCCTCGTCTTTGGCCTGCAGGCGCAGGCACTGGAAGAGCATGTAGTGCGCCCGCCGGTCCGCGGGATCGGCGGCCAGCGACTTGCGCAGCCAACCCTCGGCCAGCTCGGGGCGATTCTGCTCGAGTTCCAGGCGGCCGCGCTCCAGAAGCGCCAGGGCATGCCCCGGCTGCCGCTCGAGCGCCTGTGACAGCAAGGCCGCCGCCTGGTCGAACTCGCGGGCGGCGACGTGACATAAGGCGATGCCGATCAACACGGTGACGTCGTCGGGCCGCTCCGTACGCAATTGTTCAAGTAGCGGGGCAGCCTGCTGGAAGCGTCCCGTTTTTACCAGGCTATCGGCCAGCAATGCCCGGCCTTCCGCGTGCGCCGGTTCCAGGTCGGCCGCGGCGCGGAAGTCGGCGACGGCCTCCTGAAGATTGCCGAGCTGCAGGTGCAGCCGGCCGCGGCGGCGCAGGGCAACGATGTTGTCCGGCGCTTCGCGCACGGCCTCGTCGAGAAATGTCATGGCCGCCGGAATGCGCAGCTCCTTCAAGCAACCTTCCGCGAGCGCCTCGTAGATGAGCGTCCGATCTTGCTTGGTTTGATCCGCCCAGGCGCGCAGTTTCGGTTCGGCGTCGGCGGAGACGCCGCGGCGCTGCACGTCGAGGAGCTTCTTCTCGAAGACCCAAACATCCGGGTCCGTGGCGGGGTCATGTTCGCAAGCCCGGAGATGAGCCTCGGCGTCGTCCAACGCGCCGCGGCGTCGGGCGACGCGGGCGGCCAGGAACAGCACCTGAGAATCTTTCGGCGCATGCCGCAAGGCGCCGCGCAGACGATCCTCGGCTTCCAGCAATCGGTGATTGTGCAGTGCCAAGCGGGCGCTGGCGACGTTCCACTTGGTGGAATGGTTGCGTTGATAGACCCACCCGCCCACCGAAACGCCGGCAATGATCAGCAGCGCGTACCACGGCCACCGCAGCCTGGGCTTGCCGGCAGTGGGCGCGGGCGCAGGCAATCTACTTCTCCACTCCACGATGGATGGTTAGCCCGAAGCGCAAGCGAGGGCCGTCCCTCACGTCTTGTCTCTGCGGCGTCGCAGCTCTTCCAGCCGCGCCCGGATGGTCGCCTCGTAGCCGCGGTCGGTCGGCTCGTAGTAGCGGCGGTCTTCGGGCAGGTACGCCTGGTCCACCCAGGCGTCGTCGTAGTCGTGGCTGTACTTGTAGTCAGCGCCGTGGCCGAACTTCTTCGCGCCTTGATAGCTCGCGTCCTTGAGATGCTTCGGCACCGCCAGGGTTCGGCCGGAGCGGACGTCGTCGCGGGCCTTGCTGATGGCGATGGTGCTGGCGTTGGATTTCGGCGCGGTGGCGAGATACGTCACGGCCTGCGCCAGGGCGAGCTGGCACTCGGGCAAGCCGACAAACTCGACCGCGTGCCACGCCGCCGTCGCCACCTGGAGCGCCTGCGGATCGGCATTGCCGATATCTTCCGAGGCCAGGATGACAATGCGGCGAGCGATGAACCTGGGGTCCTCGCCCGATTCCAGCATGCGCGCCAGCCAGTAGATGGACGCGTCCGGGTCGCTGCCGCGCATGCTCTTGATGAAGGCGCTGGCCAGGTCGTAGTGGGCGTCGCCGGTCGGATCGAAGTCCATCAGCTTGCGCTGGATGGAATCCTGGGCCACCGCCAGCGTGAACTCGATCGGCTCCTTGTCCGCCGACAGGACGCCGACCTCCAGCGCCGACAGAGCGCGGCGCGCGTCGCCGTCGCAGATCTCCGCGAGGAAGTCGAGGGCCTCGTCGGTCGCATGGATCTGCTTGTTCCCCAGGCCGCGCTCCTTGTCGGTGAGCGCCCGCTGCAACAGCGACTTCACCTGCGCCGGCGCGAGCGGCTGGAACGTGAAGATCTGGCTGCGGCTCAAGAGCGGCGAGTTCACGGCGAAAAACGGGTTCTGCGTGGTCGCGCCGATCAGGATCACGCGGCCCTCTTCCACGTCCGGCAGCAGCACGTCTTGCTGGGCGCGGTTGAAGCGGTGCAGCTCATCGACGAACAGGATCGTGCGCCGCCCGGTGTCGGCCAGCTCGGCCCGCGCCTCTTCCAGGATTTCGCGCAGCTCCTTGACGCCGGCCGAGACGGCGTTGACCTGGTTGAACTTGCACTGCGTGTGCTGGGCGATGACGTGCGCCAGTGCCGTCTTGCCGCTGCCGGGCGGGCCGTAAAAAATCACCGACCCGAGCCGGTCGGCCTGCAGCAAGCGGCGCAAGAGCTTGTCCGGCCCGAGAAAATGTTCCTGGCCGACAAACTCATCCAGGGCGCGCGGCCGCATCCGCGCCGCCAAGGGCTGCGCTTTGCGAAGGTTCTGCTCGTGGGCTTGACGGAACAACTCGATGGCCGGACTCCTTGCGGGCGCGGGTGAGGGCATTTTCCCAGAACCAGAGCGTGCAGCCAAGGGGAATGGTGAACCGCTTGAGCCACAGATGAAACACAGATCGAACACAGATAGGGATCGGCACTCTTCTGATCTGTGTTCCATCTGTGTCGATCTGTGGCCGGCTACTTCTTGCGCCGCGACGGCGCCGTTCCTTCGCGCAGGGCCCGCAGCAGCGGATTGGGTTCGCTCGTGGGTTTGCCGCGGAAGTTGAGCCAGCGGTGGTTCTCGAAGTCGTAGAGCTGGCACTTCGCCAGGTTCACGCCCAGGCTGGTGAAGGTCCAGCGTTCGACGACGATCTCCGGATACGCACTTTCGAGATAGCGTTGCGAATTGGTGAGCCGGTAGAGCGGGATTTTCGGGTCCACGTGATGGGCCGTGTGCTGCATGATGAACGCGGTGGTCCATTCCAGGAACCAGGGCATGGCGATGTGCGTCGTGCTTTCGACCTGCGCGGCGAAGAAGTCCCACTCGTCGCGATCGATGAACCAGGCCACGCGCGGATGATTGTGGTGCTGGAAGATCGCGAAGCTCATGAACCAGTTCCACAACAGGAACGGCACGACCAGCGCCGTGACGATCAGCGCCGCCGGCGACGTGAACGCGCCCCAGAAGCCTTCGCCCCAGCCTCCGCTCGCGGGTTCCGATCCGGCAACCGCCAGCACCAGCCACACTTCCGCCGCCAGAAACGCCGCGACCAGCAGCATGTCGAACACGTAGGTGCGCGGTCGTTTCATTTCCTGGCGTTCGTCGCGGGACAGGAAGATCAGGTGTTTCCACCAGTATTCGTACAGGTAATAGGTGCCGAGCCCGCACAGCGAGCGGTAGTGCCGCTCCAGCCATTGCCGGTAGCGCGGCAAGCGGTCGAATTCATCCTTCGAGAACGGCGCCCACGCGTAGTCGCGCACCCGCCAGTTCGTGTACGAGTGGTGGATGCGGTTGTGGGCGAATTCCCAGGTGATGTATGGCGTGAGCGACGGCAACAGCGCGAACCGGCCCAGCGCCTGGTTGAGCGCGTCGAACGGCGTCAAGCTGCCGTGGCAGGCGTCGTGGCCGACGATGAAGAACGTGCCGATCAACAACCCGTTGAGGATGGCGCAGACAACCTGCAGCGGCCACCACGGCGCCGCCAACGCGCCCCAGAACGTGAGCCCGTACAGCCCCCCTGCCGCCGCGAACGCCCCCAGGCCGTGAGCCAGCGACCGGCCGCGCACGTCCGCCGGGACCTGGCCGCGCACCTCGGGAACGTTGGGACGGCCCGGCGCGGCGGCTTCCACGTCAACAGAGGCAACGGCAGAGTCCGACAGGAGAGGGTCGGCCACCGGGGCGGCAGCCTGGTCCATGACGGGATTGGAATCGACGGTTGGCATGCGGAGGGTTTCGGGAGGGAACGAGTCAAAGGCGGTTCTATTAGATTTTTATGACGCGGCGGCCGATGCGACAAGCATCGAACGGGCAACCTGCCGTGCCCGATCCGTCACATGTGAAGCCTCTCCACACGGCTTGCCTCAATCACTGGTCCGCGACCAGCTTCAGCAACGGCCACCCGGAGTTGGGCAGGTTGAGCCGGAGCCAGACGATGAGCTGGCGCCGTCCAGGCTTGCCGGGCATTGGCCGCACTTCGACGCGGGCCTCGCGCAAGGGGAACCGAACCAGGGCAGCACGGGACAGGTCTTGCGGATCGGGCGGCACATAACCCTTGATCCATTCATTGAGCCAGCTTTCCCAATCCGCGTCCGTCCCGGAGCCGATCTTGTCGCGGTTCATGACCATGAGGCAGTGCACGAATCGCGACGCGCCCAGGGTAAGGTTCAACTTCGTGGCCATGAGCGCGCCCGCGGCGGCTTCGGGACTTTCATGGTGCTTCGGTTTCGCACACGACGCCGCGCTGAAGAACACGGCGCCGCCGGAACCGGCGAGATGCAGCAGCGGCAGGAAGCCAAGGGCATCGAGCTCCCACTCGCGCCGCTCATTGATCGCGATCTCGACGCAGCAATTCATGGCGACGCCGCCGTCGCTCGTCAAGCCGTCGCTCGTCAGAAAGGCATGCGCCGGCAACCCTTCGACCTTGCCGCCGCCCTCGACGCCGCGGAGGGCGACCAGCCAGCCGTCCTTGGCAAAGGCCGTCGTGACGCAGACGGCATAGGCCCAGGCGGCGCTCATCCACAGGTAGTTGCCGTGATCGACGCCGTCCACCACTTCCTCGAAGCGAAACTCCTCGACCTGCTTGGTGTGCTCCCCGTACGGGAGCCGCGCCAGCACGCGCGGCAACGCCAGGGCAACGTAGCGGGCTTCCGGCGTGTCGCGGAACGCATGCCAAGCCTGGTAGTCGGCCGCGTCAAAGATCTTGGTGAGGTCGCGCGGCCTCGTCATTTCGGTAAAGTCCCTGTCGAATCCAAACATCCTGGGCGAGGCCGCCGCCACGAACGGCGCGTGGGCGCACGCGGCGATGGCCGCCAGCCGCTGTAACACGCGGATGTCCCGGGCCTCGCGGCCAAACTCGAAGTCGCCGACCAGCAGCCCGTACGGTTGGCCGCCGAGCGAACGAAATTCCTCTTCGTAGATCTTCCTGAACAGCATGGTCTGGTCGAACTCGGCGGCCTGGTCCAGGGCGGCCTGCTCCAGGTCGTCGAACAGCTCCGTGCGTGTGACGTTAAGGACACGGATCTTCAGATGCTCGCCTGTCTCGGTTGAATAGACGAGATAATGCAGTCCGCGCCAGGTTCCTTCCAGCTTCTGAAATTCGGGATGGTGCAGCACGGCGTTGAGCTGGGCCGAGAGACGCTGGTCGATCTCGTCGATCCAGCGCTTGACGTTGGCCTCGACGTCGTTGGACATGACCTGGCCCGGCTTGACCGCCTGATCCAGGAAACGGCGAAAGTGCGTCCTGGCCTGCTCGGACTCGACCGCGTCGCGTGGGCGCGTCGCCTTGATGACCTGATCGAGAAAGCTGTCTGCCGCCGTGTCGGTTGTGACCGTTGGCGCAGGCGGCGGCGCCGCGGCGGCGCTTGGGGTTGAGGCGTCCATGGACCGCGCCGTCGCCGAGGCCTTGTCGGCATCGGCCAGCACCTCGGCCAGCAACTTTTCGAGCTGGTCGTTGCCTTCCATGGAGCCGAGGAGCCGGATCAGCTCGCGGCGCATCTCCAGGAGCTGCCGGAGCGGGCCGATCTGCTCGGCCACGCGGGCCGGCTCGAAGTCGTCGATGTCCTTGAAGCTCAGCTCCACCGCCAGCTCGCCATCGGCGTCGGCGAGCCGGTCGGGCAACTGCAGGGCCAACCGCGCGCCCGCCCGCGCCAGGACCTCGTTGAGGTTGTCGCGGTCGATGACAACGAACTTCCGTTCAATAAGAGGTCTGGGCGGCTGCGCCGGATGGCCGGACAGGTCGGCGAGCACGCCGACCACGAAGGGAAGCTCGACCTGCCGGACGCCGTCGGCGAGCTGGACGTCATAGGCGATGCGCAGGCGCGAAGGGCGCTCACCAGGGCACCGGACGCGGTCCAGTCGGTCTTGCAGCGATGTTCTGTCCATGGGAATCGTGGCCTCGGGAAGTGTGCCGTGACGACCAGGCAGCGATTCTTGCATTCCGGAAGCAGCGCCGCAAGTATTATTCTCCATGGTCGGTCCAAGGTAGACGGATCGATGAGCAATTCGTTTGCAGTGCGCCGGTCAACAGGTAGAATGGGCGGCGATCCCATCCCACACCTCTTGGGAGAATCAGCTATGCCTTGCCGTGAGTGCGTTCGCATCGCTCCCGTTCGCGTCGCCGCCGCTGCGCTGCTGATCGGACTGGTCGTCTCGGCCGGCGCCGCCGTGAACCGCGCGGCCGCGCAGGAGAAGAAAAAACCGACCGAGCCACCCGCCGCCGGCCCTGCCGAGCAAAAGCCGGCCACCGAAGAGCAGGGCGGCTCGGCCAAGGATCAGGAATTGTTTCGCGAGGTGGTGGAGCGCCTGCTGCAAACCGAACAGGTCCGCAAGCATTTCCCGCCGAATTTTCAGTTCCCGCCCAAGACGCACATCCTTCCCAAGTCGGCCAAGGTCTACAACGCCTTTGCGGAGTACCATGTCGTCGATCCGGCCACCAAGAAAATCCTCACCAAGGCGGTGGTCACCGAAGGGTATATGGACCACATCGTCAAGGGGGACGCCGACGTCCTTGCGGCGGTCATGGGGCATGAGCTGGCCCACATCATCAAGCGGCACGCCTACCTTTATGGGAAGAAGGAGCTGACCACCTATGCCTTCAGCAGGGAGCAGGAGATCGAGGCCGATCTGGAGGGCGTGAAGATCGCCGTGGCCGGCGGGTTCCCGTATCGCAGCGGCATCCGCAACGCCTACCGCGCCTGGAAGGTCTTCGGGGAGATCACCAATTTTGAAGGGGTCAAGGCGACCCATCCGACCTGGGTCGAGCGCCTGCGGCTCCTGGACCGCGACCAAGCTCACATCTGGCAAGCGATGGCGGCATTCCGCAACGGCTATTACTTCCTGCACATGGAGCAGTACCGCACGGCCGAGACGTGCTTCGAAGACGTGGTCGAGGAGTTTCCCGAGTGCGGGGAAGCGTGGGCCAACCTGGGCTATGCCCGGCTCATGCAGTATTGTGACGGGCTCGAAGCCAAGGATCTGCGCGGCCTGGGGATTGGCCAGATCGCCGCGGGCTGTTTCTATGATCGCCCGCCGGGCCTGGCGCCAACGGTCCGCGGCGGCGATGAGAAACTGTGGCGCGCCGCCGTCCAGGCTCTGGAAACCGCTCTGCGGCGCCAGCCCAAGCTGGTGCTGCCCAACGCCAACCTCGGCCTGGCCTACCTCGTCCACCCCCAGGGCAAACAGCCGGAACTGGCCCTGGAACATTTCGGCAAGGCGTACACCAGCAAAGACAAGGGGCTCAATGACCTGAGCCTGGCCGCGTTGCTGATCAATTTCGGCGTCGCGGAGCAGGCTCTGGGCCGTTCCCGGGAGGCTGCCGACAAGTTCCGCGCGGCCCGGACAGCGCTGCTGGCGGCCCGGAAATCGGACATCAAGTACCAGGTCGAAGACGCGCTGCTCTATAACGAAGCGCTCGTGCTGGCCGGGGGAGACCGTGAGGGCCAAGGCAAGGCCTTTGAGACACTGCAAGTCTACCTTTCGTTTGCCAGCCCCGATTCGACATGGTGGCCCTTGGCCCATGAACACTACGAAAAGCTGGGCACGGCGCTCGCCCGCAAGCCGGCGCCCCGCGCCGACCTTGCCAAGCGGGTTGGCGGCAACGTCCTGCGGCTGGTGACCTCCGTCGAGGTCGCCCCGGGCAAGCTCATCACCGTGAGCGACTCGACGCCGAAGACACTGACGCGTTTGGGCCGGGCCAGGAGCGTCGGCATCCCCATTTTCCATCGCTCCAAGGTGAAACGCTACTTCGAGGTCAGTCCCGGCGTGGACCTTCTGGCCGGCGAGCAGGTGCTGGCGGTTTTCCTCACCAGCGACCAGGCGCCCCGCGTCACGCTGCAAGCAACGGGGGTCGGGGCCCGGAAGCGAGACCTGCGCGTGGGCATGCCCGTCGGGGAGTTCTTGGAGATCATCAAAAGCCAACCGACCGAGCGTCGTTTCGTGGATGATCCGACCATCACCTACCTGTTTGTGTCGGACCTGGGCCTGGGCGCTCGTCTCGGCCCCGACCGCGTGGAGGAAATGGTGCTCGCGGTGGTGCCGCGCAAACTCGGACCATGAACAATGGCTGGACCAAGGCGAGCGGCGCGGGGGGGGGCCC
>JAKEET010000014.1 GCA_022616435.1 Gemmataceae bacterium
CGCGCGAACACGTGCTGGCGCTCGCCCGCGTGATTCGCCAGCTTCAGCCACGCACTGTGATCCTGCCCTACCCGGAAGGCCGCCATCCCGACCACTACAACGGCGCGCGCCTCGGCTATGAAGGCTGCTTCCTCGCCGGCTTCCGCAAACTCGACATCCCCGGCGAACCGTTCCGCCCCTTCAAGATTCTCTACGCTACCGCCTATGACCGCAGCGTCCGCCCCACCTTCGCCGTTGACATCTCCGCACAGTTCGATCGCCGCCGCGACGCCATCCTCTGCTACAAATCCCAATTCCCAAATGTAGCGGCGACCTTTAGGTCGCCATCTTCACGCAGGTCGCCATCTTCACGCCGCGAATCCACCCGCCGCGCCCGCTCCGCCTCAATTCGCCAATCACCAAATCACGCAATCACGCAATCACCCATTCCCCCGATCACTCCATCCAAGGTTTACCTTCCTCTTGATCAACTCGAAGCCGAAATGGCCCTGATTAGCCGCTGGTACGGCCAGATGATCGGCGTCCAGTACGCCGAACCGTTCCTCGTCAAAGAAGTGATGCAAGTCGACGACATCGTCAAGCTTCCCGTCCGCTCGCTCTAGTGTCGCGTATCGCAAATAGATGGCCCATGGAGTGCCCCTCGTAGGGGCGCTGCTTGCTGCGCCCCTTGGACTTGCCGCGATGAAGGCCTTCCATGTGTCGCTTATTCCAGTTACGCGACACTAACCACCTTCTCACGCCGGCCTCTCGCTCGGCCCCTGCCTTCGTAGCGCCGCCTTCCAGGAAGTCGGGTCCCGCTTGGGAAGTACGAAACAAGCGGTTCGCGCTGAGCGTATAGTCTGGGTATGAGCGTCGCACAGACCGACTTACCGACCCCGCGCAAGCCGCTCCGGCTGTGGCCCGGCGTCGTCCTCGTAATGCTGCAATTCCTGACCCTTTTCGTCCTGTCCAAGGCCATGCCTGATCAGGGGCTATACTGGTTTTTTGGCACATTGATTGGCGGGCTGGGCATCGTCGTGTGGTGGGTGTTCTTCAGCCGGGCGCCTTGGTCCGAGCGCTTGGGCGCTATCGCGCTGATGATCGCCGCCCTCTTCGCGACGTCGCGCGTCATCCATGTGTCGGTGGCGAATGTCGGGCAGGGGATGCTGTTCGGCTTCTACGCCGCTCCGCTGCTGGCCTTCGTCTTCGCCGTTGCGGTGGTGGCTAGCAGTCGCCTCGGCGACGGCGCTCGCCGCGCTGTGATGGTCGCGGTCATTCTGCTCGCGAGTGCAGGTTGGGCGCTGGTACGAATCGGCGGCATTAGCATGACGGGCGGTTTGGATGTCGCCTGGCGTTGGTCGCCAACTCCCGAGGAGCGGCTGTTGGCCCAAACCAAGGACGACCCGGCGATGGTTCCGCCAACCCCGGCAACTCCGTCCGCAGAACCTGCAAAGGAATCGACCGCGGCACCTGCGCGGGAGCCTGCAAGGGAACCGATCGTCGGCGTTGCCGACAAGCCCGCGGAGAAGCTGGGCGAACCGCAACCCGCTGCGCCCGCGGCGAAGGCAATGGCCGAATGGCCCGGCTTTCGCGGACCCCATCGCGACAGCATCGTTCGCGGCCTGCGCATCGAAACCAACTGGTCGGCGTCGCCGCCTGTCGAGCTGTGGCGCCGGGCCATCGGGCCGGGCTGGTCCTCCTTCGCCGTCAGCGGCGACCTGCTCTACACCCAGGAGCAGCGCGGCGAGGAGGAGATCGTCGCCTGCTACAACCTGAAGACCGGCCAACCGGTGTGGATGCACCGGGACGCAACCCGCTTCTGGGAAGCCAATGCCGGCCCCGGCCCGCGCGGCACGCCGACCCTCAGCAACGGTCGCGTGTATACATTCGGCGCCACCGGAATCCTGAACGCGCTCGAGGCCGCCAACGGCGCCGTGCTTTGGTCACGCAACCTGGCGGCCGACGCGGATGTCAAGGTTCCCTACTGGGGGTTTGCGAGCTCGCCGCTGGTGGTTGACGACCTCGTCATCGTGGCCGCCGCAGGCCGACTGGCCGCCTACGATCTGGCCACCGGCAAACCGCGATGGCTCGGCCCGGCCCGCAGCGGGAGTTACGGCTCGCCACATCTGGTTACGATCGACGGTGTCGCACAGGTCCTGCATCTGAATGGAGCCGGCGCCATCAGTGTTGCACCCGCCAACGGCGCCGTGCTGTGGGAGCACAAGTGGGAGGCTGGCGGCGCTGCCATGTTGCAGCCGGCGCTCACCGCGGATGGCGACATCCTGATCACGGCCGGCGGCATGTCTGGGGGAGAAGGCATGCGGCGCATTGCGGTTACCCACGAACCCGGCGCGTGGTCCGTCCAGGAACGCTGGACCTCGCGCGGGCTGAAGCCCTACTTCAATGACTTCGTTGTCCACCGAGGCCATGCCTACGGCTTCGACGGCAGCATCCTGGCGTGCATCGATCTGAACGACGGCCAGCGCAAGTGGAAGGGCGGACGCTACGGCAACGGCCAGATGGTGCTGTTGCCCGACGAGGACTTGTTGCTGGTGCTGTCGGAGGATGGTGAACTGGCGCTGGTGCGGGCAGCCCCTGACCAGTTCACGGAGCTGGCGCGGTCTCCGGCAATCGAGGGCAAGACGTGGA
>JAKEET010000015.1 GCA_022616435.1 Gemmataceae bacterium
CTGGAAGCCAGGACGCAGGAGCTGGCGCGGTCCAATGCCGAGCTGGAGCTGTTCGCATCGGTGGCGTCGCATGACCTGCAAGAGCCGTTGCGCATGATCTCCAGCTACGTCGAGCTCCTGGGGCAGCGCTACCAGGAACATCTCGACGACAAGGCGCGGCGCTGGATCGCCTTTGCCGTGGACGGCGCTGCCCGCATGAAGCAGCTCATCAACGATCTGCTCGAATTCGCGCGGATCGGCACCCGCGGCAAGCCGTTCGCGCCGACCGATTGCCAGGACGTGTTCCGGCACGCGGTGACGAACTTGCAGCAAGCGATTGCCGACAAGGGCGCCCAGGTCAGCGCCGGACCGCTGCCGACCGTGGTCGCCGACGGCGTCCAGCTCGGGCGGCTGTTCCAGAACCTGATCGGCAACGCCATCAAGTTCTGCAGCGCCGTGCAACCGGAGGTCCGGGTCGAGGCGGTCCGCGACCACGGCGCCTGGCGGTTCGCGGTGCGCGACAACGGCATCGGCATCGACCCGCAGTTCGCCGAGCGCATCTTCGTCATCTTTCAGCGGCTGCACAGCCGCGAACAGTATTCAGGGACGGGCATCGGCCTGGCGGTCTGTAAAAAGATCGTGGAGCGTCACGGCGGCCGCATCTGGGTCGAAAGCCAGCTCGGCCACGGGGCCACGTTCTTGTTCACCATTCCCGATCGAAAGGAGGCCGCCGATGGGCACGAGCAAGCTCGGCAGGCCGGCTGAGATTCTGCTGGTCGAAGACAACCGCGGCGACGTCGAGCTGACCCGCGAGGCGCTCGAGGACGCCAAGGTCAGCAACCGCCTGCACGTGGTCCAGGACGGCGTCGAAGCAATGGAGTTCCTGCGCCGCCAGGGTCCGCACGCGGCGGCGCCGCGCCCCGACCTCATCCTCCTCGATCTCAACCTGCCCAGGAAGGACGGCCGCGAGGTGCTCGCCGAGATCAAGGCCGACGACGACCTGCGCGTCATTCCGGTGGTGGTGCTGACGACATCGAAGGCCGACGAGGATATCATGAAGTCCTACAAGCACCACGTGAACTCGTACATCACCAAGCCGGTCGATTTCGCGGGGTTCACCAAGGTCGTGAAGTCCATCGAGTGCTTCTGGTTCAGCGTCGTGGTCTTGCCCTCGAAGACGTGAAAAAATGGGGACAGGCACCGGCCGGGGTGTCGCAGTCTCCGAGGTTGTCTACAGGTCGGCCGGTGCAGTCCCCATTTTTTCGAACTCTGACATGAGCGATCAACCGATTCGAATCTTGCTGATCGAGGACAACCCGGGCGACGCCGAGCTCCTGGAGGTGATGCTCGGCCAGGTCGCGGGGACGCCGTTCGCGCTGGAGTGCGCCGACCGGCTGGCGGGCGGCATCGAGCGGCTGGCGCGCGGCGGCATCGACCTGGTCATGCTCGACCTGACGCTGCCGGACAGCCACGGGCTGGACACGTTCCGCAAGGTCAAGGCCCGGGCGCCGTCGATCCCGATCGTCGTCATGTCGGGCATCAGCGACGAGACCATCGCCATCAAGGCGGTCCACGAGAGCGCCCAGGACTATCTGGTCAAGGGCCAGGTGACGAGCCAGCTTTTGGCCCGCGGGCTCCGCTACGCCCTGGAGCGCAAGCAGGGCGAGCTGGCCTTGCTGCGGGCGATGGAGGCCGAGCAACGCGCCCGCAGGGAGCTCGAGCGGGCCCACGAGGAGCTGAAACGAACCCAGGCGCAGCTCGTGCAGTCGGCCAAGCTGGCGTCGCTGGGCCAGCTGGTGGCCGGCGTGGCCCACGAGATCAACAACCCGCTGGCCTTCGTCGCCAACAACATCGTGGTGCTCGAGCGCGATCTTGCCTCCTTGCGCGATCTGGTCCGCCTCTACCAGCAGACCGACGCCACGCTCGCCCAGCATCAGCCCGACACGGCCCGCGCGATTCACGCCGCCGCCGAGGCCATGGACCTGGCCTACACCCTGGACAACCTCGACGGCATCCTGGACCGCTCGCACGACGGCCTCAAGCGCATCCAGCAAATCGTCCTCGACCTGCGCGGCTTCTCGCGCGCCAGCCTGGCCAGCGACGCGCAGCACGGCGTCGACATGAACGACAGCATCGCCTCCACGCTCAACATCATCCGGGGCGTGGCCCGCGACCGCGATGTGACTCTGGAAACCGACTTCGGCCCGCTGCCGCCGGGCGCGTGCTATCCGGCCAGGATGAACCAGGTGGTCCTGAACCTGGTGACCAACGCCGTCGAGGCGTGCTCCGCGGGCGGCAAGGTGGTGGTGCGCACCCGCTCGGCCCCGGACGGCGCCCTGATCGACGTCATCGACAACGGCGCCGGCATCGCCCCGGAAATCCGCGACAAGATCTTCGACCCCTTCTTCACGACCAAGCAGCACGGCGAAGGCACCGGCCTGGGCCTCAGCATCAGCCACGGCATCGTCCAGGATCACGGCGGCCGCATCGACGTCGAATCGACGCCGGGGCAAGGGAGCCGGTTCACGGTGTTCTTGCCGGCAGCGGGGGGCGTGAAAGGCGCTGTTGCTGACGCAGATCAAACAGTTCCTTCTTGAGCGGTTCCCAATAGGCACGGTCCGCCGCGCGAAAGGCGCCTTCCTCTTGCCGCAGGGCCGCTTCAAGAGCCGCCAGATCGGCCGCCACCGCCGTTTTCGCGCGAAAGTGGCAGGCGTGGCCCCGCCCAGGTAGGTGGCCCAAAGGCGTTGCGACTCCGCAAAGCGCTGTGCCGGCGTCAACGACCACCAGGCGAGCGTTTCCTCGCTTTCGTTCGGCTCGTCGGGCACGGTAGCTCTCCGGAACGGCATTATCATCGAGGATGGCGCTTGACGACACAAGAGTAATTCACGCGCTGCTGGCTGTTCACTTTTCAACAGCACGACGAATGCTCGTGAGCGGCGCCGCGTTCGTCGATGGAGATGTAACGACTGCCGATCTCTCCCATCGACAGGTGCTCGTCGATTGAGAATGGATCGGCCGTTCCGCGCTGGTCCGTTCGGCGAGCCGGTCGAAATGGCGGATCAGCCAGAGGCGCAGCCAGATCACACTGACGACCAGGGCCAGCCAGTAACCCGGCAAGAGCGCGAACCACGGTAAGCCCATCCTTTGAAACTGTGGGTCGATGCGATCGTCAAGGTAAATGACGACCAACACGCCGGGATGCATGGCGACGGCGGGAAACTCGTCGCGGCGGCCATCGTAGGTCCAAAAGGTCGCCAGCACGGCCAAGGCGAGATGGACCGAGGTGAAATACGTGGCGAGCGCCCCGAGGCTGAACCGCCGCCGCGCCCAAAACCCGCTGGCCACCACGAGGATGGGGCAAAGGATCCATAGCACCGGTCCATGACGGTCTTCGAAGATGCCGGCGAACAGAACCGGGCCGACAAGCACGATCAACGGGAACAGGAACGTCGCGATCAATGCCGCGGGGATGGTCCGGGCGGCCGCCGAGCAGGCGATGCCGTGCCACACCAGCAGCCAGCAGAAGAGCGTGGCCGTGATGCATGAGGCCGCCGCGCCCCACGGCAACGACGCGCCGGTGAAGCAAAAGAACAGGGCCAACGGCCACGCCAGCACGAACAGCGGCCGCACGTGTTCCCAGATGGCGAGGAAGGCGCCGTCGAGGATGTCGCGGCCGGTCAGGGGCGTTACCAACACCAGTTCCAGGAACCCGCGGCGGCGATCGCCGACCAGGCTGGTCCCGGCAAACAGTGCGGCCAACGCCGCGACCGCGGCCCAGGTCATGCCGACGACGCCCATGCTCATTTCCTCGTCGCCGAGATCGCGGCTGTTGAAGACGGTCATGAGCGCCAGGAAGATCACCACGAACGCGATCCCGGCCCACTGGATGAGGCCGATGTGGCCGGTGCGGTCGTAGACTGGCGCCAGCCGGGCGCGGAGCCACAACGGATTGTGGACGACGCCGACGCCTTGGGCGGCTTCGTGAATCATTCCCAGGCGCACGCGCAACCAGAACGGATGCAGCAAGAACCGGCCGAGCCAGGCGCGATGGGCGACGCGGGCGCGGCGGGCCATGGCTTCGGGCCGGTTCCACCATTGCCAGATGCGGCGAACGCCGCGGACGCGCTGGAGCCACTGGAGTATCGGCGCGGGAGTCTGCCGCACGCGGACCACGGCTCGCCACAGGAGGAACAACGACCAGGCCATCGGAACCAGGAAAGTCGCGGGGAAGAACCACGGCCCGAAGAAGCGGACCATGAAGTTGTAGGACATACCCTCAAGACTCACGACAAACGGCCCGGCCGGGTTAACGAAGGCCAGCACGCCGAACACACGGGCCACGAACCAGCCGGGAGCGTCGTCGAGCGCCACGGCGCCCAGGAGCGGCAGTCCGAGGATGCCCAGCGCCAACCACCAGTAGGTCCGCACCAGGGCGCCCAGCGTGCCGGCGGTGGTAACCGAGAAGTAGATCGCATGGGCGCCGACAAACAGGATGGCCAGGCCCGTGCTCGCCAGCACGCGCCACAGCGAGCCGGGGTCGATCCCGCCGTACAGCAGCATCAGACTCAGCACCGGCAGTCCGCAAAAGATCAGGGTGGCGAGGGCGGCCACGCGGCTGGCCAGCTTGCCCAGGACGATTTCCCGGTCCGACAAATGCGTGGCGAACAGCAGGTCGAGCGTGCGTTCCTCGCGTTCGCCGGCGACGGCGCCGCACACGAACATCGGCACGAACACGAACACCGCGCAGTACTGGACGATGCTCGCCGCCATGAACAATTCCTGGGCGATCCGGGCCATCTCGTTGACGGTCAGCACGCGGTAACGGTGATACCGGCTGACCTCTTCGTAGACGATCGCCAGGATAACGAGCAGGACGAGCGCGTACAGCACGCGGCTGATGTAATAGCGCCAGCGCCGCGCGATGTCGACGATTTCCTTGATGAAGATGGGGCCGAAGAGTGCGGCGAGGTGGCGGAGCATCTGTTGCCTTTGCGCTTTCGAATGCGTGCATCTACGGAACGATGTCTTCGACGTTGCCGGCAAGCGGGCGATGAGGCGCGACTTGATGCGGATTGTTGCCTGCTCACACAGGCGCGTACTGACCTCACGCGGTGAATCAAAAACCTTCCTCCCGCAACAAACGTCGAACAAGTTCAGGGTCAATCGGAGGCGTGCCTTGGCGAACCACGACAACGGGCACCGCATTGATGATTTCAACGATTAGAGTGTTCCTTCGGTCGGACGATTCCATAACCCAAGCTCGCGTTCTTGGAGTGTAACGTAGCGCCGCCCGAGCCGCAATAAACTCGTCACAGGTAACTACCGGGATGTCGCGGATCAGTAACACGACCAATGCCCGTGAACGGCGCCGCGTTCGTCGATCGAAATGTAATGCACCCCATGAACTCGCGGCGCAAGTGTTCGCTTTGGCAAGGTCCCATGGGCTGGTGATGATCTCGGCCGAGAAATGGCCGTATCGCTCCTCAAGCGGAAAGCGCGGCAGCCAATCGTCGCGGACAAAACGATAGTTCATGGCGATGTTGGATCGCGATCACTTGTCCGCCGCCTTGATCCACGACCCTTGCGTGATGAACAGGTCCAGCGCCGCGAACGACACCGCCGCCGTCGTCGCGTACTTCGGCGTGTCGTGGGCGGGAAACGTGGCCAGGGTCGCGTCGCCGACCAGGAAGACGTTGAAGTCTTGCCGGAAGTTCTTCCAGCCGCACGTCGTGGAGATGACGCACATGTCGGTGTTGTATCCCGCCAAAAGGACGTGGCGGATGCCATTCTTTTTCAAGAAATCCTTGACCACGGAGTAGCCTTCGGCGTCGTAGAACACGACATCGCGCGCGGCGACGTCGATCGGCTTGGCGACCGGGATCGGCAGGTCCCAGAAGCCGGCGTTGTTGAAGCGCGGGCCGGCGTCGAGGCCGGGGAACTGCTTGAAGTAATCGCGCACCGGATGATCGCTGGATACTTTGATTTCCTTGGGAAGCGGCGCGCCTGCGTACTTGAAGCTCTTCAGTTTCTGGGCGAGTTCCTTGGCGCCTTCCTGGCCCTCGGCGTCGCTCGGCGTGTGGCGGATCGAGCGGTAGAGCTTCTTGCGGATCGTGTCTTCCGTGCCCGGCAGGCTGTAGCCGATCAGGCCGACCCGGCCGCGGTGGGCTTTCAAGAGCGGGTTGATCACGTCGGCCATGTGCTGGAGCACGAGCTTGTTTTTGAACGGGGTGCACTGGAACGCGACGCCGGCGGGCTCGGGCGATTTCCAGCCCTGGCCGTCGTCGATCCCCCACGGGTGGACGACGATGATGGCGGTCTTCTTCGCCGACAGCCGGTTGGGGACCTCGATGATGCCGCGGGCGTTGTACGAGAAACGCCAGGCCCGGACGTCGAGGCCGGCCTCGGCGTCATCGACGAGCGTGGCGGCTGCGAAGCGCGGCCCGGTGCGGATCGGCTCGACGTAGCGCGGCTGATCGGCGAGCAACGGCCCCGGGTCCTTGATCGGCGACAGCCGGTTGTCATAGATGCGCGTCGCGGACTCCTGGCCCCAGCCGGCGGCGCCGGTAAACGCCATCAGCAGGCACAACAGCAGCGTCGTCGCACGGCACGACATGTCGGATTCCTCGCCTCGAAAAACCAAGTGGGGATCACGGCACGCCGGCGGCGTTGCTCCTTCTTGCCAGCGCTCCGGCGCTTCTCACGAGATGAGATCTGGGGCCGCGGCGGCCGGCGGGCGGGGCCGGCGAACCCGGCGAGTGGTTGGCGCGGCGGACCCAGGCCAGCAGTTCGGCCCGCGAATGCAGGCCCAGCTTCTTGTAAATGCTGGCCACCTGGGTGCGGACCGTGTTGGGACTGCGGTGCAGGAGCTGACCGACCTCGATGTCGCCCTGGATGCCGCGGCCGAGCCAGAGCAGCACGTCGATCTCCGCCGGCGACAACGTGTGCGCCAGCACGCGGGCGATGACCACTTGATGGAACAGCGACGTGTCCTGGTCGCCGCCGCAGTAGGTGGGGGAGGCGACGCCGGGAAGCGCCGGGGCGGCCGCCAGCCCGGCGACGTCGGGGACAACTTCCAGCGATGCCGGCCCCAGGCCTAGAGTGTCGCCGACGATCAAGCGCGCCTGCGGCACGTGATCGACCCAGACGCCGTTGATGTTCGTGCCGGCCCGCGAGTGACAATCGCGGATCCACATCCCTTTGCGATCGCTCCAGACTTCGGCGTGGCGGCGCGACACGCTGTCGAAGTGGTTGGGAACGCGAACCTGGCAATCGGGGGCGCGGCCAATGGTCTGCCGCCGCTCATTGATCGGGTACGACCATTCTCGATCCGGAATGTTCTTCAAGACAAGGTACCCGTGGATCATGGCAGTCATTCGCTGTTCTCGCGTCAGGCACCCCCTTGTCAGTCATGCTAACACGCAGCGGACAAGGCGTAAAGCACGGAATGGCGCCTTGGCGAGCCCAAGGGGCGCCAGCGAAACTCCCTATCGATGGTGAGGAGCGAGTGTTCGAGCGCCAACGCTCGCGCAAGTTACGCTTTTGCGCGTATGCCTTTCGCGGAACCGTGCGGCCGGGGGACGCGTCATAGGTTGGATTCGTCGGCACGGAAAACGGGAAGTGAGGCAGTGATTCAAGGCAAGCCTACAAACTCCTCCGGACTCGCAGGAATGGTTGATCGACAACTCGACGCCGAGGCACAGCTCTGGCAGTTGCGCCAGCAGCTGACGCAGGAACGCCGCGCGCGCAGCGAAGCCACGACCGTGGCCCAGCGGGCCCTGCGCGATCTGTTCGAGACACAACAAGAATTGGCAGCCACGGAAGAACGCTTCCGCAACATCGTCGAGACCGTGCGCCTCGGCATCTATCGGGAAGCGCCGGACGGCGTGGTGGCGCTCGCCAACGGGACCTTGCTGTCGATGGCCGGCTGGGAACCGCGCGAAGCCAACGCCCCGTTCCGCTGGGACAAGACCGGCCTGGCCTGCAGTCCGCCGCGCTCCGTGATCTATCAGCGCCTGGAGCGCGAAGGACACCTGACGGCGCTGGAATCGAGCTGGCGCCGCGCCGACGGCGCCGAAATCTCGGTGCGCGAGAACGTGCGGATCGTCCGCAAGCGCGACGGCACTCCTGCCTATTACGAAGGCACGGTCGAAGACATCACCGCCCAGAAGCAAGCCGAGGCGCGACTGCAACGGCAAGCGCAACGCCTCGACGCTCTGCGAACCATTGACCTGGCCATCAGCTCCAGCCTCGATCTGCGCGTGGTGTTCACGGTCTTGCTCGATCAGGTGACCACCCAGCTCAACGCGGATGCGGCCTCGGTATTGCTCTTCAACTCGCGCACGCAAACCCTGCAGTTTGGCGGCGTCCGCGGCTTTCGCACGTCGGCCCTGGCGCACACCCGACTGGCGCTGGGCGAAGGCCATGCGGGCCGGGCCGCGAAACAGCGGCGGCCAGTCGTCATCGCCGACCTCGGCGCCGAGCCTGGCCTGTTCGATCGGGCGCCGTACCTGGACGCGGAACAGTTCGTCGCCTACGCCGCCGTGCCGCTCATCGCCAAGGGAGAACTCAACGGCGTGCTGGAAGTCTTTCACCGCCGCCCTTGGGACTCGGATGCCGACTGGCTGAACTTTCTCGAAACGCTGGGCGGCCAGGCGGCGGTGGCCATCGACAGCCTGTCAGCGCACCGGGAACTGCAGGAGGCCCAGCTCGAGCTGGCGCAAACCTACGAGAAAACCCTGGAAGGCTGGGTGCGGGCCCTGGACCTGCGCGACAACGAGACCGAGGGGCACACGCGCCGCGTCACCGAGATGTCGGTGCGCCTGGCCCGCGCCCTGGGACTGCCGGAGGAAGACGTGATGCACATCCGCCGCGGCGCCCTCCTGCACGACATCGGCAAGATCGCCATTCCCGACGCTATCTTGCTCAAACCCGGGCCGTTGACCGAGGCGGAGTTTTCGGTGATGCGGCGTCATACCCAGTTCGCCCAGGAGTTGCTGGCGCCCATCGGCTACCTGCGCCCCGCCATCGACATCCCCCGCTGTCATCACGAACGCTGGGACGGCTCGGGTTACCCCAGCGGCCTGGGCGGCGAATCCATTCCTCTGGCGGCGCGGCTGTTCGCCGTCGTCGATGTCTGGGATGCGCTCCGCTCCGATCGCCCCTACCGGCGAGCGCTCCCCGACGATCAGGTTCGCGCCCACATCGCCCGGTCCGCCGGGACGCATTTTGATCCGGCCGTCGTCAAGGTGTTCCTGGAGACGGAATGGATCCGAGACATCGACTCCGGCCCGAAGGTGGCGATCACTTCGCGCTGACCGAACGGCAACTTGGCCACCTCGCGGATGTGGGCGAATCGTCGTTGCTGGCCACCCAAGGCTCCGGCCCTTGAAGTCCCGCGCCTTCATTGGATTGCACACCACAACACACAACACCCAAACACTACGGAAATCGCGAACAGAATTCGCATTCAGGGCTCTCACGGGGGCAAGGGGCGCTGCGGCAAGTACGTCGGGTTGTATTGCCCGAATGCTGGCGAATCCGGCGACGACAGCAAATTCAAGCCTCCCCCTTGAGATCGGTGCCGGCAACTGGATAAAATGGGAAAGGATCATATCGTCAGCTGCAAGAAAGAGGACAAATACGGCAAATTAGTCAAAGTTTCGCCTTGCTCAGAAAAGCTGCCTGCTTTACAATCGAAACCACAAATATCGCGGTTCACCAAGTTTTCACAATCCGGCACCGTGTTCTGGCCCTTGGCGAAAAGCGTTATTCCTGAAGAAGTTGCAAAATTGGGTGGTTTGCGGTTCGCGTTGACACAATCCGCAAGCTGGTTATAATCCTCGACCGGCGGCAAGATTGGCAAGGCGTTGCCGCTACCAAAGCTTCCGAAGTCTTCAAGACTTCGGCGGTCTGAGAATCGAGAATCGGAAGAGAGAGGTTGATCAAGGAAGATTGCGGTTCGCCGGTTCGCTTTCGGAAAGCGGGCCCGGCGCACCCTCCCGTGAGGCAGGCCCCGCGCCTGGAAGGACCCATGAAGACCGTTTTCACGACCGGCGAAGCCGCCAAGATCTGCAAGGTTTCCCAGCAAACCATCATCCGTTGCTTCGACAACGGGCAGCTCAAAGGCTTTCGCGTCCCCGGCTCCCGTTTCCGCCGCATCCCCCGCGACATGCTGTACAAGTTCATGAAGGACAACGGCATCCCCACCGACGCGCTCGAAAGCGGCAAGCGCAAAGTCCTCCTCGTCGACGACGACACCGAGCTGGTCGAGCTGATGACCAAGGTCCTCGAAGAAGACGGCCGCTTCGAGGTCCGCATCGCCCAGACCGGGTTCGACGCCGGCATGCTCGTCAAGGAGTATCGGCCCGACATCATCGTGCTCGACGTGATGCTGCCCGACATCAACGGCAAGGAAGTCTGTCATCGCGTCCGCGCCGACAACACCCTGGAAGACGTCCGCATCCTGTGCATCTCGGGCATGATCGAGGACGACAAGATCCAGGACCTGAAACTGGCCGGCGCCGACGATTTCCTGCACAAACCGTTCGAGATCGAAGAGCTGATCGAGCGGATGTGCGCCCTCTTGGAAATCGAAGCGATGGAATCGCAAACCGCGTAAGGCTCCGCGAGGTGGTTGGTGGTTCGTGGCTGGTGGTTGGTGATGCGTGCCCACCACCAACCACGAACCACCAACCACCCCAACCAGGTAACGGATTACCGAGGGGCCCATGAAGGCACCGGGCGCACGCGCCATGGATTTGCCGTGGCTGCCGCCCAGCGCCCAGGCGCTGGCGGCACTCACCCGCCCGCAGGCTGCGACACGGTGGTCGCAGCTGCGGCACGATCCGGGGTGCGTGCTGCTCCTGGCTCGAACCCACGGCGATGCGCCCGGTTCCCTGGCGGCGGCTCTCGGCTCCCTGTCGGTCCTCGAAACCGCCCTCCACTTCCTGCAAAACTCGCCGGTTCCCTGCATTGATTGGCAAGAGCCGCAGCACGCGCGGATCGCCGCGGTCGCGCAACGCCAGGCTTGGCTGGCGGCCGAGCTGGCCGCGCGCGCGCCCGCTTGCGATGCCGAGCGCGCCTGGACCGCCGGGCTCCTGGCCCCGCTCGGCTGGCTGGCGCTGGCGGCCCTCGATCACCATGCTTCGCCCCATGCTTCGCCCTGTGCTTTGCCCCAGGCCCCGGCCCATGCTCCGCCGAGCCGTTTCCCCGACGCCGCGCGTGAACCTGTGAGTTGCCTGGCCGAGTCGTTCCGTCATCTGGAATCATCGCCGGACTGCGCCGCCTGGCAATGTCCGCTGTGGGGTCTCGATCACACCGCCATCGCGCGGCGCCTGGGACACCTCTGGCGTTTGCCCGCATGGCTGGTCCCGATCCTTGGACACCTCGGCTTGCACGTCCGCATTGCCGAGCG
Organism: Gemmataceae bacterium; assembly: GCA_022616435.1. Classification (GTDB taxonomy): domain Bacteria; phylum Planctomycetota; class Planctomycetia; order Gemmatales; family Gemmataceae; genus JAKEET01. The sequence continues at coordinate 11,393 of JAKEET010000015.1, forward strand.
CCTCGGCGCCGACCCCGTGCTGTTCCAGGTGGTGCAGCTCGCGGTGGCCCTCTGGCAAGAGCACGACCGCGGCCTCGGCCTGTCCGTCGGCACGCCGGTCGACGAGCTGTCGAGCGGCCTGGGCTTGACTGCCGGCGACCTCGACGCGCTGGTCCATGCCGCCGCGCAAACGCCGGTCGCGACGGACGGCGGCGCGTCCGGTTGGACGCCGGCGGCGCTGGCCGACTTGCTGCGGCTGGCGGTCGAGCAGCGCCGCCAGCAAGACACCATGGCCCGCTTGCAGCAGGACGTCGATCAGCTCCAGCAGGCGCTGGAGCGGCAATGCCGCGAGGAGACCGACCGGCTGCAAGCCTTGAAACTGGCCGCGCTCGCCGAGCTGGCCGCGGGCGCGGGGCACGAGATCAACAACCCGCTGGCCGTGATCTCCGGCCAGGCGCAGTATCTTCTCAAGCAGATCGCCACGGCCGAGGAACAGCTGGTCGAGGACCCGTCGCCGACCTTGTATCTCGATTCGCTCAAGGCCAAGCTGCACAAGTCGCTGACCACGATCATCGGACAATCGCAGCGCATCCATCACGTGCTGACCGATCTCATGCAGTTCGCCCGGCCGGGCTCGCCGCGGCCGCAGCCCATTGCCCTGGGGACCTTGCTGCGCGACGTGGCCACCGGCCTGCAACCCGCGGCGGCCGACAAGAAAATTGGTCTGACGTGCCCGGACGCGCCGGCCGAGCTGCTCGTCCGCGGCGACGCGGCGCAATGGCGCACGGTCCTGGCCAATGTCCTGCGCAATGCCCTGGACGCGGCGCCCGCCGACGGCTGGGTGCGAGTGGACTGCCGGCACGACGGCGCCGGCTGGGCGGAGGTCGCGGTGGAAGACAACGGGGCCGGCCCGCTCCCGGCGGCGCGCGAGCATCTGTTCGATCCGTTCTATTCGGGGCGGTCCGCCGGACGCGGCCGCGGGTTGGGCCTGTCCACGGCGTGGCGGCTGGCGCGGCAGAACGGCGGCGACGTCCGTTTTGACGGCGCCGATCAGCAGGTGACCCGGTTCGTGCTGCGCTTGCCGGTGGTCGTCGAAGCCACGGTTCCCCTGATCGGCCACGGTCAGGGTCACGGTCAGGGCCATGGTCAGGGCAACAGCCACGGCAACGGCCACGCCGCCGACGGGATGCGCCGGGGCGTGGAGCCGATTCCGGCCTAACGATGTGCCATGCAAGACTCGCCGCTTATCTCCGTGATCATGTCGGTGCACAATCACGAGGCCTTTGTTGGCCAGGCCGTGGAGTCCGTGCTGGCGCAGACGTTCCCCGCTTGGGAATTGATCCTCATCGACAACGGCTCGACGGACCGCTCACCCGAACTGATCGACGCGCTGGCGCGGCGCGACCCGCGCATCCGACCGATCCATCAAGACAACATCGGCTTGCCGGCCGCGCGCAATCGCGGCATCGGTCTGGCGCGGGGTGCGTGGATCGCGTACCTCGACAGCGACGACCTGTGGTTTCCGATCGCCCTCGAAACGTACGCGCGGCATGTGGCGGCGCAGCCGCGGACGCGGTTCGTCTTTGGTTTCGCGCATCGCCTGCGCGGCGCGCGGATCACCGTGTTGCCCGGCCGGCATCAGGATCGACCCGCCGGCACGCGCGAGCTGTTCGAGCGCATGTTCCTGGCGCCCTTGACGGTGTGCCACCAGCGCGACCTGTGGGAACAGGCCGGGCGTTTCGACGGCGCTCTGCGCTGGTGCGATGATTACGATCTGTTCCTGCGCATGAGTCTGCGGTGCCGGTTTGAGCCGCTCGGGCACGCCCTGGGCCTGCGACGGCGGCACGGCAGCAACCTGTCGGCGCCCAGCGGCCGCAGTCAGCAGGCCGAGGCCGAGGTGCTGCGCCGCTTCGCGGAAGGGGCGGGCCGCACCGCGCTGGATGACGAGCTGGTCGGCCGGCGGCTCGGCCAGGTCTATGCCCGCGCTGCCCGGCGTTACCTGGGCGAGCGCGACTACGGGCAAGCCCTGGCGCTGGCTCAAGAAGCGCAGGCGCTCGCGCCCACGTGGCGGAACCGCCTGCTGTGCCGGCTGTGCGGCTGGCTGGCGCCGCGCACACCAGCGCCACCGCCGGCCCGGGTCGCCAACGCGCGCGGCTCGCCGGCAGCCTAGGGCTGCGTCAATCGTCGTTTGACGGCTCGTCCGAGCCCGAGCGCCAGCGAGGGACATTGGCCCTTCGCTGGCGCTCAGGCTCGGACGCGCCCGTCAGTCGAAGCACCACGCGGCGACGCATCACGCAGCGACAGCATCCGGAACAGGAAGAGAGGCCATGGACCCCATCGCAGCCAGCTTGCGCCCCGTGCCGACGGACGCCGGCGACATCGCCGCGCGCCTGGAACGCGGCGAGCTGTTCACCTTCGATTCATGTCCGTTCGCGCTGCCCGACAGTGCCGAGCGTGAGTTCCTGTTCCACCAGACGCTGGACGGCACAGAAGCCAAGCACATTGGCTACGAGCCACGTCCTGGCAGGGTCTACGGCCTCAAGGCTCGTGATGCCGCTCACGCCGACCGGTTGCGGCAGACGCTGGGCCGCGCGGGCGAACAAGCCCTGAGCTGGCTGCACGGATTCTTTCCGGCGTACGCCGGCGGGGTCGATCTCGGGCATGTCGCGTTTCATCCGGAAGAAGAAGCCACGCGCAAGCTCGGCCCGCTCGAGCGCAACGACTTGCTCCACGTCGATGTACCGCCGCCGCGGAGCGAAGGACGCCGGCTGCTGCGGCTGTTCGTCAACCTGCACCCGGCCGACCCGCGCGTCTGGCATACGTCGCTGACGCTAGCGGCGCTCCTGGAACGATTCGGCGCCGAACTCGGCCTGCCCACCGCTGCCGACGCGGGCTGGTGGCGGCCCGTGCGGCAAGGTCTGCTGCGCCTGTTCCATCCAGGTCGACCGCCGGCGTCGCCGTTCGAGGAATTCATGCTGCGGCTTCACGATTTCCTGAAGCGGCACGACAATTTTCAGGAACGCGCCCCCAGAATATGCTGGCAGTTCCGCCCGCACGCCACGTGGCTCGTGTTCACCGACGGCGTCGCCCACGCGGAGCTGCGCGGCCGATTCGTGCTGGAGTTCGCATTCTCGATCGCGCCGGCCAAGCTGACGTGTCCGGAGGCGTCGCCGGCGGCACAATTCGAACGTGCGTGCCACGTCGCCGGGAATCCGCAGGCGGCCTAGCGTGGATGGATTCCCAATCGGTCCGGTCACGCAGGCCAATCGAGCCACAGATCGAACACAGATCCCGCTACATGTCTGCACCAACCCGAAGCGTAAGCGAGGGGAGCAGGCGAGACCCCTCGCTTACGCTTCGGGTTGGTACAGCGGAATCACGCACGCTCAGTTGGTAGATTAGAATGAGCCCAGGATCACCCCCGGCGGACCTGTGCCATGACCGCTCGTCTCCGGCACGCGGCGCGGACACTTCTCAACGGCCTCTTGCAGCTTCTCTATCCGAATGTGTGCTGGATCTGCGAGCGACTCCGAGAAGATCTGAACGAGGGAATCTGTAACGATTGTGCGGGGCAGTTGACGCACGATCCGTATCCGTCTTGTCCGCGCTGCTGCAGCAGCGTCGGTCCCCACGTCCATCTCGAACAAGGTTGCATTCATTGCCGAGACGAATCCTTCGCCTTCGACCGGGCGGTGCGCGTCGGCCCGTACGACGGCGTCCTCCGATCCACGATCCTGAGGATGAAGAACTTCCGCGGCGCCGACGTGGCCGAGGCGGTGGCCGCGCTCTGGGCGCGGCACGCGGCGCCGCGGCTGCGCGAGCTGGGTCCGCAGGCGGTGGTTCCGGTGCCGTTGCATTGGACGCGGCGCTGGCGGCGCGGCTTCAATCAAAGCGAGCTGCTGGCGCAAGGGCTGGCACGCGCCCTGGGCGTGCCATGCCGGCCCAATTGGCTGCGGCGCACGCGCCCCACTCCGCCGCAAACTCGGCAAACTCCCGCGCAACGCCGGGTCAACGTTCACAATGCGCTGGCTGCGCCGGCCGGCCTCGACCTGGCGGGCCAGACCGTGCTCATGGTGGACGACGTGCTCACCACCGGGGCGACCGCCCACGAGGCGGCGCGGGCGCTGCGCCGGGCCGGCGCCGGCACGATCATCGTGGCGGTGCTTGCCCACGGGCGCTGACGGCGGCGTGCTGCGCCTTGAGGGAAACTTCGCGTTCACCGGCATTTCGCGGCGGCGGGGCGTTAACCGGTATCGCCTCGGCATTCCGTGGAAACTACGGAAGCTGGCGCGGTTGTGATTGGCAAGGAAAACAAAGAGTTCGCGGCGTAGTGGGAATTTGTGGGATGCTTTCCCTAGCTGCGACGAGATAATGGGTGTTCGTGAAATCCCGCGGGCAACGTGTGACGCGGCAAGGGAAGATGATCACCATGGCTCGGCAGACGTGCATCGCTCTCGTGCTCCTGGGTTGGGCCGCGTCGGCGTGGGTGAACCCGGCGTGGGCCAACCCGCCGGCCGAGAAGCTCTTCGATGAGCTCAGCTACGACTTCGGCTCGGTGCCGCGCGGCCAGTCCCTGACCCACCCGTTCCGCGTCATCAACAAGACCGACAAGACCGTGCACGTCAGCAGCGTCCGCGTCTCGTGCGGGCGCTGCTCGTCGGCCCGGGCCCTGCAAACGACGCTCGAGCCGGGCCAGGAGACCGTGATCCTGGTGCACATGTACAGCAGCGCCTTCGCCGGGGTCAAGGACATCAGCATCTACGTCGCTTTCGGCCCCAGGTACGAGGAAGTCCGGCTCGCCATCCGCGCCAACAGCCGCGAAGACCTGGCCTACAATCCCGATTCCCTCAACTTCGGCAAGATCAAGCGCGGCGCGGGCGCCGCTCAGACGATGACCATCAGCTTCTACGGAGCGCCGACCAAGATCATCGAGGCCAAGAGCGAAAGCAACTACGTCCAGCTGGCGCTGGCGCCAGCCAAGGGGCCGGCCGGCGACGCCACCTACACGCTTGAAGCCAAGATCCGGCCCGACACGCCGGCCGGCAAGTGGTACACCGACATCTGGGTGACGACGACCAACCCGGCCATGCCGAAGCTGCGGGTGCCGTTGACCGTGGAGGTGGAGGCCGCCTTGTCGGTCAGCCCGCAGGCGGTGTCGCTGGGCGACATCAAGGCTGGGGGCGAGACCGATCGCAAGGTCATCATCCGCGGCTCGACGCCGTTCCGCATCACCAGCATCACTGGCTCGGACGGCGAGCTGGAGGTCCACGAGGCCAAGTCGGAGCGCAAGGCAGTCCACGTCCTGACCGTGACCGTGCGGCCCAGCGTCGTCGGCGAGCTCAACCGCACCATCCGCGTCCAGACCGACATCAAGAACGGCGGCGACATCGAATTCCGGACGATCGCCAACATCGTGCCGTGAACGAGCCAAAGCCTTCACCACGGATTACACTGATAACACGGATTTGAGGAACACAGGCGGTTCCCAATCCGTGTGATCCGTGTCATCCGTGGTTGAACCTGGAATGCACTCCCCGATTCGCCTCGCCGTGCTGGCCAGCGCCGGCGGCACGACCCTGCAGAATCTTCTCGATCGCATTGCCGACGGGCGGCTGCGCGCCCAGGTTGCCATCGTCGTCTCGAACCATGCCGACGCCTTCGTCCTGGAGCGGGTCCGGCGCGCCGGCGTGCCGACCGCCGTGGTCGATCGCAAGGAGTCCGGCACGCTCGAGACGTTCAGCCGCCGCATTTTCGATCATTGCCGGCAGGCCGAGGTTGACCTGGTTTGCATGGCCGGCTTCCTGCAGCTCATTCACGTTCCCGACGACTTCCTGGGCAGGGTGATGAACATCCACCCGGCCCTGATTCCCGCTTTCTGCGGCAAGGGCTACTACGGCCACCATGTCCACGAAGCGGTGCTGGCCTACGGCGCCAAGGTTTCCGGCTGCACCGTGCACTTCGCCGACAACGAATACGACCACGGCCCGATCATCGTGCAGCGAACCGTGCCGGTGCTCGACGACGACACGCCCGACCGGCTGGCGCTGCGCGTGTTCGGTCAGGAATGCGAAGCGTATCCGGAAGCGATCCGGCTGTTCGCGGCGGGGAAGCTGAAGGTGGAGGGGCGGCGGGTGCGGATAGTGGCGTGACTGGGTCTGCGCCGCCGCTGCCGGTTGCGATCCGCCTGTCGAAGCAGACACGTCGAGATATAGTCCCCTGAGTGTGAGGATCGATCGATGCCAGCATTGATGTCAGCAGCCCAGATCTGTTGGCGGCGGTGAAGAGACTTGGGCCCGACGAGTTTGACAAGTTCATTGAACAGGCACTGGCGCTGCGCGCTCGGCCGCGCTCTGCAACGCTGTCGGCGGCCGAGACCAGACTCTTGAAGCGGATCAATCGCGGATTGCCGGAGGATTGTTGCCGCCGATACGCACAACTGGTCCGCAAGCGCGAGAAAGGATCATTGACCGGCGCCGAGCACGCGGAATTGCTGAAGTTGACGCGGACCGCGGAAAGCCGCGATGCGGAGCGGGCGGCGGCGCTCTGGGAATTGGCGCAACTGCGGCGCGTCCCCCTGCGGACTCTCGTGAAGCAGCTTGGCATCAAGGCCAGACCGATCGATGGCTAAGTCGTCCCGGAGAGACCTTCGAGCCATTGTTTCTCGACGGGCCGGGCGTCCACTTTGCCTGGTCCGACGACGGGACACAATCCTCGGCCTGACGCCGATGGGACGCGCCATCCGCCGCACGAATGACCATCACTTCGCCACGCCGCGCAGCAAATCCGCGATCTTGCGGCGATCGACGTGGTCCTTCAGGAACGCGGTGTCCTCGTTCGACCACCACAGGTAGCCGGAGTGGACCCAGAAGCCGTTGTTGGTCCCGTGGCGGCTGATCATCGGCAGCTCGTCGGCCGGTCCCTGGGTCGCGGCCGCGGCGGCTGCGCCGGCGCCGGTGGCCGGCGCGGGCGCCGCGCCGCGTTTGCCGGCCAGCACCTTCTTGCTCCAGCCCTTTTCCATGTCGGTGAACAGGTAGATGCCGTATTCTTTTTCGTTGGAGAAGATGATGTCGAGCTTGCCGTCGGCGTTGAGGTCGCGAAAGCGCAGGCCGTAGTCGTTCCCACGGCCGTCGCAGATGGAAAGTCTTGCGCCCGGTGGCAGGTTAAATGGCAAGCGAACGAACTTGCCCATCGACTTTGTGGTCACCGCCGTTGCGTCCTGAAATCCGCCGATTAAGAATGGCGCCCGATTCCCGAGCACGTCAACCTCTTGTGATCCAGCATGCATTGTTACATTCTTCTGCTGTACCGGTTGCCGGATGCGCCAGTGCTTGGGCCCAATTCGTCCCTTGCTCAGCCGCTCCTCTGCTTCTCTGAAATTCAAAAACTTCACCTTCTTCCCATGCTTCGCCACCGCGTGGTCGATGAACTCCACCACCTGATCGTTGCGAATCCAGCCGTGCGGGTGGAAGACCATGTTGAACACGCCCTGCTTGATCACCGTGCAGTCGAGGGCGGCTTTCCAGTCTTCCACCGTCTTCGGATTGTTCGGCTTCTGCAGGTGCTGGGCTTGCCAGTCGGAGGGCGTCATGCACGGGAATTGCCAGCACAGGTTGCCGATCACGTACGGGTACGGATAGTTCTCGATCGTGTTGACGAACGAGCGGTCCAGCGGCAGGTAGCGTTTGAAGCGTTCCTTCCCCTCCGCGTCGAGCGTCAGGCTCTTCGGCGGCTCGGCATCATCGGATGTGTAGTAAACGAACACGGAGGAATCGATCGACAGAAAGTTCCCCTTCGCCGTCGTCTTGTTGAAGATCTCGGCCCAGTGGCGCGGGCTCGGCGTATTCAGCGAATCGCAGCACGGCATGCGGAAGGCGACCGGCTTGTTGCCGGGGATCTCGTTCATCAGATCGACGCAGCGGTCGTAGGTGCTCTTGGCTTTCTCAAAGCCGATCTTGAAGAACGGGCACGGATGATCGACCGTGTGGCACTCGATCGACAGTCCTTCCTTGAGCCAGGTTTGCAGTTGCGGATCGTCCGGCTTCACGGAGCAGGTCATGATGCTGACCGGCGCCCGGCCGTCGATCTTCTGCAAGCGGCGCAGGATCGGCCGCAGGTAGGCTTCGTATTTCTTGGGATCGCGCATGTCGTCGATGGCAAGGATGACGACCGCCTCGACGCCCTCCTCGCCGACCCACTGCGGCGTGATCAGCTTGGGAAACTTGGCGTGGGGATAATACGGATCGAGTTCATCGAGATAGGCGAGGCGATTGCCGGGGGTGGCCTTGGGCGGTTGGGCAGCGCATTGCTCTGGACAAGACAGCATGACTGCGAAAAGCAACAGACAACGCATGATACATCCTCTTATCGCGGTCGCCCCGTGTCATGACTGCTTGTCATCGTACGGAAACATGTCCCAGGTTGATGCGCTCAGAGCCTGCCACTCCGCTAGTTCTTGAGCGAGCGACGCATCCATCGGCTCGTTCGTCAACGGAACCAACAACACGCCCGATTGCGTTTCGATCACCCGGATTGGCGTTTGCGGCGTGAATCCATGACGTTCGCGCAGCTCTGTCGGCAACGAGATTTCGCCCGCCGGGCTCATGGTAATGTTGGTCATGAGTTGCTCCTTAATCCCGCGACGGCCGCCATTCCAGGCCCATTGCGTACAGCGATTCGCGCTGTGCCAGCAGCGCCCACGGCGTGTTCGGGTGCTCCTCGCCGACCTTCTTCCACAGCCGGCCGACCTCCTTGAACATGCCGCGCACCTTGCTCTCGTTGGTCGACAGCTTCGGCCGAAAACCGATCCGCCAGCCGGTGGCGTCGCCCTCGAGCATCGGCAGGCGGTCAGCGCGGATGTCGGCGAGGAAGTAGTTGTACTCGTGGATGTAGATGAGCCGCGCTTGCAGCCGGGCCAGCGTGTAGTCGAAGTGCGCCTGCCAGCGCTTGTTCTCCTCCATGTCGCGCTTCTGGGCGACCTGGTTCATGGCGTAGAGCGCTTCTTCCTCCAGGTCGAAGATCAACTTGCCGATCTCGAGCTGCTCGCTCAAGTACGATTTCTTGACGGCGTCGTTGATCGGGCTGGCCTGGGTTTCCCGCAGCGACAGCGCCTCGGCCTTGTCGAGATACTTCTTCGCCGTGAACACCGCGGCCCGCAGCGGGTGCTTGGCGCGGTAGTCCTTGTCCTTCAGCTTCGTCTCCAGCTCGCTCCAGGTCTTGTAGTCGTCGGCCCGGTAGAAATCCATCACCTTCCTGGGAAACGGCGGCAGCGTGTCGGCCCTGAGCGTGTTCATGTAGGCCTTCAAGCTCGCCTTCATCGGCGGGATCTGCTTGATCTCCGCGAGGATGTTGTTGATGAGCGCCGCACCCGCCTTGTCGTCGCCGATGGCCGCTTCCGGACTCTTCAAGACGACCGGCGGCGGCAAAGGCTCTTTCGGATTGTAGGCAACGCCGCCGTCCGCTTCCTTGCCGGTCAGCCGGGCGGTTTGCTCGAACTTGGTTTTCGACAGCAAGTCTTTCATGCGCTGGTTGACCTTGGCGGCCAGCGCGTCCACCGGGATCGGGTCGGCCGGATCGGCGAAGCCGCCCAGCCGTTCTTGCATGGCGTTGGACACGCATTGCAGGAACAGGCTGCCGGCCTCGAACTCGAGCGATTCCTGGTCCTTGACGCACGCCGTCCAGACTTGCACGCCCGGCGGCTGGCTGTGCAGCTTGGCCTCGAAGCCCTCGGTCATGGCGCCGGTGCCGGGCAGCTCGAAGCCGCGGGCCGGCGGGTTGCGGAAGGCGTCGAGCACGAAAATCTTCTGCCGGGCCTTGGACTTGGCGAGCTGGTCGTAGACCCACGCCAGCGACACCAGGGTCTTGGCGTCGTCCTGGTTGCCTTCGTAGGGGATCAGATACGCTTCCTTCTCGATCTCGACGGCGTGCCCGGCGAACAGGATCAGGATGCGGTCCTGGGGGCGGGCCGACTGGCAAAAATCGGCGATGGCGTCTTCGATGACGCTCTTCTGCGGGATCACCGGCGTCGCCGCGCTGTCGGATAGCTCCACCACGCGCGTGGCCGGGAAGTACATCGGCGCGTTGGCCAAGCGATTGGCCAGCACCGACGTGCTGCTGCCGGGGTAACCTACTGATGGCGAATTGCCGTAGTGAACCGGGTTCAGCACCCAGTAGTTGTTGACGTTGATGAGCAAGGCGGCGCGCGGGAACAGCCCGGCCGTGGCCCCCTTCGACGGTGTTTTCTTCTTCGTCGAGCCGATGACCTTGTCGGTGTTGGCCCCGTTGTTGGTTCCGCCCGGTTGGCCGGTGTTTCCGCCCGGTTCGCCCTCGCCTTCGTTGCCCTCGCCCTCGTTGCCCGCGCCGTTGTTCCGGGCGACTGGCTCCGAATGGATGCCGAGGAAGAGGTCGCGTAGTTGCGGCCCCAGGAACACGACCACGAGCACGGCGATGGTGGACAGGCTGACGAGCAGCGTCGTGGCGACGATCATGCCCTTGCCCTTCTTGGGAAGGCGCGGGGCGGTCACGGCCGCCGGCTCCGGGTCATCATCGAAGCTGAAGGGATCGCTGGAGCGGCGCGGCGGGCCGGCGACGACCGCCGTCGCCGCTTCCGGTTGCGGCGCGAACGCCTGGGCCGGCGGCGGCCCGGACGCAACCGCCTGCGACGCCGTCGCGCCGGCGGTCCTGGCCTGGATTACTTGCTTGCAGAACTTGCAGCGCATCGGCTGAGAGAGCCAGTCGGCGGGAATGCGCAGCACATTGTGACAGAACGGGCACTTGGCTTGAACCACTTGCGTCATGAGATCATCCGATTCCACGAGACGACGATGCTTCCCCTCTTATAGACGATAATCCACGCCCGCCGGTTCCGCCAGCGGGAACTCGTAGAGAAGCGGCCCGCTTCGTCGCAGGTGAAGCGGGCCGCTTCGTCTACGTCATCAGCTCCAGCACGCTCCACAGGGAGGGATCCTCCCAGAAGGGAAACTCCGGGCCGACGCTCAGGGTCTGCTCCCCCAGTTCCTCGTCGCGGACCGCGTAGAAGAAGCCGAGGCGGGAATGCTGCTCCGGGTCGTAGCCGTGGAGCGCCGCCGCCGGCAGGAATGCCTCGAGCATGTAGCCCTTCACGTTGGTGGCCACGCGCAGGACGACGCTGTTCGCGGAGGCAAACGGGGCGTCTTCCAGGGCGCGGTTGATCTTGCTCTGGGCGAAGGCCGGCTCGTCGCGGTCGGGGCCGCCGCCGGACGCGAGCAGATGAAACTGGTGGCAATACCGGCTGGCGCGGTGGCTGGCCCGGGCGTCGCGCAGGTCCAGCCACAGCGTCACGCCGTCGGTGCTGCGCGGCCGCGACGCGTCGCCCTCCGGCGGTTTCTGCTTGCCGCGCACTTCCACCTGCACGCCCAGGCCCAGCTCGTTCCAGGCCAGACGCACGTCGGCGAAGTTCGTCCGGTCGTCCATGGCCGCGAAGTTGTCGATGCGGCACGCCTCCGGCAGCTCGAGCAGCCGGTCATCCTTCGTGCGCGGCATGCTCTTGACGTAGCGGCACGGATAGGCGACCCGGATCAGGAAACGGTAGGGGATGAGTGGCATAGTCGTTCGAATTGCAGATTGCAGATTGCAGATTGCAGAGGGATCCAAGCGTTGATCGCAATCTGCAATCTGCAATCTGAAATCGTATTCTCACTCCTCCAAGCGAAACATCTTCCGCAGCGCTTCAAGCAGCGTGTGGCGGCCTGGTTCCGGGGCGTCGTCGGCCAGGGCGGATATCGGGCCGTGCAGGAACTGGTTCTGCAGCTTGCGGAAGGCATACTCGATCTTGGCGCGATCTTCGGGGCCGACCGCGCCGTTCAAGTCGGCCATCAAGCCCTCGACGACGGCCTTGCGGCGGGCCTCGAATTCCTGCGTCAACTGGGCGATGAACTTGCCGTGCCGGCGCCGCATCCAGTCCTTGTGAAACCGCGTCACTTCCTGCTCGATGATCGCCTCGGCCGGGGCGATGTGCTTGTGCCGTTCGTGCAGGGTCTGCTCGCGGATGCGCTGCAGGTCGTCGATGTTGAACAGGCAAGCCCGGTCGCCGTCGTGGATGCGCGGGTCGAAGTCGCGGGGCACGGCGATGTCGAGGATCACCATCGTCCGGTTCTCGCGCCGCGCCAGGATGCCGTTGAAGCGCCGCCGCGGCATGATCGGCTCCGGCGCCCCGGTCGTGCTCAAGACGATGTCGGCCTCCACCAGTGCGTCGTCGAGTTCTTCCCACGGCATGGCCTGCCCGTCGCAGCCGGCGGCCACGGCGCTCGCCTTCTCCGGGCTGCGATTGGTGACGAGAATCCGGCGCGGCTTCAGGTCGCGCAGGTGCTTCAAGGTCAGCTCGCCCATCTTGCCGGCGCCGATGACCAGCACGGTCTTGTCGTCGAAGTGATCGAAGACTTGCCGGACATAGTCAACGGCGACGCTCGACACCGACACGTGCCCGCGGCTGATGCCGGTCTCGGTACGGACGCGCTTGGCGACGATGTTGGCGTGCTGGAACAGGGCGTGCAAGATCGGGCCGGCGGTGGCCTGGGCGTGGGCTTGCTCGTACGCGCGCTTCACCTGGCCGGCGATCTGGCCTTCGCCGACGATCAGGCTGTCGAGGCTGGCGACCACGCGAAACAGATGGCGAATCACATCCACGTTGTGAAGGGCATAGGTCGGCGACACGCCTTGTGCCGCCGCCGTCGCCGTTTCCACCGCACAGGCTGCGCGAGCCGCGTCGCCGACAAGCCGGTCCACCGGCACCTGGTGTGTTTCGCTGAGAAACTCGGCGATGACGCCGTGGTCCGGGAGCGGCTGGTCGTGGGCGCGGGCCAGGTACAGCTCGACGCGATTGCACGTGCTCAGGATCACCGCCTCGCAGCCATAGCGGGTCTCCAGCTCGCGCAGGGCGGCGGTGAGCTTGGCGCCGTCGAAGGCCAGCTTTTCGCGCAGCTCGATCGGCGCCGTCTTGTAATTGCAGCCGACGAGAAGGAGTTTCATGGCCCACCTCCCGCGAACGGATGCACCGGCGACGCCATCGCCAGGATCAAGAACACGAAAGCGACTATGGTCCAGATGGCCGCTTGCTTGCCGCGGACGTGGGCGGCGTAGCGCATGTAAAGGAGCACGGCGAAGACCAGCCACAGGCCGATGGTGCTCAGGATTTTCGGGCTCTGCAGGGACTGGGCCCACGAGTACTTCTGGAAGAGCAGGATCATGCCGACGGCCAGGCCCGCGGTCAGCAGTGGGAACGCCCACAGGACGGCCCGGCGGTTCATCGCCTCGATGCGCTCCAGGCTGAGCATCTTCATGCCGGGACTGGGAGGCAGCTTGGCCTTGAGCCGGTGCGTCTGCACGAAGTACATGACGCTGGCGACAAAGCCGACGCTGATGCCGACGCCGGCCAGCAGCACGAGCACGAAGTGCGCCACGCCCCAGAAGCGCTCCGGGTCGAAGACCGTCCACAGCGAGGCCAGGTCGCTCTGGCCAGGCGCCTCACGGCAAAGGACCGCCAGCACGACCAGGCCGAGCACCACGGGGAGGACGAACAATCCCCAGGCGACGCGATGGTGATGGATCGAGCCGTAGACGTAGAAGATCGACAGAATCAGCGCCAAGAGCAGCAGCGACCCGGCCGGCGCCGCCAGCGGCAGCGGCTGCACGGCGACGTAGACCAGGTGGGCCAGCGCCCCGGCCGCGCCGAAGCCGATGGCCACGTAGCGTGTGATCGGCCGCGGACGGACGAGGTGCCACAGCTCCAGCGACAGAGCGACGGCATAGCTGGCGGCAAAGCAGAAGATCGTGACCCGCGCGAGGAAGTCGAGCATCAGCCGTTCATTATAGCGATGTCACGCCAGCATGCCGTGCAGCAGGTAGGCGATCGCCTCCTGGTGGTAGGATTCCTCCTGGTAGATGGGAATCTCCAGGGGGAGCGTGAGCGTGTAGCCCAGCGCGGTGCGGATCAGCTCCCAGGCGCCGACGCGCGGGTCGAATCCCTTGCGGAACAGGCCGGCTTCCTGGCCCTGGCGCAAGATCTTCGTGAGAAATGCCTCACTCTCGAGATAAAACGCACGCAGGCAGGCCGCGATCTCGCTGTCGTCGATCTCGACCAGCGTGCGGTGCATGACGCGAAACTCCAGCGTCCGTTCGCGCGTGCTCCCCAGGTACAGATCGACGACCGATTGCAGCTTCTCGAGCGGATGGGTGATGTTGGCCGTTTCCTTGTCCCAGCGGTGCAAGGTCGCCTGCCGGATCTCCTGGAGCACTTCCAGGAACAGCGCCTTCTTGCTGGGGAAGTGCTGGTAGAGCACCGGCTCGGTCACGCCGGCGGCCTCGGCGATCTTCTCGGTGGTGGTGTGCTGATAGCCCAGCGCGACGAAGAGCTGCTTGGCCTGGGCGACCAGTTGCCGCTTGCGCTCGGCCTTGCGCAGGCGCGCGGTGAACTTGCTGACGGGGCCGCGCCGCCGCCGGATCGGTTCCATGGGCACCCTTCTATGGCAACCGGCGGGCTCCACCCGCCGGGTTATTGGTTTCCGAGTGCGGCTCCGTGGCTGAACGCGCGCTCGGCGTTGATTCCGCCTTGAACACTCTAGAATGATCGGTAATCGGATGCCAAGAGGAAAGCGAAAAATGCGTGTCCGCGTCGAACCTTCATGGGACGATTGTGCGGGTACGAGCAGTTTCACGCAGAAATCCGAATCTCGAATAGCGACATCCGAAACAAGCACGAATTTCGTGTTTCGGATCGGGAGGCGTCATGGCAACGCCGTTGATCGTGGCGACGCGCAACCCCAAGAAGAGGCGCGAGATCCTCGAAATCCTTGGCGACCTGCCGCTCGAGCTGCACGATTTGTCCGAGTTCCCTCAAGCGCTGGAAGTTGTGGAAGACGGCGGCACCTTCGAGGCCAACGCCCGCAAGAAGGCCGTGGAAACCGCCGCGGCGCTTGGGCACTGGGTCCTGGGCGAGGACAGCGGTCTGGTGGTCCCCGCGCTCAACGGCCGGCCCGGAGTGCACTCGGCCCGCTATGCCGGCAAGCAGGGCGACGACGCCGCCAACAACGCCCGCTTGCTCGCCGAGCTGGCCCCGCTGCCGGACGACCGCCGCGCGGCCTACTACGTCTCTACGGCGGCGCTGGCCGATCCGACGGGCGCGGTCCGGGCCGTGGCCGAGGGCCGCTGCCACGGCGTGATCCTCAAGGAGTTTCGCGGCCAGGGTGGCTTTGGCTACGATCCGCTGTTCCTGATCCCGGAGTGGCATCAGACCTTTGGCGAGCTGTCGCCGCGCGTCAAGCACGCGCTGAGCCATCGGGCTCGCGCTTTGGAACAGCTGCGGCCGGTTCTGGTGCAGATTCAGTGAGCAGGAACGTGGCAATCCCTTTGTCGCCTTTCGCTCCGCGAAAGAGCATCTTTCGCGGAGCGAAAGACGACAGTAGCCAAACAAGAAAAAGCGGGCCCGTTGCCGGGGCCCGCTCCAAAGACATCGACCAGGACACCTACATAGCCGTGCGCAACTCTGCTGCACCAACCCGAAGCGTAAGCGAGGGATTTCACCCGATCCCCTCGCTTACGCTTCGGGTTGGTGCAGCAGAGTTGCGCACCGTGAATTAGTCCGGCGCCGACACCGGTTCATCCCCGCTGCGCGTCGCCAGAGCTCGGTAGTGTGCGATGTCGATGCTGTTCGAAACGTATCGCACGGAGCCGTCGGCGAGGGCGAATTGCAGGCCGTTGGTATGGTAGCTTCGGAACGAGTAGACGTTGTTCCAATCGGTGCGGCCGAATTCGGTCCCGTCGGTTTTTCGGCAATCGGCGCCGAACTGTTGAAGGTGTATCCTGGTCCGGCGCTGCGCGGCAGCTTCTTGTGGGCGTCGTTGTGGCCGTGGACGCCCAGGGCAATCTGCTTGAGGTTGTTCTGACAGTGCGTCCGCGCCGCGGCCTCGCGGACCTTTTGCACCGCCGGGACCAGCAGGGCAATCAAGATCGCGATGATGGCGATCACCACCAGCAGCTCGATCAGGGTAAAGCCGGTGCGAAGCCGGCGCCATCTGGAAGACATACGGGCCTCCTGAGCAAGATGAGAAAAGGAAAAAGACGCGAGGTTTCAATTCGCGCTGACCTTCAAGTCGTATGCCCCGGCCGCAGGCGAGGCAGTCACCTCGATCGACAACGGAGTCTCCTTCGGATCGGTGAACTTGGCCCCGACCAGCGATTTCGCCTGGTCCGCCTTGTCCGAATCGACCTGGGTGGCCGCGGCCACCGTCACCTTGTACCAGCCGGCCGGAGCGCCCGGCTTGGCGTCGGTGTAGAGCTTGTACGAGCCGTCGGCGCCGATGTCGCCGCCCGCCACCTTCTTGCTGGTATTCCCCTTGGCCTCGTCCGGATGGAACGCCACACTGCCGCTGGCCAGCGGCTTCGCGCCCACCGTGACGGTGCCGGAAACGGGGAGCATGCCGCCTCCCCCAGCGCCGCAACCGGCGAACGGCAGCAACAATCCGCAGACGACAACAACACACACTTCTCGCGATGCGAAACAGCCACGGTTCATCGTTTTTTCCAACAGGGAGGAACGAACGGGTTGGCATTACGTTGGAAGTGACCAATTGTGAAGAACGTGGTCTGGAAGATCAAGCTTTCCAATATGCTTTTAATACTCTCATACATTAAGGAAGCCTTAGACTTCGCTGAGACGTGCAGCCCTATCTGATTCGCTTCATGAGCCACGGTCGAAGTCGCTGCTGCAGCTCTGGATCGATGACGCCGATCAGGTCAAACTCGGCCTGCGCCTTGGCCCGATGGCCGTTCGCAAGATGCGCGGCGATCAACAACTCGCGGACGGAAGTGCGAAACGGGTCGAGCCGCAGCGCCGCTTGCGCGGCTTGCACTGTCTGCGGCCAGTCTTCGCGGTCCGCACAGATGCTCGCCAGCCGTTCGTGATGGCCCGCGTAGTGCGGATACTGCTCCGTGAGCCGCCGGGCGTACTTCTCCGCCAGCGCCATGCGCTCGCCGGCCTGGGCGACGTGGGCGGCCCACTCCAACGTCTGTTCGCGGTCGGGCGCCAGCGCGAGCGCGGCGTCGAAAACCCGCAACCCCTTGGGCGTTTCGTCGCCCCGCGCGAACAACGCGTAGCCAAGCGCCTCCAGGGCCGGCACATCGTCGGGGGCGCGGGCCGTGGCCTTCTCCAGGAGCGGGACGGCGCGGCGGCCCAGAACCGCGCTCACGTGGCGGGCGCCGTCGTCGTGGGCCAGCGCGGCCAGCGGGATCACGCCGACGGCCAGATCGCGCGCCAAGTCTTGGTCATTGGGGTCCAGCCGTTGACGATGGAAAGCCAGCAGCGGAATGTCCTCCGGCCCCAGCTCGGAACGGCGTTTCGGAGGCCGGTCCGGGCGCCGCAACACGCGATGGTCCGTGACGGCGAGATGGCTGCCCACCGAGCTGGTGTGCCGCGGCATGTGGCAGGTGAGACAGTTGTCGTCCGTCGCCCGCGCGGTGCGTTCGGCGCGCGGCATCGAGCAGTCCGGCGCCCGAATGCCCTCATGGTCCGCGGGCAGCTTCGGCGTGTCGAGATGGCAGCGCCGGCAGCGGTCCCGATAGAAAGCGATCTTCTCCGCCGGCGCCGGCGCGCGATGCGGGTCATGGCAGCTCGTGCACCCGAACCGGCCCGCGCTCCTGGTGAAGCAAACGCTCTGGTGCATCTGCTCGACGTGACCGACGATCAGCTTATCGTCCCCAGCCTCCGGCGGCCTCACCAGAATCGACACGATTTCATGCAGGGCCAGGCCGGGG
The DNA here is from genome assembly GCA_022616435.1 of Gemmataceae bacterium. GTDB lineage: Bacteria > Planctomycetota > Planctomycetia > Gemmatales > Gemmataceae > JAKEET01. Next base: position 29,153 of record JAKEET010000015.1, read on the forward strand.
CGATAATCGGTTTGTTTTCGGCCCCGGCGCGGCACGATTGCCTCGCCCTGCAGATGGCATTGCTCGCAAACCGCCTCGCGCAGCGCCGGCGCCAGGTGTCGCGGGTTGACGATGCTGTAGTCCACCTCGTCGGCCGGCAGGCCCTTGCGGCGGGCGGCGACGTGCAGTTCCCCCGGCCCGTGGCAGCGCTCGCAGCCGATCGCCAGCTGTCCGAACACCGGCTGCTCGTAACGGTTGACGGTGTGTTCGACCGGATGCGCTTCCTGGCTGTGGCAGTACAGGCAGCGCGGCTCGATCCGCCGCTGGAAATGCGGCATGCTCTTGTCGTATCCCGGCGACCAAGTCCCATCGGGCTTTTTGGACGTACCAGGTGATCGGCGACTGAAAGAGGAAACCGTCGTGTTCCAGCAGGTAGGAACGAGCCTGGGCGCCGGAGCCGATGGCGAACTTGATTTCCGCGTCCACCTTGGCGACGACGTTGCCCTTGTCGTCCTGGCGCCATTCGCGGTGGATGAGCTTCTTGCCGTCCTGGATCACCTGAAAATGAAAGCCGCTCGCTTGAAATGGATTGTTCGCCTTGGCGTCGAGCTGTTCCACCGGCGGCGCTGCGCCGGCATGAAACAAGCTTCGGCCCATCGGATGCTGGCGATACGACTTGCCGTAGTCGCGGTGGCAGCCGACGCAACCGTCGTCGCCGACGTAGGCCACTCCCGGCTTGGTGTTGAGAAAGGGCGACGCGGTCAGCGGCGGCAACGGCGCGCTGGATGGCGGGGCGGAAGGCGGCGCCGGCGTGCGCGGCCAGAACAGATACGCGCCCGCGCCGGCACAGACCGCGACTACGACCGCTGCCAAGCCCCAAGGCGCTCGACGGCGCTGCCCCGCGGCGGATGATGGTTTCATCAACGGCGCTCTCTGGGCAACCACGATCCATGCTACAAGCGCCGGCCACGTGCCGCAAGCCGCTGACCCGTGAACACTCTCCTTGCCCGGCTATGCGTATCGAGCTTTGGCCTTGGCGGGTTCAAAGCGAATCACGACGCGCTGCTGGAGCGCGGCTGCTATCCGCCGGAGCATGGCCAACGAGTGGCCCTCGTAATCCGCGTCCTCAAGGCGGCAGATGACGGAGGCGGTCGTGCCGACGAGTCTAGCCAGCTCGCGCTGCGTCACGCCGGCTTCGGTGCGGAGGCTATGGATCTGGCGGGCAACCTCGTCGTTGGCGCGTGCCTCATCCAATTCGGCCAGGCGCTTCGGCTTGCCCTCGTAGAAGCGGCGGTGCAGGATCTCGGCGGCATCGGTCGTGGGTCTTCGTTTCCTTGCCATGTCAGGTGATCTCCGCGGTGTGCTTCTTGGGATTGGCCGTGAACTTCTTCTTCCGCGCTAACGCCAGGTCGATTTCCTTGGGCGGCACCACTCTCTCTTTCTGAAGCCCGTGGGACAAACCGCAGCGCCTTGGCCGTGAAAGAAATACAACATGCGATAGTTCAGACTTCGGTGGCCAACTCGCAGTTCATAGATTCCGTCACGAAGGAAGTCAGCCTCCGGCCTGCGAAGCTCGTGCCCCAGTTCCTGCAAGCGCTCGATACGCAGGCGGCACTTGTCCTGGACCTTTGCGGGGACTTTCTCAAGCCAGTCGAGAAGCGGCGCCGAGCCGTCGTCGTCCCGGAACATCAGGACCGGCGTACGGGGCATTGCTCGGCTTGCTCGTTTTCGCATATTTGCGAACAATGGTCAAGAGCCAAAGGCGACAATGTCGACCAATCGGGTAGGAGGGGGCGTTACCGCCCCCGTCCTCCCACACCACCGGACGTACTCAACGTATCCGGCGGTTTCTGTTCTTGTTGATACCGGTCGTAAA
>JAKEET010000098.1 GCA_022616435.1 Gemmataceae bacterium
ACAACGCCGACTGGCTGAACACGAGCTCCAGCGCCAAGGGCCCGTTCGGCAACAACGGCGCGGCTTCCCTCGCCACGGTCAAGGACGGGACCAGCAACACCGTTGCCATCGGCGAGTCGGTGCAAAAGTGGCACAACGGCTCGACCGTGTTCGGACCGTATCCGCTGTACGGCACCCACACGTCGGTTCACGGTCGCGGGTACTACTCCAACTTTACGCCCAACTACCCGTACGGGACCTGCGCCCCGAACACCGCGTCGTCGCAACGCTGCACCTACGCCTGGGGTTTCAGCAGTTTCCACTCGGGAACGACGAACTTCGTGTTCTGCGACGGTTCGGTCCGCGGCGTTCGCGACGCCATCACGCCGACCGCCTGGCGGGCCGTGACGACGGTCGAAGGCGGTGAGATCGTTAACAACGACATCTAACACGCCATCACTCCACAGGGGAGGTTCGCCTCCCCTCGTTCGCCTCCCCTCGCTTCTTTCAGCCGACCGATGTGTGCCAGGCGCCGACGGCGCCTGGGCATTGCCGATTCGAGGACCCGATGAACTCCCGCCATTGGATCGTTGCCGGTTGGATGGTTGCGCTTGCCCTCGCGATTCCCGGTTGCTCCGGCGGCGGCAACTTTTCCCGCATCACGGGCCAAGTCCTGTTGGACTCGAAGCCCCTCAGCGAGGCCCGTGTCACGTTCGAGGGCCCCAGCGGCGGCAACGTCGCGGTGACGAACGAAGAGGGCAAATTCGAGCTCGACGGCACGTCCGCGCAGAAGTCGCTCAAGGCGGGCAAATACCTCGTCCTGGTCAGCAAGTTCGTCGACAAGAAAACCGGCCAGGCGCCGCCGCCCGAAGAATACGGGCAACTGGAGGCCTCCGGCCTCGGTAAGCAAGTAGTGCCCTTCAAGTACACCGATCGGGAAAACACGCCGCTGAATGTCGACATCGTTGAGGGCAAGAACGAGCTCAAGCCGTTCGAGCTGAAAAGCAAGTGAAACGTCCTTGGCTGCCGGGTCGACGCTCCGTATCTTGACCGGGTCGCGTGCGGTCGATGTCACGGTCCGCCTTCCGCCGGCTCCCAGGAAACCCGTCGCATGGATATCCGCCAGCAGGCCGTCACCGGCGTGATCGCCCCCGACACTGCCGAAGCCCGCATCCGTGAAGTCTGGCCGAGCGTGGCCCAGTACAAAGGCGTGGCCGCGCTTGGCAAGTGGCTGACGCGAACCATCATCCTGGCACCCGTCGGCTGGCTCGTCATGTCCGGGGCCTACTTCGGCAAATTGCTCCCGTGGGTTCCGCTCCTCAACCGGGTTCTTCCGGAGATGACCCGCTACACCTTGACGAACCGGCGGCTCATGATCCGCAAGGGCTGGCGCGGCGCGGTGGAAAAGGAGATTCCCCTCGCCGAGATCGACGACGTGCGCCTCGTCCCCGGCAGCGTGGACGACTTCTTCCGGGCCGCCGACGTGGAGATCATCAGCCAGGGCCAGGCCGTGTTGACGTTGCCCGGCGTCCCCGATCCGGAATCGTTCCGCCACGCCATTCTCAACGCCTGCATGGCCTGGGTCCCCGGCAAGGCCAAGACGCTCCCCTTCATCGCCGCCAGCGCCGTGAAGTAGGTCATTCTTGCGGGTGGGTCCTTTCGCCTTGCATCCCCTTCGCCCCTCCCCAATACTTGAAGCATGCGGCATTTACGGCTGACTTGCCTGGCGATCGTATTGGCCGGCGCGGCCGCCGTCGTGCTCTGGCCGTGGCCGTGGTTGAGGTCATCTCATCGCCCCGACGCCTCCGGCCTGGAGTTCACGGATGACGGCGCCTGGTTCCGCGACGTCACCGACGAAGTAGGCCTCGATTTCAGCCACGATGCCGGACCCATCGCCAAATACTTCATGCCGCAGATCATGGGTTCCGGCGCCGCCCTCTTCGATGCCAACGACGACGGCCTGCTCGACATCTATCTCTTGCAAAACGCCGGCCCGGCATCCGGCGCCCGCAACCAGCTCTTCCAGCAGCTTCCGGACGGCCGCTTCCACAACGTCACCGAGCGCTCGGGCCTGGGATGCGACGGCCACAACATGGGTGTGGCCACGGGCGACGTCAACAACGACGGCCGGACCGACGTGCTGGTGACGCAATTCGGCGGCGTGAAACTGTTCGTGAGCGAAGGCGACGGCCGCTTTCGCGACGTCACCAAGGCGAGCGGCCTCGACTGTCCGAGCTGGGGAACGTCCGCGGCGTTCTTCGACTTCGACCGCGATGGCTGGCTTGACCTCGTCGTGGCGTGCTACGTCGATTACGATCGCGCCCACCCATGTGGACCATCCAGCGGCCAGCGCGATTACTGCCATCCATCCGAGTTCCGCGGCACGGTGGCGCGGTTGTATCGGAACCTGGGCGGCACGGCACGCTTTCAGGAAGTGACGGTGCCGGCTGGCCTGGCCAAGGTCCCCGGGCCCGGCCTGGGCGTCGTCTGTTTCGACGCCGACGGCGACGGCTGGCCCGATATCTTTGTCGCCAACGATTCCCAGGCCAATCGCTTGTGGATCAACCAGCGTGACGGCACGTTCGTCGAGGAAGCGGTGACGCGCGGCGCGGCGCTCAACGTCATGGCACAGGCCCAGGCCAACATGGGCATCGCCGTCGCCGACGCGGACGGCGACGGTTATCTGGACCTGTTCGTCACGCACCTCACCGAGGAGACGCACACGCTGTGGAAGCAAGGCCCGCGCGGCTTGTTCCGCGACCACACCGCCGCCGCCGGCCTGGCGACCCCGCGCTGGCGCGGCACCGGCTTCGGCACGTATCTCGGTGATTTCGACCGCGACGGTTCGGTCGATCTGGCCGTGGTCAACGGCCGTGTGGCCCGGCCCGCCGCTCACCCGGCGTCGTCGTTCTGGGACGCCTACGCCGAGCGCAACCAGATCTTCGCCAACGACGGCGCCGGCCGCTTCCGCGATCTGTCCCTGGGCAATGCGGCGTTCTGCGCCACCCCCCGCGTTTCCCGCGGCCTGGCGGCCGGGATGCTGCGGCCCGAGGACGGCACGCTATCGCTGCTGGTCACCACCGTCGCCGGGCCGGCACGATTGTACAAGAACGTCGTCCCAGAGCGCGGGCACTGGCTGGCGGTGCGTCCGCTGGTGGCCTGCGCGGGGAACCCCAACGCGCATCGCGACGCCCACGGAGCGCTGGTGACGGTCCGTGTCGGGGGCCGCACCATGATTCGTCTTGCCAGCCCGGCGCAAAGTTACCTGTGCAGTTGTGATCCGCGCGTCCACTTCGGGCTCGGCGCCGCCACCCATGCGGACGCCATCGAAATCGATTGGCCCGACGGCGCGCGCGAAGTGTTTCCCGGCGGCGCCGGCGACCGGCTCGTGACCTTGCGCCAGGGCGAGGGCCGGACGCAGTCGAAATCGGCCGTGCCATGATTGACGACCAGCGCCAAGGTGCATGCCCTGAACCGGCGTTGTCGCGGCCGCCCCGAAGCCGCCGCGCTTGGGCGTGGAGCGCTCTGGCGCTGATCCTGCTCGGCGTCGCCGTCGCCTGGCGGCTGCGCGACCCGGCGCCGGACCCGCCGCAGGTTCCGTTGGAGAACATCGACCCGTCCGTCCGCGCCGCCGTGACCGAGGCACGCCTGGCGGTCACTCAGTCGCCGCGCTCGGCGGCTGAGTGGGGCCGGTTCGGAATGGTGCTGTTCGCGCACGAATTCGGCGACGCGGCGCGGGTCGCCTTGGCCCAGGCGGCGTTGCTCGACCCCGAGGAGCCGCGTTGGCCCTACTTGCAGGGACGACTGCTGTATCGGGATCCGGAGCAGGCGCTGCCGCACCTGGAACGGGCCGTGGCCCTGTGTCACGATCGGCCCCCGGCGCCGCGGCTCAAGCTCGCCGAGACTCTGCTGGAACTCGGCCGGCTCGACGATGCGGAGCGGCACTTTCGCCAAGCCCTGGCTGCCGATCCACGGCATCCGCGCGTCCATCTTGGATTGGGACAACTTGCCTTGGCGCGCGAGCAATGGCCGGCCGCTGTCGAGCATCTGCAGGGTTGCGCCGCGACGCCGTATGCGCGGCAAAAGGGGTTCGCCCTGCTGGCCGCCGCATATCGGCGCATCCCAGGCCGGATTCACGACGCAGTTCGGGCGGCTGCCCGGGCGCAACAACCGCCGCCGGATCTCAGCTTCGATCAGTTGGACGACGAGTTTATTCAAGAAGTCGCCCAGCTGGGAGTGGGCCGGAATCATCGCCGGGCGGCGGCCCGCAACCTGCTGACGCAAGGCCGGCCGCGTGAAGCCGTCCCGCTGTTGCAGTCGCTGGCGCGCGACTACCCCGACGACACGCTGACGCTGGTGCTGCTCGCGGAGGTCTTGCTGCGCGGCGAGGATTGGCGCGGCGCGGCTTCCGCCGCCGAAAGGGCTCTCCGCCGCGACCCCCTCGCGGCGCAGGCCCATTTCTACCTGGGCGTCGCGCGGTTTGAGCTGGCGCAGCGCCAGGGAACGGCCGTGACGGCGGCGCTCGAGCCGCTGCGTCGCGCCACCGAGCTGAAGCCGGACCATGGCTACGCGTTCAACTATCTCGGTCGAGCCTTGCAGCGCGCCGGCCGCACCGAGGAAGCTTGCTCGGCGTTTCTCAATGCCGTCCGCTGTTATCCGGCGTTCGTCGATCCGCACCTGCACCTGGCCGACATGTGGCTCGACAGCGGCTGGGCGACGCCCGCCTTCATCCACCTGCATCACGCGTTTCAGGTCGCCGACCGGAACGACCGGCGGCCCGCCTACGGCCTGGCCCGAGCCTGGCTGCACTGGTCGCTGTGCGGTTTGCCCTGAGAATGATCGTAGGGCAGGCGGCTCGCCTGCCCGGCTTGACCGTTTCTTGCTCGCAGACCGGGAGGCGAGCCGTCCGCCGTAGGCCGATGCACGAATTCGACTACATCCGCTGGCTGCGGCAGCGGACGCCGGCGCATCCGCGCGTCGTCGTCGGCCCTGGCGACGATTGCGCCGTCCTGCGGCCCTCGGCGGCGCCCTTGCCCTCGACGTTCTTGCCCGCGACGCCGCTCCTGGTGAAGACCGACATGCTTCTCGAAGGCTGCCATTTCATCCTGGAGCAGGCGGGCGGGCGCCGGGTGGGCCGCAAGGCCCTGGCGGTCAATCTCAGCGACATCGCCGCCATGGGAGGCCGGCCGGTCGCCGCCGTGGTCAGCGTCGGGCTGCCGCGCCGGAACACGCAGGCGTTGGCCGAGGAACTATATGCAGGCATGCGCGAGATGGCGGACGCGTTTGATACCGCCATCGTCGGCGGCGATACCAATGCCTGGGACGGCGGGCTGGTCATCTCGGTCGCGCTCCTGGGCGACGCCGGGCCGCAGGGCCCCATCCTGCGCTCCGGCGCGAAACCGGGCGATTGGCTGCTCGTCACCGGACCGCTGGGGGGCAGTCTCCTCGGCAAGCATCTCGACTTCACGCCCCGCGTCCGCGAGGCCTTGCAACTGCAAGAGCACGCGCCGATTCACGCCATGATCGACATCAGCGACGGCCTCGCTGCCGACGTCCATCATCTGTGCGAGGAAAGCGGCTGCGGCGCCGTCCTCGCGGCCGATCGCATTCCCATCAGCGCCGCCGCCCGCCAGATGAACGACAACCGCACGCCGCTCGAGCACGCCCTGGGCGACGGCGAGGATTTCGAGCTGGCCTTCGCCGCGGCGCCGGACGACGGCCGGCGCTTGCTGGGACGTCAGCCGATCCCGGGCGTGACGCTCGCTTGGATCGGCGAATGCGTGGCCGAGCCTGGGTTGTATCTTGAAGAGAACGGGCAACGTCGCCCCTTGCCGGCGACGGGGTACGTGCATTCGTTTGGGTAGCCACTGTCGATCATGAACAAAGCCGTGGTGTTGCTGAGCGGCGGTCTCGATTCCGCCACGACGTTCGCCCTGGCCCGCAGCCAGGGCTTTGCGGTTCACGCCCTGTCGTTCGATTACGGCCAGCGGCACCGCATCGAGTTGGAGTGCGCGACGAAACTCGCCGAACGCATGCAGGCGGTCCAGCACGTGATCATGCCCATCGATCTACGGCGGTTCGGCGGGTCGGCGTTGACGAGCGACGTGGCGGTACCGAAGGACCGGCCGATCGAGGAGATGAGCCAGGGCATCCCGGTCACGTATGTTCCCGCTCGCAACACCATCTTCCTGTCGTTCGCGCTGGCCTGGGCCGAAGTGCTCGGCGCCAACGACATCTTCATCGGCGTCAACGCGCTGGATTACTCCGGCTATCCCGACTGCCGGCCCGAGTACATCGAGGCGTTTCAGAACATGGCGAACCTGGCGACGAAAGCCGGCGTCGAAGGCCGGCAGCGGTTGACGATCCACACGCCCTTGATTCGCATGACGAAGGCGGACATCATCCGCCAAGGCCTGGCCCTGGGCGTCGATTTCGCACTGACCACGTCGTGCTACGATCCGGCCGCCGACGGCAAAGCCTGCGGCCGATGCGATGCGTGCCTGCTGCGATTGAAGGGGTTTTCCGAAGTCGGCGTTGCCGATCCGCGTCGCTACGTCCGTTGATGAAGCGTGCGGCTTGCCGACTAGCGCGGCCAGGATCCTTGCCGCGCTAAACGGCAAGCCGGCGGCCTCATCACTTCGCCGTCAGCGGCGTCACCCGTGCCGCGTTGTCCTTCTCGTGTCCGGTGACCAGCGCCTTGCCGTCCGGAGTAAACGTGACGCAATACGTGACCATCTTCTTCAAATGGGTCTTGAAGACCTCCTTGCCGCTGCCGACCTCGTAGACCCGCAAACTGCCGCCGTAGCCGCTCGTCGCCACCATCTTGCCGTCGCGCGACAACGCCAGGCCGTACAGGTCGTCCGGCGTCGGGCCCAGCTTGCGAACCTCTTTGCCGTCGGCGACGTTCCAGACGCGCAGGTGCTTGTCGAAGCCGACCGAGAAGAGCTGTTTGCTGTCGGCCGAGAACAGCACGGCGAGGATGCCGTCGCGGATCTCCTTGGGCGCTTCCTTCTTTTTCTCCTCCTTCTTCTTCTTTTCCTCCTTCTTTTTCTCGGCCTTCTTTTCTTCTTTCTTCTTCTCCTCCTTCTTTTCTTCCTTCTTGGTCTCGACGATCATCGGCTTCTGGAGCGGCGTCTCGAGCTGCTTGATTTCCTTTTGGGCCTTGACGTCCCAGATCTTGATGAAGCCGTCGTTGCCGGCCGAGGCGAGGAACTTGCCGTCGGGACTGAACGCGACCGAGTAGACCGATTCCTTGTGGCTGCCGAGCTTCTTCAGCTCCTTGCCGCCGACCGCGTCCCACAGGCGCACGTCCTTGTCGGCGGAGCCCGACGCCAGGGTCTTGTTGTCGGGGCTGAAGGCCAGCGAATCGACGATGCCGGTGTGCCCCTTCAATTCGTGCTTCTGCTTGCCGGACTTGTCCCAGATGCGGATGAGGTTGTCCTGGCCGGCCGTGGCGATCGAGTTGCCGTCGGGCGCAAACACCACGGCGTACACCGGCTGGGTGTGCCCCTTGAGCACGCCGGTCTCCTTGCCGGACTTGAAGTCCCACAGCTTGACGGTGTGGTCGAAGCTGGCGGTGGCCAGGGTCTTGCCGTCGGGACTGAAGGCGACGCTGAAGATCAGCCCTTGATGCCCCTTGAACTCGGCCGGCGGCGCCTGGGCCATCGCCACGGCGACGTAACTGACCAACAGGATGGCGACTCCGAAAGCGGCTTTTTGCATGGCGCTTGGCTCCATGATGACGATTCTGCGGGAAGACGAACCAGGCGGGAGGTTGCAACGCAACCGCTCTTCAACGTATGGAAGTCGAAACCGGAATGCAAACGGATTTCAGCTAAGTTTGTTTACCGTTTCGCGCTCACGCCGCCACGCCGGCAACAAGCTCACATGTCATCCACCTCGTGGGTCACCGGCGCAAACCCCCGCCGCATCGTGTTCTCCGACACGCACCGCGGGACCATGAAGTGCGGCAGGTAATCCGGCCCGCCCGCCTTCGTGCCCTTGCCGCTCAGCTTGAACCCGCCGAACGGTTGGCGGTGCACCAGGGCCCCGGTGATCTTGCGATTGATGTACAGGTTGCCCACACGAAATTCGCGCTTGACGCGGTCGATGTTCTGCGGGCTGCGCGAGAACAGCCCGCCGGTCAGCGCATACGGCGTGCCGTTCGCGATCGCCAGCGCGTCGCCAAGATTCGCGGCCTTCATCACCGCCAGCACCGGGCCGAAAATCTCTTCCTGGGCGATGACCGCGTCCGGCTTCACGTCGGCGAAGATGTGCGGCGCCACGTAGAAACCTTCGTTCACGAGGAACCCAAGGTCGCCGGCGTGGACGAGTCGCGCCTCCTGCTTGCCCTTGTCGATGTAACGCTGGATGCTCTCGCGCGCCTTGGCGTCGATCACCGGGCCGACCTTGCACGCCGGGTCCTCGGCGGGGGCGATCTTCAAGCTTCTGGTCGCCTCGACCAGCCGCTGCAGGAACACGTCATGAATCGACGCCAGCACGATGACCCGCGAGCATGCCGAGCACTTCTGGCCCTGGTAGCCGAAGGCGCTGGCGACCACTCCCTGCACCGCCTCGTCGAGGTCGGCGTCGTCATCGACGATGATGGCGTTCTTGCCGCCCAGCTCGGCGATGAGCTGCTTGATGTGGGTTTGCCCCGGCGCCAGTGCGGCGGTCTGCTGGTTGAGCCGCATGCCGACGCCGCGCGAGCCGGTGAACGCGACCACGGCCACGTCGGGGTGCTCGACCAGCGTGGGGCCGATTTCGGCGCCGGCGCCGGGCAGGTAGTTGACCACTCCGGTGGGCAAACCCGCCTCGCGAAAGGCCTCCATCAATTTGGCGCCGATCACCGCCGACGATTCCGCCGGCTTCATGATGGCGGTGTTGCCGGTGACCAGGGCGGCGGTCGTCATGCCGCACAGGATCGCCAGCGGAAAGTTCCACGGGGCGATGACGACGGCGACGCCCCGCGGCTCGTACCAGTTGGCGTTGCGCTCGCCCAGCACATCGACCAGCTGCGGCCGGGCCAGCCGCCGCATCTGGAGCGCGTAGTATTCGCAGAAATCGATGGCCTCGGTGACGTCGGCATCGGCCTCGCGCCAGGCCTTGCCGCATTCGACAACTTCCCAGGCGGCCAGCTCGAAGCGGCGTCGCCGCAGGATCGCGGCCGTCTTCACCAGGAAGTCGGCCCGCGTATTCGCATCGGTGTCGCGCCAACCGGGAAACGCCGCGGCGGCCGCCTGCACGGCCTGCACCGCGTGCTCCTTGTCCGCCTTTGCGCAACGTCCCACGACCTCACGCACATGCGACGGGTTCAGTGAATCGAAAGTCGCCGCGGCGCTGATCTCACGCCCGCCGATCACCAGCGGATACGTTCTGCCCAACTGCTGCCGCACGTCGCCGAGCGCCGCCTGCAGCGCCTGCCGACTCTCCTCGCGGCGGAAATCGGCCACCGGCTCGTTGACGAAAGAGTCATTGGTCGTTGGTCCTTCGTCATTGGCGATGCCGCTGCGACCGTCCCGGGACGAATGACGAATGACTGATGACGAATGACCAATGACAGGATTCATGAGCAACTTCTCCTCGGGCACGTGCTCGGTGAAGCTGGCCCGCAAGAAGGACGTGTTGGCGGTGTTTTCGAGCAGACGCCGCACCAGGTAGGCCATGCCCGGCAGGAGCTGGCCGTACGGCGTGTAGACGCGCACGCGCTGACCGAGACGCACCAGCGCGTCCTTGACCTCATCGGCCATGCCGTACAGCATCTGGATTTCGTAGCTGCGCGGGGGCAGACCCATGAGGTGCGCCGCGGCCATCGCGTGGGCCAGGCTGCGGATGTTGTGGCTGCCGAACGCCGGTCGAAACAGCTCGCGGTTCTCCACGAGGAAAATGGTCAGGCGCTCGTAACAGGCGTCGGTCTCCCATTTCTGGGCGAATACGGGCGTCGGCCAGCGTTCCTGGGCGGCGATCACGGTTTCGTAATCCCAGTACGCCCCCTTGATCAGCCGCACCCACACCGGCGTGCCGCGCCGCCGGGCCCACTCGGCCAGCTCGCGCAGATCGCGCTCGCTGTCGCGCAGGTACGCCTGGATGGCGATGCCGGCGTCGGGCCAGCCGCGAAACTCGTCTTCGTCGAGGATGTCACGGAAGATCCGCAGCGTCAGGTCCTTGAACGCGTACTGCTCCATGTCGAGGTTGACGAAGGCCCGATGCCGGATCGCGGACCGGAAAATCGGCCGCAACCGCCCGCGCACGATGGCGCTGGTTCCGGCGGGATCGATCGGATCGAACTGGCTGTACAGGGCCGACAGCTTGATCGACACGTTGACGCGCGGCAACGGCCCGGACGGATCGCGGTCGATCTGATCGACCGGGTCCCAAGTGTTGACCTGGCGGCTCAAGCCTTCAATCAGGTGCAGATAGTCCTGCTGGCTCTTGACCGCCTCCGCCTCGGTGATGGTGGCCTCGCCGAGCAGGTCCATGGTGAAGGTGAGCTTGCGGCGGCGCAGGTCGGCGACAGCGGCGAGGGCTTGGTCGAGATTGGACCCGGCGATGAAGCGCCGTGCCAGGCGTTGCGCGTTGGAGCGCGCCAGGCTCGCCAGGAACCGCGCCGGCCAGCCGCGCTCCGGCAGCCAGCGCATCCCTTTCCGCGCCCAGTCCGGAAGGTCATCGACGGCTTCGGCGAAGTACTCGAGCAGGTGGCGGCTGATCGATTCCGGCGTGTGCAGCAACGGGAGCGCGTCGATGAAGCGAAACAGTTGCACCTTGACCGTTTCATCGTGCATGGTCAGCGCCATCAGGCGCTCGTCCCACCAGCGCGGCGTCAGCAAGATCGGCGGACGCCGGTCGATGCGCGCGAACAGTTCCTCGCCGTAGGCGCGGGTCAAGCGTTCCAGTTGGTCCGCGTCGATGGGCATGGCAAGTCACTCATGGTCATTCTATGATCGCATGTCTACCCCGCCCGGCACCGCCTTGGTAAGATGGCCTTCTGTTGACTTCCTGACTTCTGATTCCTGACTCCTGGCTCCTGATTCCCGACCCCTCTCTATGGCCGAGTCCGCAGGCCGCATTGGCGATTTTCAAATCCTGGGCACGCTGGGCGCCGGGGCGCACAGCACCATCCTGCACATTCGCCGCTCCGCCGACGGCAAGCAGTATGCCTTGAAAGTCGTGCCCATCGAATCGAAGGACGATCAGAAGTTCCTCCTGCAGGCGCAGCATGAGTTTCGCGTGGCCCAGATGTTTCGCCACGCCAACCTGATCAAGGTCTACGCCCTCGAAACGCCGCGCGACTGGCTGATGCGCGTCCGTAAGGTCCATCTGCTGATCGAGTACGTCAACGGCAAGACGCTCGACGTGATCCCGCGGCTGTCGCTGGCGCGGCTGGTGCAGATCTTCACGAAGGTCGCGTCCGGTTTGCAGCACATGCACATCCGCCGCGCAAATCACGCCGACCTCAAGCCGAATAACATCATGCTCAGCCGCACCGGCGACGTGAAGATCATCGACTACGGCCTGGCGCGCATCCGCGGCGAAGCCTGCGAACGCGTCCAGGGCACGCCCGAGTACATGGCGCCCGAGCAGGCCAAGAGCGGCATCGTCAACGATCAGACCGATATCTATAACTTCGGCGCCACCATGTACCGGCTGGTGACCTGGCGGCTGCCGCCGGGCGTGATTCCCGCGGCCGGCGGCCTGCCGATGGACGCCAAGACCTTCGCCAGCCTCCTCAAACCGGTGCAGGAATACACGGCCAGCGCCCCCGACAAGCTGTGCGACCTGATTCACCGCTGCCTGGCGTACAAGCCAACGAAGCGGCCGGAAAACGTGGGCGATATCCTGCCCGTGCTCCACGACCTGGTCGAGGAGATGGTGCAGTCGCCGGAAGACGCGCTCGATAATCTGGAGTGGTGACCTCATTGTCCGCCGCTTGCGGCTTAGCGCTCGGAGGCGCGTTTCTGAGACTTCGGCAAAGGGCACGCGAACGCTAAGCCGCGAGCGGCCGTGGAACCAGCCCATGGCCGAGTACAAGGATCGCGAGCACTACATCCCCGTGCGGCGGCACGACCTGGTCCAGTTGCTCTGCACGGATCGCGGGCTGGACCGCTCGGCCGCCGATCAGTTCCGGCAGCTGAGCGAGCTCTTGTCGGCGACGTTCCATTTCGAATATCACCAGCTGCTCGAAGAGCTGAAGAACGAGTACGCCCCGTTCGATCCCGACGAAACGACGAAGCCGATCGGCAAGCTGACGGCGCAAGAGCGCGGCCAGAAGCTGGCCCGGCTGTTCGAGCGGTTCGCGTGGCTGATGGAGCGGGCGAACTTCAAGCGGCTGGACCGGCAGGAGATCGTCGAGGCCACCAAGGCGGTCAGCGACTGGGGCCTGAACATGGACGTCGATTTCAGCAACTTCGAGAGCTTCGACGTCTACGCGCGCGGCGACACCGTCGGGACGCGCTATCGCCGGCGCTGGTGGAACTGGTTCCGGCTGGAATCGGTGCAGCTCGCCGTCTACAAGCGCATCGTGCTGATCGTGAAGTTGAAGCCGAGCAAGCGTGTGCCGGCCGGCGTGGACACCGACACCGTGTTCCTGAAGGTCTTCAAGGACATTCCCAAGATCGACATGGAGATGCTGCTCCCCGGCGCGCGCTATCGCATGCCGGGGGGCGCGCGCCTCAAGCTCGGCGGCTCCTTCTTCAGCGGCATCCTCTGGATCGGCTACAGCATCGGCGAGCAACTGCTCGGCGCCGTCGCCGAGCTCAGCGCCAGCCTGTTCTGGGGCCCGCTGCTGGCGGTGTTCGGCTACGGCTACCGCCAGTACTACGGCTACCAGAGCACCAAGAACATCTTCAGCCTGCGCCTCACGCAGAGCCTGTACTACCAGAATCTGGGCAACAACCAGGGGGTGTTGTTCCACCTGCTCGACGAGGCGGAGGAGCAGGAATGCCGCGAGGCCCTGCTGGCGTATTACTGCCTGTGGCGCTTCGCCGGCGACACGGGCTGGAAGATGGCCGACCTCGATGACTACGTGGAGATGGAGTTGGAGCGCCTGGCGCACATCAAGGTTGATTTCGAAATCGACGACGCCATGGCCAAGCTCGATCGCCTGAACCTGGTCACCAGAAACGGCGACCGCTACGCGGCCGTGCCGATCGACAAAGCGCTGGAACGGCTCGACTACGCGTGGGACAATTACTTCAGGTACAACAAGGAAGCGGCCGTCTAAATCACCATGCGCGATGCCGCTGCACCAACCCGAAGCGTAAGCGAGGGAGGAGACGAGGAAGCAAAGTCCCTCGCTGACGCGTCGGGTTGGTGACGGCGCGAGGGTTACGGGAGCAATCCATGACGCCTCACCTTGCACTGGTCGTCGCGGCCCTCGTTCAGGGACAGGGACAACCCAGGGAGCTCGATTTCGACCTGGGCGGCGACCGGCCCTTGGCCCCGCACTTCCGTTACGCGGGTCCCGACGCCGCCAAGTGGATCAAGCGCGAGGAGGCGGGGTTTCGCGTCACGCTCCCCGCCGACCGCAAGGGCGGGCATCCCATCGGGGTGCGCTGGCTGGGCACGCTCAAGGGAGACTTTGACATTATCGGCGACTTCGAGCTCTTGTCCAGCGACGTGCCGGCCAAGGGCGGCGGCGTCGGCGTCGCCTTCAACATCGGCCCCGACGACAGCATCAAGAAATTCGCCAAGGTTGGCCGGTTCTTCCGCGAACAGCAAAGTGTCTGGGTGATCGAACGCTGGAACAAGGATGTCCCGGGAGACTACAGAGTGGCCACGACGCCGACCGACGCCCGCACCGGCCGCCTCCGCTTCGTGCGCCAGGGGGCGGTCCTGTCGTACCAAGCGGCTGAAGGCCTGGACGGCGAATTCCGGGAGTTGTTCCGTCATGAGTTCGGGACGGAGGACGTCGCCATGGTGCGTTACATCGTCAACAACACCAACAGCGCGACCGTCGTGGATGCCCGCCTGCTGAACATGAAGATCCGCTCCGAGATGATTCCGGCCGCGGGCGCCGACCCGGACGGCGCTGCGGACGGCGCGGGGGCCTCAGGATGGAGACGCCTGGGCGCATTATGGGGAGTGATTGGCGCGGTCGCCATTCTCGTGGCGGGCGGGGTCGGCTATCTGGTGAAACGTCGCCGCGCCCGCCAACCGGAGCATGCCGGCAGGGCGGCCGGTGTGCCAGCCGGTGCGCCGACCGCCCCGCGGCCGCGGAAACGGGCGGAGTAGCGCCCGCCCGAGCTGCGGGGTTATTCCGTGGGACAGCGGAAAGTTGAATCGGTAAATCGGGGATTTTGCTTGACTTGTCTTCCCCGCTTGGTATCTTCAGGGCGTTCCCCACACGGGGAATAGGACCGGGGCGTGTATGGGCGACGCGTTCCGGTCCGTTTTGTTTCCTTCCTGAAGCCCAATTCACCTTGCCAGTTCCGCTGTCGGCGCCGCGAGCCAGCGGCGCCCAGGTCCGGCTCGGCTCGCCGGACCTACCTTGAATCATGGGGGCATCCCCTGGGCGAAGCCCCAATCCGTGGGCTGGTAACTCACATCCAGGTTCGGCGTCCGGATGAGCCGGTCCTTCTCCGCCAGGCTGTGCATGACCGTGTCGAGGACGCCGGTGGTCAACAGCGTCCGCTCGACCGGGTACGCTGGCCGGCCGGTGTGGAAGGTGTGATCGATGGCCCGAAGCTGATGCTCGAAGTGGCGGAACGGGGCGCCTTCCTGCAGGCGAAACCAGGTCGCCTGCGGGCGGGCCTCGCCGCGGATCTTGCCGGCGAAGGCGAATTCCGCCGCCAGGCCGGTTCGCATCGCCACGCAAGCGCGCAGGCCGTCGCGATACTCGATCAAGTAGAAGACGGCGTTCTTCGCGAACTCCTTGGGCCGGCCTTTCCTTGGCGCCGGGGTCGTGGCGACCGCGGCGTCGAGCAGCTCGCGCGACCAGCGGCCCGCTTTCTCGGCCCGGCCGATCTCGTCGCCGCGCACCGCTTGCACCGAAACGACGCCGGTTTCGCCGCCGCGACGCCGTTCGACCATGCACTGCAAGGCCTCCAGGGCGTGGAAGCCGTACGACTCCAGACCGCCGTAGCCCAGCACCAGCGCCTCGGTAAGGGCACAGCCGCGCGGCAAGGTCAGCGCCGGTTGCCGCCAGGCGACCGGCAACGACGAGCCGGCGATGAACGGGATGCGCAGCTCGCGGGCCGTATCGACCATGTGCTTGGCGTCGGCCCAGGCATAGGCCAGGTGCTTGTCGCTGAAGAGCGGCACCGCGCGGCGATGCTTGCGGAGCACGGCGACGATCGCGTCGAAGAAGCGCCGCCGCGGATACATGTGCTGGTTGGTGTCCTTGGTGTACGGATAGTTGCCGTGCTCGCCGATGCTGAGGACGCCGGCCACCGCCAGCTTGTCGCCGCCCAAGGTGAGCGCCTCTTCAATCGACTTGGCGATGCGGAAGCCGTGCTTCTTGGCCAGGTCGCGGCTCATGTCGTTTTTCGGGACCTGGTCGGTGTACAAGCTGACCAGGCGCAGGTCCGGGCCCGGGCCGCCGGCCTGGTCGTAGCCCTCAAGGATCTTGCCGACGATGACATCGGCGTGGGAGTTCTGCCGGTATTCCGTGACGACGGCGGCGACCGGCAGGCGTTCGCGGCGGGGCTGGGCGGCGCGGGCGCCGTTCGCGAACCACGCGCCGCCGAGAAGGCCCGCGGATTGGAGGAGAAACCGGCGTCGAGCGGCGTGCATGATGAACACTCCCAGTTCTTCCAGTGACCCGTTCAGCGCGGCTTCCTCGTGCGTGCGCTAAACGGGGCTCTGGTTATTCCCGCAGCGCCAGCCGGTAACACACCGCCTCGCGGGCGTTCCGCACCAACAGGTACGGTCCATACAGCGCCAGGTTGTTCCACGTCTGCCCTTCGACTGCTGCCACGGTCCCCAGCACATGATTGGGCTCGTCCGGCGTCGCTCGCACCAGCGACAGCTCGCCGTCTTCCGACAGCACCAGCAGCAGGTCATCGACGCGCAGGATCTGGCCGTGGCTGTAGCGCCCTTCGCGCCAGACGATGCGGCCGGTGTCCAGTTCCACGCATTCGAGGATGCCGTCGGAGAGCCCATAGACATAACCATCCCGGATCGTGACGTTGGTCAGCTTGGTGCGCATGCTGCGCGGCTTGTGGTAGATCGGTTCCACGTCGATGGCGCCCTCCTCCCCGGCAACGAGTCGCACCAGCTTGGCCCCGGCGCCGTAGCCCTTCGACACGAACACGCGGTCGGGCGGCAGCGGCACCGCCTGCGAGTTGTTGGCGTCTTCGCTGGTGGTGCCGGGCCATTCGAATTGCCAGAGTTGCGCGCCGGTCTTCAGATCGTGGCCGCTGACCCAGTTTTCGTTGACGCTGAGGATTTGCCGCCGCCCGGCCAGGACCGCGAGGGCGGGCGACGCGTGGCTGATATTGTGATCGCCCCCCTTCCAGACCAGGGCGCCGTTGTCTTGATGAAAGGCGGCCAGCGACCAGCGGGCGCCCGCGCGCGGTCCGCCCGCCGGCACGATCACCACGTCGTCCACGATCAAGGGTGAACCGGACCGGCCGTATCTCACCAGCTTATCTTCGTCGTTGCCCGTGACGCCGAACTCCTTGAGCAGGTCCTTGCTCCAGACCGCCCGGCCGGTGGCGCCGTCGAGGCAGTGGAATTTTCCGGTGGCGCCCAGCGCGTAGACCCGGCCCTGGTGGATGGTGGGGGTGCTGCGCGGGCCGACGCCGCCCATGAAGTGCTCATAGCGCGTCGGCGTCGCATGGACCCATTGCAGCTCGCCGGTCTCGATGTGGTAGCAGGTCACCAGCTCCTCGGTGCGGCGCTGTTCCATCGTGACCGCGTAGCCGTTGACGGCGACGAACCCCGACCAGCCGGCGCCGATCGGCTGCCGCCAGACTTCGGCCGGCGGATGCGCCGACCAGTCCGGATCGAGCTTGACACTGGTGATGTTGAGATCGCGCTTGGGCCCGAGGAACTGCGGAAAGTCAGCGGGTGTGGTGGTGAACAGATCGACGTTGGCGCCGTCGAGGGAATCGGGGGCCGGCGGCGGCAGCTCGCGTTCGATGGGCCGGGGCGACCAGCGCCAGGCGAGCGTGAGGAACAGATTGCCGCTGACGTTGTCGACGCGCACCGCCGTGGCGACGGCCCCCGCCGCCATGAGGCAGAGACCGAAGATGCTCCAGCGGATGCGGCGCGGATAGCTGCTGAACAACGTGAACCAGACAAGGCACAAGAACGCGCCGAACGACAAGACGGGCCAGGTCATGCCGTTGGCCATGCCTTGATCGTGGATTAGGGTTTGGAAGATGAGCACGGCCGCGCCAGTGGCGATGACGATGTAGATCCAGAAGGGGAGGCCGAGCACGTAGGCGCGCTTGGGCGGGGCGTCGGCGCTGCGCAGTGTGTTGGACATGGACAACCTCGTTCGGTGGGAACGGGCTTCGGATGCCGCTGTGGTCATTGTACCGGACGATCAACCGGCCGCTTCCGCGGCTCGGCTCGCCGTGCCGATTCCCCATCGCTTTTTCTACGCCGATCAATTACAACAGACTACCTGAACCGCCGCCGCGGCGCCCGCGCCTGCCCCGGCCACCACACACCCTTATTCATGCTCACTCTCCGCACCGCCCGAGGACGTCCCACGCCGCTCGGCGCGTTTTCCATGTCCGACGGGGTCAACTTCGCGATCTTGAGCCGCAACGGCACTTCTGTCCGACTGGTCATCCTCGACGTGGATGAAGAACGCCAGCTCGCGGAATTCGATCTCGATCCCCGGGTCAATCGCACCGGCGACCACTGGCACATTCATGTCAAGGATTTGCCCCCCTCGTTTCGCTATGGCTGGCGCGTCGACGGCCCGAGCCACAACGGCCACCGCTACAACCCCGAGATCATCCTGATCGATCCGGCCTCGACGGCGCTGTCCGACGGCACGGTGTGGGGCGGCAACCACGCCTATTTTCGCGGCGCCTTCTCCGGAGCGCGGGGAAGCCACCGCCGCAGCCTGTTCTATCGCCGCTCGTTCGATTGGCGCGAGGACGCCCCGCGCCGCATCCCGCTGGGGGATTCGATCATCTACGAGCTGCACGTGCGCGGCTTCACGGCGCACCCGTCGTCCGGCGTCGCCAAGCCGGGGACGTTCGCGGGGCTGGCGGAGAAGGTCCCGTACTTGAGGGAGCTCGGCGTGACGGCGGTGGAGCTGTTGCCGGTGCACGAGTTCGACGAAGACGATTGCGTGTTCACCGACCCTGGGACGGGCGAGCACTTGCGCAACTTCTGGGGCTACAACAGCATCGCCTTCGCCGCCCCCAAGGCCGCCTACGCCGCCAGCGCCGCCGGGCACGGCCAGGTGTGCGAGTTCCGCGAGATGGTCCGCACGTTTCATCAAAACGGCATCGAAGTGTTCCTCGACGTCGTCTTCAACCACACCGGCGAAGGCGACGAGCGCGGCCGCACCTACTCGTTCCGCGGGCTCGACAACGAGCTGTACTACCTGCTCGGTCCCGACGGCCAGTACCTCAACTTCTCCGGCTGCGGCAACACGGTCAACTGCAACCACCCGGTGGTGCGCGACATGATCCTCACGTGCCTGCGCTTCTGGGTGGCCGACATGCACGTGGACGGGCTGCGCTTCGACCTGGCCTCGGTCTTCGGGCGCGACCGCTACGGCAATGTCCTGGTCGAGCCGCCGATCGTGGAGATGATCGCCGAGGACGGCCTGCTGCGCGACACCAAGCTGATCGCCGAGCCATGGGACGCGGCCGGGTTGTACCAGGTCGGCTATTTCCCGTTCGGGCAGCGCTGGAGCGAGTGGAACGGCCGCTACCGCGACGACGTGCGCCGTTTCTGGCGCGGGGACCTGGGCATGGCGGGCGACCTGGCGACGCGGCTGTGCGGCAGCGCCGACCTGTACGAGAGCTCAGGCCGGTCGCCGTTGCACTCGGTGAACTTCGTCACCTGCCACGACGGCTTCACGCTCTGGGACCTGGTGTCGTACAACACCAAACACAACGAGGCGAACGGCGAGCACAACCGCGACGGCCTGGACAGCAACTGGAGCTGGAATTGCGGCGTCGAAGGTCCGACGCACGACGCCGAGGTGTTGCGGCTGCGCAAGCGCCAGGCCAAGAACCTGATGGCGACGCTGCTCTTGTCCCAGGGGGTGCCGATGCTCCTGGCCGGCGACGAGTTCCTGCGCACCCAGCGCGGCAACAACAACGCCTGGTGCCAGGACAACGAGCTGAGCTGGCTCGACTGGCGGCTGCGCGCCGAGCACGCCGATTTCCGGCGCTTCACGCGCATGCTGATCGCGCTCCGCAGACGCCACCCGGCCCTGCGGCGGCGCACCTTCTTCCGCGGCGCCGGACCGTCGGGCGAGTTCGAGCCCGATATCGTGTGGCACGGCGTCGAGCCGTTCGAGCCCGACTTCTCGCCCGGCAGCCGCACGGTCGCCTTCAGTCTCGACGGCAGCCAGACGGGCCGCGAGCCGGACCGTGATTTCTACGTCGCCTGCAACGCCTGGATCGAGCCGGTGGCGTTTCGCATCCCGCCGTCGCCGTCCGGCCGGCGCTGGCGACGCGC
Source organism: Gemmataceae bacterium (assembly GCA_022616435.1). Lineage (GTDB taxonomy): Bacteria > Planctomycetota > Planctomycetia > Gemmatales > Gemmataceae > JAKEET01. Next base: position 19,576 of record JAKEET010000098.1, read on the forward strand.
GGTGGACACGGCCCTGTCGTCGCCCCTGGACATCGTCGGTCTCGATGAAGGGCCGGTGATCCCGGCGAACGCGCCGTACCACGTCAAGCGGCACTCGCTGGTGGTGTTGATTGCTGAAGGGGCGGAAGTACGGTAACGATATGCTTCGATTCAGCCTGCTCGCGGCGCTTTTGGCGGTGGGACAGACTTCCGAAGTCTCCAAGCCTTCGCAAGTCTCCGCGGTCGGCGGTCCCCCGCGCCGGGTGTTTGCCCTGCATTCGGGCGTCCACATCCTCTTGGCGCATCCGGACAAGAACCACGCCGCCAAGAGGTTCCACGCGGACCTGCGCCGGCGCGGCGTGCCGGCGCGCGACCTCATCGTTCTCGATTGCCCGTTTCCCGAGGCGTCCTGGAAGAACATCGTGCCGCGCGACGGCGTGTTGATGTTTCTCGACTCGATGACGCCGTCGTCGAAGGTCGCTCAGGACAGCTACCGGGTCATGCACGAGGCCTTTCAAAGGGACGGCGTCGGACCGCGCGACGAGATCATCTGGATCGGCCACAGCGCCGGCGGCCAGATGGGGATCACGATGGCCAGCATATCCGCCGAGCTCGCGAAGCTCCCGGAGCTGGCGAAAGCGGCGAAGCCGTATCGATTCACGATGATCGCGACCCTCGGGACGCCGATGGGAGACGGCCGTGTTCCGGACGATGTCCAGGTCCGGCAGTACTTCTCGCCGCAGGATCCCGTCGTGCGGATCGTGTGCGACCTGGGACCGTGGGTGCTGCCGGGCTGGGGCTATCGCTGCAAGATTCGTCCCTGCACGCCGGCGCTCGGGAAGAATGGCCTCGTGCGCTGCTGGTACGGGGCCAGCCACGCGGATTGGCTGTACCAGCCGCGCCTGCTCGACCGGCTGTGGGAGGATGTCAACGGCACGGCGTCATCCTGGTGGCGCGAGCCGCGCGCCCAGGCAAGCGCCGGGGCGGCGCTGACGCAGCTCCTGGGGCGGATGCTGGAGGAGGAGTATCGGATTCATATTGAGGAGTTGCCGAGGCGTTGAGGGTGCGTCGTGAGATAAGCCGGCTGCGTTCCGCCCGCGCCGACATCGCCGCTGCGGCCCGCAGTCAAGTGTCCCCGAAAAACGCAGCCACTTGACTCGCTCGCCACATGCCATTTAGCCACTTTGAGTTGTGAGTTGCCGCCGAGTCAAGTGTCCCTCTTGTTGTGTGGCACGATGAAATCGGGAAGTTATTTATCCGAAGGTTCCTAAGTCCCTCTGCACAATTCGTTGTAGGCATCCGGGTAGTCAATCCAAATCCATGCCAGCCGCTTGCGGAAATCGCCCTCGGCCGGCTTTACTCAGCTGCAGCTAGCCGGCCCGGATGCGACGGCCGCTCGGCGATTCAGAAACTATCATCGCCCGCGATCGTAGCCATACTAGAAATCAGCGCAAATCCCTGATAGCTCATAAACCGTACTGATGAGTCTGCGAGGAGGAAGTGTGCCCCTCCGCGATGCGGACTCCAGAAGTGAAATGCATCACACTGATTGCTGAATGAACCCAAACCAAAGCGATAGGGACCTGCCGAGCATTGTGGCGAGAACGCATTGATTTCATTGGCGCCGAGAACGGCGTCTAGAGTGCCAGTCATCAGTTGCCCCCATCCTCCATACTGCCAGCCCATTTCTTCGTCGGCACTTGGCGGGCGTTCCCCGATTAGGATGGTATTGCTTGTGCCGTCACGGATATCCAACAGCCTTACGGCAGAATCCAAGTACAGAGCACCTCCCCGTTTCAGGTAGTCGATCCCTTGTACTCCCAAGTACGATGTGAGGGCAATCGGCTGTGACTTAAGTCGCGTACTCAACATCTGCACGCGCCCGTCTGAAGGACATGCATAAAGCCGGAAGGGCTTTTGCCTATACGTGTGAGGCGGAACACGCAGAAAGTTTTGGTCCTTTCCAAAGGCAACCTCAATGTCCTTCCAAGTGTCGTTTGCTTCAAGGTACGGTAGTGTGTAGCTTTGCCAGCTAAGAAAGGGATAGCGTGATTTTTCCGAGGACGTGCCCGGGGGAAGAACTCGGTGCATGGCATGGTAATTCGCCATTGCAATGCCAATCTGCCGTAGGTTGTTTTGGCAGACAGTGCTGTCAGCACTTGCTCGGACCGAATGGATCGCGGGCAGGAGAATCGCTACGACCGTGCCAATAATGGCCAGGACAACTACTAACTCAAGCAGAGTTAAGCCACGTCGATGTAGCGGGCTCATTTGCGGGGCAACGCTTGAATCACGATGGGTAGGCGCAGCTCATGACGATTAGCGTCAATTGCCGCGCGAAATCCAAGTTCGTAGATGCCGGGCTGTGGATGGACAGGACCGGGTGAGAAGCTGACAGTGATTTTGTGCTCCTCGCCTTCCGATTTGGCTACATGCACAGTCACGTGTTCTGGCTTCGAGACACATTCGAGCAAGAAGCGCTTGCTTGCCCTTGAGCGGCATACTACCGGTGCATCGGTCGCTACGCTTGTCCCGCTGATACGAGGCAAGAGTATGGTGCTTGGGTCAAAAACAAGCGGATACACGACCGATATCCTGGCAGGTATCGACACGAGCGTGCTCCCATCCTGGCCGATTGCGCGGATCTCGCCTTCATAAACTCCGGGTTCGAAGGGAGCATTGAAGCAAAGGTCTATTCTTGCACAGTGTCGTGCCTCGCCCGCCTCTTGTTCGGGCTCAGTGGGGTCAATACTCGTAAGCTTCGCCGATGTGAGAAGTGTCGAAAGTGTATGCTCGACGTGGTCGATATCCACTCGGCTCGCCCCGGTGTCCTTGATGAAGACGGTTTTCTCGAACGTAGCGCCCGTCTCGACATCGAGTGCAAGGACTTGGCTTGGGACCGGTACCAATGATCCCTCTGTCGTACACGATAATTCAATTCGCAACTGCGCGTTTGTCGGGCAGTTGGAAGCGAAGAATATGTGCTCCTTCAATAGCAAGCCAGGATTTCCTCGAACAGCGAGATGAACCAAGAGTTCGATGGTCTCGCCCGGCAGCACGTCAAGAGTAGTTGTGCTTGTGATCGGCCCCACAGTCTCTTCGCTAATGAAAAGGCAGCCGCACGACGAAATGAATGCAGAAAGCTGCAGCGGCTTACCTCCTACATTAGTAATCGGGACTTTGGCGGCAACCTTTGCGCCAACAACCTGCCTGCCCAGGTCCACACTGCGCGGACACGAGATCATCGGGCCATGCGGCAGGATGAAGCGAGTGGCCAAGTAGGATATGGCTCCAACGCCGAATAGCAACGCAATGAGAATCGCCTTGCTGACCGTCATGCTTTTCTCCACCTTCGGTACACGTGGAGTGCGACGTAAACAACAGCCAAACCAATTGCTACGTATAACCAGTACGAGAAGGTGCCGGTACTAGGCGACTCGTATGTTGCCGTGGCCGGCGTCTCGAAGGACTGTGGATACGAATGCGCGACATTTGTGGGTTTGCCTTTTGCATCGATCAGGTAGGTTGTCTTGTCACGTTCGTCGACGACCGCGACGCCTTCGGGCAATGGTAATGTGAAGACATCTGTGGCTATGGGTTTGTTTACGGTCACCACTTTGAACTGTGTTATGGTCTTGCGAAAAGGCGTCACCTTCCCGTTGGGATCCACAAGGCTTGCAATGGACTCGACTACCTTGGGAAAGTAAATGCCCGGACTCGGCTCCAGAACCAGCGTCACGAGGTACTCAGATCGCATGGTCTCCTTCGAAGAAGAACTATGGAACGCAAAGCGCTTCACCAAGAAATTCCAGTCTCTACATACGTCGATCGTAAAGTCGGTATCCTTGAAATCAGGATGGTGGGTCACGACAATCCTGGAAACTGTAAGTCCAGTTGGATCTGGCACCGCCTCTGTCACCGTCCGCGGTTTCTTGTCAAGTAGTTCATAAAGGTGATACCTTGGGTTCGTAGTGAGAGCAAAAAGCGCACTTCGCCAAAGGTCCCCGTAAAGAACATCTTTGGAAGTGTCGTATCGAATGGAAGCGTCCGACACGTCACCTTTCAGCGTTGGACGTGTAATCAAGGAAGTTCTAACACCGTCGGAAATCAGGATTGAACGTGTGATCCATTTTCCGGTGTCAGTGCGCTGCGACACCTTATCCGACTGGCTGTCTACGAAGACCCTCAGTTTGGAAGTGATTCTGGTTTGTCCGCCCTCATTCCAGTATTCCGCCCCCTGGCGACCAACAATGGGGGCGTTGGAATCAGTCAGGGAGACTGTTAAGGACTCGAACTGACAATGGATCGACCGTATCGCTTCCTTGGACGCTTTGCTGGCATACCTAATCGTTTGAAGCAGGTCGTCTTGAGCATCGCATTCAACGGTCGATGCGCAATGGATCACGGCGGTCACAGCCAAAGCGCATGCAATTCGCAGCACGACACGCGCCCTCCAACAGCTTTGCCCTTTGCCCAACCGTGAATGGTGATCGCTTGAAGGGTCGAAGGCTCAAGCGCTCGTTGACGTATCAACCGTTCTTAGGGGAGTTTCACCACGAAGCATCTGAAACGCTTTACCCCACAATCCAAGTTCGGATCGTCAACTCCGTTGCAGTTAGCCATGGAATTCACGAAACCGACGCACGCAATTTCCGTGTCATCACGACAGTATTCGTCTGTCTTAAACTTGCAAACGGGATAGGTATCCGCCGCCATTTTACACCAAACCTTGATCTCTCCTGCGGGGACTTCCTGACATGTGGGGCATGTCGCGTTAGGGGTCATCGGGCATTCCTTGTGGTCGGGAATCGCAAATGTCGGTGTCGCAAGAAAATGTCCCATCAGCGCAGCACCCGCTACGAGCACGCCGAATTGAAGATGATCAAGGACGCGCATCGTCAACTCCTTTCTGGAAGAGGGATAGGAGATAGGAGATAGGAGCAAATTACCCTATCGTGAGCTGAAAAGCAAGAAAAAAAAACCAAGAAAAGTGGAAAGGCAAGCGACTTTCGAGGGGAGTACGCAATTCCCATCCCAATCCTTGACGGTCCTGGCCGGCGGCAACACCCTTGCCGTGGCACGGGGTTGTCTCGAGGTGGCGATGGTCGATCTGTCATCCTCGCCGAGATTCTGGCACAAGTCGCAGGCGCTTCGACCGTCGTCGCCTTAGCCGCGGAATTTCTTGCCCTCGAACACTGTGTTGTTCAGGACCGACATCAATGTTGACTCGGCGAAAAGCATCCCGACGGTATGCTCGTCCTTGAAACCCTTGATGATTTCCGCGCGCATGTGGGGCACCAGAGCATCCATGGCCTGTTGCCCGTAATTCTGATCCGATTCCTTGGCCGCCTCGACCGCTTCGTCGTGCGTCAGCTTTCCCACCTTCATGATGTGTTGCAGCCGTGTCTCGGCATCCTGGTTGCCTTGGGCATTGCTGCCCGGCTTGCCGTGCATGGTCGAGGCATACGAGCGCGCATAGTCGTCGAGTTTGGCCGCGCCATCGTTACAGACGGCGACAGCGTCCTCACCTAGCGATTTAAGCTTGCCGATCGCGGCACAGACTGCGACCGTGAGGGCAAAGCCGCCGACGACCCCGCCTATGATGCCTGCAAGCGGCGCCGCCGCGACGGCTGCCGCGCCAGCTCCGGCGCCGCCTGCTGCGGCCCCGCCCTCGGCGGCAAGTTGTGCCCCCTTCTCCAGCGCCTTCTCCGCGAATTTCTGGGCGAGGATTTTCACCAGATCGACTGCTACCTTGATCTCGCCATCATAAGTGATCTGAATCTCCGTGATGCGGATGCCGTTGATGTTCTGGTCCTTGTAGCGATTCGGGACGCCCTCGAGCTTGCCGCCGAAGCTGCCGAAGGTCGGCGATTTGAGGTTTTCTGTCTTGAGCTCGAAGAGAGTGAAGCTCGCACCGAGCTTGCCGATCGGCGTCTTTGTGGCAAAAGAAACCTTGACCGTGACGCCTTTAGCCTTAGCCTCACTCTCGAGCGAGAATTCGGGATGGGCAAACAGGTCGACGCCTCCCACCGTGAGCTTGGCTTCGCTCTCCCAAATCTTGGTGGCCGCCTTGGCGCCGAGGCCATCTTTGCTGAGGGAAATTTCCGGCCCACGAACGTCGGGCAACTTCGCCGAGATCGTGGCAGCCAACTCGATCGATCCCTTCAGTTTGCTACCCAACGGGATGTCATGCGCGTCCAGGGGAATCTTGATCTTGCCCTTCGCGGCCGACCCGGCGGCGCCGGCGCCGCCGGCGTCATTGAGGAACGGATTGCCGCCGCCCCCTGCGCCAGCGCCGCCGCCAAGGCCCTTGACGCCATCGGCAACTTTGCCGCCAAGATCCGTCACTCCCTTGACAACCTTGCCGGGAAGGTCCTTCACCGTGTTGACACCATCCTCCAGCTTCTGGACGAACTTCTTCTTCAACCCGCCCAAGAAACTGTCGTCTTCCGGGGCCGGCGTGGGCGCCGGCGCAGGGGGCGCGTCGGGCGCTGGCGCCGCGCCGCCCGCATCGCCGCCGGCCCCGCCACCCGCGCCACCGCCGGAACCGCCGCCGCCCTTGCCCGCGAGGGCGCGGGCCGTGGCCCCGCCGACATCAACGCGGCCGTCGGGATTCTTGTGGCCCAGGGTCTTCTGGAATTCCTTGATCGCGCCGATGGTGCCGCCACCGCATTTGCCGTCGTCGCTTATGCCCAGGGCCTTCTGCACGGCCTTGACGTCGTCGGGGTTGTTCACGCCGCCTGCTCCGACCGAGCCCTTGAGCGACAGCACCGAGCCGGCAGGCCCGTTGGCCGACGGCGCCCCTGTCGGCGCCGCCGGCTTCGGCGCCGGCGCGGTTGCCGGCTTGGGCGCGCCGCCGCCGGTCACCGCTTTGGCTGCGGCGGACACCTTGGTCTCGACCTTCTGGATCACCGCCTTGGCCTCGTCCTTGACGGCGCCGACCACGCCTTTCTCTTTCACCGCCTGGGAGAAAGCGTTGTATTTCTCCTCGGCGGCTTTCAGCTTGTCTTCGGCGAACTTCTTGGGGTCGAAGCCGAAGGGTTTGAACCAGGAATCATGTTCGTCGCCCATGGGGAGCTGCCTTTCTTGGTCTGGTGGCCGGGTTCGCCGGACCTTGAATCCGGCGAATCCAGCTACCGAATGATTTCCGGCCTGAACTGCGGCGCGCTTCTCAGCCGATGGACTTGGCCATGTGCGTCAGGCTCTCCATCAGCGCCTTCTTCAACTGCGTGTCAACGCCGAAAGGATTCGAATCGACATGCTCGATCATGGCTTCCGACTTCACGTACTTGATGTAATCGGCCAGGATGGTCTTGGCGTTCGTCAGCGCGTCTTTGCGGCCGGCGTCATCGCCGGCAATGTTGGCCGAGTCGAGAGTGTCGGCCAGCCGGTGGTCGAGCTTGTCGAGGATGACGCCGAGCTTCTTCATCTGCTCGTCAATCTCTTTGATGACGTCGGGATGCTCGGTCCCATAATGCCCGAGCACGCCCTTCTTGAGCTCCAGAATGTTGGTCGCCAGCAGGTCGCGCGTGCCGCGCCACACGATTGGCGCCGTGGACAGCGACGCCTTGCCCAGCTTGGGGGGCGCCATCGGCTTGGGCGGTTCGGGGGGCGGCCCCAGCTTCTTGGAGCTCGCAAGGGCGCGGACGGCGCCCCGGCCCGGCTCGATCAGGCCGCTGGGCTTGAACTGGCCCAACCGCATCTGGAATTCCTCGATCGCCTTCTGGGTCTTCGAATCGCACTTGCCATTCTCCGGCACGCCGGCGTTGGCGCGTTGGTTGAGCGCCTTCTGAACGGCCAGCACGTCTTCGGGTTCGTTCTTGCCGCCCTTGCCCACCGAGGCGCCGAGGCCGAGCGGCCCTTTCCGCACGGCGTCTGCCGGCCCAAACTCCTCCTCCGCGTCGAGCTCCAGCCCGGTCGCGTATTTTTCCTCGGGGCTGTCCTCGCCCAACGCGTATTTTTGTTCGGGGCTGTCCTCGCCCAGGGCGTATTTTTCTTCCGCGCTGTCTTCGCCCAGGGCATACTTTTCCTCGGGAACGTCCAGCCCGGTCGCGTACTTTTGCCCCGGCTCGTCGCCGTCGGCCACCAGCAATCCGGTCGCGTGCTGTTCCTCCGACTGCGCGTCCTGGGGGAGATCCAGACCGGTCGCGTATTGTTGCGGGGTGCTGACGTAAGTCCAGAATTTACGAATGTGGCTCATCGCTGTGCTTGCTCCCAGCGAGGACCGGTTCAGGCGCCGAAATCTTGAACGGTCCTCGGACGGATGGGTGTACGCTGCGCGACGCCTCAACTCTCCCATCGCCGTCGGCGGGCGAACCGCACACGAAATCGAGCTGTCTTGGTTTCCGTTCGACGCGCCTGGCCGCTCCGAATTTTCGTTTCCTCATTCTCGGAAACGGGTTAGGATGGATCACCATGCCCAAAGAAAACGCATTTCTTGATTCGATCCGCAAGATCCGGGCGGGCGATGAACAGGCGGCCACGGAGCTGGTGCGCCGCTACGAGCCGCTCATTCGCCGCGAGATTCGCCTGCGGCTGGCGGACCGCCGGCTGGAGCGTGCGTTCGATTCGATGGATGTGTGCCAGTCGGTGCTGGGCAGCTTCTTCATCCGGGCGGCGGCGGGAGAGTACGATCTGGAAAATCCGGAACAACTCGTCGGCCTGCTGGTGAAGATGGCCCGCAACAAGCTGGCGTCGGCGGCGCGCAAACAATATCGGCGACGCCGCGACACCCGGCGCCAAACCGTGCCGTCCGACGACCTGGATCGGCTGCCGGGCAAGGAAACGCCGCCGAGCGAACAGCTTCGCTACCAGGAACAGCTGGCGCAGGTGCTCCGGGCGTTGACGGACGAGGAGCGGCAGCTGGCCCAGCTGAGGAGCCAGGGCCGGAGCTGGGACGACATCGCCGCGGAGCTGGGCGGCACCGGCAACGCGCGGCGCATGCAACTGGCGCGGGCCGTCAGCCGCGTTGTCAAAGAATTGGGATTCGAAGAGGCTGACGCGGGGCGCTGACGCGGGGCGCTGACGCCGAAAAGACCGCGGAATCCTTGTGCGTTTCGGCGGCGACTGGCGATTCTAGAGGCAAAGGACCACGACGATGGGCACTCAAACCGCGCGAACCGTGCCAGGCGACATCCCCGCGATCTCAGAAACGCTGCGCGACCTGTGGTCCAAAGGAGAACGGCCGGATGTTCGCGCGGTGCTGGCCGCGCATGCCGGCGCGTCGCCCGAGGATATGCTCGACGCGATCGTCTTCGATCAGCGCGCCCGCTGGCAAAGCGGCGAACGGATTCCGGCCGAAGCGTACCTGCAATGGTTCCCGGCCCTCCTCGCCGATGACGAGTTGACTCTCGATCTGGTGTATCACGAATTCCTGCTGCGCGAACAGCAGGGGGATGAACCGAAGGTCGACGAGTACGTGCTGCGCTTCCCCAAGCAAGCCGAATCACTGCAGCTTCAAGTCGAGCTGCATCGGGCGATCGACAAGGACGCCTGGAGCGCGAACGACGATCACGCCGACGACACGGCGCCGCTGGCCGACCGCCCCCATCGTTCGACGCCGGAAGGGTTGCTGCCGGACGAGTCGCCGCTGCCGGAGATTCCGGGGTACGACATCCTTGACGAGATCGGCCGCGGCGGCATGGGGGTGATCTACAAGGCCCGGCGACGCCTGGACGATTGCCTGGTCGCGCTGAAGATGATCTCGTCGGGCGAGTTCGCGAGCCACGACGAGCTGGCGCGCTTTCGCACCGAAGCGCAAGCGATCGTGCAACTGCAGCATCCGCACATCGTGCAAGTCTACGAAGTCGGAGCGCACCGAGGCCTGCCGTGGTTCGCCCTGGAGTACATGGATCGCGGCAGCCTGGCCGGCCGCATCGCCGGCAACCCGCTGCCGCCGCGCGAGGCGGCGCAGCTCGTGGAAGTCCTGGCGCGGGCCATGCAGGCGGCCCACGAGCGCGGCATCATCCATCGCGACCTCAAGCCGGCCAACGTCCTCCTGGCGACGCCAACGGCGATGCCGGCGAACGGCAACGGTCCGGTTACCATCGAGACCACCGGGCTGCTGGGCGTCCCGAAGATCAGCGATTTCGGCCTGGCCAAGCGGCTCGACGGCGACGGCGGCCAGACCACGTCGGGCGCCATCCTGGGCACGCCCAACTACATGGCCCCCGAACAAGCGGCGGGCAAGACCAAGCACGTCGGCCCGGCCGCCGACATCTACTCGCTCGGCGCCATCCTGTACGAGGCGTTGACGGGCCAGCCGCCGCACAAGGGCGCGACGCTGCTCGAGACGCTGGAGCTGGTGCGCATCCACGAGCCGACGGCGCCGGATGCCCTCCGCCCTGGTTTGCCGGGCCAGCTCGTGGCCATTTGCCTCAAGGCGCTGGCCAAGGAGCCGCATCGGCGCTATCCGACCGCCGCGGCCATGGCCGACGATCTGCGTCTGTTCCTGGGTCACGGCCGTGTGAAGGCACGGCGCGAAGTCATGATCGAGCGCGGCTGGCGCTGGTGCCGGCGCAATCCACTCCTGGCCGGACTGTCGGGGGGCGTGGCGATCCTGCTGCTCGTCGCGTTGGCGGTGCTGGGCATCGCGGCCCTGGTGCGCGATGAGCGGGACAAGGCCATCGAGGCGCAGAAGCGCGCGGAGGACGCGGATCAGAAGACCCGGGCCGCCTTGAGTCGACTCAACAGTGCCCAGGCGGAAATCGAAATGCGCTCTCACCTGGCGAAGGCCGGATTCTACCGGCGCAGCGGCCAGGTCGGGCAACGGTTCAAGACGCTGGCCGAGCTGAAGGCGGCGATGGCGCTGCGGCCGTCTGCCGAGTTGCGCGACGAAATGCGCAATGAAGCGCTCGCCGCTCTCGTGTTGCCCGATGTCGAAGTGGCCCGCGAGTGGCAGGTGAGTCCGGAAGCGGCGTCCGGGGCGCTTGTTTTCACGCGAGACTACAAGAAGTTCGCCCGGCTCTTCCGGTCCGGCGAGGTGCACGTCGGGCGCATCACTGACGCTGGCGGCGAGGAAGTGCTGCTGCGACTGCCGGCGTTTTCCGAGCCGCCTTATATCGGACCGTATTGGAGCCCGGACGGCCGTTACCTCTTGATTGCTCGGCGCAAAAAGGCTGGGGTCAAAGATGCCGTTCGGCTCTGGCGTGTCGATGGCCCTGAGCCCGTGATCTGCCTTGCTCCCGAGGATGAGGACACCAGTATCTATGAAGACGCGCTTGGTTTCAGCTCCGACAGCCAACGGGTGGCGCTGGGGCAGCCCGATGGCACCGTGCGGATCTTCGACGTCGCGACCGGGAAACGGCTGAAAACGCTCAAGCTGGCAGGCCCCCCGTGGCATCTCCGCTATCACCCCCTGGACAACCGCCTGGCGGCCGCGGTCGGCAAGCAGGCGCTGATTCTGGACCCCGAAGGGGCCACGCCGCCGCTGCTGCTTGCTCAGCAGAGCCCCATCTGGTCGCTCGACTGGCATCCGGACGGCAAGCGACTCGCCGTCGCTGGCCACGACATGAAAATCCACATCTGGGACACGGAGGCCGCGAAAGAGATCATGGCGCTGAGCGGCCACCGCGAAGCCGGAATCGTGCTGCAATTCAATCCGGACGGCGATCGAATGATCAGCACCGACTACAGCGGCCAGATGCGCCTGTGGGACATGGCCTCAGGTCGGATGATGCTCACGACGACCGGGTTCAACGTGGCCTGGTTGAACCTGGCCTGGGGTGTGGACCAGGGACTCGTAGGGTTCGACGTTCAAGGACGCAAAGGCCGGCTGCTGCGCCTGGCTCATGGGCGCGAGCTGCGGCTCCTGCGCCGGCCCGGCGCCGAGGAGAACGAGTGGAACCAAAGTCCGGAGGGACAGGTGGACGCCCGCGTGCTGGCGGCGAACGCGTATTCGCCGAGCAGCGGCCGCCGCTGGATTTGCCTGTTCGACTTGGAACGGGGTGAAGCCCTGCAGTCTTTTGGCGGCTTGGGGTTCCCCGCGGTCTGCAGCCGCCACGAGGACGGTTGGTTGACGACCGTGCAAGGAGTGTTGCTCTGGCCCTGCCGGCCAGACGCGAATCAGCCCAGCAAGCTGCGCTTCGGCCCGCCCCAGCGCCTCGCCCGCGGCGAAGCCGTTGCCGCGAACCGTGACGCAACCGTGCTGGCCGTGCCTCGGTTTAAGCACGCCTGGGTCATCAATCGTCATCGACCGGAACAGTCCTTTCAGGTCGACGAACTCTACGACGTGCGTCGCTGTGCCGTCAGTCCCGACGGCCACTGGGTGGTCCTGTGCTCGCATTGGACCGATCAAAAGACCCCGTCCGCCCGCATTTGGGACGCCCGCACCGGCCAGCATGTCCACGACCTGCCGATGTACGGCCTCGCCCAGGCGTGGTTCAGTCCCGACGGTCGTTGGCTGGTCACGTCTTCGGGCGACGTGGGCGGTCGAGTCTGGGAAGTGGGTTCCTGGCGCGAGGTGTGGAGCTTCCCCGCCTCGCATCCGGCCTTCACCCCGGATAGCGCCATCATGGCGTTGGGGGGTCAAAGCGGCGTGGTTCGTCTGGTCGCAACCGCCACCGGCAAAGAACTGGGCCGGCTCACCGGCTTGCCGGGAGACGTGTATGTCCCTGCCGCCTTCACCGGCGACGGCGCCCGGCTGATCGCCAACACCCGCGACAACAAATTCATCTGTGTCTGGGACCTGCGCCAGCTTCGCGCCGGCCTCAAGGAACTGGACCTCGACTGGGCTTGGCCGGAGCTTCTCCCCGCGCCAGAGTTGCCCCCGTTGCAATCGGCCGAGATCGACTACGGCTACCTGCGCGACTACGGCCGGCTCATGGACGGCCCGCAGCGGCTGGCGCACGGCAACCGCCTGCTGGTCCACAACCCGCTCAACCCGGACGCCTACTGGTTCCGCGGCATGGGCAACCATCTGCTCAAGAACCGCGAACGGGCGGTGATCGACCTGAGCCTGTTCCTGACCTTGACGCCCGCCAAGGACCCGCGCCGGGCGGAGGCGTACCTTCGTCGAGCCATGCTGCGGGCGGCCCTCAAGCAACCCGAAGCCGCCCTCGACGACGCGCTGCAACTGCTCCGGGCCGGTCCTCAGCACATCCCCGAGACGGAGTGGGCGGCGAAGGAGTGCAACAACCTCGCCTGGCCGTACGTCTTTGCCGGCAGGAAGAAGGAGCTCGTCGCCAAGGCGGTCGCCGTCGCCCGCGCCGCCGTCGACCTGGAACCCTGGGACGCCGACCACCGCAACACGCTCGGCATGGTCCTGTACCGCGACGGCCAGTATCGCGAAGCCATCGACATGATGGAGAAGAACCTGCCGCGCGATCACCTGTACGCCGGCTACGATTTCTATTTCCTGGCGATGAGCTGCCAGCGCATCGGCGACCCGGCGAAATCCAAGGAATACTTCGACCGAGCGGTCGGCTGGGAAAAGCAGCGCACGGATCTCAATGACCGCATACGCTCGGCGCTCAAGTCATTCCAAACCGAGGCGCGGACGACGTTGCAGTTGCCGTGACCTGAATCCGATTCGGTTCCGCGGTCGCAACACGGCCTGGGAGCCCGCGCCAACGCTTGACAGACGGCCCGGTCCTCGGGCGTTTCCGGCTCCCCAGCCGTGGGACTCGGAGACCTACCCCACGGGAGACACCTTCAGCTTCCAGATCTCGTCGGCGTACTCCTTGATCGTGCGGTCGCTCGAAAACTTCCCGGAGCAGGCGACGTTGATGACCGCCTTCCGCGACCAGGCTTCCGGATCGGCGTACAACGCGGCCAGCTCGCGGTGGGCCCGCGCGTAGTCGGTCAGGTCGGCGAGATGCCGGTAGTGGTCGCCGTTGGTCAGCAAGGTGTCCCGGATTGGCCGGAAGATGCCCGGCTCGTAGCGGCTGAAGTAGTCGGAGAAGAGCAGATCGAGCGCCGCCCGGGTCTCGGCTTCGTTGCCGTAGTGCCAGTGGGGATCGTACCAGCCGGCGCTGTCGGCGACCTGCTGGGCGGTCAGCCCGAACAGGAAGAAGTTTTGCTCGCCGGCCTCCTGGGCCATTTCGATGGTGGCCCCGTCGCGGGTGCCGATGGTCAGGGCGCCGTTGATCATGAACTTCATGTTGCCGGTGCCGCTGGCCTCGTAGCCGGCGGTCGAGATCTGCTCGGAGACGTCGGTGGCCGGGATCAGCCGCTCCGCCAGGCTGACGTTGTACTCGGGCAGGAACAGCACCTGGAGCCGGCCGCGCACCGCCGGGTCGCCGGCGATGGCGCCGGCGACGTTGTTGACGAGCTTGATGATGAGCTTGGCCAGGTGATACGCCGGCGCCGCCTTGCCCGCGAAGAAGAAGGTGCGCGGCGTCACCTCCTGGTTCGGGTTGTTCCGCAGCCGGTTGTAGAGCACGATGATGTGGAGCACGTTGAGCAGTTGCCGCTTGTACTCGTGGATGCGCTTGATCTGGCTGTCGAAGATCGAGTCGGGGTCGACGACCTGGCCGGTGCTGGTCTTGAGCCAGTTGGCGAACGCGACCTTGGCTTCGCGCTTGGCGTCGCGGAACTGCTCGCGGAAGCCGGCGTCGTCGGCCAGGGGCAAGAGTTGGCGGAGCTGGGACAGATCCATGATCCAGTCGTCGCCGATCGCCTTGGTGATGAGCTGGGACAGGTACGGGTTGGCCTGGTGCAGCCAGCGCCTGGGCGTGACGCCGTTGGTCTTGTTGTTGAACCGCTCCGGGTACATGTCGGCGAAGTCGTGCAGCACCCGCGTGCGCAGCAATTCCGAGTGAATGGCGGCCACCCCGTTGGTGCTGTGCGAGCCGACGACCGCCAGGTTGGCCATGCGGACCCGGCGCACCGGCCTTTCCTCGATCAGGCTCATGCGCTGCAAGCGGCCCTCGTCGCCGGGAAACCGGCCATGGACGTCGCCGAGGAAGCGGCGGTTGATCTCGTAGATGATCTCCAGGTGCCGCGGAATCAGCGCCTCGAAGAAGCCGATGGGCCACTTCTCCAGGGCCTCGGGGAGCAGCGTGTGATTGGTGTACGCGAGGGTGCGCTGGGTGAGGTCCCACGCTTGGTCCCAGGGCAGCTTCGCCTGGTCCAGCAAGATGCGCATCAATTCGGCCACGGACAGCGCGGGATGCGTGTCGTTCATCTGAATCGCCACGCGGTCGGGCAGCAACGACCACTTATCGCCGTCGTTCTTGCGGAAGCGGGCGATGATGTCCTGCAGCGAGCAGCTCACCATGAAATACTGTTGCAGGAACCGCAAGGCCCGGCCGGCCTCGGTGGAATCGTCGGGGTAGAGCACGCGGGTGAGCGACTCGGCGGCGACGTTCTCGATCACCGCCCCCGCAAAGTCGCCTTGAGAGAACTCGGCGAAGTCGAACGATTCCGGGGCCGCCGCGGCCCAGAGCCGCAAGGTATTGATGCACTTGGCGCCATAGCCCACCACGGGCCGGTCGTAGGCAATGCCGAGCAGACTGGAGGGCCGGCTGCGGGTGATCCTCAGCGCCGAGCCGTGCAGCTCGAAGCTGGCGTTCAAGGGCACCACGTAGACCTTGCCGGGCCGCACGACTTCCCAAGGATCGATGTGCCGCAGCCAGTTGTCCGGCTGCTCGACCTGATAGCCGTCGCGGATCGTCTGCCGGAAGATGCCGTATTCGTAGCGCAGGCCGTAGCCGATGGCGGGGTATTGCAGCGTCGCCAGCGAGTCGATGAAGCACGCGGCCAGGCGTCCGAGGCCGCCGTTGCCCAGGCCCGCGTCCGGCTCTTCCTCGATCAGCTGGTTCAGGTCCCAGCCTTCGTGCTGCATGGCCCGCAGCACGACGGGTTCCGCGGCCAGGTTCATCATGTTGTTCCGCAGGGTCCGCCCCAGCAGGAACTCCATCGACATATAGTGAATCCGTTTGGGATCGGTATGCTCGCGGGCGCGGCGGGTCTTGACCCAGCGGTGCGCCACCAGGTCGCGGATGAACCGGCTGGTGGCCTCGAACTTCTGCCGCGTCTTCGCGGTCGGCGGATCCACCAGGTGGTTGCAGAGCAGGTAACGGTCGGCCCACTGGTCTTCCTGGCCCGTCAAGCCGAGCCGCTCCAGTCGGCGTTCGAGGGCTGGATCGACGTCCGGCGTACGCGTGGGTGTTTTGGCGATCGTCGCGGTCATGTTCGAACTCCTCGTTTTGGTTCCGTTTCGAAGAGGCGGAGGCAATCGGTCACTGAATCTTGCGAATCTCCTGCAAGCGCGTTGCGCCACGCTGGGCGGCAGGGCACGTAGCCCAGGCCTTCGTAGTCATTTTGGCCTGCAGTGAGGCGCCATTCCAGTAAATTGCGGAATCATGTTGCTGCGAAAACCACGTCGGTCGTCCGCAGGGGGGCTGGGTGCCGTATTAGCTGAACTCGCCGCGGATGTACTGCTTGGTCGGCTCTTCTCTGGGATCCTGGAAGATTTGCTGGCTGCTGCCGTATTCGACGAGGTACCCGGTGCGGCCGCCCTGGGTCGTGTCGACGTAGAGGAAACCGGTCTCGTCGGCGACGCGCTGCGCCTGCTGAAGGTTGTGCGTCACGATGGCGATGGTGAAGCGTTGCTTGAGCTCCGTCATCAGCTCCTCGATCCGGCGCGTGGCAATCGGATCGAGCGCGGAGCACGGCTCGTCCATCAGCAGCACCTTCGGTTCCGTGGCGACGGCCCGGGCGATGCACAGCCGCTGCTGCTGCCCGCCGGACAGCGACAGGCCGTTTTGCTTCAGCTTGTCCTTGACTTCATCCCACAGCGCGGCGCGGCGCAAGGCCTGTTCCACGCGCTCGGCAATGCTCCCTTTATAGCCGTTCAGGCGCAGTCCGAACGCCACGTTGTTGTAGATGCTCATGTTGAACGGATTCGGCTGCTGGAAGACCATGCCGATGTGGCGGCGGACGGCAACCGGGTCGATCGACCGATCGTAGATGTTGCGTCCCTGGAAGTGCACGTGCCCATCGAAGCGGAAGCCGCGCACCAGGTCGTTCATGCGATTGAGACAGCGGAGCACGGTGCTCTTGCCGCAGCCCGAAGGGCCGATGAAGGCGGTGATCTTGTTCTTGCGAATGGGAATGTGGGTGTCGCGGACGGCCTTGAACTGGCCGTAGTACAGCTCGTGCAGGTTGCAGTCGATGATCACATCGCCATTGGCGGGGCCGGATTTGGGGTGGCCGGCGCGGATCTGGTCGGGGCTGGACTTGGGATGTCCAGCGCTGATGTGGGCGTCGGGATTGTGGATGTCGCTCATGTGCAGACACTCCTAACGTCGAACCTGTTTGGGGGACAGCCCCTGGGCAACGACATTGGTGATCAGGACCACCACGACCAGGACCAGGGCGGCGGCCCAGGCCATGCGGACCTGATTCTCGAACGGCGAAGCGGAGAAGTTGTAGATCAAGACGGCCAGCGACGCCGTCGGCTCCATGAACTCGAAGGCGGCGACGAAGAAGTACGCGCCGGCCACGGCGGCGGCGACCACGCCGAGATTGAGCAGCATGCGCAACCTGGGCTGCCACGGCAACAGCGCCGACATCGCCATCAAGACGCACATGGCGACGAGCGCGACGACGACCGGGAGCAGCGAGGTGTAGCCGACAAAGTTGTTGCTGAACAGAGCGGTGAACAAGAGCGGCGCCGTCTCGCCGGCGGCGCGGGCGACGGCGAGCATGATGCCGGTGAGGATGCCCGGGAACGCCGTCGGCAACAGAACGCTGCGGACCACCTGCGCTTGCGTGCAACCCATGCCGATGGCGGCTTCGCGCATCCGCGACGGGACCATGCGGATGGCTTCCTCCGACGTCAGGAGCACCATGGGAATTATGAGGATCGACAGGGCGATGGCGCCGGCGACTGCGGAGAAGCCGCCGGTGAGCAGGACCACGGCCCCATAGGCGAATACGCCGGCCAGCACCGACGGGAAGCCGGTCAGCACCTTGGCGGAGAAGCGCACGAATGTCGCCAACCTGCTCTCGGGCCCGACCTCGGCGAGGAAGATGCCCGCAAAGATGCCGACGGGCACGCTGATCAGCGACGCCAGGCCGACCATGATCAAGGTGCCGACGATGGCGTTGCCGATGCCGCCGCCTTCCTCGAACGCGGCGGGGGGCAGCTCGGTGAACAGGGCCATGCTGATTTCCCGGCCGCCGCGGACGATGACGGTCATGAGCACGGAAAACAGCGGATACAGCGCGACGATCGTGAACACGAACATCAGGGTGGTGAGGATGCCGCCGAACAGATTGCGCGGCCGGAACAGCGACTTCTCCAGGTCGGCGAGGTCGATGCCTTCAAACGGATCGGGCACTTGGCCGGCGTCGGGGGGGGGCGCGGTGGCCATCAGCGTTTGCCCTCCTTCACGACCAGCTTTTGCAGCACCAGGCTGCCCAGGATGTTCACCACCAGCGTGATGATCAACAGGACCAAGGCTGCGTACATGAGCAAGCTGACCTCGCGGTCACCGGCTTCGCCAAAATTGTTGGCCAGCAGGGCCGCGATGGTGTTGGCCGGCGAGAACAACGACAGGCTTAGGGTGTTGGAGTTGCCGACCAGCATCGCCAGGGCCATCGTTTCGCCGAGGGCGCGGCCGAAGGCCAGGAGGATGGCGCCGAAGATGCCGGGCGCTGCCGTCGGCAACAGCACCCCCAGGATCGTTTCCCAGCGCGTCGCGCCCAGGCCGAACGACGCTTCGCGGATCTTGGGGGGCACCGCGACCAGGGCTTCGTAGCTGATCGACGTGATGATCGGCAACACCATGATCGCCAGGACGATGGCCGCGGGCAGGATGCCCGGCCCGCTCAGGGCGGTGCTGAAGAAGGGAATGCCGCTCAAGCCTTCGTGAATCCAGTTGCACATCGGGCGGATCGCCGGGATGACGACAAAGATGCCCCACAGGCCGTAGACGACGCTGGGGATCGCCGCGAGCAATTGGATCAGCGTCTTGACGAAGGTCTCGACCTGTTCAGGAAAATGGGACCACAAGCGCGTGTACTGGAGGCCGAAGCGCGACAGCACCCAGAACACTCCGGCGGCGACGAAGCCTTCCGCGAGGAAGATGGCGACCGCGACCCCCAGGACGGAGCCGATCAAGATGCCCAGGAGCGAGCTGTAGAGAGTGCCCCAGATTTCCGGGAGGATGCCGAACTCGTTGCGGTTGGGATCCCACACCGTGCCGACAACGAAAGCCAGGCCGCGCTCCTGCATGGCGGGCCAACCGAGCCGGAAAATCTCAAGGACGATGTAGGCCAGCAGCACCACCACGAGAGCGCCGAAACCGTAGCAAGACCAGCGAAACGCGCCGTTGGCGGCGTACTCGCCCGCCGTGGGCGGCCGGGCCGAGACCGGTTCTTCAACGGTGGACATCCGGAGCCTCTAGGGTGCGAAGCGAAGCGGTCCGCGGAAGTCCGCTTGGGCGTGGCGGACTGCCGGGCGGATGTTCAGTGGGCCGACTCCAATCGACGCACGTGCGGAGCGGCCTCAGCCCCCGCGACCACCGGTGTCCGCAGCAACGAATACCGGCCTTCCACCGGCAGGCTCGCCTTCTTAGCGTCCTCGGCCGTGATCTGCTTGGCCGCTTCCTGAACCTTCGCCACCACCTTGTCCGATAGCGGCACATAGCCCAGGGCTTCGCTCGATTCCTGCCCCTTGGTCAGGCAGTAGTTGATCACGTCCTTGAGGGCGTCGGCTTTCTTCTTTTCGTACTTCTTGTAGCAGCACAGCCAGGTGTACGTGACGATGGGATACGACTCCTTCCCGTCCGGATCGGGCAGCCAGGCGACGAGGTCGGTGGGCATCTCGACCGCATCGAGCGCCGACTGCGCCGAGGCGGTGCTCGCCTTCACGAACTCGCCGGCCTTGTTCTCGAGCGCCGCCACACTCAAGTTCTTCGAGAAGCTGTACTCGATGTAGCCGATCGAGCCCGGCGTCTTGCTCAGGCTGCCGGTCACCCCTTCGTTTCCCTTGGACTTGGTGCCGACCGGCCAGCTCGGCAGCTTGTTGGTGCCGGGGCTCTGGGCGAAGTCCTTGTTGATGGCGCTCAGGTGCTTGGTGAACACGTAGGTCGTGCCGCTGCTGTCGGAGCGGACGATCACGTTGATGTTCTTGTCCGGCAAGTTCACGCCGGGATTCGTCTTCTTGATGGCCTCGTCGTTCCACTTGGTGACCTTGCCCAGGAAGATGCCGGCATAGGCGTCACGCGACAGCTTCAGGTCCTTGACGCCTTCGAGGTTGTACGCCAGCACGATGGTTCCCGCAGTCATGGGCAGCAGGACAACGCCCTTGTCCACCTGGGCGATCTCCTTGGCGTTCATCGCGGCATCGCTGGCGCCGAAGTCCACCGTGCCGTCGATGAAGTTCTTCACGCCGGCGCCGCTGCCGACCGATTGGTAATCGACGGATATGTTCTTGTTGCCGGCCTTGTAATCCTTGAACCACTTGTAGTACAGCGGCGCCGGAAAGCTCGCCCCGGATCCTTGCAGCTTGACGCTGTCCCCCTTGGACGATTGCGACGAACAGCCAGCACTGAGGCAGCAGGCGAGTGCGACCGTCATCACCATTCCCACGTTGCGGCGCATATCGGTTTCTCCTTGATTGAGCGAGCGGCAGGTTCGAGTCCAGGGACTTGATAATAAGGAAAGGCAGCTTATGTCGTGGCCGCCCTTCGCCAACCGCCCTCGATGAAAACTCATCAGATAATCACACGTCCTTCACACTCGTGGCGCATCCGAGCCCTCCGCGCCGGCGTCCCGATAGAAAATCCAGGACTTGCGACAGGTTTGCCACGACCGCCTGTACTGCCGGATGGGAGGCGCCCGACACCACGATGGCCGACATCCCGCCCACACGTGCGAGTTTGCTCGTGCGCCTCCGGGACCCTGAGGACGGCGCGGCGTGGCGTGAGTTCGTGGATTTGTACACCCCTCTGGTGTACGGCTACCTCCGCAAGCAGGGCCTCCAGGACGCCGATGCCGCCGACCTGTCGCAGGAGGCGCTCGGCGCTGTCGCCGGCGCCATGGGCCGGTTCGAGTATGATTCGGCCAAGGGCGCCTTTCGCAACTGGTTGTTCACCGTGGTCCGCCGCCGCCTGCTGAACTGGCGGCTGGCCCAGGGACACCGGGTGACCGGCAGCGGCGACACCGTGACCCAGGAGTTGCTCGAGCAACGGCCGGCGCCGGCGCCCGACGAACGGCAATGGGACGAGGAATGGGAGCGGCGTCTGTTCGCGTGGGCTTGCGGCGAAGTGCGTCGCACCGTGAATGACGCGACCTGGCAAGCATTCTGGATGACCGCGGTGGAAGGCCGCCGCGGCAAAGAGGTCGCCGCCGAGCTGGGGATGAGCGTGGGCGCCGTCTATCTTGCCCGCAGCCGGATTCTCAGCCGGCTGCGGGCCCTGGTTCGATCGGCCGAGGAGATGTAACTCTTCCGTAGGCGAAGCGGCTCGCTTCGCCGTGAATGACGCGAATCAACGACGAAGCGGGCCGCTTCGTCTACGTGGGGTGAGACCATGGCCGAGCCGCTCGATTGCCCTGCGCTGACGCAATGGCAGACGCTGCTGGCAGGCGAGCCGACGCCGGAGGAGCGCCAGCGCTACGAGCGTCATCTCGATTCGTGCCCGGTGTGCCAGGAGCGTCTCGATGACGTCGATGACGGCCACGCCGGCGCCGATCCGCTGCTGCGCCTGGCCCGCGCGTCCGGCGATCCGACGGCGGCGCCCGCGGACGCCACGTTGATCCAGGTGATGAAACGGCTGCACGAAACGAAATCGCCGCTGCGGGCCGGAGGGGCGCCGGACCTGTATTTCCTGCAGTCCAGCGCGCGGACCGACATCCTGGGTACGCTCGGGGCCTACGAGATCCTGGAAGTGATCGGCCAGGGGGGCATGGGCGTGGTGCTCAAGGCCTTCGATCCCGCGTTGCACCGGTTGGTGGCGATCAAGGTTATGGCCGCCGCCGTGGCCGGCAGCCCGAATGCCCGGCGGCGTTTCCAGCGCGAAGCCCAGGCCGCCGCCGCCGTGTGCCATGACCACATTCTCACCGTGCACGGCGTGGTCGATGACGCGGGCGGTCTGCCGTACCTGGTGATGCAGTATGTCGCCGGTGAGTCGTTGCAGGACCGCCTCGATCGCACCGGGCCGCTGGAGCCGATCGAGATTGTCCGCATCGGCTTGCAGACGGCGTCGGGGCTGGCCGCGGCGCACGCGCAAGGCCTCATCCACCGCGACATCAAGCCGGCCAACATCTTGCTCGAGAACGGCCTGGCCCGCGTCCGCATCACCGACTTCGGCCTGGCCCGGATGGTCGATGCCGACGTACAGCTCACGCAGCAAGGCGCGGTCCACGGCACGCCGGAATACATGGCCCCCGAGCAAGCCCGCGGCGAGACGGTCGATCACCGCGCCGACCTGTTCAGCCTCGGCAGCGTGCTGTATGCGATGTGCACCGGCTGCCCGCCGTTTCCGGGCTCGTCCACCGTGGCCGTGCTCCGCCACGTCAGCGACCAGGCGCCGGCGCCGATTCGATCGCTCAACCCCAACGTACCGGTGTGGCTGGAAGCGCTGGTGGCGCGGCTCATGGCCAAGAACCCGGCGGAGCGTTTCCAGAGCGCCGCCGAGGTCGCCGCCCTGCTGGAAGGCTACCTGGCCCATCTGCGCGAGCCGGCGACGACGCATGCCCCGCATTTGCCGGCCGCGCCGCTCGGTTCGGTCATGCCGCGCGCCATCCGCGACTTCCTGGCGCGCTGGCGGCGCGTGGGCTTGCTGGCGGCTTGCGTGGTGCTGACCGCCGCGGGTCTCGGCACCGGCCTGTGGTGGGGCGGCGCAAGGGGGACGCCGACCACGACGACGCAGGACACCATGCAGGAGTTCTATCAATCGTTCAAGGCCGGCGCGGACGGCTTGCCGATCGTCGAACGCACCGGGCCGGACGCGGACGCATGTGTTCGGTTTGAATCGGATGGGGTCCGCATCAGCTTGCCGGCCGGCTACGCGGGCGAGCCCGGATTCTCCGGCGAGCGCCCCGATACCGGAATCATCGTCCCCATCGGCGTCCGCGGCGATTTCGAGATCACGGTCCACTTCGAGATCCTGCAGGAACCGGCCCCGGACCATGCGGGGATTCCGCAGACGCGGTTCTCGCTGGACGCCGGCGCGGATCGTGGCCGAAACGTCGTGACCATGCTGTCGCGCCGCGTCGAAAAGCTCGGCGGCACGCAATTCACCGCCTGGGTTTCACGCTGGAACGAGGACAACGGCGCCAACGACCGCGACTACCAGGAATTCCCTTCCTTCTCGAAGAAGGCGGCGCTGCGCATGGTCCGCAAGGGTGACGCGGTCTGGTACTATGCGAGCGACCACCCAGACCATCCGGACCAACCATTCGCCCTGCTGCGCTCGTATCCGTTCAGCGCCGACATGCTCGAGGACGTCCGGCTCACCGCGTCCACCGGCAACAGCCCAGAGGCTGCATTGGACGTGCGGGTCACGGACGTACGCATCCGCGCCGACTCGTTGATTCTTCCCGATTCCGGCGCGACCGATGATGACGTGAAGTTGTGGGTGGCCGTGGCGCTGGCGGTCGCGCTGGCCGTGGGACTGACCCTGGCCGTCGTGCGTGGACGACGCGCCCGCAATGCCGCCGCCCCGGCGCCGACCCTGGATCCGCCGCCCGCGCCCGCCGTGCCGCAGGTGTTCTTCGCCTGTTCCGGCTGCGCGAAGAAGCTCAGGGCCAGGGCCAGCCTGGCGGGCAAGAACGTCAAGTGCCCGCGTTGTGGTCAGTCCACGCCGGTGCCCGAAGCCGGCGCGTAGTGCATTGTCGAAATCATGAGTGGCAAGCGTGGCAACTTGGCAGCTCGGACGGCAAGCATCCAAGGCGAGCGTCTCCGGGCGCTCGCGACAACACCTTGCGGATCAACGGCTACCACAAGTCTTCCGCCTTCTCCAGCTTCCGGCGAATCCGCTCCAGGGCCCGCTCGACGGTTCGCTCGGTGCATTGCAGGTCAGCGCTGATCTGCGTGACACTGGCCCCGTGCATGCGCAGCTCAAGGACGCGGCGGTCGCGCGGGTCCAGCGCTCCGGTGAGCCGCTCAACCGTCTCGATCATCATGGCCGCCTCGGCCGGTGACGGATCGCGGGCAATCAGGGCGAAGCTGGAAACCGATTCATCGCTGAGCGGCGCCGGCCTCGCCTCGCGGCCCACGTCCCGGCACGCAGCCCGGTAGTGCTCGACCCTTGTGCCCGCACTTGCGAAGCGTGATGGTCGCCAGCAGGCTCCAGAGATCGTTCCATGTCGCCAGCTCGAACTGGCCGTCGGCCTGCCGGGTGAAAAAGCTGCGGAAGACGGACTGGACCACGTCTTCGGGGTCGGTCTTGGCCCGTACGTTCTCCGACAAGCGGCTCCGGGCCAGGCCAATCAGCCGCCGCGCGTAGCCGCGGAAGATGCGTTCGGCGGCGGTGGCGTCGCCGGCACGAAGTTGGCGCATCAGTTCGGTGAAAGGCGGGTCGGGTTGCATGGCGAGCCTCGAGTTTCGTGAGCCAGCATACCAGAGGTTTGCTGCCCTACAAGCACATCGCTCGACTGCCATTCTGGCAGCCGACCCAGGAATGGATTGCATTGCGCCCGCGAGTTTTACACACACCCCCAAGCCCTGAGCACCAGTCCCGGATTTAACAGCAAGAACCGTTAGGTCATAACTTATTTATCTAACGAATCTTGCGTCAAGTCATTCCGCGCACAAGAAACCATGTCGGAAAGTGGGGTCCGTTTCTCATGTACTCAGCAGACCCGCTTCAACGCCACAGGGAGTTCACCATGTTCGGCCGATTCTTTCAGTCGCTGTCCAAGAAGCTCTTCAAGACCGCGGTCCACGGCACGTCGCGGCGCAAGCCGGCTACGCGGAAGCTGGAAGTTGAGGGGCTGGAGTCACGGCAGCTCATGGCGGCGCAGTTCACGGCCCCCATTCTCACGCCGGTCGCCGATCTGAGCATGACCAGCCGCGAGGATGCGGTGACGGCGACCATGGTAGCCTTTGACGCCAATGGCGACTCGCTCTCGGTCGAAGTCGGTGCGCCGGGGACCGCGGCGTATGAGCTCGACGAAAGGCTCGGCTTAACGAGGCCGGCGCGAACGCCGCGCGGCGCCCAGCCGCTGCGGGCGCGCTGGATGCACGGCGCCGGCGGTCAAACCTACGGCATCCTTCCCAACGGCGAGCTGCGGCAATGGCGCGGCACGCTGGCCCGAACCCGCCAGCGCGATGCCGTGGTGGCCAGGCTCGATGTCGGCTATCACTTGAACCCACGTCTTCTGTGGCAGGCCCCGCCCCCCGCGGCTTTGCCGGCCGACGTCCACTTGCACGCCATACCCTTCATGACCAGTCCGCGGACGATCGATGTTTTGCAACTCACCGTTGACCCCAGCGACGGCTACCTGGGTACGTTTACCGTGGAAGTCTCCGTCTCCGACGGCCGGGCGACGGCGGTTCGTTCGTTCGCCGTCACTGTGCATCGCGCTCCGAATCAGGCGCCGGTGCTCGAAGCGATTGCCGACCAGTCGATCAGCACTGGAGACACCGCTGTGGTGCCGCTCATCGCCACGGATTTCGACGGCGACGCGATCACCTACACGGCCCGTGCCATCCATCAGATTTGGCCAGCCGACGCCCCCAGCGCCAGCTTGAACATCCACGGGAATGAGCTGAGGATTGACGCGGATGTCACCGGGTCACTGGTGATCGAGGTCAGCGCCAGCGACGGCGTCGCGACGGCGTCGCAGACGTTTCAACTGACCGTGGTCGCCGCCAATCACGCTCCGGTCTTCGAACCTATCGCCGACCAGACCATGACCGATGCCGACATTTTGACCGTGACGCTCAATGCCAGCGACGCCGACGGCGATCCGATCAGCTACGCGGTTCGGACCGTCGATGAGGCCGGCGCACCCATCGGCATCGCCGTCAACATCGCCTTGAGCGGCAACGAGTTGACAATCGACACCGCCGGCTTCATCGGGCATGTCCCGGTCCTCAACGAGACGGGCGAGTGGCAAATGGACCTCACCGTCAACGGAGTCTATCGCTTTATCCAGAGGAGCTACCGCGACGGCGAGTTCAAGCACCTGGCGCGCATCGAGAACCTGCAGCCAAATCAACGACTGCAAATCAGCTTCGGCGGCTCGGAGTCGGACACGCCCCCGTTCGACCTTGATGACACCATCGAGACCCTAACGAAGACGGTCGATGTACCGGGCAGCATCATCCTCGCCCCCGTCAAGATTTTCCTTGGCTCGGGCGACGGCGAGACCGCCTACAAGCTTGGGATCGCGTTCGGTTACGCGTGGGAATAGCGCTGGGTTCGCCGGAAGCGGCGAGCGAAGCCTGCAAGCCCTGTTCATCTGCCGAAAGGAGAACGTCCATGTCGAGATTCTTGCGACCACGATCCGTCAGTCTGGCGGTGTGCCTGTTCGTCCTGGGTACAACCACCGTCGCTGTCCGGGCGCAGACGGCGCCGCCTGAAGAGCGCTATGAGGTCATCAAAGGCGCCGCCGTCCACGGCTATGTCGGCAACACCGAGATCGCCTATGAATGGTTTGCCGATCCGAAGAAGGCCGAGGAGGACGCCGCCAAGTTGCGAAAAATCGAAGGCCTCGACGGCAAGAAGATCTACGATCGTGTCGAGGTGGTGCCGGAAACGCGGAAGCGGCTGGTGTCGGCGCCACGCAGGCCCGTCATGCCCCAGGCGGACGTACCAGCGCCGCTCAAGAAACCCGGCGGCGGCGCGTCGAAGCCGGAGTTCATCGTCCGCGTTTATTCGATGACGAACGGCAAGCGCGGACCGGAAATCACGGAGCTGCGCCTCGCCACCACCGACTACCAAAAGGCCGAGCAGTTCTACGAACAGATGAACTCGTTTCCCGGCCGATACGCGACCTGGAACGGCCCGCCGGGCGCCCGTCGGCCGACGCTGGCTCGCGATCCGGCCGAACGGTCCGACCTGTTGAAGCTGAAGCCCTACAATCCTCCCGCGGACGCAGACCCGAAGGCTAAAAGCAAATCACCATCGTCCACGCCGACGCCGTCGGTCAGTCCCCCGCCCGAGGCCGCGACGTGGAAACGCGACATCGGCGCATCGCTGGCCAATACCTCGTGGAGCATCAAGGGTGATGAAGGCCGCTTTGTCTTCATCGGCTATCCGGACGGTCAGGTCGGCGTGTGGAAAAAGGGAGGCTCGCTGTGCCACGGACACGTCTTCAACCACAAGGGCCAGCTCGTTGTTGGTTATCCGGAAAAGGCACGATTCAATCCTTCCCACGTCGTGCGTTACACCATTGAGGACCGGGGCGACCGGCTGGTCCTGCGAACGAATCGCAAAGGTTACGCGGGCGGCCGTGACATGGAACTGCAACAGGTGAATGAAGCGGTGCGGTGATTTCTTACGTCCCACTCGAGTCAACCTCGAACGGGCCAGAGGTGACGATGCGATTCTTTTCAGGCGACTGCGTCTACGTGGGCACGCTGGCCGGAAGGAGCATGACCGGCGGCGCTGCGAGCAGCAAGGCGTCGTGGACCTGGCAGGTGTTCCAGCAAAACGCCGGAGATCTGGTGTTCGCTGCCGACGTTCTGCGAAGCACAGACCCCTATGACCGAGTTCGCAAGCAGAGCTACAGCAAGGCGCGGACGGTCCGGCTCCCCGCCGGGCAGACGTTGACGATCGACCTCACGAGCACGGCCTTCGACACGTACCTACGCGTCGAGGATGAGGACGGCAACGAGGTCGCCGCCGATGACGACGGCGGCGAGGGCCTGAACTCGCGCGTCACCCTGACCCCGCCGCGAGCGGGCAATTACCGTCTGATTGCCACGTCGTTCCGAGGCGGGGCCACGGGCGCCTTTCAACTGCGCGTCTCGCCCGGAGCTCAGGAAAGTCTCGCCGCCCCGTCACGGCCGCGTCTGCCGGCAGTGCCGGCGCCACTCGACAAGCTCCTGCCGTTGCCTGGAGAATGAAAGACCCGTTCGCGAAATGCGACCAAACCCCGCAATCGATGCTCAAAGAATCATCCAAACAAGGAGACTCAACATGCAACGCTACCTTCTGTTGGTTGCCGTGATCCTATCTGGTGCGCTGGCGGTCGGCCCGGCGCGCGGCCAGCATCGCGGGCCGCGCCCCGGCGAATTGGACGCGGAATACAGCAACAATGTCATCAGCTTGCGGAACAAGAGCGCGTTGGATCAAGAGATCGATCAACTTCGCGAGAAGTGGAACGCCAAGTACGGTCCGCGCATCGGCCTCATCAATCCGTACGAGGGGACGTCCTACTACCGCTACTACGACGACCACGGAAACCTGGCGGTGATCAAGTTCCGCGAGGCGTATGACGGCGCCGAGCGCATGCGCAAGGACTTCGCCCAGGCCCGCAAACGCGCCTTGGATGCCGCCGACAAGGTCGAGCAGGAATGCCAGGCGGCGGTCTATGCGTACGGCGTCGTGGTCGCAAATCAGACCAAGGCGGCCGCGGCGCGCGAAGCGATGCAGAACTGGCTGAACAAGATCGGCGCCGCCAATACGCCGCGCCGGCCGGTGGCGCCTCCTCCCGTGACGACAGCCCCCGTCATACCGGACCCGACAACTTCCGCGCCCGAGCCGGCGCCGAGCACGGGGCCGTATTCGGTGTACGTCGTCCGCAACGGCGCCACCCAGCGCCTCGGCGTGCGCTCGACCCAGGACGCCGCGGCGGCGTACGGCAACCGCATCCGCAACACGATTGGCGTCACTTCCGTGTACGTCACCGACGCCCAGGGCAACGTGGTGCAGCGAATCCGTTAGGCGCCGAGAAGAATGAAATGAGCAGGGCAGCAACGCAGGAATTGGAGTGCAACTTCCTCTTGCTGTTTCCTGCCTTCCTGATCGTTTAGAGTCTCTTAGTCCCGCGGCAAACGCAGAATAAACACCCGCGGCGGGCCGAGTCGGCTGTCAGGGGAGGCGAGATAGCGGCCATCGGGGCTCAGGTCCAGGTAGCCGCTGCTGCTTATGTCGGCGAGCAGCTCGGATTGGCCGCCGCGGAGGTCCCACAGAATGACCCGGCCGCTGGCGTTCGCGGAGGCCAACCGGTTGCCATCGGGCAGGAAGGCGACGTTATAGACGTTGGCGTCGGCGGCAGGAGCGGCAGCAGGATCGCGCAGCTCGATCATGTCTTGGGGTTTCGCCAGGTTCCAGATACGGATGCGGCCGTCCCCCGTGCCGCAGGCGACGCGTTTGCCGTCGGGGGAGAAGCACGGGAGGCAGCCCCGAGAAGGAAGCGGCACGTCAAAGTGGCCAAGCTCCTCGCCGGTTTCGACGCGCCACAGTTTCATGAGGCCCAGCGGCGGTTTATCGCGTGAGCCTGGACTGGTCAGGGCGAACTTGCCGTCAGGGGAGAAGGCTACGCCGCGGACAGAACCGAGCGTGGGGAAGAAACGCGCGACTCGGCCGGTTTGCACGTTCCAAAGCCGAGCGCCGTTTGGCGTGTCCAGATGAGCCGATAATAGCCATCGGCCATCCGGGGAAAAGGCGGTATCCCAGGATTCGGCGGCCTTCTGGTCCTCGAGGCGGCGGTAGACAAGGTCGTGGTGAAGGTCCCAAAGGCTGAAGCAGCCCCGCTTGAGGTCGGTGACGGCCACAGTCCTGCCGTCGGGCGAAAACGTCGTCGGGAACCCCTGCCCGGCGATGGACCGAGCCACGCGATTGGACGCTACGTCCCAGAGGATCAGTCCGCCCTGGTTGACCATGCCCCACAAGAGATAACGGCCATCCGGGGAGAAGGCGACCGACGTGGCGCCGGTTGCCATGTCGACCGGCTTGGAGCGCGTCGTCAGGGGTCGCAGCGTGTCCGGCGCCACGACCCAGGCAAGATATTTCGGGGCGCCGTTGCGGTGCTCCGGCGGCAGTTTTTCTGGATCCAGGTCGTCGAGGTATTTGGAATCGAAGGGCACCGCGCCGGCGCCCATCTCGCAAACGACGCGGAACCCGGATTGCAGGTTGTTGGGCACTTGAACCGGAATGACCGCTGCCGACCGGTTGCTCTCCGCCCCGCTGAGGAACGATCCGCCCCGCACCAGGCGCTGCGTCCCATGGGCGGGTCCGAGCGGATCATCGCGCGGCGAGTCGTGTTGGTAGTAGTTATCGGTGGGCTCGAACCAATCGCTGCAGAATTCGTGGACGTTGCCGCACATGTCGAACAGGCCCCACGGATTGGCTTTCAAGCCGCCGACGGGATGCGTCTTGTCTTCGGCATTGGACTTGGTCCAGCTGTAGGCGTCGACGTCCTTGGGTTCGTCGCCGAAGAAGTACCTGGTCGTGGTGCCCGCGCGGCAAGCGTACTCCCACTCGGCACTGGTGGGCAAGCGATAGCGCCGCCCGGCGGCCTTCTCCTCGGGGAGCTCCGACAGGCGATGGCAGAACTGAACCGCCTGTTCGAAGTTGATGTTCTCGACGGGGTGCGAAGGGCCGCCGCCGTTGGCCGCATTGAAGTGGGACGGATTGACGCCGACCACCTTCTCGTATTGCTCCTGCGTGACCTCGAAGACCCCCATGTAAAACGGCCGCGTGATGGTCACCTCGTGCGGCGGCCCCTCGGGCGCTCGCCAACCTGGTTCGTGCGGCGGACAGCCCATGACGAAGGCGCCGGCCGGGATCCGCGCCAGCTTCATGCCGATCGAGTTCGTGGCGAGCGCGGGCTCGTCCTGCTCAACCTTGTTGAGGTCCGACGACCGGAATACCAAGAACAACGCCCCGAGCGTCAGCGCCGCCAGGACGCCGCCGCCGGCCCAGACGAGCCGGCGGCGGCGCGCGCGTTTCTCGACAACCGGCAGGTTCCAGGAAAAGGACGCCGCCTGTTCGGAAGTTATCGCCGCGGGCGCCATCGCCGGCACGCCCGCCCGAACCGCCGTGGCTGGAGCACAGAATGGCGCGAGCGCGTCTGCCACGTCTCGCGGCGACTGAAAGCGATCGACCGGCAACTTGGCGAGCATGCGCATCAACACGGCGTCCAAGCCGTCCGGCAGCGCCCGGATCTTGCCCAGCGGCCGCGGCTCGTCCTGCTGATGCCGTCGCAGCTTGTCCACCATCGAGCCGCCGACGAACACCGGCTGGCCGGCGATCAGGTGATACAGCGTGCAGCCGAGGCTGTAGATGTCGGCGCGGATGTCCACCTGGCTGGCGTCGGTCGCTTGCTCGGGAGCGATGTAGTCGGCCGTGCCCATGACTTCGCCGACTTGCGTCAGTCGCCGCTGGTTGTTTGATTCATGGATGCGCGCCAGGCCCAAATCGAGAATCTTCACGGTCTCGGCGCCGTTCTCGCCCTTGCACAAAAGCAGGTTGCTGGGCTTGATGTCGCGATGCACCAGGCCGCGCTCGTGGGCGTGTTGCAATCCCAGCGCGGCTTGACGAACGTAGTCGCACGCCTTGTCCACGGTCAGCCGGCCTTCGTCGCGCAACCGCCTGGCCAGGTCAATGCCTTCGACGTATTCCATCGCGAAGAAATGGATGTCGCCGACGAGTCCGGCGTCGTGGGCCAGCACGATATTCGGATGCGACAGCCGGGCGACCGCTTCGATCTCGCGGTAGAAACGTTGCACCTGTTCGCCGTACGCCAGGACGCCTTTGCGGATGACCTTGACGGCGACGAGGCGTTTCATCACCTGATGCTTGGCTTTGAACACCTGGCCCATGCCGCCTTCGCCGAGGCGGTCCAGGACGAGGTAGGGGCCGAGCACGAGGTCGCGGCCGCGTCCGCGCAGCAGCAGGTCGGCTTGAAAAGCGGTGAGCCAGCCGCGCCGGGTCAGGGCGGCAAGCAATGTCGAGGCGGAGGCGTGCTGCGCCGTCAGGCTGCCGGTCAATTCGCGGCGCTGCTCGGGGAGCAGAACCGGCCCATCGCCGAGCTCGCGGACAACCTCGGCGAGCGAACGCGCAGGCGGCGCCGCGGCGCCGGTCGCGGCCGACACGCCGGTCGCGGCCGACGCCGGCTTGACGCCGACGATAGTTGCCGTCTCCGCCTCCAGGCGAGCCGCGAGCTGCCGCGTCAGCGCCGGGAAACGGCGTTGATATTCCGCGACCGTCAGCTCAGGCTCGCGCGGCTTGCGAAACCGATACTCCCTGGCCAGCAGGTCGATCAGCGCCGGCGGATCGGCGTTCAACTCCGGAAAACGCTGGAGGAAGGCCTCCACGCGCAGCGCTGCGCCGGCTTGCAGGGCCAGCTCCAGATCGACGTAGATCAGCTCCCGGAGGAGCGCCCGCCGCTCGGGCCCATCGTGGGGCAAGAAGGCGGCGAGGTCGGGGCGCTGCCCCTGGCGCCAGGCGGCCTCGAAGCGCGCCACGGACGCCTCGACCCGATCGAGGACCTCCGACGACAGGTCTCGCAGATGATGGCTCGGCACGACGGTGGTTGGACAACGACTCTGTACGGTAGCGACAGCCGCCGGCGCCGCGACAGCCCGAATCCTACCGCGGCGCGGCGGCCGCGCCAATGACGCACCAACGAAAAGGACGAAGGATAGATATGGGGTGCGCGGTTTCGGGCGCAGAAAACACGCTGCCCGCACGCCTTTCGTCCGGCACAATCCATACAAATGACCCATGAAACTTCGCAGCGCCGCCGGCAGCGGCGGCGGCGCCGTGGTACAATCGTGTGCATAAGCCACCACGCCGACTACCGAATCAGAAAGGTCCGCGCCATGCCCATCACCGTGAGCTGCCCGAGCTGCGGCGGCACGATCAAGGCCCCCGAAAACCTGGCCGGGCGCAAAGTGAAATGTCCCAAGTGCACGGCGGTCATGATGCTTCCGGCGGCCGCGGGCGGGATCGAGGCCATCCAGGCGACGCCGCCGGCGCCGGCAGCGCCGCCGGCCATGCCCTCCGCGTCGCCAGCGCCACCGCCGCCGCGGCAGTCGTCGCGCCGCGCCGACCGCGAAGACCGGGACGACTGGGACGACGACCGGCCGTCCCGCGCCGATCGGGACGGCGGGAGGTACGACGACGACCGCGACGACGACCGCGACGACGATGTTGCGCGCGTTCGCGCCTCGCGCGGCGGCACCAACGGCCTGGCGATCGCCGGCATGGTGCTGGGCATCGTCGGCTTCTTGACGGTGTTCATCCCTTGCGTCGGCTGGGTGCTCGCCATCATCCTGGGCATCGTCGGCGCCACCCTCAGCGGCATCGGCCTGGGGACCGCCAGCAAGTACGGCAGCGGCAAGGGCATGGCCATCGCAGGGCTGGTTCTGTCCATCCTGGCCATCATCTGGGTGCCGATCTGGATCTTCATCATCGTGGGCTCGACCGTGAACGCCGTCAACCAGGCGATTCAGCAGGCCAAGAATCAGCGGCCCTTCGTGATTCAAGACAAGGCATTTGTGCCGAACTTCCCGCAACCCGGCGCCCAGCCGCAAGGGCCGCCGACGCCCGCCATTGGCAAGGTGGAGCTGGCCAACGGCCAGGCCACGGTGCAGGGCAACCTGGGCCCGAACGACCCCAAGGACCGGTCCCGGCTGCTATCGGCCTGCAAGGTCTACACGATCGCCATGGTTGCCGGGAAAACGTACCAGATTGACATGCTTAGAACTCCGGGCGGTCTCGATCCCTATCTCCGCCTGGAAGACGCAGAGGGCAAGAACTTGACGGAAAACGACGACGGTGGCGACAACCTGAACGCACGCATCCAATTCATGTGCACGCAGGCCGGCGAATACCGCATCGTCGCCACAACATTCGGTGGCGGCCGATTCGGCAATTTCACGCTGCAGGTGAATGAGAGGTAGGACGAAAGCGCGCTAGGCCGACCGCGACAGCACTGCCTCCGCCGCCAGCACCCGCCGCAACAACTTGCGGAGGCCGCGCTGGCGGACCCGGGCCGCGGCGTCGGCCGGGAGCAGCCAGTGCCGCGACCGCCGGCGGCACTCCGGCCAGTCCTTGGCCACGGCGATCACGTCCATCAGAAAAATCACCACCTTGAAGCGCGTCCCCGCCTTCATGTATCGGTAGGATCCGATCGGCTGCGGCCGCAGCATGCCGATCAGCCCCGCCTCTTCCCACGCTTCCTGCAAGGCCATTTGTTTCGCCGTCCGTCCGGACTCCAGGCGGCCCTTGGGAACGACCAGGCCTTTGCCGCTGCGCGACGTGACCAGGCAAATGCGGCCGGCACGAACGGGAATCGCCGCGGCCTGGGGTTGGGACTTGTGCGTCCGTGCCATGGAAGATGCTCTCGAACGACATGGGGCTTTGCGTCGGTCCGAAACCCTCCCGCTTCATCGGCAGGTTGATTTCAGGTCTTTACCCCGGCTGCATCGCCCGTTCGACGGTCAGCGGCCCGGCCCCGACAAGCCCGGTGCGACGGAACCAACTGGCACAACGGCGCGGTCATCGACCGGGCAACATCGCGAAAAACTGATGGTGGTTGACTTTGCCTGCCGATGCCTTCACAATATTTACATGTTTTCTGAACCGGAACTACTCTCCAGGTTCACCCTCAAACAATTGCCGACGGCGTTGGGGCGAAAAGCGGTTCGGCAGTCCATGTTCTGACCAAGATCGTCGTGCGTGAGGGACCAACATCTCTGGGCCATTCGTCGCAAGGAGAATCTTTCATGAAATGGGGCAAGTGCAAAGTGGGCTCGGTCAAGATCGACGGCTCGAAGCACAAGAAGGACGTCATCCTGGACCGCGGCGAGCTCCGGCGCCGCCGCAAGAAGCCGTCGCGGGAGTTCCGGGAGCAGTTCGGGCACACGCCCCTGTCGCTGAAGGAAGAGATTCCGTGGGAGTGCAAACGCCTGGTCATCGGCACCGGCATGTTCGGCCATTTGCCTGTCATGGACGACGTCAAGGCCGAGGCCCAGAAGCGCGGGGTGGAACTGGTGGTCTGTCCCACGCCCGAGGCCGTGCAGTTGCTGAAGGACAACCCGGCGGACACCAACGCCATCTTGCACGTCGCCTGCTGACATTGTCGCCTTTCGCTCCGCGAAAGTGCGACTTTCGCGGAGCGAAAGGCGACAACCGAACACGGACGAGAAAGGGGCCTGTGCCTTGTCCGGCGGCAAATGGATTCCCGAATTGAAGGCGACGACGCCGGTGGCTGACGCGGCCCGGCACGTATTGACGGTGCGCCTGGAAGTGGTGCGCGATTACCTACCGCTGGCCCTGCACGAAGCCGACGACGATCCGGAGCACATCCATCAGTTGCGCGTCGGCACGCGGCGGGCCCGGGCCGCCCTCGACATCTTCGCGTGCTGTTTGCCCACCAAGGTGTACAAGTCGGCGCGCAAACACCTGCGCGGCATCCGCCGCGTCGCCGGCGAAGCCCGCGACTGGGACGTGTTCCTTGCCGGCCTGACGCAATGGGGCCGCCAGCAGGGGCGGAAACTCGGGGCCGGCCTCGATTGCCTGGTCGGCTACGTCGTCGCCAAGCGCGAGGCGGCCCAGTGCCAGCTCGACGAGGCCGGCAGAGATTACCCGTTCGTCGTGGACCGCTTCGTGGCCGAGACCGTGGCGGCCGTCCACAAGCCGCACGACCGGGCCTGCGCACGCTGCTCGACCTGGCCCGGCCCCTGCTCACCGGCCTGCTCCAACAGCTCGACGAAGCCGCCGGCCGCAACCTGGAAGACGACACCCACCTGCATCAGGTCCGCATCTTCGGCAAGCGGCTGCGCTACGCCATGGAAGTGTTCGCCGACTGCTTCGCCCCCGCCTTTCGCGAGCAGTTCTACCCGGCCGTGGAGGAGATGCAGGAGGTGCTCGGCAACGCCAACGACAGCTACGTGGCGCGCGGCCGGCTGGAGGCGCTGGCGGCCCGGCTGCGGGCGCTCGGGCCGGCCGAATGGAAACGCTACCGCCCAGGTCTGGAGGGCCTGCTGCAGTTCCACGAGACGCGGCTTCCGTATGAACGGCAGCGCTTCCTGGAGTGGTGGGCGCGCTGGCGGCGCTCGGGCGGCGAGGCCGCGCTGTTGGCACTTCTCAAGAACCCCGGCGACACATCGGTGGAACCGGCAGCGCCGCAGCTTGCCCCGACCGCGCCGGCGGCTGCGCCGCTGGCGAACGTCATGGCGAGTGCGGAGAAGGCGTGACGATCTGCTCGGAAGTCTCGACCAGCCGGGCTGCTCAGTCATCGTTCCGGATCGTGCCGAGGCGCGGTACTTCGTGAACAGCGCGTTGCTGCTGAGCCCGAACAGGTCGAGGTAGAACGGCCGGGTCGGCCCGGCGGTTGCCCGCCGGGCCTCCCACAGATCCGTACGTGCCCAATTAAGGCATACGGCTCGTCGGGT
>JAKEET010000099.1 GCA_022616435.1 Gemmataceae bacterium
GAACCCGAAGTTCGCGAACGCATCTGCCGCACGATGTGCGCGAACTTCGGGTTCGGGGCACTAGCCCGCAACCGTGTCTTGCCGAGCACAGCGGCACGTTATTCCGCTTTCGCCCGCATCGCGCCGCCTGCGGGATTGACAGCATCGTTCCTCCGTTCCTAGCGTCGGCGTCGACGGTTCCCTTCGGGGATCAAAAGGGAACGCAGTGCGGCGAGCGATCGCCAAATCTGCGGCTGCCCCCGCAACTGTCAGCGGCGAATCCTCCGCCATCATGCCACTGGGCTCTCGGGTCCCGGGAAGGCGGCGCAGGGTAGCGACCCGCGAGCCAGGAGACCTGCCGTCAGCCGTGGTCACACGCGAGCATGTCGGACGGGGTGTGCCGGCAGCAGCCGAACCGAGCGCGGCTTGAGCGCAAGGGGAGACTTCGTTCGCGGTGACGTGCCACCGACGTCATCCCGAGGTCTCGTGCCATGCACTCTCCTCCCGCTGCGGCGCGCCGTGCCGCCCACCCACTCGCGCTTGCCTCCACCGTCCTGACCCTCTTGATGCTGCCGCCCTGGTCTCCGCCGGCGCGCGCGCAGCAATCGGCTTCGCCGGACCTCGAGCTTCCGGAAGTCGTCGTCTCCCGGCCGCGCTTGCG
Organism: Gemmataceae bacterium; assembly: GCA_022616435.1. Lineage (GTDB taxonomy): Bacteria > Planctomycetota > Planctomycetia > Gemmatales > Gemmataceae > JAKEET01. The sequence goes on from JAKEET010000099.1 coordinate 641, forward strand.
CCCGCGCCAGCCTGGGGCTCCAATCAGGAGGGTGCCCGCAACACTCCCGGCCGGCGTCGCCGCACCCGAGTCCAATGCCGAGGTCGTGTACAGCCCTACGGCGATACCGACCTTGTCGCGCGACATCGCGAGCTCGGTGACGGTCATCACCGCCGCGGACATCGAGCGCGAGCAGCGCCGCACCGTGCCCGACGCGCTCGCCAACGTACCCGGGCTGAATATCGTGCAGACCGGCGGGCCGGGCGGACAAACCTCGGTCTTCATGCGCGGCACCAACTCGAACCAGGTCAAGGTCCTCATCGACGGCATCGATGTCAGCGATCCCAGCAATCCCAACCGCTCGTTCGATTTCGGCCAGCTCCTCACCGCCGACATCGAGCGCATCGAGGTGCTGCGCGGGCCGCAGAGCGGCCTCTACGGCGCGGATGCCGTCGGCGGCGTGATCTCCATCATCACGAAGAAGGGCGAAGGCCCTGCGAAGGCGACCGGCCTGATCGAAGGCGGCTCGTTCGGCACCTTCAACCAGATCGCCAGGGCCAGCGGCGGCGACCAGCGGGGCAACTATGCCTTCACCGCCGCGCATTTTCGCACCGCCAGCACGCCGGTGACGCCGCTCGAGCTGTTGCCGCCGGGCCGCCAGCGGATCAACGACTCGTGGGACAATTGGACCTACTCGGCCAAGTTCGGCGCGAACCTCGCGGAAAACCTCGTCCTCAACTGGGTCGGTCGGTTCACCGACGCGACGCTGCATTTCACCGGGGACGACTTCTCGGTTTTCCCGGCGGTGCCGAACGCGATCCAGAGCATTCAGGCGGTGCATCAATTCTATCAGCGTGGCGAGGCGGTCTGGTCGTTGTTCGACGGCAGGTTCGTCAACTACTTCGGCGTCAACTACACGGACACCTGGAACTGGAACAAGGCGCCCGATCCGGCGGCGCCCGGCATCAACAGGGGCGACCGCACCCGCTTCGACTGGCACGGAGTGGCCGAGGCGTTGCCCGGACAGATCATGATCTTGGGGGCGCTGCAGGAGATCGAACGGCTCCACAACGACAATCTAGCCACACAACAGACCCTTTTGGCGCAGAACCGCATGAACTCTGCCTACCTCGAATTTCAGAATCAGCTCGCTGATCGCCTGTTGCTCGTCTCGAACGTCCGCTACGACGACAACGAGGCCTTCGGCAATCGCACGACCTACCGCATCGCGCCGGCCTTGCTGGTGCCCTTTACCGAGACCAAGCTCAAGGGCAGCATCGGCACGGGCTTCAAGGCGCCGACCTTGAGCCAATTGTTCGCGGACTTCCGCCCTGCGTTCAACTTCGTCGGCAATCCCAATCTGTTGCCGGAAGAAAGCATCGGCTATGACTTCGGCTTCGAGCAGCCGCTTTTCTATGACCGGTTCCGCTTCGGGCTGACGCGCTACAATATCGAGAATACCAACCTGATAGTGCCCAACGCCACGTTCACGTCGAATACCAACATCGGCAACGCCCAAACGTCGGGCTACGAGGCATTCGCGTCGGCGGCCATCACCGATCGCTTCCGAGTGCGCACGGACTATACCTATACCAGGGCGATCGACGGCACGACCGGCCTCGACCTGCTGCGCCGGCCGCGGCACAAATACACCATTGCCGGCGAGTGGAACCCGATCGATCCGCTTCTGCTCTCGGTCACGTGGCTGCGCGTGAGCACATGGATCGACGGCAACCGCGATTTCTCGATCCCGCGGCTCACCGCCCCCGGCTACGCGGTGTTGAACTTCGCGGCCAACTACGCCGTGAACCAGTACACCACGGTGTTCGGCCGCATCGACAACCTGTTCAACGAGCACTATCAGAACCCGACGGGGTTCGATCGGCCCGGATTCGGCATCTATGGCGGAATCCGTGTCGC
>JAKEET010000100.1 GCA_022616435.1 Gemmataceae bacterium
CAGTTCTCGCCGAAGGTCTGGAACGATGCATACTTGGCGGCATTTGCCATCGCCGGAAATCATGAAGTTGTCACCTTCGACCAAGCGATGACGCAGTATCAAGGGCTGAAGTGCAAGGTGCTGCCGTGATCCATGCCGCCAGCAATCGCTCTTTCGGGACCCTGTGCCTTGTGGCGCCGCACTCCGCGGAATAGATTCGATAACATCCGCCGTGAACGATTCCGATGGAGATTCCCCATGCCTTCCACAACCCGCTTCGCAATGGCCCTCACCCTGGCCGCCGGCGGATTCGCCCGGTGCGAACCGTCCGCGGCCCAGCCGGCAACGGCCCAGCCGGCAACGGCCCAGCCGGCAACGGCCCAGCCGGACGAACAGCCCGCGTTCATCGCCATCGGCGCGCAAATGCGGAAGTTCGTCGCCGACCGCGAGGTGGCCGGCGTCGTGACCCTCGTGGCCACGCCCGAGCGCATCGTCCACATTCACGCCATCGGCAAGGCGGACATCGAGGCCGATCGCCTCATCGCCACCGATTCGATCTTCTGGATCGCCTCGATGAGCAAGCCTATCCTGGCGATGCTCCTGCTCATGCTCCAGGACGAAGGCAAGCTGTCGATCGACGATCCGGTCGAGAAGCACATTCCGGAGTTCAAGCGGCTCGTGACCAAGGACGGCAAGCCGGCGCGGGTCACCATCCGGCACCTGCTCACGCATACGTCGGGGATGGGCGAGATCACCGCCGCCGAGGCCAAGGGCATCGACAAGCTGGCCGGCACGGTGCCGCTGTACGTCGCCAAACCGGTGGCGTTCGAGCCCGGCGCCCAATGGCGGTACTGCCAATCGGGCATCAACACCGGGGCGCGGATCGTCGAGGTCGTCTCGGGCATGCCGTTCGAAGTGTTCGCCGAGAAACGGCTGTTCGGTCCGCTGGGCATGAAGGACACCACCTTCTATCTCACCAAGCAGCAACTGCCGGCGCTGGCGCGTTCCTACCGGAAAACCGACAAGGGCGAGCTCACGCCGGCGGAGATCTTCATCCTCTACGGCAAGTCGCCGACGAGCCGCGACCGTTTCCCGGCCGCGAACGGCGGGCTCTTCTCGACGGCGCTGGACTACGGGCGGCTGTGCCAGATGATCCTGAACGACGGCATGCTCGGGGGCAAACGCTACTTGAGTGCGAAATCGATCCGGTTGATGAGCACGGTCCACACCGGCGACCTGAAGACGGGGTTCACGCCCGGCAACGGCTGGGGCCTGGGCTGGTGCGTGGTTCGCGAGCCGCAAGGCGCGACCGCGATCCTGTCGCCGGGCAGCTTCGGGCACGGCGGCGCGTACGGCACGCAGGCGTGGATCGATCCCGCGAAGAAGCGCGCTTACATCCTGATGGTCCAGCGGGCGAACTTTCCGAACGCGGATGCATCGGAGCTGCGGCGCGCGTTTCAGGCGGCGGCGAGCGCGGCGCTGGACAAGGTGAAGTGAACGGCCTGCGCCGCTTGGCGGCAACACCACGGGAAGGACTCATGCCGGCACCAGGCAATGTTCATTCGTTCACAAGGACATGAGTCCTTGGGAGTTCAACGACCGGCGAGACGGCGAACCTGCGCCAGGGGCAACTCCAGCAATTCGGCAATCTCCTTGAGGGGTTTGCCCTTGGCGATCAGGCGGTGAACGAACTCCTGCCGCGCCTGGGTCATGCCTTTCTCCATGCCTTTTTCGATGCCTTTCTCGATGCCTTGCTGGTGAGCCTCTTGCCAGACGCGGCTCTTGCGCAGATCGTGAAGCTGGAACATGCGGCGAACCTCCTCGCGGTTCAGTTGCGTGAAGCGGCGCAACAGCAACTCTTCCACCAATTCTACGATGACCTGCGCCCGTTCGCTATCCGATTGCCGTCGCGCCCGTTGCAGCAACTCCGCCACCAAGCCCGGCGTTTCCGTCTTCTGCGCCGTCACCAACTGCAGCAGGGTCAACCCGGGCGCTGCCGCGTCGGTTGCGGTCAGTTCATCGAGATAGATTCGTCGCACCCGCGGCGACGCCAGCAAGTCCTGGTAAGGCGGCTGAAGTCTCGGCTCGGCGGCCCGGTTGGCGAACACCGCCACGGCAGGGGAATCTGTTAGAGGGCCTTGGGTTTCTTCGGTTTGGTCCGGCCTCGTGCGACCGGGTCCCGTCGCGAAGCTCTCGACGGAACGTCTTCGAGCGGGTTGTAGCCGATCTCCGCCACGAAGCTCAAGGAGCGCACCAATTCGAACGTTGGCCTAAGACCCGGCGTCAGTCGAGCGTCTTGGGGAATGAGCTCGAGATGGCGCTCGACCCCCGCGTGTTCGCTGGCGGAGCATTGGCCGGTCAGCCCGCTGGCGGCGCCGTGCATCGTGGACCGGAGGGCGATGTCTTTGCCGGGGTCCAGGGCTTCAGCGACGCGCTCGAACAAGAAGCGCATGGCGTGGGGATGCCGGGCGGACAGGCAGAGCAGGGCGACGAAGGCCTGCTGGACTTCCGGGCCGGGCCGTTGATGCCGGTTGGGACGGTGCCAGACGATCTTCAGCAATTTGAAGGCGTTGACAACCCGTTTGATCGCCCGCGGCGTCAACGGCACCCGTTCGCAGCATGCGGTTACCCACTGCAGTTCGTCGGTCGTGAACTGAACGACCTCGGCGGTAATCGGCTTGGCGGTCGCGGCCGCCACGCTCGCAGCGTCCTCCTTGGAACCCTGATCTTCTTGCTTTTCCTTTGCGGCTTCGGAACGCGGCTGCTTGGATGCCGCGACGTCCATGTGGGCGCTCAAGAAGCGATCGAGATGCGCTCGATCCACGGGCCGCACGGAGTAAGGGAGCTGGATGATCTTCTCGATATAGTCGAGTCCGCAGGGATTGCCGCGCCGCGTGAGGATGTCCTTGTACACTTTTTCCAAGGCCCGCGTCACATAGCGAGCGTCGAGGGCCAGGACCACCACAAACAGTGACGTCTTCACCAGCAGCTGCGTCGCCTCCAGCACTTCGACGACCCGGTCCGGCGGACAGCGATCCAGGTCATCCACGAAGAGCACGATCCGCGCCGGCCCCCGCGGGAAGTGGTTCTTGAGCTGGGGGAGGTTGGGGTGCCCGTCCGCCAGGGTCAGGGCGTCGGTCAGCTCCAGCAGGTCGCGCTGAACGCGATGCATCAACCCCAGCTCGCCTTCATAGTCGGCTTTCTTCACCCGAGCGCTCACCAGCTCCGCGAGCGAGACATAATCCGCGGTGACCCCGATCTGCTGGCGCAGCCGCTCGATTTCCGAGGCGACCTCCTGGTGTTGCTGTTCAAGCCGGCGCACGGCGTCGCCGCCGGCGGAGGCCAGGATCTCTTCGACGCGGCTCTTCCGGGTGTCGTCGAGGACCGCTTCGACCTTGCGCACCTCGTTGGTGAGGCTCTGGGCCACCGACTTGACTTTCTCGCGCCAAGATTGGGTCATCTGGGCGATGGCGGCGGCCGTGCCCAGCGCCGAGCCAACCCAGGCGACGACGGCCGCCGTGGGCTGCTGAAACCAGGCGAATAGAGCGCCGACAACGATGGGGATGAGCAACGCGGCCACGCCGGTGATCGCCAGGACCGGGTTGTGCTTGAGCAGCTTGACATAGTCGCGCGTGTGCATCGGCAGCGCGGCGGAGTCTTTCTGGGCCTGGTCGACCAGCTCCATGACTTTGCCGCCGTCGTTCAGGGCGGCTTGTCCCCCCGGGAGGCGCACGATGAGTTCACGCACCGCGTCCTTGATCTTCCGGCCCAGGTGTTGCCAGGCGAGTTGTCCAGCCTCGGCGCGGATGGTCTCGTCGACCTGACGCGTGATCTCCGCCTTTTGGGTTTCGACTTTCGCGGCCAGTGCCGCCTTTTCCTTCTCCTTCGTCGCGAGGATTGCCTGCTTCTTCTCCTTCAAGGTCGCCATGGCCGTCCACAGCGTGTTGCTGTCACTGGTTTCCGTGGCGGCGCCGGCCGCGGACAGCTTGTTGAACAGGTCGGCCAAACCCTGCTGCTGGAGGATCGTGGCGCGATCGGCCTCGTGGATGTCCTGCATGGCGAGCCACAGCCGTCCTTCCAGATCCGGCGCCTGCGCCCCCGATCGCGCCACGTGCTCGCGAATGCGTTGTTCGAGGCCTACCTGCCGGCTCAGTTCGAGGAAGATCGTTTGCATCAGGCTGGCCCACAAGTTCGATTTGGCGTACGTCCAGGCGTCGAAATGGATCGGGTAGATGTGGCCCACATAGGGGCTGGCGTCGGCCGCGCCCCACGCCGCTGCCGGAGCGACGGCCTCGGACCGGATTCGTTGAATGTGCTGCCGCATCAGGTGCATCGCGAAGGACTTGCCGCTGCCCCAGCCGCCCAGGATGCCGACCGCCAGCGGCGGCCGCATGCTGCGCAGCAGGAGAATGTCGGTGAGCGCCTGCACTTCGCTGCTCACGTCGAGCAGGTCCTCGCCCGCCGCGGCATCGTTGCTGAAGCGTTGCGGAATGCGACTGAAGAGCGACAGCGCCTCCTGGTAGGCGTCGTCTTCCGAGGCGAAGACGGTGACCTCGGCGAGGCCGCGCTTCGGCAACACGGCCGTCAGGGTGGCCAGGATCGCCCGCATGACTTCGGGAGGCGCCAGGACCGACTGACCTGTGCCCATCAAGGGGATGCCCACGCGGCGAAGACCCCGCTCGGCGCTCAGGTCGATGATCGCGCGGGTGGCGCGGCTGGCGCCATCGATGGAGGCTCTGTCTCGGTCAGGAAGCCAAGCGGTCGCGGCAATGAGGGTGCGCGGCTGAAACCCCGTCATCGATGGCTTGACGTCGATGGCGATCGGCGTGGCCGGCTCAACGGCAACGCCGCCTTCGGGCGATCTGCTCTTCAACTCACTCTGAAACCGGGAGATCACGCCCGAATCGGCCTTGCGGATCGCCAGTCCAAGCCGGCCGAACGCGCCGTCGGGAGCCGTGGGCACGACCATGGCATCCAAGGGAAGCGCCCAGGGTTGCGAACCGTCGGCAAGATACAAGGCGGTGCCGCCGAATCGGGCCAGGAGCTGTCGCGACGATGGCGGAGCGGCGTTGGGTTCGTCCATTCGAGACTCCTGGCAATCGATGGTGAACGGATTTCATGGTGGAATTGGAGCGCGTGGATTGTAAACCAGCCTCCTCCCGATTTCCAGAGTCCCGTCCGGCCGCGATTCACCATTGCCGCACGCAGCCATTCGCATAAACCGTCCCCAGCATCGCCCACGTCCACGGGGGGGGGGACAACGCACATGAAGCCGCTTGCCTGTGCCGGACTGTTGGTTGTGGTCGTGGCGTCGGCGGCGTCCAACGCCGCCGCCCAGACCAAGGACTGGCCGCAGTTTCGCGGCGCGCAGGCCGACGGCCTGGGCGAGGGCGCCACGCTGCCGGATACGTGGAGCACCACCGAGAACGTCGTCTGGAAGACCGACCTGCCCGGCTGGGGCTGGTCGTCGCCGGTGATCTGGGGGAAACGCATCTTCGTCACGGCGGCGGTGCACGACGGCCCGCGCGACAAGATGTTCGCCGGCGGCTACCCGGGCGGCCAGGTCAAGCCGGCCGACGTGCATCGCTGGATGACCTACTGCCTCGACTTCGACACGGGCAAGATCGTGTGGCAGCGTGAGGCGCATCAGGGCCCGCCGCCGCAGCCGCGCCATCCCCGCAACTCCTACGCCTCGGAGACGCCGATCTGCGACGGCGAGCGCCTCTACGTCTACTTCGCCAACATCGGCGCCTTCTGCTACGACCTGGACGGCAAGCCGCTCTGGCAGAAACGCTGGCCCAGCTATCCGATGCGCGGCGGCTGGGGAACGGGGACGTCGCCCGTGCTCCACAAGGATCGCCTCATCATCGTCAATGACAATGAAAAAGAGTCGTTCATGGTCGCCCTCGACAAGGCCACGGGCAAACAGATCTGGCGCGTGGAGCGCGCCGAACGAAGCAACTGGGCCACCCCGTATGTTTGGGAAAACGAGCAGCGCACCGAGATCGTGACCATCGGCACCGCGCGTGCGCGCTCGTATGACCTCGACGGCAAATTGCTCTGGGAGCTTTCCCCCACCTCCGGCCTGGTCAGCCAGATCCCGATGTCCAAGCACGGGCTGCTCTATCTCGGCGCCGGCTACCACTATGGGCCGCTGTACGCGATCCGGCCGGGGGCGTCGGGCGACATCAGCCTCAAGGACGGCGAGACGAGCAACCAGTGGATCGCCTGGTCAAAACCGCGCGGGTCGAGCATTCACCCCGGCTACTTGATCAGCGGCGACCGGCTCTATGTCCTGTTCGACGCGGGACTCTTGACGTGCGTGAACGCCAAGACAGGCGCGACGATCTTCCCGCGCGAGCGACTGGACCAGGGCGTCGGCCGCTTCTACGCGTCGCCGTGGGCCTACAACGGCAGGATCTTCTTGCTCAATGAAGACGGCACGACGTGGGTCGTCGAGGACGGGCCCAAGTTCAACATCGTCGGCAAGAACAGCCTCGACGACTTCGCCTGGGCGACGCCGGCGATCGCCCACGGCAGCTTGTTCCTGCGGACGTACACCAAGCTGTACCGGTTGCAGAAGAAGGCGGATGCTGACATCAAGTGAATGCGGCGATCCGACGACCCACGAATTCGGAAAAAGGAAGACTCGCGATGCGAACAATCAGCGCGTTGATCATCGTTGCGCCGGCGCTCGTGTCCTTGCCGCTCTTCGCCGAAGACTGGACCAAGGAATCCAAGGACCGGGCCCAGCGCGCCGCCTTGCACGGCAGCGCCCAGCAGGTCCGCGGCGACAGCGGCAAGTGGAACGATGCCCCGCTCTTGCAGCACGCCCCGCCGATCGGGCAGAAGCCCGCCAAGATGTCGCTGGACGCCTGGGCCGATCAGCTCCTGAAGAGGAAGGTCGACCTGACCGACAAGGACGACCACTGGCTGATCTTTCGCACCGAGCAGCTCGACGACAATGACCGCGTCTGGGTCGAGCGCATCGAGCGGCGCGGCCAGAAGATCACGGTCGTCGCCAACCAGGCGAAGTGGCAGGGCAAGTATTTTCGCAACTTCACCTACTACCAGGTGATCGGCGTGAACCTCGGCAAGCTCGAGCCCGGCAACTACGAGGCGAAATGGCTCATCCAGCCGCTGGTGTTCGCCAGGTTCGACGGCGACGGCAAGGCCCAGAACAACAAGCAAACGAACTGGCCCAAGGACGAGCGCGCCGCCCCGAAGAAGCCGGCCGAGCTGCGGCTCACGTTTACCGTGATCAAGAGCGCCCGCTGAACCTCACTTCTTCCTTCCCTTGTACAACTGGCGTCCCAGCACCGCGTCGCGGGCCGTGAAGGGGCCGTCAGCCTGATCCCTCGTCAGGCAGCGGGCGTACATCTCCAGCTTGGCGTCGAGATCGTCGGCGTGATGCACGATCAGGCATTCCGGAATCAGCGGCAGCCGCGGCGAGCCCCACTCCGGCAGGTTCAAGTGGGCGATGATGATGTGCTCGAGCATCTGCAACAACTCCGGATCGACGTCGCCCAGCTCGCGGGCGGTGTCGCGCACCAGGTCGCGGCCCAGGAACAGATGGCCGAACAGCCGCCCCGGCACGGTCGCCTGCACATGGAGGAGGTCATCGGTGAACTCGGCGGTGCGGCCGATGTCGTGCAGCATGGCGCCGGCCAGCACCAGGTCGCGGTTGAGCGGCGGCCGCAGGTCGGCGTAGTGGCCGGCGTACTTGTCCACCAGGTGCAGGCACGTGTGCGTCACCGACAGCGTGTGCTCCAGCAGCCCGCCCGCATATGGAAAGAAATGCCGCTGCGTCGCCGGCGCCAGCTTGAGCGCCTTGGCCGTGTTCGTGAGAATCGTCAGCACCAGCCGCCGCAGCGGCACGTCGGCGATCTGCCCCTCCGCCAAGGTCCACAATTCCTGGTACATCGCCTCGACGTCGTAGCGCGAACGCTCGACGAAGTCCAGCGGATCGAAACCGTCGGCCTTGTCGTCCTCGGCGGCGGGGCGGATGTTGTGGATGTCGAGCTGCGGGCCGTAGGCGGGATGCTCGTCGAACGTGCCGCGAACCTTGAAGAACTGGCCTTCGCGCCACTCGGCTTCGCACGCCTCGTACCACGGGCCGTCGCTCCAGACCATGAACGACGCGGTCCGCTGGGCGTCGCGGAAGCGGCAGGTGAAGTAGGGCTTGCCGTCGCGGCGGGCGCCCTTCGAACGTTCCGCCAAGAGCGCGAAGAAGTCGCCGGATTGGCCGGGCGTCAACTCATGGAGGCGGACCAGCGGTGGTTTGGGCTTCGACATGGGCGTCTATCCCGTGAGCGGCAGCATGCAACCATTATGTTAGACGTCGGAAATCGCGAAAAGTGCCGGCGCGCACGAGGGATTCTGTCGATCGGCTGAATGTCGGCGCGCACACCACAACCGCAGAGAACGCAACGATCGCGGAGAAAGATCGCAGACAAGAGTCGATCCGGGAATCTCGTTGTATGCTCCGTGGTCTCTGCGTCTCTGCGGTTCACTCTTCGTGGACTCCACTCTTGCTGAGAAATCGTCCCGTCACGCTCCCCCCACAGGACGCCAGCTCGCTCGGCGGGCCGGCGAACACCAATCGGCCGCCCGCATCACCGGCTGCGGGGCCGAGGTCGATGACCCAATCGGCGGCGGCGATCACGTCGAGATGATGTTCGATGACGATCACGGTGTTGCCCGCGGCGACGAGCTGCCGCAGCACGCGGATCAGATTGGCCACGTCGCTGATGTGCAGGCCGGTCGTCGGTTCGTCGAGCAGGTAGAGCGTGCGCCCCGTGGCCGAGTACGCCGCGGGAGCGCGGGCCAGCTCGGTCGCCAGCTTGACGCGCTGGGCTTCGCCGCCGGACAGCGTGTTGGCCGGCTGGCCCAGGGCGACGTAGCCCAGGCCAACGTCGCCGAGCGGCTGCAAGGTCCGCTGCAGCGCCGGCAGGTTGGCGAAGAACGCCGCGGCTTCCGCGACCGTCATGTCGAGCACGTCGGCGATCGACTGGCCGCGGTAGAGGATCGCCAGCGTCGCCGGATTGAAACGCCGGCCGCGGCAGGCGGGGCACGGCACGCGCAGGTCCGGCAGCCAGTGGGCGTCGGGTTTGAGCTCGCCCTGGCCCTGGCACTCTTCGCAGCGGCCGCCGCGAGTGTTGAAGCTGAAACGATTCGCCTTGTAGCCGCGCGCCTTGGCCGTGCGGGTCGCGGCGAAGACTTGACGCAAGTGATCGAACAGCCCGGTGTAGGTCGCCGGGCACGAGCGCGACGTCCGGCCGATCGGCTGCTGATTCACTTCGATGATCTTGTCGATCTGTTCAAGACCTTCGACGGCGTCGTGCGCGCCCGGCGGCGGCGCTTGCAGGCCGAGATGACCCCGCACGGCATGGGCGAGAGTGTCGCGCACCAGGGAGCTCTTGCCCGAGCCGCTGACGCCGCTGACCGCGATGAACCGGCCCAGCGGAAACGCGACATCGATGCTCTTGAGATTGTGATGCCGCGCGTTGCGGATGGTTAGGGCAGGCGGCTCGCCTGCCCGGATGACCGGGGCAAGCGGCAGTCGTGCAGGCGAGCCGCCTGCACGACGAGCGGCCGCCAGCCACTTCCCGGTCACCGCTTGCGGATTGGCAAGGACGTCCGCGGCCGGCCCGGCCGCCAGCAGTTGGCCGCCGTCGCGGCCGGCGCCGGGTCCGATGTCGAGCAGCCAGTCGGCGGCGCGGATCACCGTTTCATCATGTTCCACGACCACGACCGTGTTGCCGCGCTCTTGAAGATTTCGCAAGGCATGGAGCAGGCGCTCGGTGTCGCGCGGGTGCAGCCCCATGGTCGGCTCATCGAGAATGTAGCAGACGCCGCGCAAGCCGCCGCCGAGATACGTCGCCAGGCGGGCGCGCTGCAGTTCGCCGCCGGACAGCGTCGGCGCCGGGCGATCGAGCGTCAAGTAGCCCAGCCCGACGGCATCCAGGAATCGCAGGCGCGTCGTGATCTCGGCAAGCAAGACGTCCCGGGCCCGAGTCAGCGCCGTGTCAGCCTGGTCCTCTTTCGGAATGGCGTCAAACCAGTGCAGGGCATCGGCGACGCCCAGGGCAGTCACGTCGTGCAAGCCCTTGCCGGCGAAACGAACCGAACGGGCCTCGCGATTGAGCCGGGCGCCGCCGCACTCCGGGCAGGGCACGAACGCCGCCAGGGCTTCGCGGACGCGCTCCGGCTTGGCTTCGTCGTCCTCGGCGGCCGTTTCCGGATCGAAGTCCAGCACCTGGCCGTAGCCGGTGCAGGCCGGGCAGGCGCCGTAGGGGTTGTTGAAGCTGAAGCGGCGCGGCTCCAGGTCCGGCAGCGCGATCCGGCAGCGCGGGCAGGCGAAGACCGTGCTGAACAGGTCGTCGCGCCAGTCGCCGTCGTCGACGTCCGTGATCAGCACGCGGCCCTCGCCCAGCGTGGCGGCCGTCGCGATCGATTCGGTGAACCGCTCTTCCAGGCCGGCCCGGACCACGAGCCGGTCCACGACCAGCTCGATGGTGTGTTTGCCGCGCGGATCGAGCTGCGGGATGTCGCGGATTTCCTGGAGGACGCCGTCCACGCGGGCGCGGAGGTAGCCGCCCTGGCGAATCTGCTGGAACGCCGCGCGGTGGCCGCCCGCTTCGTCCTGGACGAGCGGGGCGAGCAGGAAAACCTTGCGGCCTTCGCCGCGCGTGAAGGCGGCGCGGACGATGTCGGCGACGGTGTGTTTGCGGATCGGGCCGCCGCACTGCCAGCAGTGCGGCGTGCCGAGCCGGGCCCAGAGCAGCCGCAGGTGATCGTGGATTTCGGTCACCGTGGCCAGCGTGCTGCGCGGCCGCGGCGCCGTCGTGCGCTGCGAGATGCACACGGTCGGGGGCAGGCCTTCGAGCTGATCGATGTCGGGCCGGGGGAGCTGCGCGAACAAGGCGCGCGTGCCGGCGCGGAGCGTTTCCAGGTAGCGGCGCTGGCCCTCGGCGTGCAGCGTATCGAAGGCGAGGGAGCTTTTTCCCGAGCCGCTGGGGCCGGTGATGACGGTCAGGCAAGCCCGGGGGAGGTCGGCATCCACGTTGCGCAGGTTGTGCGTGCGCGCCCCGCGGAGACGGATCCAGCCGGCGGCCTCGGCCATGGCGATTTCCTTGACGGCCCTGGAAACAGCGGGCAGAGTTGCATGCCTGCCTGCGACTTCAGTGAAACTTCCCAAGTCGCGACGACTTCGGAAGTCTAAGACGCCGACGGCGCTTCGGATAGGGATCGCGTGCGTGGCGCCGGACGCGCGGAATTTCTCAAGGATGCAGACTGCCCGACCCGATGACAGACGATGGCGCATCAGGCCATGAGCGATGACGGTCCGTGAATATGGCCAAGCCGGGGAGCTTTCGGTGTTGAGGGAAGCAGCAAAACGACTCGTCCTGCGCGTTGGGTTCGGCGCCCTGCTGGCCTCCCTGTGCGTTCCCCTGGGCGGCTGTTCGCTGGTGAAGAAGTTGACCAAGAACCAGCATACCGAGCCGCACGACAACATACCGCCGCCGCAGTTTCCCACCGGCGGCGCGCCGCGGCCCGTGAGTGGGGGCGGCAGCGGCAACAGCGGCGGGGGCGGCGTCACGCCAACCAACGGCGTCACCAATCCCGGAAACCAGGGCGCTATTCTCGCGGGGCGGGTGATGGACGGCAACTTCCGCCCGCCCGCCAACACCTCGATTCGCTGGGTGAACCTGGATGACCAGAAGGATGCGGAGAGCGAGGCGTCGGTCACGCCCGAGGGTTATTTCACGATCGTCGGGCTCAAGGAAGGCCATCGTTACAAGCTGGTCGCCCGCGGCAAGCAAGGCGAACGGATTGTCGCCGGCGCCGCCTTCGTCACCGCCCCGAACAGCAGGGTGTTCGTGCAGGTGAAGGAAGAGTTCGCCGGCAGCGCCGGCGGCGGCAGCGCGACGGTCGACGATCCCAGCAAGACGTCCGGCCTCGGGACGAAGCAGAATCCGGCCGGCTGGACGGCCGGCCCGCTCGCGGTGATTCCGGGCCGGAACGCCAACGAGCCGGACCTGCCGATGGCGATCAACGTCGGCCAGGCGCGGTTGCCGCAGGGAAACCCGGCGCAGCATTGGACGCCGGCGCCCGGCCAGAAGCCGTCGGCCTGGCCGCCGGTGCTGGAGATCCCGCGTACGAAAGCGCCGCCGCCGCCGTTGCAGATCCCCAACCAAGCGCCGGCGGGACTCAACAACGGGCCGGCGTTTCCGCCGGCTGTCAAGAACCTGCTCGACCGAGCCCTGGTTCCATCGTGTGTTCGCGTCGGCGATCGCATCGAGAACTTCGCGCTCAACGAACCGAACGGCCAGCGCTGGGAGTTCCGCCATCGCAAGAGCAAGCTCGTCCTCGTCGATTTCTGGCGCACCGACTGTGTGCCCTGCCTCAACTCGTTGCCGTTCTTGACGGAGCTGCAGAGGAAGTACGGCCCGCACGGCCTGGAGGTGATCGGCATCGCGGCCGAACCGGTCGAGCAGGCCCATCACGTGATGAACGTGTGCAAGAAGTACGGCGTCAACTATCGCCAGCTGTTGAGCACGTCGGCCGATTGCCCGGTCCGCAACGAATTCCGCGTCACGTTATGGCCGACGCTGGTGCTGATCGACGACCAGGGCAGGATTGTCTGGCGCGCCAACGGCCCGACGCCGGAGGAGAAAGCGGTGCTGGAGCGGGCGATTCAGCAGCGTCTGTCGGCGCGATCATTTTGACATGGCCCGTTGACATCGCCCCTACATCGCAACTGTTTAGCCCCGGTTCGTAGAACCGGGGCGGTCAGTCAGTCAGTTAGGCGGCGGCAATCGGATGAGTCCCACGCGCGGGACGACGTCCGCCCCGGTTCTTCGAACCGGGGCTAAACGAATCAAGCTAGTCGCGTTCGCGCAAGCGCCGCAGGATGTCGAAGGCGCTGATCACGCCAACCAGCACGCCGTCTTTGCCGATCACAAACACGCGGTGCACTTGCAAGCCGAGCATCTGCTCGATCACTTTCATGGCCGGCGTGTGCGGGCCGACCGAGAACACCGCCGGCGTCATGATGTCGCGCACGCGGGTGCGGTCCACCTTTTCGACCTGGAAGCCGCGCGGCAGGGCCTCGCCGTCCGCGGTGGCCGGCGGACGTTCCACTTCCTTCGTGACCGGAACGTACTCGACGCTTTCACGATCGTGGACGACGATGTCCGCCTGGCTGACGACGCCGATGGGCCGGCCGGCGGCATCGATCACGGGGGCGGCGCTGAAGCCCCGGTCCGCGAACAGGACGGCCGCCTCCTTGACCGGCGCGTCGGCGCTGATCGACACCGGATTCGGCGTCATCAGATCGGCGGCGGTCCTGGCCGCCAGGGTAATGCGTCTGGTTTCTTCGGCTGTGGCAGTCATGGTTGACCTCCAAGGGATGCCGCCGAGCGTGAGCCCGGCGGTCGTGTGGGTTACGGTTCGTGACGGCGCGGCGGCTCCGCGTGGGCCACCGCGGCCAGGACGTCGGTCGAGGACACGATCCCGATCGGCCGGCGGCGCTCGTCGCGGACAATGACCCGGTGAATGTGGGCGTCGAGCATCATGCGGGCCAGCGTGCCGATCGGAGTGTTCGCTGGCGTCATCACCGGATCGGCGGTCATGTAGGTGCCGACCTGATCGAGCGGCAGTTCTTCGGGTTCGATGACCTGCCAGGCGCAGTGGCAGTCCGCCGTCGCGGCGGCGGTCCGGGGTCGGTCCTTGTCCTTTTGCGCCCAGTGGATGAAGTCGGTCGCCGACACGACGCCGATGCAGCGGCCTTCGGCATCGACAACCGGCGCCCCGCTGATTTGATGCTGCGACAGGAGCTGGGCTGCCTTCCGCAGCGACATTTCTCGGGGAATCATCACGACGTTGCTCGTCATGAGATCGTTCGCGGTCAACGACATCAGGGGTTTGGTTGCTGTGAGCATGGCCCACCTCCCGTCAAAAGAACATCTGAAGCAGCCCTACACCATGCACGATAAAGCAAACCTCGTGCCTACTTTTCAGCGCGGAAGTAGCTGACGTAATCGCTGAAAAAAAGTGGATGTTGCCGAGGTGCGAGGCTTGTCGAGGAGCCGGCGCTGTGCGAAGACGCCCATCGATGGGCGGCTGTGGGACGAAATTGCCCCCGGCCACTGGCAACGGCGCTTTCGGGAGGGTATAGTCAGCGGAAGGAAGGGGCCCAGGCGACGTGGTCGCTCGGGCCCGTCGGGTTTTCTCACCTTCTGGAATATCCGATGCGCACATTCGCCAACTTGCTCGTGGTCGTCCTCGTAGTCGCCGCCGCAACCTTGGTTCTCCACGCCGGCGCTGACGGCGTGGCCGGCAACTGGAAGGTCGTCCTTGCCGAGGATGGGCAGCCCACCCAGCTCTGGCTGCTTCGCCTGGAGAACAAGGCCGGCAAGCTGGCCGGCGAGCTTGTGACTCTGAAGGGCGCCCCCGACGCGGAACTCCGCGATCTCAAGGTCACGGGGGACTTGCTGACGTTCGAGCTGCGCCTGCAGGCTCGCGGCGGCGTGGTGGTCCTTCAGTTCGAGAGCAAGGCCCCGCGCGCGGGCGCCAAAAGAATCCTCGGCTCCGTCGGCTCGGTTGCCGGCGGCCGCGCCGCCATCCCGGCATACCTCGAAGCCACGGCCGCCAAGAATCAGTTTGAGCTGGACCGCGAGGTCGTCACGCGCACTCCGAACGATCCGCGGGTGTTCGGCGCCGTGCTGGACCTGATCAAGGCGGCCGACGACAACAAGGTTCCCGCCAGGGACGTGCAAGAATGGGTCGATAGCGTCCGGGGCGCCGCCGAAGCCTACGGCCCGCGTTTCCAGTTCGATTACACGCTGCAGCTGCTCGAGGCCCTCGCCTCCCAGAAGGGCTACACAACGGTCGCCACCGATGTCGCCGCCCAGGCCGAAACCATGCCGAAGATCAAGGCATCGCCGTTGGTACAGCTTCGTCTGCTGTCCACGCTGCACGCGGCTTTTCAGAAATCCGGAGACGCTAATATCGTCAAAGAGCTCGACGCCCGCATCGAGAAGATCGAAGAGCCCGCCTTCGCCGAATACAGCAAGACCGCCCTCGACTTCACCCCCGCCAAGTTCAAAGGCCGCAAGGCCAGGAGCGATCGGGCCGTGCTGGTGGAGCTGTTCACCGGGGCGATGTGTCCGCCGTGCGTGGCCGCCGACCTGGCGTTCGACGCGCTGGAGAAGGCGTTTCCGCCCCGCGACGTGGTGCTCTTGCAGTATCACTTGCACGTTCCCGGCCCCGACGCCCTGACCAACGCCGACGCCGAAAAGCGCAGCGACTTCTACAGCCGGACGCTCGGCGGCACGCCGACGATCTACTTCAACGGCAAGCCCGACCAGAACGTGCAAGGCGGCGGCGGCCGCGAGGATGCCGAGGACAAGTTCAAGGAATACCGGGGTGTGCTGGAGACGCTCGTGGAGAAGCCGGCCGAGGTGAAACTCCTGGCCCGGGCGGTTCGCAAGGGGGACAAGATCGCCATCCAGGCGTCGGTGAAGGACGTCGCCAAGCCCGGCGAAACCACGCGGCTGCGCCTGGCCCTCGTCGAGGATTGGGTCCGCTACAAGGCCCGCAACGGCATGCTCTACCACCACCGCGTGGTCCGCGCCATGCCCGGCGGCCCGGCCGGCGTGGCGCTCATGAACAAGGACCTCGATCACGCCGTGACCGTGGACCTCAACGAGCTTCGCGCTGACTTGCACAAATATCTCGACAACTACATCAAGAACGAATCGCCGTTCCCCGACGCCCAGCGGCCGATGCGGTTGCGGAACCTGCACGTGGTGGCTTTTGTGCAGAACGACGACACCCTGGAGGTGCTGCAGGCGTTCGACGCCCCGGTCGAGGGGGACTGATCCCACGGCCCAAACATCATCTTCACGACGCTGGTCCGCTCGGTCGGTTGCGAGCGTTCCTGGTTTCGATCGCGGCGCACCACGGCCGCGCACTTTGCCTGCGCGGTCGATGAGCCGGGCGTCTTCAACCGGGTGTTGACGGCGCAGGAAGTCCGGGAGCTAGCGGGAGAGATGAGGCGTTCGCGCTGACGCGGCGGGGCCTCGAGACCATGGCGCGGCCCTAGCGCCGCCGATGCTTCTTCCGCTTGCCGCCTGGCCCGTTTGCTGACGGCGCTGACGGCGCCTGGCCGCGCTTCAGGGCCCGGGCGCGCAGCAGGTTGCACACCTCCGTCGGATACTCCAGGCCGCGCTCCAGCAGGCGGTCGCTCTCCTTGTCCGGCATCGCGAACAGCTCGGCGATCATGCCGCCCTGGGTCCGCGTCGTCGCCTCGCG
>JAKEET010000101.1 GCA_022616435.1 Gemmataceae bacterium
CGGTTTTCGAACCTTCCGCGCTGCAGAAACCGCGTTATTTCACAAGCTGGGTGCCTTGCCTGAATCCGAACTCACCCACAGATTCGTGTGACGAGGCTCTTTTTTATGTCGCTTGGCAGGTAACAGGTAAGTGCCCGCTCCCTGAATCCAGCCCTTCTCTGGACTCGACGGGCTTCCGGAAGCCCACGTCATTGTAGCATCCGCCAGTGCGGAGCGTTCAAAAGCCCAAGTGCTTGTTGACGTTGTCGAGGCCGCAGCCCAATTGTTTGGCGATCAGTTTGTGATGACCACGCCGGACGTACTTGACCGATTTCAGCGCTGACGATCACTCGCCGATCGGTTCGTCTGCGCCAGCAGGCGTGACCGCGGACCAGAAGCGAGCCGGCGAAATGTCCGCCGCGAGAGTCCGCACGCTGCCGTCGCCGAAGCCGCTGACCATTCCGCGATGTGGAGTCTGCGGCAAATCCGGTCGACAATCCTTGATGGTCGGACGATCCTGAAATGCCATGGGCACTTCGACCCAACTCTTATCACCGGTCAGTTTTCGCTTCATGCCCCGGGTAATCGGCGGGTTCCCCTGCGTGACCGGCGCGACGTCGTTCACCTGGACTTTGAGGTTCCCGCCATCGGCAAAGGTCGCACGGGACGTCGGGCCGCGCATGTCGGACGGATCGAACCTCACCGACAACCAGCAAAACGTCCAGCCCGAGGACGCTTGTCCCGCGCCGCACTTGTACGCGTAGTGCTCGGCCATCATGATCGTGTTCGACGTGCCATCCCGGAACGTATGGACAAGACTTGGGGAGCCAAAAAAAACCTGTGCGTTCAGTGCATAGCTGCAGGCGAATCGTATGTCCGGGTCGCCCGGCTGGGACAGCGAAAAATCAGATGGGCACGTATAAAGCTTGATTGCAGGGACGTTGGGAAGCTTCCTGTAGTTATCAATATGTAGAACGCTTTCGAGTTTCAGTGCTTCCGTGACCTGAAAAAACACGTTCTCGGTTATCTTCGCCGGATCCTTCGGCAAGTTGGGCAGCCGGCCCCTATCTCGACTGCCGATGTCATGCAGCGTGAGCAACAGCTGTTTGACATTATTGGTGCATTCCGTCCGACTCGCGTTTTCGCGGACCCGCTGAATCGCTGGAATCAGAAGTGCCATCAACACCCCAACAATGGCGATCACGACGACTACTTCCAACAGTGTCAACGCCCCTCTGCTGCTGATCGCCAAAGGGGCTACGTGTCTGGGATAGTGTTTGACCATGGCTACAGCTTTCTTGTTACCTATTCGGATGGGAATGTCACGTTGATCGAATCGCTTTGCTTCTCCACCTGGCCGACCACCATCATCTTGTTCATGTCAAAGCTGTCGACCGTCAGAAACGCACGCACCGCGTAGGTGCCGTATGGCGAAATGGGCTGACTGAAGTTGAACCAAGTCGTTTCCCCAAGGCTCGACTTGTTCTTGGAGTCGATGACATTCTCGCCCATTTGCAGTTTGACGGCAATGACAGGGTTGATATACGTGTAACCCGTCGGAGCACCGGAGGTGTTGTAGCTTCCCCCACACACGCATTCGTCGGTGCCGTAGTAGGCGTATGCATACTCAAGCGTTACTGCCAAACCCTCCGCTTTCGGTACGGCGACGACGAGGGACACCAAGAGGCTGAGCCCGATGACCTCGCTGACCTTTCAGTGACGACAGCGCATTTGACATTCCTCCACGCGGAGTGAGCAGAACGCCAATCATGGTACTCCAGAAAAATGCGATTGCAATTACCAAACCTGGTAATCGTCAAATGTTCACTGGCGGGGGGGGGAACAGGCTATTGGAAGCGAGAAACTCGAAGTAAATCTCGGTCAGTCTGGGCGCAACCGCAGTCCGACCGGAGACCCCGATCGACTTGTAAACCTGGCCCAAGCGTTTGTTGACGTTGTCGACACCGCAGCCCAATCGCTTGGCGATCTGCTTGTTGGACAGACCCTGGCACAGCAGCTGTACCGTGTGGAGCAAGGACTCGGTCCACTGAAACCGCTCGGCGAATCGCCGCCACGTTTCGGGCGTGAATGGTGGCAAGGACCGTGACCCATTTCGCACCTCGTTGATTCCGGGCATGGGCGCACCTTGGGATTTGAGAAGTGACTTCCCCACCCATACAATCGCCAAACGAGGCTGAAAAAGGACACGAATCCGGAAGTAAATTGACAGACGATGAAGACGGACCGTTTGCCCTTTCCGCGAGTTGCGGTCCCTTTTCTCGATGGCCTCATTGAACAACGGCAGCAAGTCGCGTATCGTGTCGATGGAAGCGGAGATCGCTGGGGGGAGCGTTTATGCCGGCCGCACATCGCCATCGACATGCCTTCACGCACTTCAACGCCCGCAGCCGCGAAGGCTTGATGCTCGTCAGCCGCCGCAACATGCTCAAGGCCGGTCTGGCGGGCATCGCCGGGCTGACGGCGCCCGACCTGCTGCGCCACCGGGCGGCCGCGGCAGCGGGCGGCCGATCCACGCCCAACGGCAAGAGCGTGATCCTCTTATGGATGGCGGGCGGGCCGAGCCACATTGACACCTGGGACCCCAAGCCCGACCGCCCGCTGCAAAACCGCGGCCCCTTCGGGACCATCGCCACCCGCTTGCCCGGCGTTCGCATCTGCGAGTACCTTCCGCGCCAGGCGGCGCTGCTCGATAAGTTCACCATCATCCGCTCCGTGGATGCGGAGCACAGCAACCACGAGCCGAACACGGTCTTCCAGACCGGCAACACCGCGGCCGCGCCGCGCGTCAATCGCGAAGGCCACCTGTACCCGGCAATCGGCTCGATCATCGCCAGGGAACGCGGGCCCAATCACCCGAGCATGCCGGCCTACGCGGTCTTCATGCGCTCGCGCAGCCACATCGCCTGGGGCGGCTGGCTCGGCAAATCGTACGACCCGTTCCTGGCCAACCAGGCCGCATCCTTGCCTGTCTACGATCTCGTCGGCAACGACACCGGCCAGCGCTCGACCGCTAGCCTTTTCCAACTTCCGAGCGGCCTCAGCTATGAACGCATTCACGAACGCCGCGCCTTGCTCGTCGAGTTCGATCGGCTGCGTCGCGACATCGACGTTTCCGGCTCGATGGACGCGATGGATCGCTTCGGGCAGCAGGCGGTGGACATGCTCATGGGCCGCCGCGCCCAGGAGGCATTCGATCTGTCGCGCGAGCCCGCCGCCGTCCGCGACCGCTACGGCAGCCATCTCTGGTGCCAGCAGGCCTTGCTGTGCCGGCGCCTGGTGGAGGCCGGCGTCGCGTTCATCACGCTCGATCTCAGCTACCACACCGCCTCCGGCACCTGGGACACCCACGGCGACAACATCCCGCCCTACGGCGGCATCTGGAACGGCTTGCGGCCGCTTCTGCCGCTCTTCGATCACCTGCTCACCACGCTCGTCGCCGATCTCGACCAGCGCGGCCTGCTCGACAACACCCTGGTCATCGCCATGGGCGAGTTCGGCCGCACGCCGCAGATGGGCACGCAAGGCAGCACCGACGGCCGCAATCACTGGCCGGTGGTGATGTCGACGTGCCTGGCCGGCGGCGGCCTGCGGCACGGCCAGGTGATCGGCGTCACCGAAGCCGACGGCGGCCGCATCAAGGAACGCCGTGTCACTCCCGGCGATCTCGCGGCGACGATCTACCGGCACATGGGGGTGCCGCTGGATACGCATTACCTCGATCCCACGGGGCGGCCGCGGCCCGCGGTGGAGAATGGGCGGCCGCTGGCGGAGTTGTTCTGATGAACGATCGTTGACCGTTTCGCGCTCGCGGACCCCTTCAGCGACTCGGGGCGCGAGCGCGAAACGGCAAGCCACGAGTTCAGATTATGCAGATTACCCGCCGTGAAGCCCTGTTATTTGGCGCTGCATCGACGATCGCCCTCGGCAATCGACGTGCCCAATCGCAAGACACGCCGCCGTGGCCTCCCGCGCTCCGCGGCGCTGAGAACGGGTCCGTCACGCTGCGCTCCGACCGCTTCCTCGAAGTCCCCGAAGCCGTCCGGGCCGCCGCGATGCAAGACGGGGCCGCCGGATTCACCGTCGCCCAAGCAGCGCCCACCGTGGACTTCGCCTTCCACCGCGATCTGGGGACCGATGCCGTCGGCCGCCGGCTCTGGTCGTCGTGGGGCGACATCTGCGTCGCCGGCGACGGCCGGGTGTACTGCGCCATCGGCGATCACGCAGACGACGTGGGCGGCAACGCGCGCTGCTTCCTCTATCGCTGGGACCCGGCACGCAAGACGCTCGAGCAGATCGTGGACATGAACCGCGTGATCGCGCCGCAAGCCGGCCAGCCCGCCTGGTCGAAGGTGCACGCCAAGATCGACGAAGGCCGCGACGGCAAGATCTACTTCAGTTGCACGCTCAACGACGGCAACCGCTGCGTGCAACCGGCCTACCGCTGGACGGACCGGCTCCCGGGCGGGCAACTGTATCGTTACGAGCCGCAGACCGGGCGGACGGAGGTGGTGGCCAATCTCGCCACGCCGCCGCGCTGTACCGCGACTTCGATCTTGGACCGCGAGCGCAACCTGTGGTGGTGCAACCTCGAAGGCGGTCCGAACGCCCTGTGGTGCTATGATCTGCAGGCGCGGCGAGGCGTGTACCAGGCGCCCGCGGGCTCCACGCACTTCAACCGCAACTTCGCCCTCGGCCGCGACGGCACGATCTACTTCAACGGCGAGGGCGGGCTCTGGAAAATCACTGGCGGCGAGCGCCAGCTCGGACGCTTGCGCGTGACGTTTCCCAACTCGCCCGGCATGCGCTCATCAACGCCCCAGGCCCGCGACGGCGCGATCTTCGGCACGACCCAGCAGGCAGGTCAGCTCTTCCGCTACCGGCCGGCCCGCGACGAGCTCGACATCCTCGGGCCGGCTTGGCTGCGCGGCGACTATGTCACCGTTTGCGTCCTCTCACCCGATGAGCGCTTCGTGTACTATCTGCCCGGCGCTCACGGCCAGGCGACGCGGAGCGGCACGCCGGTGATTCAGTACGACATCGCCAGGGGCCGCCGCAAGGTCATCGCCTTCCTGGCCCGCGCCTTCGAGGAAGCCCACGACTATGTTCCCGCCGGAACCTACGGCGTGAAGATCAGCGCCGACGGCGGCACCCTCTTCGTCAACTTCAACGGCCACGCCGCCGACCGCATCCGGCCGCGGGCGATGCGGCCGAATGGTTTCGGCTTGACGGGGTTCGCCGCGATTCACATCCCGAGAGGCGAGCGCTGAGGCCGCGCCCGCCGCAGTGGCGATTTGTGAGCTATCCTTTCGACATCCACCACCCCGTCCCCATCAGGTGCTCGATGTCACTCGCACAAGCGTCTGTCGAACAATCCTCCGCGGCCACGCCGGCCACATGCGCCGGCCTGACCTCGTGGCAGTTGATGCTGTTCGTGATCCAGCCGCTCCTCTTGCTCGCGGCCGCGTGGTGGTCGTGGGCGACACAGGAGGCCTTCTTCCTGCTGTTCACGGAAAGCCTGGGGCAGAAGATGCTTGTCCAGGCAAGCACCTATCTCGCCTTGAACGCCGTCGCCTTGAGCGCGGGCTGCTGGCTGCTGAACCGCTTCTGCGCCGAGCACCATCTCGTGCGACACGTCCTCACGTCGATCTTGCATGCCGGATGTTGCTTGTTGCTGTTCATGCCCGCGGTGTGGGTGCTGATCGTGGGGCCGGCGGCGGTGAACGTCCTGCGCACGCTGGCCTTGTGATGTCGCGATCGCGGCAGGTTGTGGAAACGGATGGTTTGCCGCGAACGCTGAACGGCAAGCCACATTACCCTTCGCCGGTTGGAGGCGCGTCGGTTGCTGGCGGCGCATCGGTGGGCGGCGCTTCGGCTGGCGGCGGCGGTTCCTTGCTCTCCGCCGCCGGATCCACTTCTTCGCGGGCCACCTTGGCGATCGACGCGATCTTGTCGCCTTCCTTCAAGTTCATGATGCGCACGCCCTGGGTGTTGCGGCCGATGCGGCGGATCTCGTGGACGTGGGTGCGGTTCACCATCCCTTGCGCGGTGATGAGCATGATGTCGTCGCCCTCGCGGACCGCGATCACGCCGACGACCGGACCGTTCCGCTCCGTCGTGCGGATGTCGCGCACCCCCTTGCCGCCGCGGCGCTGCTTGCGATAACGCATCGACGAGCGATCGACCGGCCCCTCGCCTTCGCCGGCTTCCTCGGACGCCGCATCCCCGGGAAGCGCTTCGCTCATCCCAGGGCTTGACGTGTCTCCTGAATCCTGACTCCCCGGCTCCTCGTCCTCCGCCTCGCCGGCGGTGTTCGCCCCGAACGGCGTCCGCTTGCCGTGGCCCTTCTCGCACACGGTCAGCAGGTCTCCCTCCGGGTCGGCGACCACCATGCCGACCACTTCGTCGCCCGGCATCAACGTGATGCCTTTAACGCCGTAGGTGTTCCGGCCCATGGCACGGGCGTCGGCCTCGTCGAAACGAATCGCCATGCCCTGCCTGGTGGCCAGCACCACTTCGTCGCCGGCCTTCACTTGCACCACGCTGATCAGCATGTCGCCCTCTTCGATGGCGATGCCGATGATGCCGCCGGACTTGGGCCGGCTGTAGTCCTTGAGAACGGTCTTCTTCACCAGGCCCTTGCGCGTCGCCATCAGCAGGTACGTGTCGTCCGTAAAGCGGCGCACCGGGATCACGCTGCTGATCTTCTCCTCTTCCTTCAGCGACAGCAGGTTGGCGATCGAGCGGCCGGCGCTGGTGCGGCTCATCTGCGGGATGTCGTAGACCTTGAGCCAGTACACCTGGCCGCGCGTGGTGAAGCACAGCAGGTAGGCGTGCGTGGACGAGACGTAGAAATGCTCGATGAAGTCGTCTTCGCGGGTGTCGCCGCCCGAGACCCCTTTGCCGCCGCGATGCTGGCTGCGATACGTGGTCAACGGGAGCCGCTTGATGTAGCCCTGGTGGCTGAGCGTGACGGCGTTGACTTCCTCGGCGATCAAATCCTCCAGGCTGATGCTCTTGAGCTCTTGCTCCAGGATCTGCGTTTTGCGGTCGTCGCTGTACTTGTCGCGCAGCTCGACCATGTCGGACCGGATCAGGGCCAGGATGTTGCGCTCGCTCGACAGCAGCTGTTCGTACGAGCGGATCTGCTCGCGGAGCTGGCTGTATTCCTTCAGGATCTCGTCGCGCTCCAGCGCCGCCAGCTGGCCGAGTTGCAGCCGCACCACCGCCTCGGCCTGGGCTTCAGTCATGAAGTAGCTGGCCTGCTCGCCGATTTCCTTGACCAGGGCGGCGAAGTGCTCGGCGCCCAGCGCGCGCTCCATCAGGGCCGACGACACTTCCATGGCGATCAGCCGCGCCTTCGCCTCCGCCCGGCTCGGCGCCGACCGGCAAATGCGGATCACCTCGTCGAGCGACGAGATCGCGATGAGCTGGCCTTCCAGGATGTGGCTGCGGCGCTTGGCCTCGCGCAAGACGTGCTCGGTGCGGCGGCGAATCACCTGCACCCGGTGCCGCAGAAACTCCTCCAGCATCTGCTTGAGCGACAGCGTCTGCGGCCGGCCGTTGACCAGCGCCAGCAAGATGATGCTCACCGTGCGCTGCATCGGCGAGAATTGATAGAGCTGATTCAGCACCAGCTGGGGGTCCGCGTCGCGCTTCAGGTACACGACCAGGCGAACCGGATCGCCCTGGCGGGCGCTCGATTCGTCCTTCACGTCGGAGACGCCCTTGATCCGCTCTTCCTTGACCAGCTCGCCGATCGCCTCGTGCAGCCGGTTGCGGGTCTGCTGGTAGGGGACCTCGTAGATGATGATCTGGTTCTTGTCCTCGTCGATGCGGGCGCGGGCGCGGAGGATCACCTTGCCGCGGCCGGTCCGGTAGCCGTCGAGGATCCCCTGGTTGCCGCAGATGACGCCGCCGGTCGGGAAGTCCGGGCCGGGAACCAGCTCGATGAGCTGATCGACGGTCACGTCCGGCTCGTCGATCAAGCGGATCACGGCATTGCAGACTTCGCCGAGGTTGTGCGGCGGGATTTCCGTGGCCATGCCGACCGCGATGCCGTCCGAGCCGTTGACCATCAGGTTCGGAAACTTGCACGGCAGGACCAGCGGCTCGCGGTACTTGCCGTCGTAGTTGTCGATGAAATCGACGGTGTCCTTGTCGAGATCTTCCAGCATTTCGGCGGCGATCGGCGACAGCCGGGCTTCGGTGTACCGCATGGCCGCGGGGGGCAGGCCGGCGATCGAGCCGAAGTTGCCCTGCGGCTGGATCAGCCGATGACGCATGCACCATTCCTGGCCCATGCGGACGAGGGTGGGATAGATGGCGCCGTCGCCGTGGGGGTGATAGCGCTTCATGGTCTCGCCGACGATGCCGGCGCACTTGGACGTGGCCGACGCCGGACCGAGACCGAGATCGTTCATCGCCAGGAGGATGCGGCGCTGCGACGGCTTCAGCCCGTCGCGGACATCGGGAAGGGCTCGGCTGATGATGACGCTCATGGCATAGCTGAGATAGCTGTCCTTGAGCTCGTCTTCGATTTTCAGGGGCTCGTGGGCGTCGCCGTTGGGGGCCGGAACCGGGCCGGCCGGGGGCAAATTGCCGGGAGGAGGCAGCTCATCCGCCAAGGGAACCATCCTTCATGTAGGTTGGGTTTCCAACCTGACCAATGAACCGTCAGATCGGACGCCCAACATGCAGAAAACCGCGGAAAAATCAGGGCGCCGCGGCCGTTTTCGACATGCTCATTTTACGGAATTCGGCCCCTTCCCACCATCCCGCCCGAGCCCCTTTTCCGGGCAATTTCCTACCAACAATCAGCCGCCGCGCATACCATGACAGCGAATACTGACGTTGACTACATGGGAGGTTGGCACATGCGAAATTTGAAGCTGGCCGTGATCGTGACGATCGGTTTGGGCCTGGCCGGAATGGCGCTGGCGAAAGAATCGAACGCCGCCAAGACGACGCGCAAGAAGCTGCAGCAGAAGATCACCGTGGAGTTCAAGGAAGAACGCGCCGCCGATGTGTTCATGCAGATCTTCGGCGAGATGGACAAGGCGCCGAAGTACAAGATCGACAATGCCTCAGGCGTGTCGAACAACACCAAGGTGACCTACAAGGCCAAAGACAAGGCCGTCGAGCAGATCCTGAGTGACGTCTGCGACAAGCTCGACTGCGGCTGGATCGTGATCTCCAACGAATCCAACAACAAGGTGGACGGCTCGGTGGTCATCCGCAAGAGCACCAAAGGGAAAGAACGCGGCTACGAGGCGGGGAAGGAACCCAAGAAGTGAGCAAGCGGTGAATTGCGGATGGCAGATCGCAGATTGCAAATTGACATACAAATCTGCAATCTGCAATCTGCAATCTGCAATCTGCACTTACTTCAACTCCACCGACCAGTACGCGTTGTCGAGGAAGGTCTTCCACGACTCGTACTTCTTGTGGGTCAGCTTCATCGACAGCAGCGGGCTGCGCTTGGGCTTTTCCGGCTTGCGGATCAGGCCCATGTGCGCCTGCTTGGGCGTGCGGCCACCCTTCTTGACGTTGCACTCGACGCAGGCGCACACCACGTTGTCCCAGGTGCTCAGGCCCCCCTGGCTGCGCGGCACCACGTGGTCGAGGCTCAACTCGGTCGTCGGGAAGCGCTTGCCGCAGTACTGGCACTGGTTGTTGTCGCGCGCGAAGATGTTGCGGCGGTTGAACTTCACCGTGTGCTTGGGCATCTTCTCGTAGCCGAGCAGGCGAATCACCCGCGGCACCTGGATCTCGCTGGTCGCGGTGCGCACCCAGTCGTCGTCCTCCTTGCGGAAATTCTTGGCCCGGTATTGGCTCACCTCGCGCCACGTCGAAAAGTCGTACGTCGTGAACTGGCCGTCCTCGAGGGTGACCACCTCGGCCAGGTCCTTGCACAAGAGGATGAAGGACCGGCGCACGGAGATGATGTGCACGGCCATGAACAGCTTGTTCAGGACCAAGACGCTGGCGTCCAGTGCCGACGAGTGGGCCGACGAATGGGCCGACGAGTGAGTGCCTGTCATGGAACCCCCAGTCACAAGAGGATCGCCGGGCGCCTCCCGCGGCGATGGCTTGTCCCTACAGACGCACGGGAACAAGATCAGGTTCGATGTCTTATCATAACAGGGGGGTGTCGCGGACTGCAAGAAGCGGACCGGGAAATGTGCAAATTTCACGGATTTTTCGCGAGACGGCGAGCGTCGAAATCCATCCCGACAGCCAGCGCGTCGCGGCCAATTCCGCCATTCACTATAATGTCGTTAGACCCGGAGCTTCGCACCTGTGATATCGCCTATGCGGCCTGTCGCCAAACCCGATTCGGGGACCATCAGCGTCGAAGAGGAAAAGCTGCGCCAGGCCCTGGTCAGCCGCGGCCTGATCACGGCCGACGATTGGCAGCAGGTCCGCAACGCCATCGAACCCGGCAGCGGCCTGGGGCCGATCCTGGCCACGCTGGTCCATGCCGGCTTTCTCACCTCCGGCCAGGCCCAGCGCGTCGCCGTCGAGCTCCCCAACCTCACGGCTCAGCTCATCCCCGGTTACAAGCTGCTCGACAAGATCGGCCAGGGCTCGATGGGCGCCGTCTACAAGGCCCGCCAGCTCAGCATGGACCGCATCGTCGCCATCAAGGTCCTGCACCAGAAGTTCGCGGCCAACAAGGAGTTCCTGGCCCGCTTCCGCCGCGAGGCCCACCTGGCCGCCAAGTTCAACAGCAACCACATCATCCAGGCGATCGACGTCGGCCAGTCCGGGACGATCAACTACTTCGTGATGGAATACGTCGAAGGCGTGACCATCAAGGAGGAGCTGGAAAAAGGCAAGATCTACGACGAAGCCGAGGCCATCGACATCGTCCTGCAGATCGCGCGGGCCTTGCAGAGCGCCCATCGCCGCAACCTGATCCACCGCGACATCAAGCCGGCCAACATCGTCATCACCAAGGACGGCACCGCCAAGCTCGCCGACCTGGGCATGGCCCGGGCCACCACCGACGAGGCCCACATCGAAAAGGAGCGCGGCCTGACCATGGGCACGCCGCACTACATGGCCCCGGAGCAAATCCGCGGCAAGAGCGACGTGGACAGCCGGGCCGACATGTACTCGCTGGGCGCCACCCTCTTTCACATGGTGACCGGCCGGCCGCCGTTCCCGTATCCGACCATCGATGAAGTCCTGCGGGCCCACCTCAAGGAAGAACTGACGCCGCCCGACCACATCAACACCAAGCTGTCGGCCGGGCTGGGCGAAGTCGTCGAGTTCATGATGGCCAAGAGCCGCAAGAAGCGCTATCCGTCGCCGGACGAGCTGATCCTCGACCTGGAATGCCTGCAGCGCGACGAGCCGCCGAGGTTCGCCCGCCAGCACATGGCCGCCTCGATGCAAGCCATCGAGCAAGCGGATGACGAGGAGGAAGAGGAAGACAGCGACCAGCCGCAAGTGGTGCCGCTCAAGTGGGCGCTGATCCTCGCCGGCATCCTGGCGTTTAGCTGCGTGGGGAACATGTTCTTGCTGCTGCGGCTGGCGATGCGGTGACAGGGTGCGGAGTGACAAGGCGCCTATTCGCATTCCTTTTCGAATTCGCGAATGGTGTGTCTGATCGCTCAGGTGGTCAAGAAGTCATGGGTTGACGTTCATGAGGTGCGGAAAATGCCGTTCGAGCTTCCTCGCGATGATTTGGTCGCCCAAGTCGACGCCGCCGTGACGGACCTCCTCGCGGCTGCCCGGATCGCCGCGCCGCCGGTGGATGCGATTGCCCTCGCCCAGGGCCATCTCGGCATGGTCGTCTGCCTGGACAAGCGCCAGACGCAGCGCGGCCGGGTCCAGCGCGGCGCGGGGAGCCGGCAAATCTACCTGCGCCCGGAGCCGACGGTCGAGCGTCATCAATGGACGGTCGCCCACGAGATCGGCGAACACTTGAAGCCGGCGTTGCTCAACCGTCTCGGCGTCGAGCCGGTCGAGGCCAGGGCGATGATGGGCGAATCGCTGGCCAACCTGTTCGCGCATCGTCTGCTCGTGCCGACCTGCTGGTTCGCCGACGACGCGCCGGACTTCGACCACGACCTGCTGGCCTTGAAAGAGCGCTACGCCACCGCCAGCCACGAAGTCCTGGCCTGGCGGCTGCTCGACCTGCCCGAGCCGTGCATCATCACGATCATCGACAACGACCGCATCCATCGTCGCCGCAGCAACGCCTGGCCGACGCGCCGCGAGCTGTCTGCCGCGGAACAGGAGTGCCGGCGGCGCGTCGCCCTTCACGGCCAACCCGAGCGCGTCGTCGCCGACTGCTGGACCGTGTACGGCTGGCCGGTCCACACGGCGGAGTGGAAGCGCGAGATTTTGCGGAGCGTGGTGGAGATGGACGGGTAGGGCGCCAATCCCATCCGGTGAGGTTCATAACCTTACAATGATCACTCGACGGCCTCCGGCAATCTTGCCGTTGCGGCGCGCAGGATGCGTCATTCACGCCAGCCCCGGCTCGATCACCCGCATCGTCTTCCACTTGCCGGTGCGGAACCGCCAGTAGAAGACCGCCGCCATGGCGAAGATGTGGGCGGTGGCGAACCACCACGCCCAGTAGACGTTGCCGCCGGCGCGCACCACCAGGTAGGTGGGCAGCACCATGATCGGCCAGGCCATGCAGAACGTGGCCATGGTGACGAACCACGTATCGCCGGCGCCGCGCAGCGCGAACGAGAAGGTCAAGTTCGCGGCGTCCACGACGGAATAGGCCGCGACGCACACCAGCAGTCCCGGCACGATCGCCGCCACCGCGTCGAAGTCGTGCGGGTCGCGGCCGCCTTCGAACAGCGACACGATGAGCCCGGGAATCGCCAGGTAGAAGGCGGCGATGACGCACATGTAGCCGAACGACCATTTCAGGCCGGTGTACGTGCTCGTTTCCGCCAGCTCGGGACGGTCGCCGCCCAGCCGCTGGCCGACGAGGATGCACACCGCCTGGCCGAGGCCCATCATCGGCAAGAACGCGATCATGTTGAGACGCACGGTGAGGGTGGTCGCCCCCATCGCCGCGTCGCCGAGCCGTCCGACCAACTGCACGAACAGGTTGAACACCAGCACGTCGAGGAAGACCTGGGCGCCGGCCGGGCCGCCGTAGCGCATGAGCCGGCGGAACAGGTCGCGCTCGAGCCGCCAGCCCGAGGCGGTCGCGAACCGGGCGCGGTAGCCGCGGCGCATGAACAGGCCCAGCGCCAGCGCCGCCGACGCCCACGAGCCGATCACGGTGGACCAGCCGGCGCCCTCGATCCCCATTTCCGGAAAACCGAGATGGCCGAAGATCATCACCAGCGCCAGCACGACGTTGACCGCGGTGCCAAACGCCTCGATGCCCAGGACGGTCCAGGTCTGGCCGCGGCCGGAGAAGAAGCCGTTGACGGCAGCCACGATGAGCATCGGCAGGGCGGCGTAGGCGAGGCAGCGCAGGTATGCGACCTCCAGGGATTGCAAGGCCTCGCTATGGCCGCCGGCCGCGATCAGCAACGGGGCGGCCGGCGCCAGCAACAGCATCAGCATTCCGGCCAGCAGCGCGAAGTGGATCCCTTGCCACACGGCGGGACCGACGCGGTGCGGGCGGCCGGCCCCAGTGTATTGCGCGACAAACGTGGACGTGTAGCCGGCGGTAACCTGCGGCAAGCCGAACACCAACCAGTACCACATCACCGCGGGAAACGAGGCGGCCATCGCCCGGGAGTCGTACCAGGACAGCAAGATGGTGTCCACGAACACCTGGACCGTCATGAAGCTCTGGCTGAGGATCAACGGGGCGGCCAGGGACAGGAGCTCGCGGCTGCCGCCGGGCGTGTGCGCGGCGTGTGCGGGGTCGGGCGTCGGTGTCCCGGGTGTGCTCCCACCGCCCTCGGGGAGAGGGGTTGGGGGGGCCGCATTGGAGATGCCTACGGACAGTTCGGGAGTTTCAATCCGTTGCACGCGGACTCTCCTTTCGTAGGCGCCGTGGGTTCAAGACTCATGAGACAATTGCGTCAAGGCCAAGGTTCGCGACGGCAGCGATCCTGTTTTTCCACGGAAGATGGAGCGAACCCACCGTTTTTCTTAGCGGGATGGGCAAGAATAGAGAACGGGGTGTCCACGCTCCGCCGAGCGGGTGGCGACTTCCATGAGCATTCTCAGCATTCTGGCAGTTGCGCTGGCCCTGGGGCAGGTTCCGGAGCCCACCGGGCCGCTCGTGAAGAGCTATACGGGATTTGTGTACACTGAAGGCCCCGCCTTCGATCGCGACGGCAACCTCTACTTCACCGACCAGCGCGACGGCCGCGGCAAGATCTATAAGATCACATCAGGGAAATGGGTTCGAAATGACGCGGGGACAAACCCAAGCCCCAATGCGAGCGCAGCGCGCGTTGGGGTTGAAGGGATCGAGTTCTTCGTCGCCTCCTCCGGCCGCGCCAACGGCCTTGCCGTCAGCAACGAAGGCGAGATCGTCGCGTGCCAGATGGACGGCCGCATCGTCGCCTATCGGCCCGATGGTTCGTACCGCGTGGTCGCCGCCCGCTATCACGGCCGGCGTTTCAATGCGCCCAACGACCTGGTTCTCGATCGTCACGGCGGCATCTACTTCACCGATCCGCGCATCAACGCTCCGCTGCTTCCGCCTCAGGACAGGGCGGCGGTCTACTACGTGGCGGCCGACGGCTGCGTCACGCGCTTGATCGACGACCTGCGGCTGCCCAACGGCATCACCCTGTCGCCGGATGAAAAGACGCTGTACGTGGCCGCGAGCCTGGAGCGGTGCGTCATGGCCTATCCTGTGCTGGGGCCGGGGAAGATCGGCGCGGGGCGCTGCTGCGCCCGCATTTCCCCCGGCAAGGCTCTGTTGTTCGTGGGTGGCGACGGCATCAAGACCGACGCGGCCGGCAACCTCTACGTGGCCACGGCGCGCGGCATCCAGATCTTCGATCCGTGCGGCACGCTGCTGCACATCATCTGTGTTCCCGAGCGCCCGTCGAACTTGGCCTTCGGCGGTCCGAACCGGCGCACGCTGATCATCACGGCCGGCGGGTCGATCTATTCGATACGGATGTCGATCGCGGGGCCGGAACTTGGCGATTGACCGGCCCTAAATCCTGAGACTATTCAAACCGTTTTCGCAGCGTCCTTACTCCGGCGCCGCGATGGGCTTCCACGAGCGCGTCTGATAATCCTTGGCAAACTCCGTGACCACGATGCCCTGGTTGGCCGCGATGTCCTCGAACACCTGCGTCGTGCCGCTGGTCGGCCAGTGAATCTCGAGTCGCGCCACGCGGTCCGCCTTGCCCAGACCGATGTGCTGCTCCAGGGGGTTCGCGCCGAAACTGCTGCCGGAGGAAACGTGACGGTGCACCGTGAGCGGAGCTTCGCCAGACGGCGCGGGAGCGGTCACGACCTTGATGCGTGCCCCGATCGCCGCGCGGTTCGTCTTCTTCCCGACCAGCTTGACCGACAGCCAGTTGTTGCCCTGGCCGGGATTCTGAAACAGGACGTTGTGATAGCGGTCGCCGGGGACCGCGCCGCCCACCTGGATGAAGATGTCCACGCTGCCGCAGCGACGCCAGTCGCCGAAGGCCACGCCATGCCCCTTTTGCAAGTGCCCCGTCCCCGATGACCCCGTGATCTCGGCGAAGCGCCTTGCTCCCCCTTGGCCTGATGCCCCTCGCCCCGATGCAGGGCCGGCGGCCACGTTCCGGAACAGGCGGTTGGGGACGAGCGTGCCCAGACATGGGTTGCCGGTGCCCAGGTAGATGTCGAGGTAGCCGTCGTTGTCGACGTCGCCATAGTTGCTCCCCATCGGAGCGCACACCTTGTCCGGACCCGCTTCCTTGGTCACGTCCCGGAAGCCCTTGCCCCCCAGGTTGCGGAACAGCTTGGGGGTGGGGAGCTCGTGTGGTTGGTCCAGCATTCCCTTGACGATGTCTTCCAGGGAATGGACGGTCGACGTGGCGAAGATGTCAAGCCAGCCGTCGTTGTCATAGTCCCACGCCCAGCACGAGAAGCCGCTCGTGGGCCCGTCGATGCCCATCCGGCTGGTGACGTCCGTGAACGTGCCGTCGCGGTTGTTGCGATACAGCCGGGCCGTCCCCTGGGGCGCGCCGAGACCGGGTGGTATCCCAATGTTCGCGAACAGCTCGGGATAGCCGTCATTGTCGACGTCGATCCAGGCAGCGCCCAGGACGTTGCTCAGGTCGGCGGGGAGACCGGCGCGCCGCGCCGCCTCCTCGAAGGCGCCATCCCCCTTGTTGCGGTAGAGCGCGCAGGGCCGGTGCTGGCCGCACATGAACACGTCCAGAAAGCCGTCGTTGTCATAGTCCGCCCACGAGGCGCTGTTCGAGTTGAGCGGGGTCGCCAGCCCGGCGTCCCGGGTAACGTCGCTGAACGTGCCCTTGCCGCTGTTGCGCAGCAAGCTCGGCCGGATCGGCATGTGGGCCGGCATCCAGGCGCCGCGCGGAACGAAGATGTCCATGTGCCCATCGTTGTCGTAATCGGTCTGGACGCAGTACAAGCCGCCCAACTGCTCGTCCAGCCCCGCCGCCTTGGTCCGGTCCTCGAATGTCCCGTCCCCCTTGTTCCGGTAGAAGGCCAACGGTTCGCCGGGAGACCAGCCGGTGACGACGAAGTCGAGCAACCCGTCGTCGTCGAAGTCTTCCATGATGGCGCCGCCGGATTGATTGAGCCTGTCCTGGATGCCGACGCGGTGGCTGACATCGCGGAATTTGCCGATGTCGAACTCCGACGGCTTGCAGAACGGGTCGAGCAGCAGCCGATGGCGCGGCTCGACCCGGTCGGGGTGCTCGCCCAGCGTCATGTGGGCCAGGTTGAGCAGCCATTGCACTTCGAAGTCGTCGGGGAAGATGCGGAGATAGTCGCTGAAATGTTTGACGGCCAGGCGCGAGCCGGTGGGGTTTTGGTGGACGGCCGCGGGGGCGATGGGCAGGATGCACGAGCTTTCGCCGCGGCACAGCACGCAATTGTCGTTCTCGCCGATGCGGAGCCCGGTCACGCCCAGGTAGTAGATGATCGTGCCGAGCAGCTCCTCCTCCAACGGAGTGCCCTTGATCTCGGCTTCCAGGGTCTTGAGCGCCTGGTACGCCTCGACCGCCTTGCCCTGCGAGTGCAGCAGGGTAGCCTTTCGCAGCAGCACGTTTTCGATCGGCTGCAGTCTCGTCTGTTGCAGCTCGTCGAGGGCCTCGAGCCATCCAACGACGTGCTGCCGATGGAGCGTGGCAACCTCGTTGAGCGAAGTCGCCTGGGACCACGAGGGCTGCCGCGGGTCGTAGACGGCGAGGAACCCGCTGGTATCGACGAACATGCGCCGCTTGTAGACGAGCGGCTCCGGCTCGCGGACCTCGGGGCGCGGCGGCAGGTACAGAAACAGACCGAGCGCCAACAGGCCAAGCACACAGCCAGCCAGAACAGCGCGATGCAATCGCACCGCCCCTCGTCCGCGGGGAGATGGGTTGGGGGTGAGGGGATCGCAAGGCTCCGTACCCAGCATGGTTGGCTCCGATCGCCGCGGAAGGACGCTCTTGACAATGTAAGCCAGAGGGCGATCGGATTACAAGAGGCATGGGGCGCCCGCAGCCGAGCCGAGCAGCTATTTCACGAGCAGCACGGAACACTTGGACAACAAGCTGACGCGGAAGCTCAGGCTGCCCCAGCCGGCCGTGGGTTTGTCCGGATCGAGACGCGGCGCCGTCAGCACGATCAGATCGGCGCCGCTCTCGGCGGCGTAACGGACGACCTCGCTCACGCGGTGGCCGTAGAGCACGGCATATTGACAAGAGACTCCGCGGCGGAGAAGATCATCGGCGTATTTGCGCAGGTGCGCGTGCGCCGACTGCTCGAGCCGGTCGAAGAAGCTCTGTTCCTCTTCCCTGGAGACGCCCGGAATGACTTCGATGACATGCACGAGCGCGACCGTGGCGCCCTGTTGAGCCGCCTCGACGGCCGCCGTCAACACCGGTTGATGCTTGTCGGTCAGATCCAGGGGCAGCAGGAGTTTCGTGAACATGTTCGTTCCCCTTCCACGATTCGGGCGATTAGGGCGTTGTCCATACGGATACGGAGCGACTTTGCTCTCGCCAGCAATTTCACGCAAGTCCCGTGCCATTAGCAGGCTCGGTCCGCCCCGACGCCCTCGGCCCCACCGCTGGGCGGAACAGATACACCTCGTGTCGATATTCGCACGGCGTCCCGAGCATCGGAAATCGCCAATCCGGCGGAATTCGTGCGATTCACACTGGCCGAACCGGCACGTCGAACTTTCGCCAGCTCCGGCACAAGCGTTGCTTAATCGGCCCCTACCCTGGTTGCAAACGCGACGATCACATGAGGTCCACCGATGGTGACCCCCATGCCCGTGGAGATCGACGAGCACGAAGTTGACATCCCGTCCGGCCCGCGGACGCTGCGCGGCATCCTGAGTGTGTGCCGGAGGCCGCGAAGGGAGTCGTCGCGTTCGCTCACGGCAGCGGCAGTGGCCGATTCAGTCCCCGCAATCAATATGTCGCGCGGGTGCTCCAGGAGGCCGGTTTGGCCACGCTCCTGCTCGATCTGCTGACCGGGGATGAAGCCGAAGACCGCCGCAACGTCTTCGACATTCCATTGCTGGCCGAGCGGCTCCACAGCGCCGCGAGCTGGCTTGGCCAGCACCCGGCAACGCGGTGTCTGCCCCTGGGATACTTCGGCGCCAGCACCGGGGCCGGCGCGGCGCTGGCGGCGGCGGCCCGCCATCCCGCCCGGGTCGACGCGATAGTATCCCGCGGCGGGCGGCCCGACCTGGCCGGCGTTGAGCTGCCCAAGGTGCAAGCGCCGACGTTGTTGATCGTCGGCGGCTATGATGACGTGGTGATCGAGCTGAACGAGCAATCCCTTCGTCGCCTGCGTTGCCCCAAACAGCTGGTCATCGTCCCCGGCGCAACGCACCTGTTCGAGGAGCCGGGCGCGCTCGAGGAAGTCGCCCGCTTGGCGAAAGAGTGGTTCGTGCGCAATCTCTTCCGTAACGAGCTCCGTGGCGAGTTGCGCAACGAGCATGGGACATCATAGACGGAGAAAGCCATGTTCCGCGATCGACCGGATGCCGCCCGGCAACTGGCGGCGAAGTTCAAGAAGCGGCCGTTGCATGATCCGCTGGTGCTGGCGATCCCGCGCGGCGGGGTGGTGACCGGGGCGGTGCTGGCGCGGGAGCTGGGCGCGGACCTCGACGTCGTCCTGTCCCGCAAGCTGCGCGCGCCCGGACAGCCTGAGCTGGCGATCGGGGCCATTTCCGAGGACGGGCAGGTCTACCTGAACCACCACGCCGAGGAGTTCGCGGCCGCCTGCGAGGATTACCTGGCCGAGGAGCGCCGCCGCCAGCTTGCCGAGATCGAGCGGCGGCGGTGGATGTTCCGCGCGGTGCGCCCGCAGGCCGCCATCGCGGGCCGCTCGGTCATCGTGACCGACGACGGCATTGCCACGGGATCGACGATGATCGCGGCCCTGCAAACGGTGCGCACGCAGAAGCCGCGTGAGTTGATTGTCGCCGTGCCGGTGGCGTCGCCGGATCGGCTGGCGGAAGTCGGCCATTGGTGCGACGACGTGGTTTGTGTGCACGCGCCAGCGCTGTTCTGGGCGGTCGGCCAGTTCTACGACGACTTTCGCCCGGTCCAGGACAAGGAGGTGGTTGAAGTGCTGCGCAGCTTCGCCCCAGAGGGCGCGAACGATGAGACGAAGCCGGCGCCCCGCCAGAAGAGCGCACGCTAGGCCGCTCGAGGACAACCTCCAAAACGATCGTCAACACAGATCGCACGATACTCAGGTCGAGTCATCTTTTCGCGAACTCGAAACTTGCCGTCGATCTGCCGGGTACCCTATCCTGGGAGAAGTTGCGCACACACCATTGGAACTTCGCTATGATGTGGCACTCGCTGACAAGGCTCGCCGGGCTCGCATGCTTGGTGTGCGTCCTGGGACACGCAGCCAGCAGTCCAGCCCGGAGCGATGCGGCGCCAAAGGCCGTGGCCTTCGGCGTCCGGGCGCCCGACACCCGCTCGCTTCGCGATCTGCGCGGCAACCAGCGGGCGTTGCACGATCTGCAGGGTGCGCGGGCCATCGCCATCGCTTTCGTCGGCGTCGAATGCCCGGTGTCCAACCTGTATCTGCCGGGGCTCGTCGAGCTGGAAAAGAAGTATCGCAAGCAGGGCGTGCAGTTCCTCGCGGTGTATCCCAATCCCCAGGAGGACGTCGACCTGATCGCGGGTCATGCGTACGACCGCAACGTGCCGTTCCTGGTGCTGCGCGACCTGGGCCATGAGTTCGCCGACGCATTGGGGGTCAGCCGCGTGCCCACGGTGGTCGTCCTCGACGGCGACCACAAGCTGCGCTATCGGGGCCGGGTAGACGATCAGTACGGCGTGTCCGGGCGCCGGCCCAAGGCGACCCGTGCCGACCTCGCGGAAGCCATCGAGGAAGTGTTGGCGGGTAAGAAGGTAAGCATCGCCGAAACCGCTGCCGACGGATGTCTCATCGCCGGGGCGGCGAAGTCGTCCGCGCCGGCGCAGGTGACGTACAGCAAGCACGTCGCGCCGATCGTGCAGGCGCGCTGCCAGGTGTGCCATCGCGCCGGCCAGATCGCCCCATTCACGCTTTCGGGTTATGGCGACGCCGTCAAGCATGCGCGGATGATCCGCGAAGTCGCCGAGCAACGCCGCATGCCGCCGTGGCACGCCGATCCGCGCTACGGCCAGTTCCACAATAGCCGCCGCCTGTCGCGCACCGAGATCGACACCATCGCCGCCTGGGTGGACGGCGGCATGCTCCGGGGCGACGCCCGCGACCTGCCCAAGCCGCCGGCGTTTGCCGAGGGCTGGGTCCACGGCAAGCCCGACGTCGTCTTCGAGATGCCCGCGCCGTTCGATGTGCCGGCCACCGGCGTCGTCCCCTACAAGAACCACATCATTGACCCCAAGTTCGACGACGACGTGTGGGTGCAGACGGCGGAGTGTCGGCCGGGCGCCCCTGGCGTCGTCCATCACATCGTCGTCTACATCATGAGACCCGGCCAGCGCGGTCCGCTGGCGCCGGACGGCAATCTGTCGATCCTGGTCGGCTGGGCGCCGGGCGACCTGGGCCTGGTATTGCCGCCGGACACGGCCCGGCGCATTCCCAAGGGTTCGAAGCTGCGCCTGGAGATGCACTACACGCCCAACGGCACGGCCGTGAAGGACCGTTCGTCCGTGGGGATTCGCTTCGCCAGGCAGCCGCCCCGGAACGAGCTGCTCCAGGCCGAGCTGGCGAACGTGGCCATCGAGGTGCCGCCTTATGACCCGCACTACAAGGCCGAGGCGACGTTCCGTTTGCCCGCGGACGCCCGCCTCATCAGCCTGGCCCCGCACATGCACTGGCGCGGCAAGCACTACTTCTACGAGGCGATCTACCCCGACGGCAAGAAACAGACGCTGCTCTCGGTGCCGCGCTGGGACTTCAACTGGCAAAACGTGTATCGCTTCGAGGAGCCCATCAAGCTGCCCAAGGGGACCCGCATCCACACCGTGGCCCACTGGGACAACTCCAGCAACAATCTGCTCAACCCGGCGCCGGAGAAGTCCGTGCGCTTCGGCCTGCAATCGTGGGAAGAAATGATGGTCGGCTTTGTCAGCTATGTCTGGGAGCGGCCCGAGACGGCGGCCGAGCTGGCCAAGAATCCACCCAAGCAGTCCGACCTGTTCTTCGATCGGCTCGATCTCAACGGCGACGACGTGATCTCGGGCGACGAGATCCCGGCACGATTCCGGGCCGTCGCCCCGCTCGCGGGCATTACCCTGCCCGAGCGGATGACCCGCGCCGAGTTCGAGCGACTCTTCGGCGAGATGATGAAGCGGGTTCCCAAGGGGAAGAAGCGCGGTCAGCGGTTTTGATCGGGTCATTTTCCGCGGCACCTTGCGCAATTTGTCCTATCCGGCGGGGTTGCAACATTACTTGTGGGCGCATCGGACCCCCTTCAAGGATTTTTCGAAATTCAGCGCGGAGATCACAGAACGCGTGATTGCCGCCTCGGAACGTCATGCCAAAGAACGTGGGCGGGAGATTCGTTATTTGCCATGCAGTTCGGCGAGCAAGGAAGAGATTGCGCGGGCGATCGCGGCCCGCGATGACGTTCGCGAGGGGCTCATTTGCGTCTTGCGATGTGTCGAGCCGTGCATGTCGTTTCAGATCAACAAGAGCCAGCTGTGCAAGTCTACATCAATGGTCGCGAGTGGTTGGCCCGGCAGATGGATGGCGCCGGCATCGCTCGTCGTAAACGATCGGCAACAACTCCTCGGCAGCGTGCGGATCGCCCTTGTCGATTGCGGATAGGATGCTCGTGACGTTGCTCATGAAGACAAGGATACCTGACCGACCAGCATCGGGACAGGTGCCGACGCGCCAACGTGCCACGGTTGCCAACAATGCTCCGTTCAAGAGACTGGGCTCGGCGATGTACCCCACAAGGACGCACGCCATCCGCACGACGGCGGTCGTCGCCGATTCGTCGCCTACAGAAATGCGCGTCGGGGTTTCGGACGTCTGATCGACCGAGGTTCGAATCGCTCGCCCGCGAGGAGATGTCCTGGTCGAGCCTACATTATTACATTATTGGTCCAGCCCGTCACGGCGCGCCGTCGTCGACGACCTCCGCAAACAACTCCTTGAGCTTCGCGCGAGCGTGGCCGAGCAGCTTGCGGCCCTTGGCCGTGATCCGGTAGTTCTTCCTGCGGCGGCCGTTGAGGAGGTTCTCCTTGCAGGCCAGATAGCCGTTCTTCTCTAGCTGATGCAGGATTGGGTACAGCGTGCCGGGACTCAGCCGATAGCCGTGGCGGCGCAGCTCCTCGATCATGTCGATGCCGCAAATCGCTTCCTGGTCCGCGTGGTAGAGGACGTGCAGCCGCACGAAGCCGCCGAAGAAATGGTGCAACAGATCGTCGGACATGCTGATATCGACTTTCGATATTGCCGGACGGTCCCCACGCCGCTACCCTATTTTCTGGCCCCGATCGGCACGCGGCAAGTGCGGCGTCGCGCCGGCCGGCGACGCCTTGGTGAGTTTGGCTGATGTCTTCGAAAGGAGTCTTTCATGAGAATGCGACCTCCGAAACTCGTTGCCATTGCAGCGCTCACATTTGGGTTGGCCACGGCGCGATCCGCCGGCGACGGCGACAAGCTCCGCGACGAGGCGAAGCGGCTCTTCGGCGCGATCAAGGCAGTCCCGCAAGCGCGGCTTGCCGATCCTGATGTGACGCTCGGCCACGCCCTGTTCTGGGACACCCGTCTGTCCGCGAACGGCAAGGTCGCTTGCGCGAGCTGCCACATGGCCAGCGACTGGGGCGCCGACGCGCGCCGGTTTTCCGTGGACGCCAAGGGCAAGAATACGGGCCGCAACTCGCAGACGGTGCTCAACGCCATGTTGCAACCCTCGCTGCGCTGGACCGGCGATCGCAAGTCCGGCGCCCATCAGGCGGAGAAGTCGCTGACCGGATCGATGGGATTTGCCTCGGCCGACGTGGCCGTGCCGCTGCTCAAGAAGCTCGGTTACGAGGCGGCGTTCAAATCCGCCTTTCCGAAGGACGCGGCGCCCGTATCGCCCGCCAACTATGCCAAGGCCATCGAGGCGTACCAAGCCACGCTGCTGACGCCGGCGCCCTTCGATCGGTTCCTGGAAGGACAGGATGACGCCCTGAACGCGAAGCAGCAAGCCGGGCTCAAGGAGTTCCTGAACCACGGTTGCGCAAAGTGCCACAGTGGCCCGTTGCTCGGCGGCGGCTCGATCCGGAAGTTCGGCGTGGAAAAGGAATACTGGACGGCCACCAAGTCGGAGAAGAAGGACGCCGGCCTCTTCACCGCGACCAAGAAGGAAGCCGACCTCTACAAGTTCCGCGTGTCCAACCTGCGCAACGTCGCCAAGACCGGGCCCTACTTCCACGACGGTTCCGTCGCCGATCTGAAGGAAGCAGTGCAAGTGATGGCGGACGTGCAGCTCGGGAACCGGCTCAGTGACGCGGACGCCGCCGCCATCGTCGCCTTCCTCGAAACGCTCACGGGCGATGTGCCGAGGCACTATGGCCCGCCGAAGCAGCCTTGACCGTCGCTCCAGACTGGCGCAACCGCCACCTCGAGAATGCGATTGACGGGCAACCCAAGCGCCGTTAGCGTGTTTTCGTGGGATGGCGTGGCCGCCGTGTCGTCGTGCATGGAGGGTTGAGCTGCGCGTCCACTTGAAGCCGGGCTTGCTCATGCAGAAGTCATCCTCTGGAAAATGGATCTGGACTGTCGTGGCAGTGCTGTTTTTCGGAGGCCTGGCTTGCCCGGCGCTGGTCGAGACGCTGCGCGGGCGCAATCGACAGGAATGGAAGGACTTCACGCCCACGATTGCGCCGGAAAAAGCCGCGGCCATGATTGCTCAGGGAAAGAAGGTGGTGTTCGTCGATGTACGTGAGGCCGAGGAACACGAAGAGTTTCATATTCCCGGCTCCCTCCATATCACGCTGCCCGATCTTCATTCGGCCGATCCCAAGCAGTTCGCAGGCGCCGATGCGGTGATCGCCTATTGCTTGAAGGATTTCCGAGGTTGGGAAGGGTGCAAGATTCTCGCCGAACGCGGCGTCAAGAACGTGATGATCCTCGAAGGATTCGGGACCCGAGCCTGGGCAAAGAAGAAGCTTCCCCTGGCGGGCCGATTTCCCGGCACGACCGACGAGGAGGCGCTGGCCGAGATTACCTTGAAGTTCGGGAGAGCCAAGCGATGACCGTCGCACATCGCCGGATCGTCGCGGTCGCCGGACTCGCCGTGCTGCTGGTGATCCCCCTGGCCGCGTTCCTGTTCAACGTCATTGGCGCGGCGCGGTACTTGACCCCGCAGTCGCCGCCGGGCCAGGCTGCCTACATCATGATGCGGCCCGCGGGACACGTCGCCTTCGTGCTGATGTTCGTGCAGGTGGTCGTGGGGTCCAATGCGGGCGCGGTCGCCAACTGGTTGGCGTGGCCGGGACTGGTGCGCTTTCATCGCGCGCTCGGGGTGTTTACCCTGGGGGCAATGCTGGCGCACCCGCTGCTGTTCGGCTGGGGCCGCACGCTGCGGGCCGGTTATGAACAGGTTCTGGTCACGTTCTTGCCGCATCTGAACGAGAACTACTGGGAAACCTCGCTGGCCTTCGGTGTGTTTGCTTTGTACGGCGTGTTGCTCGCGATCGCAGCGGCGGTAGGGGCGCCCCGGCTGGGCGAGCGCGCCTGGCGCATCGTGCACGCGCTCAACTACGCCGCCTTCTTCGCGGCGTTCTACCACTGCATTTCCATCGGTTCCGAGACGCGGATGCTGTTCGTGTGGATCGAGTACGTCGCGCTCGCGATCGTCGCCTTTGGGGCGCTCGCATTTCGCTTGGGCCGATTTCTGCCCGCCGCCCCCCGCCTCGCCGCCGATCGTCCGTGAAATCGGGCGGCGATCCGTATCGCAATTCGATATTGCCGCTCGATATGCGGCCCTCTAGACCATCGCTGTTGCCATCGCTGATGCGGCAGCTCACCGCGAAACGCCTCGAAGTAATTCACACCTTCAACGAGGTACTGCCATGAACCAAAAGGTCTCCTGGAAGTGGTTGATCGTTGCTTTTGCCGCGGGGGCATTGGTCGCGCTGCGCTGGGCGCCAGGCACCGTGCCTGTTCGGGCACAAGCGGCACAAGAAAAGGCTGTCCAACCCGGCCCCACGTGGCTGCAGGGCGAGCCGGCGGCGAAATGGGGCCAGGTCGAAAAGCACTTCCGCGGCCTCGACGTCGCCATGGCCGAGATCGGCTATCGCTACGGCGAACTGCTGAGGGCGGCCAAGACGAACAACTGGGAATACGCCAAGTATCACACCGAGAAGATCGAATTCGCGCTTCGACTTGCGGTGGAGCGTCGGCCGAAGCGTGCCAAGTCCGCCGACACGTTTCTGAAAGAAGCCATTCCCACCGTTCTGACGGCGATTGAGTCCAAGAACGCCAGCGACATGAAGACGGCCCTGGCCAAACTCCACTATCAGTGCTAACTGTGCCATGGCGGCGAGAAGGTGCTCTATTTCAACGAGGTTGTCGATCGCATTCGCGACCGCGCCGCCAGAGAATAACCTGGGCGCCAAAGAACGCTGCCTGCCGCCCGCCGTAGCCGCTC
The DNA here is from genome assembly GCA_022616435.1 of Gemmataceae bacterium. Lineage (GTDB taxonomy): Bacteria > Planctomycetota > Planctomycetia > Gemmatales > Gemmataceae > JAKEET01. Next base: position 26,183 of record JAKEET010000101.1, read on the forward strand.
TCTCCTGTTCGGCCGGCCGGCAACAGCGTCATCGTCACCGCGCTCGCCTGACCACGATCCGCGCCACGATCGGGTCGCTCAGCTCCAGCCCGTCGGAGATGCGGTAGCTGAACGTCACGGCCCCGGCGAAGTTCCGCGGCGGCGTGTAACGGAACGAGCCGTTGGCGCGGAGCACGAGCCGGCCCCGGCGCGGACGAGTTTCCAGGACGGTTTGCAGGCGGCCGCCGTTGGGATTGGCCGCGCTCATCAAGACGCCGCGGGGGGCGCGGACGTTCAACACGCGATTGCCGAGCATCCGGAACACACGCGGCGCCGCCGTCGGCGCCGGGCGGACGTGGATCTGGATCGTGCGCGACACGTCGACGGGCGACGCGCCGTCGCTGCCGCGATCGACGATCCGCAGGTGGACGCTGGCCGGGCCAGTGGTGTTCGGCGCGGGCGTGAAGGTCATGCCCTCGAAGGCGGCCGCGAACCCGACCCGCAGCGTGATGGGGCCGGTGAACCTGACCTGGCCCGAGCCGTCGCCTTGCACGCCCAGCCCGGCCGTGCTTCCCAGATGCAGCGTGCCGTTGGTCGCCGTCAGCGTGACTTCGTAGACGGCGCCGAGGAAATCCACATCGCTGATGGTCACGGGCGTGCCGTTGGCGGCCGAGAAGACCAGGGTCGTGTTCCGCGACATGGCCAGCACCTCGGTGGGAACGTCGAGCACGGGAACATCGTTCACTGCGTTGACCTGGATCGTCGCCCGGCCCTGCGCGGCGCTGAAGGCGCTGCTGTCGCCGCCGCCGGTCGCGTCGGCGGCGCTCCCGGCAGGGCCGGCGGTCATGTCCCAGGCTCGCAACGACACGGCAGCGGTCCCGAAGAAGTCGGCGTCCGGGATGAAGCGGATGCGATGGTCCGGCGCCAGCAACCGAGCGCTCGCTTCCAGGTTGACCGACGCGTCCTGGGTTTCCGAGAAATCCAGCCACAGGGCGCCGTCGAGCGAGTACTGCCAGCGGCCGAAGCGGTTGTCCACGCCGGTGACGGCGGCGCCGAGCGGATCGTTCTCCGCATCGGCGACGGCGAGGGCCGCGATCAGGTCGGCGATAAGGTCGCCGGCCGGTTGCAGCGTGTCCTCGGCGATCGCGGTCAGGGCCGCATCGAGTTCTTGAATCACCGGAGCGTGGTTCAGGGCTTCGAAGGCGCCGATATCGACCACCGCCTCTGCGTCGGCGTCGCTGACGATGCGTCCGAAGCCGGGGCCGCGCTGGTCGTACTTCAGCTGGTTGCCCTCGCGGTCGATCGCCCACTGGTTGGCGCCGGCGTCGATTGCCGGACTGCTGTCGATCAGGGCGTGCGTTCCGGTGGGCCCGCCGCGGTTGGCCAGCGTGGCGTCGAGCACCTCGTCCAGGTGCGTGATTCCCAGCTCGGCAAACGTCAGGTCCGAGCCGTAGCCCAGCGTGCTCGCGTTTCCGGAGGGATCGCCGACCAGGTTGTGGGCGTCGCCGTTGATCGAGCCCGAAACATCATGATGGAACACGCTGTCGACGGATTCGTCGATGTTGCCGGCGACGATGGAGTTGCGGACGGTCGCGGACCCGCCGTGCTGATAGATGCCGCCGCCGTGCGTGGTCTCGGAATCGTGCGCGACGCCGGATTGGTTCAGCACGATGGTGGAGTTCGCGATTACCACGTTGCCGCTGATGATCGCCAGCCCGCCGCCCGTGCCCGCGGCGCGATTGCGCGAGAACGTCGAGTTGCTGATATGGACGTCGCCGGTGGAGGTGTGCAGGCCGCCGCCGCCCTCCTGGGTCGGGTCGGTATCCGCGTCGCTGGCCTGGTTGTCGCTGAACGTGCTGCCGGCGACGACCAGGGCGCCGAGGTTGAGGATGCCGCCGCCGGAGTCGGCCGCGATGTTGGCGGCGAATGTGGAGTTCACGATTTCCAAGGACGCAAGGTTGAAGATGGCGCCGCCGGCGCCGCTGCCGGCATGGGCCGCCAAACCACCGCCGGCGCCGCCGGTAGCAGTGTTGCCCTGGAAGAGGCTGTGGTTGACGCGGAGGGCGCCGGCACGGATGAAGATGGCGCCGCCCAGGCCAGCGCCGCCGCCGCCGGCGGCCACGACAATCCATTCGCCGGCGCCGTGGTCGCGGTCGTCGCCGCCGTAATCGCCTGCCGAGCCGAAGCTGCCGGCGCCGCCGCCAAAGCCGCCGCAGCCGCCCCCGAATTCCATGTCGCCCCCGCCCCCGCCCCCGCCGCCAAACCCGCCATGGCCACCAGGTCGGACACCGTGGCTGACGGCGCCGCCGCCTCCCCCGCCGCCAAAGTCGCCGCCGGCAGCACCCGACCCGCCGGGCTGGCCGCCGCCCCCCCCGCCGTAGAGAGCGCCGTTCTGCGCGGGAGACTCACCGCCGCCGTTGCCGCCGCCGTTGGCACCCGAGCCGCCGACGATGGAATCGGCGCCGTCGCCGTTCAGTCCGCCGCCACCGCCGCCGCCGGGGCCGCCGCGGCCACCGTCGCCGTTGAAGCCGCCGCCCCCGCCGGCGCCGCCGTGAAAGTCGCCGCGACCGCCGTTGCCGCCCAAGCCGCCGCCCAAGCCGCCGGACCAAAGGGATGAGGGACCACCGCCATTGCCGCCGCTGGCCCGGTTGTCGCGAAACGCGACCCGGTCGATGGCGACGTCGCCCGAGTTGATGAACATCGCCCCGCCCATGCCCGCGCCGCCCCCGCCGCCGTCTTCGCCGTCGCCGCCCTTGGCCCGGCCGTGGCTGAGCGTCAGATCGCGGAGCTGGAAGCTCGCGTCATTGTCCACCCAGAAAATCCGCGTCAAGTCGTTGCCGCTGATGGTCAGGTGGTCCTGTCCTGCGCCCTCGATCGTCAACGCGTCGGCAACGAACAAATCGCCGTCCGTCAGCGTGATGGTTTGTGGATCGTCGAAGAGCTTCGAAAAACGAATCGTGTCGGCGACCGCCGCGCCAGGAACACCCTCGATGAGCCCCTCCTCGGCCGGCGACAAGGCGGACAACGCCAGGTCGCCGTTGGCCGCCAGCACGGCTTCGCGCAGCGTCAGCTCGTTGTCCGCCACGACGGTGTCGAGCACGCTGTTGACCGTCAGCACGGCCGGGGCGAAGCGGTCTTCGAGTGGTTCGAGGCTCAACCGCGACCCGGCAGGTTTCCGAATCGGACGCGCCGGCCGAGGACTGCCGAACCAGCGGGCAATCCGGGAAAATAGCGACGCCGGGCGCGGACGGTGCGCGGAAGCCATGGCAGACTCCTTGTTCGGAAGCCGGGTTGAGTCAGTCGGTATGAGGGCGGCGACCAGCGACCGCCGCTTCGATGGGAACACTTCGGGGCACGGCCGCGAAACCTAACAGCGCCGCCGGTGTTTCTCCGAAGACGGTGGCGTGGCAGGGATGAGGCAATTGCGAGGTGTTGGAGATCGTGAAAACCGGCACAAGCCTCATGGGCATGCGTGCCCCCCCACCCTCGCCGAGTTGGCCAACAACGGGAGTTGCTGACACGTAACCTGTTGCCCATGAACAGGCTGCGGCGAGCGCCCTTGTTGGCCAACTCGTTCGCTGAGTTGGCCAAGTACGGGGAAACTCAAGGGATTTCCAGGCAACATCGGCTTGAAAGGGCTATCATGGCCTCCGACGACATTCACGTCGGGGGAGTCCGCGGCATGAATCCCGGCAGCGGCAACACCAGCGCCAGCCTTCTCGGCCGGCTCGGGCTCAACCCGAACGATCCAGCCGCGTGGCACGAGTTCGTCGAGCGCTACGGCCCGCGCATCCTGCAATGGTGCCGGCACTGGAAGCTGCAAGAAGCCGACGCCGACGACGTCACCCAGATCGTGCTCATCAACGTCGCCCGGCAAATGCGTTCGTTTCGTTACGATCCCGCCAAGAGCTTCCGCGGCTGGCTCAAGACCGTCGCCCACGCCGCCTGGTGCGACTGGCTGGAGACGCAAAAACGCCCCGGCAAAGGCTCCGGCGACACCGAGATGCTGAAGATGCTCGGCAGCCTGGAGGCCCGCGACGATCTGGCCCAGAAGCTCGAAGCCCAGTACGACGCCGAGCTGCTGCAGATCGCCCTGGCACAGGTGCAGCTTCGCGTCCAGCCGCATACCTGGGAAGCGTTCCGGCTGATGACGTTCGAAGGCCTGCCGGGCGCTGAGGTCGCGGCCCGGCTCGACATGAAAGTGGGCACCGTGTTCGTGGCCAAGAGCAAGGTGCAGAAAATGGTCCAGGAGCAGGTGCGGGCGATGGAGGAGTTGGAGGCACGGCCGACGCGGCAGCCAGGCCAGGCTGATCATGTCAAGTGAAGGTTACCGCAGGGCCGCGAACTCCGCTTCGTCGAGCGGGCGGTCGAAGACACAGCCGACCAGCCAGCAGGGATTGCCGTCGTCGAGGATCGCGGTGGCGTGGACAACGCGGACCCGGAGGGTGCGGAGCGGCGCCGGCGGACTCTCGCAAATCCACGAGAAGGGCCGTCCCAGGGCCGAAACGATGCTGCAGGATCAGGCCGATGCCCCCCTGCGAAATGTCGTGGACACGGCCCGACCACGCCGGCTCGCGGCCACGCGGGGCAACCTGACAGGTGGCGGCCAAATCGCTGGGGATGCGCACGTACGCACGGCGATCGCGGTCCAGCGAGACCGACGCTTGTTCGCTCGAGATCGGTTCGACATCGGCCATGACACGATCGCCCTCCGAAGGTTAAGCCATACTTGTCATGCACGCAAGTACGGCCGGCAATAATCGAGCAACCCCAAGCGGAGCAACTCGTCGTCCAGATCGCCGGTGGGCTGGAGCGTCTGACGGATCGACTGGATGAGCAGGTGGGTGTACCTGGCGCGGGCGTCGTGGAGGTTCTTGCGCACCCAGCCGGCGGACAGCGGCCTGTTCAGGACGGCGGCCAACTGCTCGGCCAGTTCCTGCGAGGTTGCCTGCGGCGCCTGGGCACGGCTGCGAAGCACCGTGTACAGCGGCTGGCCGGTCGCTTGCTCCCACTCCGCCAGCAGGTCCCAGGCATTGGCCAGGAGTTGCGCGCGCCACCAGGCGATGTATTCTTCATCGGAAGGGGCCGACCATGCTTCCTGGGCGGGAACATTGTCGGCCACGAGCGGCGCCGGCCGGCGCTGCTGTTTCCGCTGGTAGTCCACGACAAGGTGATACAGCGCGGTTTTCAAGAAGTCGCGGAGGCGGCCCTTTTCGGGATGGGCGTTGTGAAAATCGCCGCGGACCAGGCGCAAGGCGAACTCCTGGTACAGATCGTCGGCGACGTCGGCGTCGCGGCAGGCGGCGCGCAGGTAGCGATGGACAGGGGCGCTGTATTGCTGCAATAGTTGCCGCCGGGCGGCCTTGGCTTCCTCGGACGACTGACCATGGGCGGCGAAGAACACGGTCCACGCGGTGGAGATCTGGCTGAGACGGGACGCGGTCGCCGATTCCATGGGAAACTCACAGGGGACAGGCCGTGCGGATTGTAGCATTTTCGTACCGACGCCGCCAGCGTGCAATGCAACCCAAGAACGTAAGTCGTTGGATCGCTTTGGGTTAGTAGGTTGCATGGCGCGCGCACACACAGAGCGACCACAAACTGGGAGAAAAACGTCGTGCTGCCGTAACACTTCGTCCGAGGCCCGTACAAGCCTGCGAAGAGCTACCCGTTCAACTCTTTGCAGGAGTGGCCGCCATGATCTTCCAGGCATTGCGCCAGTGCTTCGGTCGCCGGTGGTTCGGTTCCATATCCTCGACGAGCTCGGTCCGGCCGCCGCGCCGCGCGCGCTGGCAGCCGCGTTTGGAGGAGTTGGAGTCGCGGCTCACGCCCTCACAGATCGGCGTCAACGACTTCCGCATCTCGCACATGGGGCCGGAGGGGGATGTGAGATTCGACGCCGAGTATCCCTCGATCGCTTACAACTCGAACGAAAACCAATACTTCGCCGTGTGGATTGGCGATGACACGACGGACAACGAGTACGAGGTATTTGGTCAACTGCTGGACAGCGAAGGCCGGGCTCTCGGTCCCAACGTTCGCATCTCGAACATGGGACCCGATGGCGATGGCGATTCGGACGCATCCAGCCCGGCGGTTGTTTACAACAGCGCCGATAACGAATTCCTGGTCGTTTGGAGCGCAAGAATGGCAAGCGGTGAACAGGAGATATTCGGACAGCGGCTCGACGGGAGTGGACAAGAAATCGGCGTCAATGATTTTCGCATCTCGCAGATGGGGCCGGATGGGGACACCGCGTACTCTGCCAGGCTTCCCGCGGTCGCTCTTGACACGACCCACAATCGTTACCTTGTCGTCTGGAGCGGCCACGTGAACGCCGACGACGAAGAGATTGTTGGGCAATTGCTCGATGCCGCCGGCGCCGCCATCGGCGGCGCGACACGCCTCTCGGATATGGGGCCGGATGGGAATCGCGCCCTGAACTCGTCCTCGCCGGATGTCGCCTGGAATGCCACCACTGGCGAGTACCTGGTGGTCTGGTGGGGCGACGATGTCGCCGATTCGAGCTTCCAGATTTTCGGCCAACGACTGGACGCCATGGGCGTGGAGGTTGGCGAGAACGATTTTGCCATTTCGAGCCTCGGGCCGGACAACGACCCCAGCGTACCGTGGTATTACTCACCGGTTGGCTCCGCGTATGAGCCAAAGGTCGCATGGAACGGCACCGACAACGAGTATCTGGTCGTCTGGCATGGGGTGGAATCCTACGTTTCATTGCATGGCAGTCAAACACCCGACATCGAGATCTATGCCCAGCGGCTGAATGCCATGGGCAACGAGATCGGTGTGAACGACATGCGCATTTCCAACATGGGGCCGCGACCCAATGGCGGATTCTCCCACACGGCGGTCGGCTACAATCCGTTGGCTCGCGAATACTTGGTCGTCTGGGCCGGCGGCGGAGAGTCGGCCGGCGTGCCTGACTGGAACCTCGAGATTCTCGGCCAGCGGCTCAACGCGAATCCGGCCGCATTTGGCGAGGTGGGCGGCATGGCCCGCCTGTCGAACACGGGTCCGGACAGCGACGACCAATGGAACGGTTTCCTGCCGGCGCTGGCATTCAATTCCTCGGCCAACGAGTTTCTGGTTGCCTGGGGCAGCGACGACCATATGCATTCGGGAGCGGTGCCCAACGTCGAAAGCGAAATCTTCGGCCAGCGCTTTGGCTACACTGCCCAAGCGCTGGAGGTCGGCGTCAACGACTTCCGCATCTCCCGCATGGGGCCTGAAGTCGGCGGCGCCTACGGCGCCTTCGTGCCCGCGGTCGCCTACAACAGCACGGACAACCAGTACCTCGTTGTGTGGGATGGCGATCATACCACGAATGGCGAAAACGAGATCTTCGGTCGCCTGCTCGATGCGGCGACAGGCAGGGCGCTCGGCGCCGATTTCCGCATTTCCGACATGGGCCCCGACGGCAACACCGCCTTCGATGCCTTCGAGCCTGCCGTGGCCTACAACGTCGCGCGGAACGAGTATCTCGTGGTCTGGTACGGCGAGGACAACACCGGGGCGCTGGTCGCCGATGAGTACGAAATCTTCGCCCAGCGCCTCGACGCCGCCGGCCATCAGATCGGCGTCAACGACTTCCGCATTTCCGATATGGGGCCCGACGGCGACACACGGTTCGCGGCGGAAAGTCCGGACCTTGTCTATAACGCCGCCAGTCAGGAATTCCTGGTCGTCTGGCACGGCAGCGACAATGCCGGCGCGCTGGTGGAGGACGAATACGAGATCTACGGTCAACGCCTTGACGTCGCGGGCAACGCCATCGGCGCCAACGATTTCCGCATTTCCGACATGGGAACGGATGGCGATGATCGTTGCGGCGCTTTCAATCCCGCGGTGGCCTGGAACAGCAGTCGCAACGAGTACCTGGTCGTTTGGGACGGCAATGATACGAGTGCATTGGGCATCGAAGACGAGATTTACGGCCAAAGGCTGGACGCCGCCGGCGCGCCGATGGGCGTCAATGACTTCCGTATCTCGGACATGGGTCCGGACGGGCAAACGCTGTTCCATGCGTGGAATCCCGACGTGGCTGCCAACAGCATCGGCGGCGAATACCTGGTGGTGTGGGAGGGCAACGACGCCGGCGAAACGGAAATCTTTGGGCAACGTCTGACGGCCATGGGCTCGGAGATTGGGGTCAACGATTTCCGCATTTCCAACATCGGCCCCGATGGCGATGCCGACTACAGCGCCAAATACCCAGCGGTGGAGCATCACGGCGCCGTCAACGAATACCTGGTCGTATGGGATACCTCCGGTTGGTTCACGTCTCCCGCCAACGCGACGGAAATCCATGGTCAACGGCTCAACGCCGATCCGGCCGAGTTCGGCGAAGTGGGCAGCAACGATTTCCGCCTGTCGGACATGGGGCTTGACGACGAAGCGTCGTATGCCGTCTACCCCGCGCTGGCGGTGAACCATGCCGGCGACGAAGTCTTGATCGTCTGGGAGGGGAACGACAATTCACGCAACGAGTACGAGGTTTACGGCCAGCGCTTTGCATTCAATGTCGAGGTCAACGACGCGCCGACGGGCGTCAACGACACCCTTGCCAGCGTCACCGAGGACTCGCCGGCCCGGATCATTCCTCTTGCCACGCTATTGGCAAATGACACCGCAGGCTCGGACGGTGAAGACGATCAGGTGTTGACCATCATCGCCCTCAGCAATGTCGTGGGAGGCACAGCGACTCTCGCGAGCGATCACGTAGTCTTCACCCCGGCGGCCAATTACCACGGGCCGGCCGGCTTCACCTACACGCTGGAGGACGACGGCACGACCGCCGGGGTCGCCGATCCGAAGACGAGCAGCGCCAGCGTGAGTTTCAACTTCACGCCGGTCGATGACGCACCGGTCATGACGATGCCGAAAGCGCCAAGGATGAAAGTCAACTCGACCTTGCGATTCACCGGCAGCAACCGCCTCAGCGTGGCGGACGCCGATGTCGGCGCCGGCATGGTCCGCGTGACCCTCATGGCGACCAGGGGCTCGCTTCGGCTGCCTTCCACCGCCGGCTTGGCGAAGGTTTGGGGCAACGGCCGCAAAGTCATCATCACCGGCTCATTGCCGGCCATCAACGCCACTCTCAATCGCCTCCGCTTCAAGCCGGCCGCCGGGTTCCGCGGCAAGGCCAAGCTGACCGCATTCGTGACCGACCTGGGAATCAACGGCCAGGGCATCTCCATGGCCGATTTCAAGACGGTGGCGATTTCTGTGGTGTGATGTCTCGACAACCGCGCGCGATTCGGCTGTAAGTTAGGTGTCAACCTGACCGGACAGATTGGAAATCTATCCCACGTGCCGCGGCGAAGCGAGCCGCATCGCCCACGACGAGGCAACTGTTGCGAACCGGCTGCGCGATTGTTAGGCTGGGAATCAATCCGCGATTTCCCCGGGAACCAAGTCATGCCGGCGGCGGTCGGAGCCATCCTGGATTCGGTGCGCGACAGCGGCCTGGTCAAGGCGAGCGATCTTGATGCGCTGGCGGCCGAGTCCGCGGACTCGTTGGCCGATAGCGCTGCCTTGTTGAAGGAATTGGTCCGGCGCGGCTGGTTGACTTCCTTTCAAGCAGCGGAAATCGAAGTCGGCCGCGTCAAGGACTTGACGCTCGGGCCGTATGTCCTCCTCGACAAGCTCGGCGCCGGCGGCATGGGGCAGGTGTTCAAGGCCCGGCACCGCATCATGGACCGGGTGGTGGCCGTCAAGGTCGTCAAGCAGGAACGCCTCCCCGGCCCGGAGGCCGCGGCCCGTTTTCACCGTGAAATCCGGGCCCTCGCCAGCTTGTCGCATCCCAATATCGTCATCGCCCACGACGCCGCCCAGATCGGCGCCACGCACTTCTTCGTGATGGAATACGTCGAGGGCTGCGACCTCGGCCGCTTCGTGCGCGACCACGGTCCCTTGCCCGTGCCCTTGGCCTGCGCCTGCATCCATCAGGCCGCCCTCGGCCTGCAGCATGCCCACGAGCGCGGCCTGGTGCATCGCGACGTCAAGCCGGCGAACCTCATGGTGGTGAGTGGTGGAGTGGTGAGTGGTGGAGTGGTGAGTGGTGCAGGAACGCCTGCCGCAACGCACGACACCACTCACCAAATCAAGATTCTCGACCTGGGCCTGGCCCGCTGGCGTCAAGGGGCGGCCGACGGCACGTTGACCGACACGGGCGTCGTGATGGGCACGCCGGACTACATGGCGCCGGAGCAGGGCGCCGACACCCGCGCCGCCGACATTCGCTCGGACATCTACAGCCTGGGCTGCACGTTCTATCACCTCCTGACCGGGCAGCCGCCGTTCCCGGGCGGCAAGCTGGTGGAGAAGCTGTTCAAGCACCGCGAGAACGAGCCGGCGCCGATTGCCGCGTTCCGAGGCGACGTGCCGGCGGAGGTGGAACAGATCCTGCGGACGATGATGGCCAAGCAGCCGCAGGACCGCTTCCAGACGCCGGCGGACGTGGCCCAGATCTTGGCGCCGTGGATCAAGGAAGGAACGTCGGGGGAAGCGGCGATCCGCGCGGGCCGTCCGCTCAAGGCGCCGGAGGCACTGCACAGCACGGTCACCGGCGTCGAAACGCCGGCGCCGGCTCGTCCTGCGCTTGCCGATGTCTCCATCCCGCGCCGCCATTCGCTCGTTCGGCTGGGGTTGGCGGTCGTCGCCGCGGGGCTGATCGCAGCCCTGGTCTATGCGGCGGTCATCATCGTGTTGCCGGCGCGCGACGGCGTCTTGACGGTCGAGGTCATGGAAGCCGACGTCGAGGTGCGCGTGGGAGACAACGTTGTGACGATCAACTCGGCAAAGCTCGGCAAGATCGAATTGCGGCCCGGCAAGCACACCCTGGTTGTCCGCCGCGGGCAGGAGGAGTTGTTCACCCGCGAATTCACCCTCAAGAGCGGGGGCGTCGAGGCGATCCATGCGAAGTGGACGCCGCGGCCGCTCGGCACATCACCCTTCGGCACATCACCCCTCGGCACATCAAGCGTGGTGCAATTGCACGGTCTCGTGGCGCAACCGGCGGCCCTCCCGGACGGCACCGCCTGGCAGATGGAATCGGTGTTGCCGCGCGGCTGGATTCTGGCGCTGGCCTGGGACAAGACCGGACGACAGCTCGCCGTTGGTTCCGGGGACGGACAAGTACGCTTGTTCGACGCCGCATCGGGACGATTGCTTTCCCTCTTGTCGGGCCACGCTGAGAAAATCACCGACGTGGCATGGCAACCCGGCTCGGCCGTGCTGGCGTCGGCATCCAAGGACGGCGCCGTTGCGCTCTGGCAAACGACGGATGGCCGCTTGCTGGCGAAGAGCGACAAGGTCAGTCCGGTGCTGGCTCTCCACTGGAGACCTCAAGGCGATCTGCTGGCGACCGCGCATCAAGACGGCGCCGTACGCCTCTGGACCGTGAGCAATGGCTTGACGAGCCATGGCTTGACACTGGCAGCGACGCACCGGCTGCACGACAAGGCTTGTCAAACCGTCGGCTTCAGTTCGACCGGCAAGTGGCTCGCGTCGGGCGGCGCCGATGGTCGATTGTGCCTTTGGAACATGCCCCAGAATCGAGCGGGGGTGGTGCTCGACTCGTTCCGTCCGGGCAGCAGGCTGGGCTGGGAGCCAAATCAGGACCGCGTCACGTACAGCCGACCCGACCGAATGGTCGTGCGGCTGGACGCGGATTCGGATAAGACCTCGGCATTGTTTCAATTTCCAAACGACAATCCACCTCGTCTGGCGTGGAGTCCGGATGGCCGGCAACTTGTGATCGGCAATCAGCAGGGGGATCTATACGTCTGGAACAGTGCGAACGAGAAGCTCGAAGCGGTGAAGTGGCGCAATAACCCCTTGTGGATTGGAGGCGCTGTTTCGGCGGTGTGCTGGAGCCCGGATAGTCAGCGCCTCGCCTGGGGCGGCGAAGAAAATGCCCTGATCATTGCCGATGGCGACCGGCGGCCCCGGCCCTTGTTCCGCGGAGCATTGGCTTTTCGCGCCGTGGCTTGGAGCCCGGATGGGCGGCGCCTGGCCACCGGCAGCTTGCCCGGTCCCGACTGCGGCGGCTTCATGGCCGTCTGGAACGGAGCGGACGGCCGCCTGGAGGACGTGGTGGTGGGCGAGCACGGCATGACCAGGGTCGAGTGGTTTCCCGACAGTCGGCGCGTCGGCTATTGTTCCTGGCACGGCCCGCAGTTCTGGGACATCGACCCGCGCCCCGAACCGGGCGACTTGGCGCCGCGCGTTCGCAAGAGCACCGACCTGCCGGCGAGCCCTCTCGATTTCCGGGCGCATGAAACCGGCGGGTCGCCGTGGATGATGGGACTCAGTCCCGACGGAGCGAAGCTGGTCACGGGCCATTGGAACTATGCGCTGCTGTGGGACACGGCGGACCTGTCGCGGTCGAAGCTGAGCCCGACTCACAGCGCGTGGTTCTTGGGACACGTGGTCTGGGATCGGCAAAGCAGACACGTTGCAACGACCACCAACCCGGCGCCCCTTGGCGCATCGCCTGAAGACACGCTGCGCGTCTGGGACCGCAACGGCAAGTTCATCGCCGAGTTTCAAGGCACCGCCCCCGCCTTTTCCCCGGACGGCGGCGTCTTGGCCTTCCGCCGCGGCCAGACGCTGCGCTTCTGGGATGTCACTGCCCGCAAGGAGCTGCCCGAGACCATCGGCGGCCTCGCCGCGCGCGAGCTCGATTGGCATCCGAAAGGTGATCGATTGGCGGGCAGCGGCGATATCACCCGCATCGTGTTTCGGAACAAGAAACCCAAACACAAGATGCTGGCGCCGCGCCATCTGAATTCCTGGGCGTTCTGGTCCCCAGCAGGAGGACAGCTTGCCTCCGTCTCTGCCCATGACGGCCTTCTCCATGTCTGGAATGCGGACGGCGTTCATCAATGGTCGGCGCTGCCGTTGGCCGGCAACGAGGCGTTGTCGTGGCGTCCCGAGGGCACGGTGCTGCGGCGTTCCCCAGGCGCCGACAAGTGCATCGTCTATTTGATCGCATCCGGGCAGGGAAAAATCGACAATGTTTCCGCGGTGGAGTTCTGGCAACGCGCGCCGCATCTTGCTCCGGCGGGCTTGCCATGACAGCAAACAAGTTGAAGCCGCGGCATTGAGTTACGGACCATGTCCATCACAGAGCTTCATGAACTGGTCGCCTCGCTTTGCTCGGGTGGAGTCCTCGACGAGAGCCGGCTCAACGACCTCGATCTCGATTCGTTCGCGCAGCCGGATTCCTTGAGCCAGGCCCTTGTTGCTCGCGGCTTGTTGACCCCCTATCAAGCGAGTCAAATTGCCGACGGCCGCGCCGGGGACCTGGTGCTCGGTCATTACGTGATCCTGGAAAAACTCGGCGCCGGCGGCATGGGGCTGCTCTTCAAGGCCCGCCATCGCCTCATGAACCGCGTCGTCGCCCTCAAGATCATCCATCCCGAACGGCTCGCCGGACCCGCCGCCCAGGCGCGGTTTCGCCGTGAAATCCAGGCCGTCTCGCGGCTGTCGCACCCCAACATCGTTCTCGCCCACGACGCCGCCGAGGCCAACGGCGTCCAGTACTGCGCCATGGAGTTCGTCGAGGGCGTCAACCTGGCGCGGCTCGTCCAGGAGCGCGGCCCGTTGCCGGTTCCGCTGGCGTGCGAATGCATCCGCCAGGCCGCCCTCGGTCTGCAACACCTGCACGAACGCGGCCTGATCCACCGCGACATCAAACCGTCGAACTTGATGGTAGTCAGTCGTCAGTCGTCAGTAGCGAAAGACGATGCGTCGCCCGGTCTTGGTACTGACCACGGACTACTGACTACTGACTGCTGTGTGAAGATTCTCGACCTCGGCCTGGCCCTGTTGGCTCACCAGGACGACACCGAGAGCCAGTTGACCACGGCCGGCGCGGTGCTGGGCACGCCGGATTACACCGCCCCGGAGCAGAGCCTCAGCTCGCACGACGCCGACATCCGCTCCGACATCTACAGCCTGGGCTGCACATTCTACTTCTTGCTGAGTGGCAAGCCCCCGTTCGCCGGCGGCTCGCTCACCGACAAGCTCATCAAGCATCGCGACATCGATCCGATCCCGATCGAGCTGTTGCGGCCGGAGACTCCGCGGGCGCTGGCCGACGTGTTGCGACGGATGGTGGAGAAGCGGCCGGCCGATCGATTCCAGGCGCCGGCGGACATTGCCCGAGCGCTGGCGCCGCTGGCGCAAGGGGCCGTGGCGTCGAACTGGCTTCTGCCGCCGGCGCATCCGGACGAAGCGCAATCGCTGGGGCTGTTGAGCACGGTGGACGGCCCGGAAGCCGCGGTGGAGACAGTGGAATTTCCTCGGGACGGCGTTGACCGGCCGCCGACCCAGGACGCGCCGGCGGCGCGGCCGCGGCGCCGGCGGCGCTGGGCTTGGCTGGCGGCCAGCGCCGCCCTTGCCGGGTTCGCGGCGTGCACCATCTGGATCGTCGCCCATCGCGCCGAGTTGCCGCACGAACCACACGAACCACAGACCGGGATCAAGCCGGCGCCCCCCGTCGTGCCCGCGCCGGCGAAACGCATCGTGGAGGATGCCCCGCCGCCGCTGATCAAGGCTGCGACAAAGCCGTTGGCGAACGGCGTCGCCATCGCGAATCTGGCGGTCAAGCTCGCGCCGGCTGGACCGAAGAAGGCGCCGCCCGGCATGTTGCGACCGCCGCCCGGGGACAGCGCCGCGGTGCGCATCGTTCTCCGTCACGACCACATCGGGGTCGTGGCGTCGTTGTCGCGTGAACGTCAGATGCTGCTGTCCGGCTCGCAGGGAGGCGAATTCGTGCTCTGGGATTTGGCCGGCGGCGCCGAACGTCTGCGCTTGCCCTTCAAGGGATGGGGCCTCGCTTGCGCCCTTGCCCCGGACGCGGGCCACGCCATCATCGGCAACAACAGCGGTGTCGCCGCGCTGTACGACGTCCCGACGATGACCCAGCTTCTCCCGCTGAGCGACGTTGCCGTTGCCGCGTTTTCCGACGACGGCGCCTGGGCCGCGACCGGCGGCATCGCCAAGCTCGTTCGGCTCTGGGATGTGACCACGCGCAAGGAACTCCGCGTTTTCCGGGGCCACCAGGGCCCGGTTCGCAGTGTGGCCATTTCGCCGGACAAGCGCTTTGTGCTGTCGAGCGATCACGCCGGCCATGTCATCCTCTGGGATGCGGTCCAGGGCGGGCAGATTCGCAAGTTGCAACAGGGCGGCGCGGCCGTCCCCTGCGTGCAATTCTCACCCGGCGGACGGAGGGCGCTGACCACCAGCGACGACGGCAACATTCGCATCTGGGACGTGTTGACCGGCAAGAAACTCCACGAGCTGCGCGGGCACACGTCCTTCGTGTTGTCCGCCGATTTCTCTCCGGACGGCCGGCTGGTGGTCTCGGGCGCGGGCGCCCGCGATCCGGCCATTCGTGTTTGGGACGTGCTGGGTGAACGCGAGCTCGTGCGCTGGGAAGGACATGCGGATTCGATCCCCTACGTGGCTTTCACCGACCAGCGCCACATCCTGAGCGCCAGCGACGACAAGACGCTGCGGCTGTGGCGCATGCCGGCGGGCATGGCCGGATCTCCGCTCATCACCGGGCCGGTGAAGCCGCGCCCGAGCATCCTGGCGGAGATCGATTCCCTGGAATACCAACGGCGACAGGCCAGGAAGTTCGACTACCGGCTTGTCAATGACCTGCGCCATCTTTATTACTTGATCGGCGACGCCGATCAAGCTCACGAATGCTGCGACCTCATTCTGCGTCGTGAATTCATGCAGCCCTATATCGTCGCCATCCTGCAGGGCAAGACCGAGAACCCAACAATCGACGCCGCCCGGTCCCTCAAGCTGCTGCAGGGCACAGCGGAGCGCTATCCCAGGCGCCGCTTTCTCGCCGCCGCTTGCTGGCTTGCCGCCGGCGACCAGGCGCTGGCCATGAAGGACATCGCCAAGGCCAAGGAGTGTTTCGCACGCGTTCAGGGCATCGCGGGACCGGAGCCGGAGCTTGGGCGCTACCGCCTGGCGGCGTCGCAACGAATGGGCCGGCTGGACAACAGGCCTTGAGCGGCTCTCGACGCAGAAGTGCGTTATTTGTTCGCGCCGCTCTCGTCGCCGGTGACCTTCTTGACGTACTCCTCGACGGCCTTGTTCATTTCCTTCTCCGCATTGCCATCGATGCCCGCCTCCGTCAGCGCCTTGTCAAGAACGAAGTCGACGCCTTTCTCGACCGCCGCGTCCATGGCGGCCTTGGCCTTCTCCTTGGCCCAGTCCGGGACCCACTTCGGCAGTTTGTCGATGATCTTGTCGCGCTGCTCGTGGTACTTCTTGCGAAGCTGGCCCGTGATCGTCTTGGGCGGGGCCTGGTAGTTCACCGGCTTGAGTTTCTTGAACTTCTCGAAGTTCTTCTCGGGGATGGTGTCCGGCAATGGCTCGGCGATCTTGCGGGCGAGATCGGCCGGCCGGTACAGTTGCCCGTCGCCCCCTTCCTTCTTCGTGTACTGGTTCATTGCCGAGGGAAGGTTGAAATGGAGCGCCGAGTCCGCCTGCCAGACGATGTCGGTGGATTTCACGTCCTGGTCTTTGTTGTTGTTTTGCGACTTGGCGAGGTCGGTCAGCCACTTCTCCAGCTCTTTCTGCACCTCGGCGCGGCTCACCTCCTTGGGCTTGGGCGGCGCCGGCGGCGTACCGGGCGGCAGCTTGATCTGCCGCGGATCGATGTTGATCTTCTGATCGTCCTTGCCGCCGCCCGTCAGCGGCTTGGGATCGCGCATGCTGAGTTTCCCCGAACTCGGCGGCGCAGTCGGCGGCGGCGGCTTGAGCGTCGCCCGCCGGTTCTGGGCCAGATCGCTCGTCGAGAAAGAATCGGTCTCGCCGTGGCCTTTGGCCGCGATCTTGTCCTTGGGCACGCCCTGCTGGATCAGATAATCCTCGACCGCCTTGGCCCGCTTCTCCGACAGGGTCTTGTTGTGCTGTTCTTTGCCGTCCGTGCTGGCATAGGCGTCCACGACGATCTTGTCGGCGCTCTTGGCCGCCAGGTGCGCCTTGGCGTAGCCGTCGAGCGCTTTCTTGGCGCTGGCGGTCAGTTCCGCGGAATCCCAGTTGAAGAACAGGTCGGTGCTGGTGGACGCCGGGGCGGCTGACCCGCCGCCGGAGTCGCCCTGCGACTCGGCCAAGTCCGCGTCGGGTGCGACGGCCGGCGCGGCGCCCGGCATATCGGCCTTCGCGGTCCCGCTGCCCCAAGCCTTGACGGCGTCGCTTTTCCAGAGTTCGCGCATTTTGACGGCCATGGGTGTGCTCCTTGTCTGCCCATTATTGATTATCCCCATCCGTAGCTGTGACCGGCCAGGGAAACGCCTGGAATCGCTAGTTGATGTTCCCCGCTCGAGCCTGATTCAATTCGACTTCGAGATTTGATAGCGTCACTCGAAGCTGTATGATCTTGCTGACGAGCTTTTTTGCCTCGGCTTGCCGCGGCGAACTGTGATTGTTGCCGATCTGATTTAGCCTCTCGGTAAGCACCTCGCTCTTCGGCAAGAAAATTTTTTTCGGTCGATTGGGCTTGGGGGCCTTCAGGTTCAGGGGTATTCCTTCCTCCTGGATTAGTTCGATTGCTCGAAGTTTCGCGTCGTCCAAGATCGTCTGCGCGCCTATGAGCTCAGCTTTGATCGTGCTTACCGATCGACCCGCTGGTGTTGCGGCGCCACCTCCGCCGGCGGGTGGCTTGCCCGGGCCACTCCCCCCAGGTCCGCTGCTGGCTCCGCCGCCACCCGTTGGATTACCCGAGCCACCGCCGCCGGTCCCCCCCGTCGGTTTCCCCGGGCCGCCGCCTGGCGTGCCGGAGCCGCCGCCCGTCGTTGGCGTCCCTGTGCCACCCGTTGGTTTGCCTGAGCCCCCGCTGATATTCGACGGGGTCCCTGATCCCCCGCCAGTCGCGCGACGCGTCCCTCCCATGCGGGGCAAGCGGATGTTGCCGCCGCCTGGCGCCGTCGGCGGCCCTCCGGCCGAGCTTCCCAATTCGACGATTTGCGCGAAAGTGTAAACAAGCTCGCCAATCTCTTCTCGCTGGGCTCTGCGATGAGCTATCTCCTTCTTGAAACCAAGCGCAGCGAGAACGATGTACGGCGTATTCGTAGTATCGAACTCAATGTTACCGGACTGATCACGTGGGTAGACAACTCCGCCCTTTCGCTCATAGATATAGGCGCGCTGCCCCGGACCGAAATGAATCGATTCCATTTCCACGGCAATGGTGCGACCATTCGAGTAAATGAGCTCGATGTTCTTGACTGACAAGTCGGCAAGCTTCGGTCGCGCCCTCACCCGGTCAAAGGCATCGATGTACTCAGGCGACTTGATGAGCTCGGAACGGGGCTTCTTCCCCTTCGTCCCTAAATCCACATCGATAAACTCCACCGTATCGCTGGTGCTCGGTACATTGGGAGGTTCTGGAGAATATCCAATAACGTCGCGCGGCGGGATATCGTCAACCAAGAGATGAATCGGGCAGGCGCAACACGATTGCCGAGCCGGATGTGCGATGAGGCGCGAATGCCGGGGTGTGGCCGGCTCGCCGCAGCTACTGCAGGTCCCCGATCTCCCGCTTCAACCGGTGCAGCACTCGCGACTTGGCCATGCGCACCGCCGGCGCGGACATGCCCAGCTCGGCGGCAATGTCGGCCGGCGGTTGGCCGTCCACCGCGGTCCGCCAGAAGGCCCGCCAGGTATTCTCTTCAAACTCGCTTTGCACGAGGTCGAGGGCGCGCTGATAGAGGCCGGCGACTTGTTCCGGCGTCTCTTCGGGAAGGGTTACTTCGGGTTGCGGAACCTGCTGCATCTGCTGGCCGGCCGCGGTGCCGCCCGCGGCCTGGGGCTGGGTGCTCCGGCGGCGGAAGAAGTCCACCAGTTTGTGCCGCGTGATGCCCCGCAGCCAGCCGCGAAACGTGTCGCCCGGCCGCGTCTTCTGAAACTGGTCGAGCCCGGTCGCCACGGCCTGGAACACGTCCTGGGCCACGTCGTCGGCATCGGCGCCCACCACCCCGTGATGGTGGCACCAGGCCCGCACCAGCGGCGCGTACAGGTGCAGCATCCGGCTCCACGCCGCCTGCTCGCGGGAGCGCAGACACTCTAGCAGCGTCATGGAGGTGGGTTCGCTGGTATTCACTCCGCCGCTCGTAGTGTCAGGTTGAAAACCCAACCTACTTCTTGTTGCGCTCGGCCGATATGTTTAGTAGTATTGAGTTTACAGCACGTCGTCGGAGTACACAAGCGCGCGCGGAGCAAGTCGATGACCTGTCCAAGCGACGAAGAACTGCTCGCGTTCCACCTGGGCGATTTAGCCGACGCGCGGATCGCCGCGGTCGGCGAGCATCTGACGAATTGCCTGCATTGCGAGCAGCAGGCGCGGCAGTACGACAGTCTGAATGACACGGCATTGCTGGCCCTGCGGCAAAGCATCGACACGGGCTCGAGGACCCAGGTGTTCGGGGCCGATCCGCCGCGTGCGTCTCCTACGGCGGCCCCGGACATTCCCGGCTACGAGGTCCTTGGCCTGGTTGGCCGCGGCGGCATGGGGCTGGTCTGGAAGGCCCGGCACCGCCGCCTCGACCGCCTCGTCGCCTTGAAGTGTCTCCGCGCCGACAGCACGGCCAGCCTGGAGCGCTTTCAGGCCGAAGCCCAGGCCGTCGCCCGCCTCTCCCATCCCAACATCGTGCAAATCTTCGAGGTTGGCGAATGGCAAGGCCAGCCGTTCTTGACGCTGGAGTTCCTCGACGGCGGCACGCTCGCCGACCATCTGGCCGGCAAACCGCAGGACGTCCGCGCCAGCGCCCTGCTCTTGCAAACCCTGGCCCGCGCCGTCCACTACGCCCACACTCGCCGCATCGTGCATCGCGATTTGAAACCGGCCAACATCCTGTTGCAGATTGCGGATTGCAGATTGCAGATTGAAAGCACACAAGACATGAGCCCAGCCGAAGCCAAATCCGCAATCTGCGATCTGCAATCGGCAATTCCGAAAGTCGCCGACTTCGGCATCGCCAAACACCTGCAGGTCTCGGGGCAGACCCGCGAGGGGGACATCTGCGGCACGGCCCGCTACATGGCCCCGGAGCAAGCCATCGGCAACACGTCGGCCGTCGGACCCGGCAGCGACATCTACAGCCTGGGCGTGATCCTCTACGAGATGCTGACCGGCCGCGTGCCGCACCACGGCGCCACCGACCTGGATACGGTGCTCTTGGTACACGCCGAAGAACCGGTGCCGCCGCGGCGGCTGCAACCCGGATTGCCGCGCGACCTCGACACGATCTGTTTGAAGTGCTTGCGGAAGCAGCCCCACGCCCGCTATGCCAGCGCGGCCGAGCTGGCCGATGACCTGGGCCGGTTCCTGGCCGGCGAACCGGTCCGGGCCCGGCCGCTTGGCCTGTGGGAGCGGGGCGTCAAATGGGTGCGGCGCCGGCCCGCGCTGGCGGCGCTGCTGGCCGTCAGTTTCGCCGCCGTGCTCAGCCTGATTGCCGGCACGATCGTCCACAACACCCGCCTGAGCGCGGCTCTGCTGGATGCCCAGACCAACCTGGAGAAGGCCCGGCTCGCGGAGGAACAGGCTCGACAAGCCGAGCGCGAAACGACGCGGCAGCTCGCCATGGCCCACATCAGCGACGCCCAGGCGCGGCGCCAGAGCGGCCTGATGGGTCGGCGCTTCAAGAGTCTCGAGTCGCTCCACCACGCGGCCGAGCTGCTCCGCGCCCTGGGGCTGCTCGACAAGCAACGAACCCTCGAGCTGCGCAACGAGGCCATCGCCTGTCTGGCGCTCGCCGACCTGAAACCGGGGAAGCCCTGGCCCCGGGATCGCGGCTGGTCCCGGCCCTGCGACTTCCATCCGACGTTGCAGTGTTATGCGGTTCACTGCGCTGCCGATGACATTCCGGGGCAACCCAATGTTCATCGGGGTGATTTGAGTGTCCGCCGGGTCGCGGATGACCAGGAGGTTGCCTTCTTGCCCGGGTTCGGAATACGGGCCGTCGCCGCCGAGTTCAGCCCCGACGGCCGCTACCTGGCCGCGCACTACGAATGGGGTCAACGCCATAACTACGTGTGGGACCTGAGAAGCCGCACCGCGATCCTGAAAATGCCCCAGAGCAGTCCGAGTTTCCCGTCCTTCAGTCCGGATAGCCGGCGGGTGGCCATCGCCCGTCCGGATCACTCGATCCGCATCCATGAACTGCCTTCGGGCGCCATCTGGAAGGACGTGCGGCCGGGACTGCCGGTGAGCTCCGGGTGCTTCTATTCGGTGTGTTTCCAGCCGGGCGGCCGCCGCGTCGCCGTCCTCAGCGGCGGCACGATTCAGCTCCGCGATGTGGACAGCGGCACGGAGGTCGCGAGGTTCCAGCACCCGGACTCTGTACTCCGGCTGGCGTGGCGAAGCGACGGCAAGGTGTTCGCGACCGGTTGCATTGACCACGACATCTATCTCTGGGACGTGGCGAACCCGGCTCAGCCGCTGCGGATTCTGAAGGGCCACTTTGGACCCGTGGTGAACCTCGCCTTCAGCCACGGCGGCGACCTGCTCTTCTCGAACAGCTGGGATTCGACGGATCGGCTCTGGAATGCCACGACCGGCCAATTCCTCCTCAGCAGGCCCGGCGGCGTCTATCACCGGCACCACTTCGGTCCGAATGACCAGATGCTCGCGGACGGCTGGGGACTGGCCACCGGCCGAGAATGCCGCACCTTCGTCGGGCAAAAAAGCTTGAGTTGGGTCGCGATCAGCCCCAAGGGCCGGCTCATGGCCTCGGTGTGCGCGGACGGCGTGCAGCTCAGGGACCTGGAGGCCGCCCGCGAAGGCGACAAGCTCCTCGAAACGCTTCGGGTCGGTTCATCGCTCGCCGTCCACTTTGACCCGACGGGCGACAGCCTGATCACGGACAGCAAGTGGGCCGGCCTGCAACGCTGGCCGATCGCCGCGGACCCGCACACCGGCGGCTTGCGAATCGGCCCGCCGCAAGGCCTCGGCATTCCCGCCGGATCGGATCCTGATTTCGCGCTGAGCGCCGATGGCCGGCTCATCGCTCACAGCCCGCAGCGAGGCAAGATCGTGCTCTGCGACCTGCGGGATCCCGGCCGACAGCTCCTCATCGAAAGCCCCTTCATGCGGGCCGCTGCCCTGAGCCGGGATGGCCGCTGGCTGGCGACCGGGAACTGGCAGGGACGGGGCGTGAAGGTCTGGGATGCGCAGACGGGGAAGCTGGCCCAATCTCTCGACCTGGGCCAGCTCACGGAGGGAACGGCCTGGCCGGCCTTCAGCCCCGATGGCAAGTGGCTGGTGACCGGCGGCTTCTCGGAATATTGCTTCTGGGAGGTCGGATCGTGGCAGAAGAAACACGTCCTTCCCCGCGAACACGCTGGCAGAGCCATCGGCAAGATCGTCTTCGCCCCCGAAGGCTGCGGCAGCATGGTCGCCGTGCTCCATAGCATGACGGAAGTGCGGCTGATCGATCCCGAGACAGGCCGCGAGTACGCCCGCTTACCCGCGGCCGGCACCCCCTACTGCTTCAGCACCGACGGCAGCCGGTTGGTGACCAGCGCCGGCAAAGACGCCTTCCACGTGTGGGACCTTCGCCTCATCCGCAGGCAGCTCCAAGAGATGGACCTCGACTGGGACTTGCCGCCGTTCCCGCCGCCGTCCGACCACGCCCAGCCGCTCCGCGTCCGGGTCATCCATTCCGCTTTTTGACGGCGGGTGTCGGCGATGTCATGACGGTTGGTCTTGAAGCAGTATCTCGTAGGAGCCGTGCGCCTGGATCACGACGCCATTCTCTTCGAACGCCTGGACCATCACCTTTTCCGCTTCGACATCCATTGTGGTTTCCGGCGCCATGTGGGCGGTGCTCAGGTTCCCGCCGATGACGAATTCCACCTGCACCTTTGCGTCTTCGGTGGTCACGCGGACGTGCCTGTGGGTCTTGCCCGCGTAGATCAGGTGAGCGGGGTCGCTCTTGACCACCTTCCAGATGCCGCGCGTCCAGTGTTCTGGCATGGAATGCCTCCACGGTAATTGTGTGCCGAGCCGGCCAAGGCAACTTACGACCGTCCGGGGAAACTGTCCAAGCGAGCGCCCTTTTCCGGTCTGCGGAAACGGGGAGGGATGGGAAGGATTCTTCGCGCGCCATTCCCGGAAACTTCTCATTACCGGCTCTTCATGACGCTATGGTAGGTCCACCCTCAGTCGATAACTTTGGTGGTGATTCAGTTTGGCGCTCCAGAAACCCGGTTTCTCGGAGAAAACGGGTTTCTTCACTGCGGGCCCCAGACAGCCTGTTCTGCGCCCGTTCCCTGGACGAGAGCAGCTTTCCCGGCTAATCCATGCTGTGCCCGCGCGAACGGAAGCGTACCACCCGTGATCTTGCCGACCTCGTGCCGTTGCGAAAGGAGCCCGAATGCTGCGAATCTTCATCGGCTTTGACTCGCGTGAGGCCGAGGCGGCCGACGTGCTCGACTACAGCCTGCGCCGCCACAGCTCGATCCCGCTCGACATCCGCTATCTGAAGCTGGCGGAGCTGGACTTCACCCGGCCGCGCGATCCGCTGCAATCCACCGAGTTCACCTACACTCGCTTCCTGGTCCCGCACCTCTGCGGCTACGAGGGCACTGCGGTCTTCATGGACTGTGACATGCTCTGCCTGGGCGACATCAAGGAGCTGCACGACCTGGACATGACCGGCCTGGCCCTGCGGGTCGTCAAGCACGACTACCGGCCGGCGGCCACGGTCAAGATGGACGGGTGCGTGCAGACGGTCTATCCGCGGAAGAACTGGTCCAGCCTGATGCTCATGAACTGCGCCGAGCTGAGGCTGTGGACCCCGGAGGTCGTCGCCACGCAGACCGGCGCCTACCTGCACCGCTTCCAGGACGTCCCCGACGACAAGATCGGCGACATCCCCGACACCTGGAACACCCTCGACTGGATGGACGAGCGCACCAAGCTGATCCATTACACCGGCGGCGGCCCGTGGTTCGAACAGTACAAGGACCATCCATACGGCCGCGTCTGGCTCGACTACCGGGATGCGTGCCGGGCCCGCCGGAATTCCGCGTGAGACCCTCAACATGGAGCGTGGAGGGCATGGAACCATTGCATTCCAACATGGACAGCGTGAACTGGGCGGATGATTACGGCGACGGACCCTTCGCCGCGGACGACATCGCCGATGCCTACGCGGGCATGCATGCGGATGCGCGTCATGCCGTCGTCGGTTACGTGCCGTCGCGCAAAGCGCATGCCCGGACCGTGTGCACCGCCTTCGTGCAGGGCGCCGGCGGCGTCGTCCGCCAACCGCCCCCGAAGCGCCTGGTGGCGGGCGCCGCGGCCGCATTCTTCGGGGTGATTGACGCCACGCAGCACCTCTGGCAAGAGGCGCGCGCCGAGGGCCGGGACTGGTACTACCTGGACAATGCCTACTTCGACGCCGCCCGCGGCCGGCTCTATCGCGCTACGAAGAATGCCGTGCAATCCAACGGCCGCGAGCGGCCCGACTGGAAACGGTGGGCCGCGCTGGGCGTGCAGGTCCGGCCCTGGCGGAAGCAAGGACGGCACGTGATCCTGGTGGCGCAATCGCAAACCTACATGCGCGTCGTGGCCGGCTATCCGGGCTGGTGGCGCGATGCCCTCGCCGTGCTGAAACGGCACACCGACCGGCCGATCGCCATCCGCGGCTGGCGGGCCAACAAGATGGCGCTGGCGACGACCCTGAAAGAAGCGCTGCGCGACTGCTGGGCGCTGGTGACCTGGTCCAGCGCCGCCGCCAATGAAGCGTTGCTGGCGGGCGTGCCGGTGTTCACCGCCGGCGTTTGCGCCGCCACGCCCATGGGATTGTCGGACTTGACCCGGATCGAATCGCCAATCTATCCCGAGGGCCGCACCGAATGGGCGGCAGGACTCGCCGGCCGCCAGTGGTCGCTGGACGAATTCCGCGGCGGCACGACCTGGAGAACGCTCAATGGGCTGGGGCGATGAAATCATTGTGGCCGGGATGGCGCGGCGACTCCAGGAACTCAATCCGCTGCCGGTCCGGGTGCTCGACATCCGCGGCAGGCCGCGCTGGCACGAAATCTGGAAAGGCAATCCCCGCATTGCCAAACCCGATTTCGCCGGCCCCGTGCAGCCGATCACCAGCGGCGCGGACCGTCGGCCTTACATCGAACGGCAGACCAAACGCCGCTGGATCTGGCGCGAGTGGAGCTGTCCCGTGGGAGAGGTCTTCCTCACCGCCCGGGAACGCGAGCTCGGCGCCCGCTACCCGGGCCGGGTGATCGTGGAGCCGAACCTGAAGGCTCAGGCCTGCCGCAACAAGGACTGGGGCTGGTCGCGCTGGGACGCCCTCGTCCGCCAGCTGCTGCGCCGCGGCTTTCCCGTCGCGCAGCTAGGCTCATCGGCCACGCGGCTGCTGCCCGGCGTCGAATTGATCCGCACCGCCGGTTTCCGCGAGGCCGCCGCCGTCCTCGCCTCAGCGCGGCTGGCGATCCTTCCCGAGGGGGGCCTGCATCACGCGGCGGCGGCGCTGGGCATCCCCGCCGTCGTGATCTTCGGCGGCTACATCTCGCCCCGCCAAACCGGCTACGCCCACCACGTCAACCTCTACGCCGGCGGCAACCCCTGCGGCATGCGCGCCCGCTGCCGGCATTGCGTCGAGGCCATGAACAGCATCCAGCCGGAACAGGTGCTGGAGCATGTGACGATGCAACTCGATGGCGAACGATGTCAAGCGGGAGTCGCGGGCGAAATGAGAATGGCAGCGTCAGGTTAGGGGCTCAGGATGGCATCGGTTCCGTTCACCTTTTCTTGCCCGGTTTCTTCTTCGTCGGCTTCGGCTTGAGCGAGGCGACGTAAGCGTAACTCAGGCCGAAGTACCTCTGCAACTCTCTGGTTTTTCTCAGCAGCGAGCCCGGAACTTCGACGTACTCCTCAAGGACCGCCCCGTGCTGCTCGCAAAGCTTGGTCTTGTACTTCTTGAGGAACGCATCCCGTTCTGCGGCCGGCAACCGGAGCGCCAAGGTTCCCGTCTTGGTGAGAAAGCTGAACATGTGGCCGTTCAAGGAAGTGTACGGCATGGCGGCGCCTTTCCGCTCAACGCTCGGATTGGTCGCCACTAACGCTTCGTACAACTCCAGGATGTTGGCCGGTACAGTGGGAGTTGCTTTGCCCATGATCCTGCTCGTAGTCAGCCGTGCGCATTTCCGCCGCACCAACCCGAAGCGTAAGCGAGGGATTTCGCCTGCTCCCCTCGCTTACGCTTCGGGTTGGTGCAGCGGAAAATGCGCACGGTTAGATAGTCTCCATCCTCATCTTCCTCCTCTTCTTCTGCTTTGCCCCGATCGCGTGCGCCAGGCGTTCACGATCACGCAGAACGGAACGCGCGCCGCGTCTCCCACTCCTCCCGCGTGATCCGGTAAACCAACGCGGCCTTGCCATTCACTTCGGTAGTGCCCTGCAGGCGCTCGCCCAGCCTCTGGGCCACCCGAATCGACGCGGCGTTGTCCGGGTGGATCAGGCTGATGACGTGCGGCTGCTGCAGCTGGGTGAAGGCATGTTCGAGAGCCGTTCGGGCCGCTTCGGTGGCATAGCCCCGGCCCCAGAAGGAGCGACGCAGCATCCAGCCAAGCTCAAAACCGGGCCAGCCCTCGGGATTCCAGAAGCCGACGCGGCCGACCAGGATGCCCGACGACCGTTCCTCCGCGGCCCAGAGGCCGTAGCCGCGCAAGGACCAGTGACCGACCATCATTGCCAGGTTGCGCCACGCCATCGGCCGGGCCAACGGCTGGCCGTCGCCGATGAAGCGCATGACCACGGGATCGCCGCACATCTCCGCGTAGGCGTCGAGGTCCGAGTCGCGGAGCATCCGCAGCGTCAAGCGTTCGGTTTGGAGAGTGACCATCAGTTGTCGTCCGCGAGAGTATAGGAGCTAGATGAAGACTACGATTTGGATGATTCAAGAGCATCACCACCCGGAACAACAACATCGGCAATTGCTCCTTGGCCATCAGGCGCTCCTCATGCTGGGCGATCACGTTGTCCGCGTACAATGGCCCAAGCCTCACGCGCGGGTTTCCCTGATGCCGCATCACGACGCCTCGCCGCACGATTCCATCGCCCACTGGCTCCTTGGCGTCCGCGCCGGCGATGCCGGCGCCGCCCAGGCCCTGTGGGAGAGGTACTTCACGCGGCTGCTGCGCCTGGCCCAGGAGAAGCTGCCCGGCAACGCCCGCCGCGCCTTCGACGAGGAGGATGTCGCCCACAGCGCCCTGCGCTGCTTCTTCCACGCCATGGCCCAGAACCGCTATCCGCAGCTCGCCGACCGGCACGGCCTCTGGAACCTGCTCGTGGTCATCACCGCCCGCAAGGCCAAGGCCTATCTCCGCCGCCAGCAACGCCACAAGCGCGGCCGCGGCGCCGTCCAGGGCGAGACCGCGTTCCTCGGCCTCGCCGACGACGCCGCCGGCATCGATCAAGTGCTGGGCGCCGAGCCGACGCCGGAGTTCGCCGCCGAAGTGGCCGAGCAATGTCAACGGCTGCTCGATCAGCTCGGCGACCCGACGCTGCGGACCATCGCGGTGCTGAAGATGGAAGGGCACACCGTCGACGAGATCGCCGCCCGGCTGGACAGCACGAAGCGGACCATCGAACGGCGGCTGCACATCATCCGCAAGACGTGGGAGCAAGGCAATTGATATTGAACCTCGCTGCGGGCCCCGGGCGCGGTGCGACGGCTCACTGAGCGGACGATGCAGCGCTGACCGCAGACCCCGGACTTATGGGTTCGGCCTGCCTATTCGTTGCCGCGAACTCGGCGCCTACTCGATTTCGAAGATCGGCGCGTCGAGGTCTTGCAACCTCCAGAACGGGCTCTCCGCGCAGGTGATCTCCAGCAGCCGGGTGTAGAACTCCAGCGACGGTTCGATCGCTTTCGCGATCAGGGCGGTGCCCAGACAGAAGATCAGGTCCCGGACGAGTACCCTGGGGAGAGGGTCGGGGTGCGGCACGGCGCGCACCCGCGGCCCTGACGACGCGCCGTGCCGCGCGCCGTGCCGCGCGCCGTGCCGCGCGCCGCGGACGAGCAACCGGAGGATACGCTGCGTGTCCAGCCGCGAACTCGTTACGTCGTTACGACGTATTCCAGCGCCAACGCTGCTCCAGTTGCCGCGCCGTGGGCCGATCGGCACGCCACACCATGATCCGTTGGGCCGCGCCACAACCGGGGCAAGGTTCGGCAGCGGCGTCGTTCCTTGCGTCGTTGACGGGCGCCGATGCTGCTGGGAGCGGCCGACGCGGCGGTCGTGACCGCCGCCGCTGGCGCCGGCGCCAGGGGTGTCACAGACGTCTCCGCGTGGC
Source organism: Gemmataceae bacterium (assembly GCA_022616435.1). Lineage (GTDB taxonomy): Bacteria > Planctomycetota > Planctomycetia > Gemmatales > Gemmataceae > JAKEET01. Next base: position 54,543 of record JAKEET010000101.1, read on the forward strand.
GAGGATTGGCGCTGGCAGCTGCGGCAAGGATAGACCACGAACCGGCCGGGCGCAAATCGTTATTGCCGGAAGAATCGCTGCAACCGGACGGATGACCCAGAGACGAGCAGCAACATCGCCACGAGCGCGCCGACAAGCACGCCACAACCAACGACGTCACGCGAAGGATCGAAAGAGAAAAGCTACGGTGAGGACGTGTCGATGAGCAACCAACCAAGAACAGAAAACCGACAGCTACCGAAGGTTTCGTTCAACGCTTCGGCTAAGCTGCCGGGGCCGCCTGCAAGGGACGTTGAAGCGCGGAAACAAAAATGGCGGCCCCGGTCAACTTCAGCCGGTGGTTAGCCCGACCCTCACCCCACCGCTCAAGGCTTGACACGCCTACTACTTGACACGCCTACTAAAGGTGGACACCCCGACCTTCGAACCCTCCTTGGCAGCGAATGCGGAGGGCCTCTCCTTGCTCTCAGGATCGTCCGACACGCACAGATTCACGGTGTCGCCCACCAATTGATAGATGCCCACGAAGCTCACACGCGGCGGCCGCTTGTGAGACGAAATACCTCGAAAACCGTGATGCGATCGCCGTCGGGTGCAGCGACTGGTCGCCATCACGACGTTGGCTTTGACTCGCGCAGATAGCGATCGAAAAGCTCGTCGTGCAAGCTTTTGGCTTCGTGGGATCGCGCCGGCCAATCCCGCGCGAGCAGTGCTTTCTCGTCCTCGAATGGAATCGTGATTCCGAGGGAACGAAACCAATCCCGCAATGCGTTGAATCGCTCCTCACCCCATGTGTGCTCCAAAACGCATTCGGCAAAGTTGGATGCGACACATGGATTGAACTGGCCTTCGTTATCAAGGAAAACCAATGGGCACTTCGCAATTGGCGTCCTATCCGGGCCGCGCCAATACCCAAACCACTGCGAGTCTTCCTCCTGAGCAACGAAGGCTATGCGTGACGAAACATCGGCCATGGCACGAATGTTTGCTGCGATGCCAGGGTCCTTCCATTCTTCGGGGCGAAGATAACTGTGGTCGAGCCAAGGTGCCCAATCCTTGGCCCAAGTCAACTCTATTCCGGTTCGTTCGGCCAGTTCGTCTCGGTGAGGCAAAAGGCGGCGAAGATCGTCGGGGACCGGATCACCGCCCAACCGATGGGCGGAAAACTCGCGCAACATCGTTTCCGTGTTCATGGCGTGTCCCTTCTGCTGCAACGACTAGTTCGGCGGGTCAGCCCCCCAGCCGCTAATACGTGTCGACGCAGTACACCTCGATGAACTCGGCCCGCTCGCCGTCCCACCTCCACAACTCGTGGTTGGCCCCGCCGGCCAGCCCGCCCCATTGCACCCCGGACGTCACGACCCAGTACGTGCAGCCCTCGGGGATCGGGTAGTGCTGGCGGATGCTGGCCTCGTCCTTGCCAGCCAACCCCTCCCGGAGCGTCCACCAGGCGAACGCATACCACCAGAACGCCTCGTGGTTGACCGGGTGCACGTCGGACAGCCACCGCTCCCGCTCCGACTCCTCCAGGATCACCGCCCCCGACCCGCCGAACACCTCCTCGGCCGCGGCCAGCCCCACCCGCGTGGTCGAGAGGATGGCCGCCTGGTGCGGCTTGCAGGCCAGGACACACCGGCGATCCTCCGACGCCGCGAACTCCCGCATCTTAGCGAGCAGGACGCGGTGCTGCTCCCGCTCGCCAGCCGAGAAGCTGGCCACGTCCGGGACCGGAACTGTCCCACGACACTCGGCCGCGAACGCCTGGAGTCGGGGGAACCAGCGGCGGTACTCAGCCGCGGCCTCCTCCTCTTTGCGGAGGATGCCCCAGAACGACTCCCCCTCCGACCACAGCCACTGCCAGCCCCGCAGGTCGGCGTCGGTCGCGTACCCCAGCCGGGCGAGCCGCTTCTTGAGTTACACGATCTCGGTGTTGAGAAGTCAGAATCACTGTTCACGGTCCTCGCCATCTGCAATAATGGATCGCCACCGACACGATGCCGCCCCGGTGACGCACCCTCTCCGAACGACAGGCAGTCGCGACGATTGTCCCCGGTTCGGACCGCCTCTCCTTTGACCCGTGCCGATGAGCTACCAGCCAATCGAATCCTACGGCGTGATCGGCGACCTCCACACCGTGGCCCTGGTCGGCAAGGATGGGTCCATCGATTGGTGCTGCCTGCCGCACTTCGACTCGCCGAGCGTGTTCGCCGCGATTCTGGATGACAAGAAGGGAGGCTTCTTCCGCATCTGGAGCCTTCACGAGGCCGAGCACAAGCAGATGTACCTGCCGGACAGCAACGTGCTGGTGACGCGGTTTTTGAGCGCCGACGGCGTGGGCGAAGTCGTGGATTTCATGCCGGTGCAGGAATCGGGCAAGAAGAAGGTCCACCAGATCGTGCGGGTGGTGCGGGCGGTGCGCGGGGCGGTGCGCTTCCGGCTCGAATGCCGGCCCGCGTTCGACTTTGCCCGCCAGCCGCACGAGGTGGTGCTGGCCGGCCGCGGCGCCGTCTTCGAAACGCCGGGGATGAAGATCTCGCTGGTGAGCCGGTTTCCGCTGTGCCGCGTGGGCGACGGCGTCGCCACCGAATTCCTGCTGCACCCGGGCGAGACCAGCACGTTCCTGCTCCGTCAGCTCGAAGACGGCCAGGACGGCGACCTGCTCGAAGCCCGTCTGATCGGCACCGACCTGCTGACGCAAACGGTGTCGTTCTGGCGGCAATGGCTCCGCCGCTGCAACTACACCGGCCGCTGGCGCGAGATCGTGTACCGTTCGGCCTTGCTGCTCAAGCTGCTGACGTTCGCGCCGACCGGCGCGATCGTCGCCGCCCCCACCACCAGCTTGCCCGAGGAGATCGGCGGCGTCCGCAACTGGGACTACCGCTTCACCTGGATTCGCGACGCGGCCTTCACTCTCTACGCCCTGCTGCGCCTCGGGCTGACTCACGAAGCCGAGCAATTCATGGCCTGGCTCGAGCAGCGCGCCATCGAGGGCGGCCGCGGCGCCCCCTTGCAGGTCATGTATCGCATCGACGGCAACCCCGAGCTGCCCGAGCAGGTGCTCGATCATCTCGACGGCTACTGCGGCTCGCGGCCGGTGCGGATCGGCAACGGGGCCTCCGCGCAGCTTCAGCTCGACATCTACGGCGAGCTGATGGACTCGATCTACATGTACGACAAGCACGCCGTGCCGATCGCGTACGATTTCTGGACGCACCTGCGGCGCATGCTCGACTGGGTCGCGGACAACTGGATGCAGCCCGACGACGGCATCTGGGAGGTGCGCGGCGGCCGGCAGCAGTTCGTGTACTCGAAGGTGCAATGCTGGGTGGCCCTCGACCGGGCCATTCGGCTGGCCCAGAAGCGGAGCCTGCCGCTGGACCGGCACCGGCTCATTGCCGAGCGCGACCGCATCTACGAGACCATCATGCGCGAGGGCTGGGACGGGGCCCGCCGCACCTTCGTGCAGCACTTCGGCACGGACGCGGTCGACGCCGCCAACCTGATCATGCCGCTGGTGTTCTTCATCTCGCCGACCGATCCGCGCATGCTCGGGACGCTGGAGCGGACCGTGGCGGAGCTGGTTTCCGACAGCCTGGTGTACCGTTACGAGATCGGCAAAGGGGCGGGCGACGGCTTGACCGGGCAAGAGGGGACGTTCAACATGTGCACGTTCTGGCTGGTCGAGGCATTGACGCGGGCCGGCCGGCTCGAAGAGGCGCGGTTCATCTTCGAGAAGATGCTGACCTACGCGAACCATCTCGGGCTGTACGCGGAGGAGACCGGCCCGTGCGGCCAGGCGCTGGGCAACTTCCCGCAAGCGTTCACGCACATCGGCATCATCAGCGCCGCCTACAACCTGGACCGCAAGCTTGGACACGGAGTATGACGACGGCGTATCTCGGGATTTCGATGGCGGACTGGATCAAGGCGCTCCAGAGCGAGGACGCGATCGAGCGGCGGCTGGCGGCGCACGCGCTGGGGGAGCTGGGCGCCTCGGCCCAGGCCGCGGCGCCGGAGTTGTTGGCGGCGCTCCACGACCCGCACAGCTTCGTCCGCGTCTGGGCGGCGGCGGCGCTGGCGCGCGTTGAGCCGTCGCGCCCGGAGGCGCTCGAAACCCTGATGGCCGCGTTCCACGATGAAACGCAGTTCGTCCGCAGCCTGGCAATCTGGCACCTGGGCCGCCTGGGCTGCGCGTTGCCCGGCGTCGAACGAGCGCTCCCCAGCCTGCGCGGCATGGTGGACGACGCCAACGCCAGCGTGTGTACCGAGGCGTGCCTGGCCCTGAAAAGGCTGGAAGGCAAAGGGGCGCCGCCGCCGGAGCTGCAGTCGCTGACGCGCGGGGCGTAGGCGTTGGCTTCGCGGATTCGCGCTGGACCGGTTGTCGTCACGCCCCCTTCCCGTGCCGCTCGATCACCGCGCGGGCACGGTCGGCGTCCTCCGCCGCCACCTGGATGTGGACCTTGGTCCCGGGGAGCGCCGCCGTGCTGGCCTGCTCGATGCCGGCCAGCGGATTTCCAGGCTCGCCGCGCGGTCGGCGTTTCCCAAGCCGATGTGCTGTTCCAGCGGGTTGGCCCCAAAACTGCTGCCGGAGGAAACGTGCCGGTGGATCGTCCGCGGCTGCTTGCCCGCGGTCTTTTGCAGATGCCCGGTCCGCGACGACACGGTGATCTCGGCGAAGCGCTGGCCGGCGACGTTCTGGAACAGCCGGTTGGGCATCAGCGCGCCCAGACACGGGTCGCCGGTGCCGAGATAGAAGTCGAGGAAGCCGTCGTTGTCGAGGTCACCGAAGTTGCTGCCCATCGGCGAGTAGACCTTGTCGAGCCCCGCCGCGCGGGTGACGTCCTGGAATCCCTTGCCCGCGCGGTTGCGGTAAAGCTTCGCGGTGAAATTGTCGTGCGGCCGGCCGAGCAGGCCCTTGACCACGTCCTCCACGGTGTGACTGGTGGAGGACGCGAAGATGTCAAGCCAACCGTCGTTGTCGAAGTCGAACGCCCAGCACGAGAAGCCGTTGGTTGGCCCGTCAATGCCCAGCGCTTGCGTGACGTCCGTGAACGTGCCGTCGCGGTTGTTGCGGTAGAGCCGGGCGGTCCCGGTGGGGGGGCCGCCGATCGCCCTTCCCATGTTGACAAACAGCTCGGGGTAGCCGTCGTTGTCCAGGTCAATCCATGCTGAGCCGAGGCAGGAGTTGAGATCGGCGGGCAGACCGGCGCGCGCGGCCACGTTCGCAAACGTCCCATCCCCCTGGTTGCGATAGAGCGCACAGGGCCGATGCTGGTCGCAGATGAACAGATCGAGCCAACCGTCGTTGTCGTAGTCGGCCCACGAAGCGCTGTTCGCGTTCTGCGGGATCGCCAGGCCGGCCGCGCGCGTGACGTCGGCAAACGTGCCGTCGCCGTTGTTGCGCAGCAAGCTCGGCCGCATGGCCAGGTGCGGCCGCAGCCAGGCGCCGCGGGGGATGAAGACATCCATGTGCCCGTCGTTGTTGTAGTCGGTCTGCATGCAGTTCAAGCCGCCCGTTTGCCGGTCCAGACCCGCGGCCTTGGTCCGGTCCGCGAACGTCCCGTCGCCCTGGTTGCGATAGAAGGCCATCGGTTCGGACGGCGCCCAGTCGGTGACGGCGATGTCGAGCAAGCCGTCGTTGTCGAAGTCTTCCATGATGGCGCCGCCGGACTGGTTGAGGCGGTGCAGTCCCACCTGATGACCGACGTCGCGGAACCGGCCAATGTCGAACTCCGACTTGCAATAGGAATCGAGGTTCAGCCGGTGGCGCGGATCGACCTTGTCGGGATGCTCGCCGAGCGTCATGTGCGCCACGTTGAGCAGCCACTGCACTTCGAGGTCGTCGGGGAACTGCTTGAGGTATTCGGTGAAGTGCCGGATCGCCAGGCGCGACCCTGCCGGATTGGCGTGGACCGCGGCGGGGGCGATGGGGAAAATGCACGAGCTCTCGCCGCGGCACAGCACGCAATTGTCGGTCTCCCCCAGGCGCAGGCCGCTGAGCCCCTTGTAGTAGATCACGGTGTAGAGCGCCTCCGCCTCCAGCTCCGAACCCTTGATCACCGACTCCAGCTCCGTCAGTGTCTCGTAGGCCGCGGCCGGTTTTCCCAACGAATGAAGCAGGACCGCCTTGGTCATCAGCACTTTTTCGATCGGCTGCGACCCCGTCGCCAGCATCTCTTCCAGCGCGGCCAGGCAGCGCGGCACATGTTGCCGGTGAACGGCGGCGTAATCCTCCAGCTCGTCATTGGACCGCCACGGCGGCAGATTGTCGTAGGCGGCCAGGAAGCCGCTAGTTTCGATCGGCTGGCGCGGCTGATAGGCAAGGCGCTCCGGTTCCCTGGACCACGGCGCATAACCGAGCGCCAGCGCCAGAGCCAGCGCGCCAAGTCCAAGCACGCACGCGATGACAATCGCTCGCTGCCGTCGAACGGAAATCAACATGGTCTTCCTCGAAGCGTTGCACGAATCCTTGATTGACGGCGACGTCGTGTCCGTTCTGGTGTCGTGGTGCATTCTATCCCATGAAATGCGTTGGCCCAAGGACGACCCGCCGCGGCAAGCAGTTGAAAAATGAGCCGGCCATGCGATCATGCTAATGGATGACCATCATCAAGCAACAGCCCGACGATTTCCAGGTCGAGGAACTGACCCATGTCACTCCCGGCGACCGGGGGGTGTTCGGCTTCTACCGGCTGGAAAAGACCGGCTGGACCACGCCCGACGCGCTGGCCGCCATCCGCCGGCGCTGGAAGCTCGACCTGCGGCGGCTGTCGTACGGCGGGCTCAAGGATCGGCATGCGCACACGATCCAGTACCTGTCGATTTTCCACGGGCCGCGCCGCAACCTGCGCCACCAGGGCATCGAGGTCACCTGGCTCGGCCAGATCGAGGAGCCGTACAGCTCGCACCACATCCGGGCCAATCGCTTTCAACTGATGCTGCGGCGCATGACGGCGACGGACATCGCGGCCGCGACGATCGCCCTGGAAGAAGTGCGCGCGTGCGGCGTTCCCAATTATTTTGACGATCAGCGCTTCGGCTCGGTCGCCAGCGGCACCGGGTTCATGGCCCGGCATCTGCTGTTTGGCCGCTACGAAGAGGCGCTGCGCCAGGTTCTGACCGCGCCCTATGAGTACGACCGCGCTCCCGAAAAGAAGGAGAAGAGCCTGCTCCGCCAGCAGTGGGGCGACTGGCCGCGGCTCAAGGACGAGCTGCCGCGCGGCCATGCCCGCAGCCTGATCTCGTATCTCGCCGACCATCCCGGCGATTTCCGCGGCGCCGTCGCCCGCTTGCGCCCGGAGCTGCGCGGGCTCTACCTGTCCGCCTATCAAAGCCACCTGTGGAACCACATGCTCGTCCACTGGTTGCACGCCAACGTCCCGGCCGAGCAGCTCGTGCTGGTGTCGCTGAAGATGGGCGAGGTCCCGATGCCGCGGCGTCTGAGCCCGGAGCAGTTGCAGGCGTTGACGGCGTTGCACCTGCCGCTCCACTCCGCGCGAATCCACCTGGCGGAGGACGACCCGCGGAAGACGCTGTACGATCAGGTCCTGGCCGAGGAAGGCGTGACGATCGATCAGTTCAAATTGAAGGGACTGCGCGACATGTTCTTCTCGAAAGGCGAGCGCCCGGCGTGGTGCCTGCCGGCGGAGCTGCAATGGCAGAGCGGCCCGGACGAGACGCGGGCGGGCCATCAGCAGTTGCGGTTGCGGTTCGACTTGCCGCGTGGCAGTTACGCGACGCTGCTGGTCAAGCGTATCCAAGGATCGACCTACGACTCACCATAGCCCCGCCTTCTCATCGTACCCGAACATGCGGTTGAAGTTCTGCACCGCCACGCCGCTGGCGCCGCGCACCAGGTTGTCTTCCGCCGCCAGCACCACGATGCGGCCGCGCACCACGCGCAGCGTCACGTCCAGGAAGTTCGTGTGGGCCGTGTCCTTGGTGGCGGGCAGATGATCGACGACGCGCACGAACGGCGCTTTCGCATAGTAGGCCCGGTACAGCTCCAGAAGCTGGCCCTCCGTGAACGACCCGTTCGGAGCGGCGTAGATCGTCGAGAGAATCCCGCGGTCCATCGGCATGAGCTGCGGCGTGAAGATCACCTCGACCGGCTCGCCGGCGATGTCGCTCAGGGCCTGCTCGATCTCCGGCGTGTGCCGATGCTTGCCCACGCTGTACGCCGACACGCTCTCGTTGCACTCGGGGAAGTGCGTGTTCAGCCTGGGCGTGCGGCCCGCCCCCGACACGCCGCTTTTCGAATCGACGATGATGTCCTTCAAATCGATGTGCTTGCCGGCCACCAGCGGCGCCAGGCCGAGGATGGCGGTCTGCGGATAACAACCGGGGTTGGCGACGAGCTGGGCGGCGCCGATGTCGTCGCCATAGATCTCCGGCAGACCATACACCGCCTGGGTGAGATTGACGAGATCGCGATGGCTGTCGCCGTACCACTGGGCGTAGACATTGGGATCGCGAAGCCGGTAGTCGGCGCTCAGATCGACGACGCGCAGGCCGCGGTCGAGCAACGGCGGAATCGATTCCATGCTGACGCCGTGCGGCAGGCAGCCGAACACGCACTGCACGCCCCTGGCCGCCAGCCTCTCCGGATCGAACGGCTCCATGCGCAGGTTGAGCCGCCCGGTCAGGCTCGGATGCGCCTCGGCGACCAGCGGCGTCCCTTCCTGGCGCGAGGTCACCGCGACAATCTCGGCATGCGGATGCCGCAGCAGGATCTTGATGAGCTCGACGGCCGTGTAACCGGAACCGCCGAGGATGGCAACCTTTGTGTGGTCACTAGTCATTGGTCATTAGTCACTAGTCATTGGTGTGGCCGGATGGCGATGGCATGGGTTCACTGTACACTGACACTTCATCCGCGACTATGGATCGCGCCTTCAGCTGACTACTGACTACTGACTACTGACTATGCAGACCCTCCACGAAGCCGCCGCCGCCATCCGCCAACGCCAGGCGACGCCGCTTGACCTGGTCGAGATGTGCCTGAAGAACATCGACGCCTGGGAGCCGCACGTGCATGCCTGGGTGTTCGTCGATCGCGACGGCGCCCGGGCCGAGGCGAAACGGCTGGGCGAGGAGCTGCAGCGCGGCCATTGCCGCGGACCGTTGCACGGCCTGCCGATCGCCATCAAGGACATCTTCGACGTGTTCGATTGGCCGACGGCGGCCGGGTCGACGCTGTGGGCCAGCAGCGTAGCCCGCGAGGACAGCGAGGTCGTGAAGCGCCTGCGGCAGGCGGGCGCAATCTTTCTCGGCAAGACCGTGACCACGCAGTACGCCAGCTTCGATCCCCCCGTGACGCGCAACCCCTGGAACCCCAAGCGCACGCCCGGCGGCTCCAGCAGCGGCTCGGCGGCGGCCGTCGCCACCCTCATGTGCCTGGGCGCCATGGGCTCGCAGACCGGCGGCTCGATCACCCGGCCGGCCTCGTACTGCGGCGTCGCCGGCGTCAAACCCTCGTACGGCCTGGTCCCGCTGCACGGCATCCTGCCCTTGGCGCCGTCGATGGATCATCCCGGCCCGATCGGCCGTTGCGTGCGCGATCTTGTCTTGATGTTGCAGATCATCGCCGACCCGATGGACTGGACGGCGCCAACCGCCAGCGCCCCGCCGCTCCTGGGCCGCGTCCGCGGGATGTTCGACGATCGCGCCGAGCCGGGTGCGCGCGCTGCGATGAACGAAGTGCACGCACGATTGATTCAAGCAGGCGCGACGGTCAAGGAAATCTCGCTGCCGGCCCGGTTCGCCGAGGTCACCGCCCGCCATCGCACGATCATGGCGGTCGAGGCAGCGGCGTTTCATGAGCCGCGCCTGGCGCGACATCCCGACGACTACCTGCCGAAAATCCGCAGCCTGCTCGCCGAGGGTCTCGCCACGCCGGCGCCGGAGTACCTGCGCTGCCGCGAGCATCAACAGCAACTGAGCGCCGACATGGCCGCCTGCTTCGCCGAAGTGGACGCCCTCATCATGCCCGCGACCACTGGCCCGGCGCCCGATCCGACCACGACCGGCGACCCGGCCTTCAATTCGCCGTGGAGCTACACCGGCTTGCCGGCGGCATCGTTCCCGACGGGGCAATTCATCGACGGCCTGCCGCTGGCGTTGCAACTGGTCGGCGCCCGAGGCGCCGAGGCGGAACTGCTCGCGGTGTCGGCGTGGTGCGAGACGGCGCTCCAGGCCAAACCGATGACGCCACACCTGCCCCAATCCTCGCCAGCGTGATTCCCTCGCCAGCGTGATTCCGCGTGATTCCCATGACCACTCCCGCGCCGCAACCCAAACGCACGCTGCTCCCCGATGCCGTGGAGCGCTATGTCTTCGACCAATGCGCCCGCGAAACACCGCTCCAGCGCCAGCTCCGCGCCGAGACGGCCGGCCTCCCCGGCAGCCAGATGCAGATCGGCCCCGATCAGGGCGCCTTGCTCGCCATGCTCGTCCGGTTGATGGGCGCCCGGCGGGCCCTGGAGATCGGTGTCTACACCGGCTACAGCGCGCTGGCGGTGGCGGCCGCGCTGCCCGAAGACGGCAAACTCGTGGCCTGCGACGTGAGCGTCGAATGGACCAGCATCGCCCGTCGCTACTGGGAACAGGCCGGCCTCGCATCCCGGATCGAGCTGCGGCTCGGTCCGGCGCTGGCGACGCTGGACGTCTTGCTGCGGGAAGGGGCCGCCGACTCGTTCGACCTGGCGTTCATCGACGCCGACAAGCGCGAATATGACGCGTACTACGAATCATGTCTGCGGCTGGTGCGGCCGGGCGGGCTGATCGCGATCGACAACGTGCTCTGGGGCGGCGCGGTCGCGGATGCCGGCGAGACCGATCCGGAAACGGCCGCCATCCGCGCGCTCAACACCAAGGTCCGCGACGATCCGCGCGTCGAGTGCTGCCTGCTGACGGTCGGCGACGGCGTAATGCTGGTCCGGCGCGTGCGGTGACGGGTGGCCGGAGTCGGAGTTCCGGCCACGTTGAGCCAGCCGTTCAATCCTCCGGATGATGCCAGCGCAAGCCGCGCAGGATTTCAAGAATGGGGCGGCCATGCCGACGGCCGTGGTGCGCCCCAGCTACGGCCCCGGTGGCGCGGCGCCGTAGCTGAGCCGGCCGTCGAAGCTGGCCCGTCGATCGACAGGTTTGCGCCTGGACCGCTCGTGTCACTTCTCCGGATCGACCGGCGGCAGTTTCTCCCCGGTGAACGGCGAATAGCGCCAGTGGTCGAACATCGCTTGCTTCTCCCTGTCCATCCGCGGCGTTCGCAAGAAGCGCACCTCCTGGAGCTTGACCAGGGGAATTTTCTCCGTGGCATCGTTGGGGTGGTACACCCTCAGCAAGTCGCCGCCGATGAAGTCGCCGCTGTGGCGGAAATCGCGCTTTCGGCCGTCCTTGAACACGACCGTCAGCCGCCGGTCATCGATGTTGTTGATGGCCCCAATGGTGTCGAGCCAAACCCGCACTTTGCCGTCGCCGTCCCCGGTCAGGACATAGGCGTGCGAGTAGTAGGTCGCCCCCAGCTGGATGCCGCAGATCATGACCTGCGCCGGTTTCACCTTCCTGTCTTTGAACGTGATTTCGGCCAGGAGAGGCGACCAGTGGTTTTTCTCACTCTCGACCTTGGGCGGATCGGCAGGCGCCAGGCCGACCACAAGCGCGGCAACGACGACCGCGAGGAGGGCGCATTGCAGGGGATTCTTCATGGCTCGTTCCTTTGTCCAAAAGACCCACGCTGGGATTGCTTGGCCGGCCCACGCGGCGCGGCCTCTGGGAGAGATTGGCGCGCGGGCGGCAGATTCACCCGCGTCACCAACCGGGGTTCCCGGTCATCTGAAGAACTGCTGAAGCGCTTTTTTCTGGTCGCTGTCGCTGAAGAGCTTGGGTGATTGAGTCACCGTGAAGGTGACAATTGCCCCGTCGATGTCTTCGATCTCCATCGTAAATGTTCTGCTTGCCACGGCTCGAGTCCTCCTCTGATTGGGATCGAGAACAGGCGCCACACTTAACCACTTCGTTCAATGCGGGCGTCCCAACTGCCGGCTCGCCGGGGAACCGTGTCCTAGCGATTGGGAGGATCTCCCGGCACCCACGTGGAGAACAACTCCCACGGCAGCACCGCGCCGTCGGCACTAATGGTCGCGGTGAACGTCCACGACATGGGTTCGCTGCCGAACATGGAGAACCGAAACTCGGCCGATGACCCCGGCGCGATGTATCGCGCTATGGTTTCGCCGGTGTGCGCGGCAATGCTGACCTGCGTCGGCAGCAGGCCGGTGTTCCTGACCACAAACCGCATCACCTGTCCGCCTTGAACACGCAGCGGGGGCGTGCGGTCGGACCGCCAAACCCCGGCGCGCAGCGAGCGCTGCGTGCCGGGCTGCTTGACGCCGCCGGGGGGCTGCTTGACGCCAGTGGGCTGTCGGACGCCAGTGGGCTGCTTGGCCACACCCTTGGCTGAATCCTGGACGTCCTCCGGCTGTTCGAAATCCTCCATCTGAACAGCCTCGTTGACGGCGTCCGAGTCGGCCGTGGTCGGCGCCTTCGAGTCCCCGGCCGCGGGGCCGGCGAAGTTCGTCCAAAAGGAACGCATCTTACTCATCGTGGTGCTCCGAAAAAACCCTGTGCCCTACCAAGCGGAAGTCGCGGCAGGCACGGGCCACTCGGGAGCCTAAAATCTTTGGCAGAGCGGTCCAGGCGCGGTACGATAAGGCGTTCCAGTTCTCCGCCGGGCGGTGATGTGCACAGTTTTTCAAGGCGGCCTACCATGCACGCGGATCGAACCACCGTGCAGATCGAGCGCTGTCTGGACCGGCTGCGCCAGGGTGATGCGGCGGCGCGGCGGGAGCTATTGGACCGCGCCTGCCACCGGCTGCGGCAGCTGGTGCGCACCATGCTGGCCGACTTCCCGGACCTGCGCCGCTGGGAGGGGAGCGACGACGTCCTGCAGGAGGCGCTGCTGCGGCTGTGCCGGGCGTTGGACGAGGTCGCGCCGGCCTCGGCCCGCGACTTCTTCCGACTGGCCGCCCACCACATTCGCTGGGAGCTGCTCGACCTGGCTCGTCACTATTTCGGGCCTCACGGGCCGGCGGCGGGCCGCCGGCCCGACGACGCCGGCGTGGGCCAGGCTTTGGCCGCCGCGGCGGCGCCGTCGAGCTGTGAGCCGGAGCGGCTGGAGATGTGGACCGCGTTCCACGAACAAGTCGCCGCCCTGCCCGACGAGGAACGCGCGATCGTCGATCTGCTCTGGTACCAGGGGTTGACGCAGGCCGAAGCCGCCGCCGTGCTCGAGATTTCCGAGCGAACGCTCAAGCGCCGCTGGCAAGCGGCGCGGTTGCGGCTGCACGCCGCCCTGCACGAGACGCTGCCGCTGGAGACATGACCCATGAGCGTCTACGAGCACGTCAGCGAGCTGCTGCTCCATTGGGAGGATTTGCACGAGCAAGGACGTTCGGCATCGGCCCTCGACCTGGCCGAGCGCTGCTCGCCCGAGGAGCGGACGGAGCTGCGCCGCCGCATCGAGGCGCTGCGTTCGATGATGGGTCTGATGGAGGGCCGGGCCGGCGGCGAGGACGGCAACGGCAAAGCGACACGGTTGCCCAGCATTCCCGGTTACGAGATCGTCGCCGAGCTGGGCAACGGCGGCATGGGCGTCGTCTATCTGGCGTGGCACCTCGGCCTGAAGCGGCAAGTCGCGCTGAAGATGCTGCACGGCCGCGGCGGCGCCAGCCCCGAACGGCTCGCCCGGTTTCGTCAGGAAGCCGAGTCCATCGCGCGCTTGCAACACCCCAACATCGTCCACATTTACGACGTGGGCGACCATGACAGTTTGCCGTACTACGCGATGGAATGCGTCGCGGGAGGCAGCCTGGCGACCAAGCTGGCCGGGGCGCCGCAGCCGCCCCGCGAGGCTGCCACGGTGGTACACGTCCTGGCCCGCGCCGTTGCCGCCGCCCATGACCAGGGCGTGATCCACCGGGACTTGAAACCGGCCAACGTGCTATTGCAAATCTCAGAGTGCCGATGGCAGATTGCAGGAAGTCCGGATGCTCAATCTGCAATCTGCGATCTGCAATCTGCAATCCCCAAGATCGCCGACTTCGGCTTGGCGAAGCGGCTCGACGCCGATATCGGGCAGACCCACACCGGCGAGATCCTGGGAACGCCCAGCTACATGGCGCCCGAGCAGGCGAGCGGGGTCGTGGACGCGATTGGCCCGGCGACCGACGTGTACGCGCTGGGCGCCATTCTGTACGAGATGCTGGCGGGCCGGCCGCCGTTTCGCGGGGCCAGTCCGCTCGACACCCTGGAGCAGGTGCGCCGCCAGGACCCGGTGCCGCCGTCGCGGCTCGTCGGCAAGGTGCCGCGCGATCTGGAAACCATTTGCCTGAAATGTCTGCAGAAGGAACCGGAGGCGCGCTATGCCGGCGCCTTGGCCCTGGCGGACGACCTGGGACGATTCTTGCGCGATGAGCCGATCCAGGCGCGGCGGGTGAGCAGGTTCGAACGGGCCTGGCGCTGGTGCCGCCGCAACCCGCGTGTCCTGCTCCTGGCGGCGGCGCTGGTGGTGGCGGTCGGCGCGGTCGCCGCAGCGCTGGCGGTGCAACAGCGCGCCCGCTGGCGGCTCAACGAAGCCAAATCGCACGTGCGCCAGCAGGTCAGCACCGCCTGGGGCGAAGGCCGTGAGGCCGCCGCCGGGCAATTGATCGACGAGTTCATGATCATGCTGGCGGCCGACGGCCCCGCCCAGGCGCCGTTGAAACCGCGCACGCGGCAAGCGCTGCTCGAACGGGCCCTGCGCCATTACCGCGAACAGGCCGAGGAGACGCGCGGCCAGCCCGCCCGCCGCGCCGACTACGCGCATGCCTGTCACCGGCTCGGCGAGCTCCACCGCTGCTTCGGCCAGCGCGGCCACGCGGAGCAATCGTTGCGCGAGGCGCTCACGACCTATCAGACGCTCCTCAACGACGCGCCCGGCTCGGTCAAGCACCGCTTCAACCTCGCCTGGTGCCGCGGCCAGCTTGGCGAAACCATTGCCGCAGACCGCCCCGACGAAGCTGTCCGCGCTTACCGCGAGGCGCTAACTCTTTTGCAGCAGTTGCCCGCGGAGGTCGGTGACCCGGACGCGCCCGGACGCGAACGCGCCCGGTTGCTGACGAATCTCGGCAAAGCGCTGCGGGCTCTGGGCCGCCACGACGACGCGGCGCCGTGCTTCGACCAGGCCGCAAAGGTGTGGTCCGAGTTGGCCGGAGAAGCCTCGCACGACCCGCAGCCGCGCCTCGAGTCGGCGCGCTGCCACGATCAACGCGCCGCCGCCCTGGAGGCGAGCGGCCAGGCGGCCGCGGCCGAAGCGGCCTACCGCGAGGCCCGCACCGTCGCCAAGCGCTTGGCCGACGATTTCCCCACATCGCCCTGGTGTCAGCGTGAGTTGGCCAACGCCCTCTACAACCTAGCGCGGCTGGCCGTCGCCGGCCGCCGATCCGCGGAGGCCAGAGCGCTCGTCGAAGACGCCGTCCGCCATCAGCAGGCGGCCATGGCCCTGCACCCCAATGATCCGGAGCTGCGCGCGTCGCTCGATCGCCATCAGGCGCTCGCGTCCCAACTCGCCGGCAATCGGGGCAAGGGCCAGTGATTCGCGACGTGCTACTGACAAGATGACCATCACGGCGGCGTGCGCACGGTCAGCCGGTAATTGCCCTGCATCCGCGGCGCGAACGTGGTCGCCGTGATGATGTAGGTGCCGGCTTGCGGCGCCAGGAACACGATCCGGGAGTCGAGCTCGCCCACGCCGCTGTCGTCGTCCTCCCGGTGGAAATTCGCCGCCGGATTCTCCACGCGCAAGTAGGGATCAAACACGACCGCCCCGGCGCCGACGGCATCCATCTCGATGGCGTACGACTTGCCGGCCTCGAGCTGCACACTATAGCGCTTGGCGTGCCAATTGGCGCGGCGCGGGTCCATCGGATCGGTCAGCGCGATGCGGTCGATGGTCTGGAAGCTCCCGTTCACCAGCTGGATTGGCTGCGCTCCACCGACGTCGGGCCCCGGGTTGGGCGGCGGATTGAAGTTCATCGGCGGGTTGTTGACCACGGCCGGCCTGTTCACGACGATGGCGATGATCACCAGCACCAGCACAACCACCCCACCGCCAACGCTCGCGATGATGATCCCCATCTTCGACCCGCCCGACCGCCCGCGACGCCTGCGGCGCGGCCTGTCCAAGTCGTCGTCGTCATCCCCGGCATCCCGGCCGCGATCGCGCCGGCTCGGCCGACGGCGGTCGTCGTCCTCCTCATCGTCCACTGCCATGGGCCGGCGGCCGCGGCGCGGCTCTTGGATGGCCGCTTCGTCCACCACCTGGACCTCGTCCACCCCTTGATCGACCACGTCGACCTCGTCAACTCTGGGGCGTGCGCCCGGCCGCCGCGGCGGCATCGGCTCGTCCACGACTTCGGCTTCCATCACCTCGGGAGCCGGCTTCAGCACCGGCTTCTTCGGCGGCGCGGGAGCGGCCACGGCCGCCGGCGCCTTCGGCTTGCCGCCCGGCACCGTGAAGCGTTGGTTGCACTTGCTGCACCGCGCCGTCTTGCCCGCCAGTTCGTCTTGCAGCTTGAACGTCGCCTGGCAACTCGGGCAGGAAAAGCTGATCATGGTCGATGCTCCGGTTGGGGACGCCCGTCATTTTATTCGGCCGGTTGCGGCCTTGCCCAGGGGAACTGCCCCCGCATCCGCGAGTCTCTTTACATGTCGCGACATCCGTGCTATCCGTGTGATCGGTGGCGACCATTCGGTGCGACGCCGGAGGCGGCCGGTGAGCAGCGCACTCTCCGTGGTGATCCCGGCATTCAACGAAGCCCGGCGGCTGCCGCCGTACCTGCACACCGTGCGCGCCTACGCGGCCACCGCCTGGGCAACCGGCGCTTACGCGGTCATCGTCGTCGATGACGGCAGCACCGACGGGCTGGCCGACGTGCTCGCGGAATGGACTCGATCCTGGCCGGAACTGCGGGTGATCCGCCACCCGTTCAATCAAGGCAAAGGGGCGGCCTTGCGCACCGGGACGTTGGCGGCGGGGACGTTGGCGGCGGATGGCGACATGATCCTCCTCGCGGACGCCGACGGCGCCACGCCGATTGCCGAGGAAGCCAAGCTGCGCCGGGCGATCGCGGCGGGCGCCGACATCGCTGTCGGCTCGCGCTGGCTTGCCGGTCATGAGGTCAAGCGGCCGCCGCTGCGCAAACTGATCGGCAACGGGTTCGCGTGGGCGGTGCGGCACGCTTTCGGCCTCCCGATCCGCGACACCCAGTGCGGCTTCAAGATGTTTCGCCGCGACGCCGCCCACCGGCTGTTCGCGCTGTGCCGCGAAGACGGCTTCCTGATCGACCTCGAAGTGCTGCTCTACGCGCACCGGCTGGGCTGCAAGATCGCCGAGGTCCCGGTGGCGTGGCGCGA
>JAKEET010000102.1 GCA_022616435.1 Gemmataceae bacterium
TCCATTTCTCACGAGCCCGGCCAGCGTGCCGGGCTTTTTGCTTGCGCCCACGCGCCCCGCCCGCCGCCGCACCCCCCCCCCGCTGTTCGCCGGACGGACACCGTTGATTGCGGTCCTCGGCGTTGCAGGGGAGCAGAAGCTACTGCTTCTTGGCTTGCGAAAGCTCGACCCGAATTGGGCAGGGGTGGTAGACACGAACGAAGAGCGGGGTTAGTACGGCAACAAGGGTGCATCTACTGCTACGCCCGGCCCTACCACGAATGCCTCGGCCTGTCGGCGGGGCTCGACTTCGAATCCAAGATCTTCGTGAAAGAGGACGCCCCGGAGCTGCTCCGCCGCGAGCTGGCGGCGCCGCGCTGGCGGCCGCAGGTCCTCGGCGTCTGCGGCGTGACCGACGCGTACCAGCCGATCGAGCGTCGCCTGAAGCTGACGCGCCGCTGCCTCGAAGTGCTCGCCGAATTCGGCAACCCGGTGACGGTGGCTTCGAACCCCCTCACCCCCGACCCCTCTCCCCCTGTTCGATAGGGAGAGGGGAGGCTAGGTCAGCAGCTCCGCCACCGCTTCCCCGCGGCTGATCGGCAGCGGCCGGTTGAGCGGGTCGCGGATCTCGGTGGCGGGGTCGAGGCCCAGCGCCGTGAACATGGTGGCGGGGATGTTCTCCATCGGCACCGGATTGGAGGTGGGATAGGCGCCCAGGCGGTCGGAGCCGCCGTGGACGTAGCCGCCGCGGATGCCGCCGCCGGCCAGAAGCACCGTGTAGCATTGCGGCCAGTGGTCGCGGCCGTCGCGGGCAAACCGCGGATTGGCGCCGATCGCCGGCGTGCGGCCGAACTCGCCCATCCACACGATCAACGTGTCATTGAGCATGCCGCGGTCGGCCAGGTCTTCGAGCAAGGTCGGCAGGCTCTTGTCGGTGATCGGCAACAGGCGATTGCGCAGGTCATTGAAGTTGTTGTTGTGCGTGTCCCAGCCGCCGTCCTGGCTGCTGCCCATGCCGATCCGCGCGGAGAAATACACCGTCACGAATCGGACCCCGGCTTCGACCAGTCGCCGCGCCAGCAGGCATCCCTGGCCGTAGGTCGTCCGTCCATAGCGCTCGCGCAGCCGCGCGGGTTCTGCGCCGAGGTTGAACGCGCGGCGCAGCCGTGCCGAGGCCAGCATGCCGAACGCGCGGTCGTAGTACTGCTCCAGCCCACGGGCGACGGCGGACGTCTCGCGGGCCTGGGTCTGGTCGTCGAGCAGCCGCAGCATCGAGCGGCGATCTTCGAGCCGCTCCAGCGACAGCGTGGACGGCAGGGTCAGCTCCGGCAGCCGGAAATCGGGACTGTTGGGATCCTCGCGGAAGAACAGCGGATCGTAGTTCTTGCCGAGGAAACTCGCGTGCTGGCCGGGGGTGATGCTGCCGTCGCGCATCAGGTGCGGATAGGCGACGAAACTCGGCATACCGTCCGCGGATGGCCGCAAGCGCGCCGCCGTGGAACCATAGGCGGGATACAGATCGAGCGTATCGCGCAGGCGGATGTCGTCGAGCGGCGGGGCCACGCCGGTGAGGGCCTGGTACGCCGCCGAGTTGTGGTTGCGCATGCGGTGGTTGACCGAGCGGACCAGCGTGACGCGGTGCATCTGCCGGGCCAGTTGCGGCAAGTGTTCGCAGATGCGCGTGCCGGGGACGCTCGTGGCGATGGGGTGAAACTCGCCGCGGATGTTGTCGGGCGCGTCCGGTTTCAGGTCGAACGTATCGTGATGGCTCGGACCGCCGAACTGATAGAGGAAGATGACGGAGCGGGCACGGGCGCGCGGCGCATTCGCGGCGGCGCTGCCGGGCAAGAGAGCGCCGGGTAACGCGGCGCCGGCGAGACCGAACGCGCCGATCCTGAGCAGATGCCGTCGGTTGAGCTGTTGCCCGCGAAATTCTGGACAGCCGTGGCGCATGACATCCCCCTTTCAATCATCGGCTATTATTATCGACGGCGCGACATCAATCCATCGAAATTCCGACGCAGCGACTCTTGGACTGTGGTGGTTTGACACCGCTTTCTTTCCTTCTTTGGAGTGAAAGAAGGAAACAAAGGTGTCAAACCACCGCACTCCATGGACGTCACAGTTGCACCAGCCGGTGCTCGATCCGGCTCCCGTCGAAGACGCCCAGGCCCAGCAAGCCCGCCAGGGCGACGTGCTCCGGTTGCCGGCGGTCGAACGGCTCGTTGACCAGGCCGACGCGGCGGCGATGCTCGGCCAGCGCTGCGACAATCGCCACCGGCGATTGATTGCCGACGGCCAGCCCCGCCAGCTGCGGCGACGCTCGGAATTGGTCACCGCCCTGCACCAGCCCCATGTGCCCCACCGGCGCCCAGCCCAGCTCGGCCCGCTTGGCGTCGATCTGGTCCCAACCGACGTGGTCCATCGCCACCGGGTCGGTCGCGAACATCAGCGACTTGGCCGGCCACGTTCCCCAGGTTCGGTTCCAGCACCCCGGCCCGCCTTCGTACACGCCGACGATGCCGTCGCAAATGTGCAGCACCGCCTTGTCGCGCAACGGCCGCTGGTTCACCGCGGTCGGGATGAAGGTGTTGCACTGGTTCGGCCCGCTCTGGGCGCCGTCGCGCCGATAGATGCCGCTGATGTGGCTGCGGGCCACGTTGTTGTTCATGCCGTGCGACAGGTTCTTGAGGGCGATGGTCACGCCCGCGGACCGGTGATCCTTCAGGCACGGGATCGTGACGATCTTGTTCACCATCCGCGTGACGATCATCGACAGGTGCGTGCGATGGCGGCGCTCGTCGCGGCGGTCGTGATGCGGCGAGGCGAAGCCCATGGACACGAACTGATCGGGATCGTAGCCGACCACGTTCGGATCGCGCATCTGGTTGGGGTCCTGGCCGTCGATGGCAAGCTGGGTGTTGTCGTACGCGTGGGCGGAGGCGTACCAGCGGCAGCCCTGCAGGTCGCGGCAGCTCATGAGGCGTTCGTAGCCGGCGGTGCGGAACTCGTCGGCATAGCGCTCGAAGACGATGATGTTGCGCTTGGGGATGCCGCAGTGCTCGTGCAAGGCCCGCACGGTTTCGACCACCACGGCCGGCGACGAAATCGATTCGCGGGCGCCGGCGACGCGGCCGGCCTCGCCCGGCTTCGGTCCGCGGCCCACGGGATTCACCTTCACGCCGACCACGTCGCCGGGCTCGAACAAACGCCGCCAGGCCATCTGCACGTCGTCCGACCCGGTCAGCGAGCACATGCCGCGATCCATCATGTGCCGGACCGAAGCTTGATCGATCGCGTAGTTCGCATCGATGACGCGCGGATGCCGGACGTCGACCACGCGGCCCGGGAACGGGCCGGGCATCCCGAGCGGCGCGCGCGGCTGCTCGACGGTGCGGCCGGTGAACGACGCCTGCCAGCCGCGCAGCCCGAACCAGCCGAGCGGAGCGCCGATGGCCAAGCCGGCGCCCGCGCCGAGAAGAAAGCCGCGCCGGGTGATGCCGCAGCAACCGGGGATGCCGTTCATGGGAGAGGTCCTCGCTTCGGGATAGACTGTCGGGTCGTGGCATATCACACGACTGACTTTCGGAGTCTCGATCTGGCGGGATAGTTCGATAGTACTGCAAGCGCCGCCGAAAATCCAGGCGTTGCTCAACCTGAGCTGAGGTATAATGCCCGTCAGCTATTGCTTTGGTTCGATGGCTTGGATCGAGGGCAGTCCCATGCCACTTCACGACTGGACCCGCATGCCGGCGGGATTGTTCCACCATTTCCATCAGCATTGGTCGATCGAGATTGCCAAACGCCTCAACCAGGGCATGTTGCCAAAGGGACTGTCGGCGCTGATCGAACAACGCACTCCCCAGAAGGAGCCGGACGTCCTGGCCGTCGAGCGCCAATCCAGTTACCCGCGTCCGGGCGCCAATGGTGGATTGCTGCTTGTGGAGCCGCCGGCCACAAAAATCGTCCGTCGCTCCGCGAAAGAGGCTTACTCCAAGCGAGCCAATCGGATCGTGGTCAGGCATCACCTCGGCAAGATCGTCGCGGTAATCGAAATCGTGTCTCCGGGGAACAAGAGCGGTCGCGCGGCGGTCCGCGATTTTGTCGAAAAGACCAGCGACTTTCTGCGTGAAGGCATTCACGTTTCCATCGTGGACGCGTTTCCGCCCACGCCCCGCGATCCCGTGGGAATGCACAAGCTGATCTGGGACGAAATCTCCGAAGAGGAATTCGCGCTTCCGGAGGGCAAGGATCGATTGATCGCCGCCTACGAAGCCGGCGGTGACTATGCGGCGTACGTTGAGCCATTCGCGGTTGGCGACGAATTGCCTGACATGCCGCTGTTCCTGGCCCCTGGAGTCCACATCCAAGTGCCGTTGGAATCGACCTACGGCGCGACATGGGATGCCAGTCCGGAAGAGTTGCGCCTTGCCGTGGAAACTGGGGTGCTGCCGAATCCGGATGTCGAAGATTAGTTTGGCGTCAATTTGGCCATCGGCGCTGCAGCCTTCAAATCCGTGATGGCGGCCTTGGTCGCCGCTTCGATTTTCGCTTCCCACATCGCATCATCCGGCTGGAAGCAGGCGATGATGCCGCGCGAGCTGTTGACGATCGCGCCCAACCCGTCGTCGCGGAACGCGGCCGCGGCGTCGGCGGCGCTGCCGCCCTGGGCGCCGTAGCCCGGAACGAGGAACAGCGTTTGCGGAATCAACTGCCGCAGCCCCGCAAGCTCCGCCGGGTGGGTGGCGCCGACCACGGCGCCAACGTCGCCGTAGCCGCACGCGCCGAGGTTCTCCCTCGCCCAGGCGCCGACCGCGTCGGCGACGTGCTGGTAGAGCGGCTTGCCCCGGCAATCCAGATCCTGAAACAACCGCGCCCCCTGGTTGCTGGTCCGCACCAGGACGAAGACTCCGCCGCTGACTTGGCGGGCGCTGGCCAGGAACGGCTCCACCGCGTCGCGGCCGAGATAGGGATTGATCGTGAGCGCGTCGGCTTCCCAGACGGGATGGCGCTTGCCGTCGATCGCAGTTCCCGCGAACGCGGCGTCGGCGTACGCCGCGGCGGTCGAGGCGATGTCGTTGCGCTTGTTGTCGAGGATGGTGATGAGGCCCAGCGCGCGGGCCTTGCGCAGCACGTGCTGCTGGGCCATGAAGCCCGCCGGCCCGCACGCCTCGAAGAAGGCGCTCTGCGGCTTCACGACCGGCACGAGCGGCGCGACGATCTCCAGGACCCGCTCGGAAAAGTGCGCGAACGCCGCCGCCACTGCCGTGAGGGTGCCGTCGGAGTGCCAGTCGCGGACTTCGCGCGGCAGCGCCTCCCAGCGCGGATCGATCCCCACGCACAGGGCGTTGCCCTTGGCGCGGCAGGCGGCGGCGAGACGGTCGGCGATATGAAGCATTTTCGATTGTTGATTGTCGATTGTTGATTTTCGTGAGTCCTGATTGGAGTTCGCCCGGCGCGGCAGGCGCAGCACAAACAGCCAGATCGAGAATCGAAAATCAACAATCGAAAATCAATGATGTCCCTTTTCCGCCAGCCACCGTTCCGCGTCGAGCGCCGCCATGCAGCCGGTGCCCGCCGCGGTGACGGCCTGGCGATAGTAACTGTCCGCGACGTCGCCCGACGCGAACACGCCTTCGACACTGGTGTTCGACCGCTGCGGCCTGGTCCAGACGATGTAGCCTTTGGAATCGAGCTGCACCTGTCCGCCCAGGAAATCGGTGTTCGGCGTGTGGCCGATCGCCAGGAAGACGCCGCCGGCGTCGAGGTCTTCCGTGGCGCCGTCGAGCGTGCTTTTGATGCGGGCGCCGGTGACGCCGGCCTCGTCCGAGCCGAGCACTTCGTCGAGGACACGGTTCCAGCGCATGGTGATCTTGGGATTGGACAGGGCGCGGTCTTGCATGATCTTGCTGGCCCGCAGCTCGTTGCGGCGCACCACCATCGACACGTTGCTGGCGTATTTCGTCAAATACGTGGCCTCTTCCACCGCCGAGTCGCCGCCGCCGACGACGACCAGCGGCTTGTTGCGGAAGCGCGGCAAGGCGCCGTCGCAGACCGCGCAGGCCGAGACGCCGTTGTTCTTGAAACGGTCTTCCGAGGGCAGCCCGAGGTAGTTGGCGCGGGCGCCGGTCGCGATGATGACTGCGAGCGTCTCGACGGTTTGTCCGCCCAGCGCGTGCAGCTTGAACGGGTGGCCCTTGAAATCGACGCTGACGATGTCGTCGGTGACGATCCGCGTGCCGAAGTTCACCGCCTGCTGGCGCATCAGCTCCATCAGCTCCGGCCCGTTGATGCCGTGACTCGGCTGCGGCTTGTTGGCCTGGACCCAGTAGGGGATGCGATCGCCTTTCAGGGCCGTGGCCAGATAAGCGCGGGTGTCGCCCGCCGGCGTGCCGGGATAGTTTTCAACTTCGGTGGTGAGATTCAACTGGCCGAGCGGCAACGTCCCCTGCGTCGCATTCTTTTCGTTAATGGCGCCTTCGAACACGAGCGGCTGCAGGTTGGCGCGGGCCGCGTAGATGGCCGCCGTCCAGCCGGCCGGTCCGGAGCCGATGATCACCACCTTTTCTGGCATGATGAACTCCCGCAAGTCTCTGTGCAACATTGACGAACGCCGCTTGCGGCTCAGGCGCTCGCCGGCGCGAACGCAAGCCAGAAGCGAGGGACTCGAGTCAGTTGGTTCACTCTAAATATACGAAGTGCGGCAAGCGGAGGGATCGCTGCGGAGCGTCAGGAGGCAACCGTTTCCTGGACCGGCGCCGCCGCGGTTTGCGCCGGCGGTTGTTCGGGCGTCGGCGTTCGCAGGAACGCTTCGAGCATCAGCAGACCCGCGCCGCAGACCAGGCAGCAATCGGCGAAGTTGAAGACGGGCCAGTCGTACCACTTGTACCAGTGCAGGAAGTCGCGGACGCCGCCGAAGACGACCCGGTCGTAGAAGTTGCCGAGCGCCCCCGCGAGGATCAGGCCGAGCGCGAAGCACAGGTAGCGATCGCGGGCGGCGCTGGCCCGCAGGCTCCACACCATGATCCCAAGGGCCGCGACGACGCTGATGCTCAGGAACACCGTGTTGCCGAACGACGTGTCCGAGGCGAAGCCGAACAGGGCGCCGTGATTGAGGTAAGGCCGGTTCGGCCCGCTGATGGTGCGGAGCGCATAGAACGGCTCGTCGGGGCTCCACGGCTGCACCGTGTAGCGCGCCACCAGATCGAACACCCCCGGCGCCACGGTGTAGGGATTCTCGCAGACCAGGTGGCCGCTGACGGTCGGCCGCGGCACATCGCTGTAGCGCCACGCGAACACGCCGTACTTTGTCGTCTGGTCGACGGCGAAGCCGGCGAGAGCGAGCGTCCAGAACAACCAGCGGTAGGTGCGAGCGGGGGAAGTCATGTCACGATCCATGTCCATGATGACGGGAGGTCCCGCTCGGCTCGCGGGACCTACCCGGCCAGGCAAGCCGCACAAGGCGGGCATGTTACGTTACTTCGTCGAGAAAATCGCGTCAAGCGACAACGGTATAGCAAACGGAGCGGGTGCGACAAGGCAGGTTCACGTCGGCGGGAACACTAATCTCCACGAATCCACGCTCATGGGGAAGCGATCTCTCCGGATTAGTGTCGATGAGTGGCGATTAGTGTTCCTGTCGGATTTCGGATTTCTCTCAGTACGTTGCCCGGCCGCCGCTGATGTCGTAGCACTGGCCTGTGGTGAAGCTCGCTTCAGCGCTGGCCAGGTAGTGCACCAGCGCCGCCACTTCCTCCGGCTTGCCCGTCCGGCCCATCGGGATGCGCGACACCATGTAGTCCACCGTCGATTGCGGCAGGCCGTCCAGGATCGGCGTGTGGATGACGGCAGGCGAGATCGAGTTGACGGTGATGTCGCCCTGGCCGACCAGCTCCTTCGCCAGCGATTTCGTGAACGCGATCAACGCCGCCTTGCTGGCCGAGTACGGGCCGAGCGTCGGGTTGCCCTCCTTGCCGGCGATCGAGGCGATGTTGACGATGCGGCCGTAGCGGCGCTCGCGCATCAGCGGCGCCACGGCCTGGCAGCACAGCACCGGGCCCAGCACGTTGACGTCGAGCACCGATTGCCAATCCTGCCGGCTCAGCTCCCACAGCTTGCCCGCCTTGCCCGTGATGCCGGCGTTGTTGACCAGGATGTCGACGCCGCCGAAATGGTCCTTCAGATCGCCGACGGCCGAATCGAGATCCGCTTCGGCGGTGACGTTGCCGGCCAGGCCCAGGCCGCCGATCGCCAGGGCGACGCGCTGGGCCCGCCCCGCGTCCAGGTCGAACACGCCCACCTTGGCCCCCGCCGCGGCCAGCCGCAAGCAGATTGCCTCGCCGATCCCCTGGCCGCCGCCGGTCACCAGGGCCACCTTGCCGTCGAGCCGAAAGAAGTCTGACATGGGTGCGACCTCGATAGTTGTTGCTCCCTATTAAACGCGGGCAGGCCGCTCTTGACAGCCACAATCTGCGATCATATCGTCCCACCTCTTTCAGGTTCGAATGGTCAAGGTCCGCGCCAATCCATGGGGGAGTCGCGGCCAGGGAGAGTGTCCATGTGCCGATCGATGTGGCTGCCGGTGGCGGCGCTGTTGTCGGGTGTGGCTCTGGCCGGCTGTTTGGGTCCGCAGCCGCGCGTCCCATCGGCGGCGCAGCCCGAGCGCGATCCGGACCTCGACGCGGTCCGTCTGATCGGCGACGTCACCGAGGTCAGCAACGCCGGCCCGATCCAGGTCAGCGGCGTCGGCCTGGTCACCGGCCTGGAGGGCACCGGCGGTTCGGCGCGCGGCGAGTTCCTCAGCATGCTCGAAAAGGAGCTGCGGCAACGCAAGATCGACAACACCCGCCGGCTCATCGACAACCCCAACAACGCCCTGGTCCTGGTGACTGGCCTGATCCCGGCCGGCTGCAGCAAGCACGCGCCCATCGATCTCGAAATCACGCTGCCGGACGGCAGCCCGTGCACCAGCCTGCGCGGCGGCTACCTGCATCCGTGCGTGCTCCGCAACTACGAGACCACCAAGGGCCTCGACCCCGAGTACCGGGGCGGCAACCGCCTGCTGCAAGGCCACAGGCTGGCCGTCGGCAAAGGCCCGCTGCTGGTCGGCTTCGGCGACCGCGATGAGGCGACCCTGAAGACGGCCCGCATCTGGGAAGGCGGCGTCAGCCTGATCGAACGGCCGTTCTACCTCGAGCTGAAGAAGGACGACCGGTCGGCCCGGGTGGCGGCCGCCGTGGCCACGCGCATCAACCTGAAGTTTCCGGACGATTCCAAGAAGCACCAATTCGTGCACAAGCATCGCCACCTGTTCTTGTTGCAAGACGTGACCCAGAACATCAACGACACGTTCCACGACAATCCACTGACCCGCGGCGGCGACACGGCCAAGGCGATCGACAAGTCCATCGTCAACGTGCGCGTGCCCTACGCCTACCGCTACAACCCGGAACGCTACGTGCGCGTCGCCCGTCTCATTCCCTTGAGCGACGATGCGGCCCAGCAGAGCGCGTATCGCGCCCGGCTGCACGCGATGCTGCAGGAACCGAAGAACTGCGTGCGGGCGGCGCTGCGGCTGGAGGCGCTCGGCAAGGACAGCGTGCCGGTGCTGCGGCAGGGCCTGAGCAGCCCCACGCCGCTGGTGCGGTTCGTGTCGGCGGAGGCCCTGACATATCTGGGGAGCACGGCCGGCGTCGAGGAGCTCGCCAACTCGGCCGTCGAGATGCCGCTGGCTCGCGCCTATGCCCTGATCGCCCTGGCCGGGCTCAACGAATCGGTCTGCCGCATCAAGCTGCAGGAGCTGATGGTCCACGACGACGGCGAGCTGCGGGCCGGCGCCTTCCAGGCCTTGCGGCTGACGTACGCCGACGAAGCCGGCAACGACAACGAGCTTGACGTCGCCATGCGCCGCCTGGGGGGCGAGAACCTGCAGGCGTTCTGGCTGCACGCGATTCCGCTCGACGGCCCGCCCGTGGTGAACTTCACGGTCTCGCGCCGCGCCGAGATCATCCTGTTCGGCAACGACATCCGCCTGGTGGCGCCGGCTCGCGTCCGGGCCGGCGACGAGTTCATCGTCACCGCCGATGCCGGCGACGAGCGCTGCTTCATCAGCCGCATCAGCACCAAGGGCGAGCAGCGCCAGGCGTCGTCGTTGAAGCTGAGCGAGGTGTTGCGCAAGCTGGTCGAGCTGGGCGGCCAGTATCCCGAAGCCGTGGACCTGCTGCGCAGCCTCGACGACCAGCAGGCCCTCAGCTGCCCGGTGCGGCTGCTGTCGCCGCCGGCCGCGCCGGCCCTGGAAGAGTTGCTGGCGGAAGCGCGGAATGGGGCGGCGAACTAGGATGCGACGCGCCGGTCCCTCGGCGAGAAACGCGCTACGCCCGTGACCCGTTGAGCGCACGCATGCCATCGCGTGCGCTCAACGGGCCAACGTCGATGATTCACGTTTGCGATGAGTCCTGCGACCCACAAAGACGGTCGCCATTTTGCTATGCTAACCCTAGCGCTCTCTCACGGATGACCCTGCCTCGACCCAGCCGGAGGCGGCATGCTCAAGCGGCTCGAACTGGTCGGCTTCAAAAGCTTTGCCGACAAGACCACGTTTGAATTCAGCGACGGCCTCACTGCCATCGTCGGCCCCAACGGCTCCGGCAAGAGCAACATCGTCGACGCCGTCCGCTGGATCCTGGGCGAGCAGAGCGCCAAGTCGTTGCGCGGCGGCGAGATGGCCGACGTCATCTTCAACGGCTCGTCGTCGCGGCGCAGCTTCGGCCTGGCCGAAGTCACCATGACCTTCGACAATCGCCGACGCCAGCTCGCCCTCGACATGGAAGAAGTGCAGATCACGCGCCGCGTCTACCGCACGGGCGAGGGCGAGTACCTCATCAACGGTCAGATCAGCCGGCTCAAGGACATCAAGGACCTGTTCCTCGGCTCGGGCGCGGGCCATGACGCCTACAGCATCATCGCCCAGGGCCAGGTCGACGTCCTGTTGCAGACCTCGACCAAGGAGCGCCGCACCATCTTCGAGGAGGCGGCCGGCATCAGCCGCTTCCGCGCCAAGAAGATCGAGACCTTGCGCAAGCTGGAGCGCGTCGATCAGAACCTGTCGCGGGTCAAGGACATCATCGAGGAAGTCGAGAAGCAACTGCGCAGCGTCAAGCTGCAGGCGGCCAAGGCCCAGCGCTGGCACGAATACTCGACGCGGCTGAAGGAGCTGCGGCTGACGTTGGGCCTGGACGAATTTCGCCAGCTCACGCACAAGCTGGATGCCGAAGGGCAGGCCCTGGACGGTTTGCGCACCGAGCTGGACCAGTGCGCCGCCCGGGCTGCCGCCAGCGAGGCCGACGCCGAGCGGCTGGAGATTTTCCTGGCCGACCTGGACGACGCTCTGCGCGATCAGGAAAGCCGGCTGGCGCAGGCCCTGCAGGAGATCAAGACCCAGCAAACGACGCTGGCCCACGAAGCCGCGCTGACCGCCGACCTGGAAGGGGAGCTGGATCAGGCGCGGCGGCGCTGGACCGAGCTGGCGTTGCGGGTCGGGGCGCTGGCGGAGGCCGTCGAGCAGGCCGCGCGGGAGCTGGCGGCCGCCGACCACCAAGCCGAAGGGCAGCGCGGCGCCGCGCAGACACTCGACAGCGCGCTCCAGGAAACCGAGCGGCGCTGGACGGTGTTGCAGCAGCAGATCGCCGCCGATCAGGCCGAGCACCTGGAGCAGATGCGCCGGAGCGCCCATTTGCAGAACGAGGCGGTCGCCAGCAAAGCGCACGTCGAGCAACTGGAGCGCGAGCGCGACCGGCTCAAGCACCGCTCCCACCAAGCGTCCGAGAGCCTGGCGAGCGTCGACCTGGAGCTCGAAGACCTGGTGACCGCCGATCAGCAGCTCCATCAACGCCTGGTCGCCGCTCGCGCGGCCCTCGCGGCGCAGCGCGACCAGCAGGCGTCGTCGCAAACTCTGCGGGACCAGACCACGGAGCAGCTATCGCAACTGCGGCAGGAGCGCAGCCGGCTGGCCAGCCGCATCGATGTGCTCGAAGGCCTGATCCGCAGCCACGAAGGCCTGGGCGCCGGCGTGCGCGAAGTCTTCGCGCTCCTGGAGCAGCCCGACGCCGGACCGTGGCAGGCGGTCCTGGGCATGATCGCCGATTTCCTCACCGTCAAGCGTGAGTACGCTCCGTTGATCGACCTGGCCCTGGGCGATTGGGCGCAGCGGTTCGTCGTCCGCGATGTCGACGTGCTCGCCCACGCGCTGTCGCAGCGCACGCAGCCGTTCTCCGGGCGCGTCAGTTTCATGCCGATCGCGCAAGCGCACTCCGCCGACGCCCTGGCCGAGCTGAAGACCAATCGCCTCGTGCAGGTGTCGCTGCTGAGCCGGGTCAAGCATCAGACTCCCGAAGCTTTGGAAACTTCAGAAGTCTGCCATCCCGGCCTGGTGGCGCCGGCGGCGCAGGTTGTCTCGTGCGAGCATCCGGAGCTGGCGGATCTGGTCGAGCAGCTTCTGGGCCGCACCCTGATTGTTCACGATCTCGCCACCGCCCGCAGCATCGCCGCCCACGCGCCCGGTTATCGCCTGGTCACGCTGCACGGCGAGCTGCTGGAGCCGGACGGCACCCTGACGATCGGCGCCCACCACGCCGACGCCGGCATCCTGTCGCGCAAGAGCGAGCTGCACGATCTCCAGGGCCAGGTCGCCGCCGTGGACGCGACGATCGCGCAGACCGAGCAGGACCTGCGCGAGCTGCGCGACCGGCTGGTCCAGCTCGAACGTAGCATGGTCGCCCAGCAGGAAGAGATCGGCGTCATCGCCGAGCAAGCGTCGGATTTGCACGGCCGGGTGCAGCGGCATCGCGAGCGCCGCCAGGGGCTGCACGAAGAAGTCACGCTCAACCGGGGCGAGATGCACAAGCTGGAACAAGACATCGAGCGGCTCGGCGCGGCCTGGCGGGCGGCCCAGAGCGACGCGGCCGCCGCCGAGGCCGAGGTGCAGCGCTTGCAAGCGCGGCTGCACGACGCCGACCGGGAAATCCGGCAGCTCGACCACGAGCGCCAGGACCGGCAGAACGCCTGCACCCAGGCGCAAGTGGCTCTGGCGACCATGGAGGAACGGCTGCGGGCGCTGCGCGGCCAGCATCAGCAGCTCGATCGCGACTGGCGGCAGCGGCAGCGCGAGCAAGCCCAGAGCGAAGAGGCCCAGGAATCGTGCAAGCAGCGCCTGCTCGACAGCCAGGCGACGATGCTGCGGGCGTCGTCGATCATGGCCCGGGCGTATCTCGACAAGGAGGCGACGCAGCGCCAGGTCGCCGACATGATCGGCCAGCGCGACGCCAAGCGGACGGAGCGGGCCCGGCTCGTGCAGCTTGCCCAGGCGGTGCGCAACGACTGGCGCGTTCAGCAGGAGAGTTTCCACGCTCGCGAGCTGGAGGTGAACGACCTCCGCCACCAGCGTGACACGCTGGTGGATCGGCTGCGCGAGGATTATCAGGTCGAGCTGGCGGACATGTATCGGGAGTCGCTGGATCGGCAGCGGAGCGATCACGTGGATGCTCCGCCCACGGAAACGCCGGCCCTCGACGCCGCGGCCGCCAACGAGGAGATCGCGGAGCTGCGCCGCAAGCTCGGCCGGCTGGGCAACGTCAACATGGAAGCGCTCGCGGAGCTAGAGGAGCTGGATACGCGCGCCCGCGACCTGCAAACCCAGTTCGACGACCTGACCTCGTCCAAGAAGTCGCTCGAAGAGATCATCCACAAGATCAACCAGGACAGCAAACGGCTCTTCCTGGAGACGTATCAGGCGGTCCGCGGCCACTTCCAGGAGCTGTTCCGCAAGCTGTTTGGCGGCGGCATGGCCGACGTGGTCCTCGAGGACGAGAACGACGTGCTCGAGAGCGGCATCGAGATCGTGGCCCGCCCGCCCGGCAAGGAGCTGCGCAGCATCTCGCTGCTCTCCGGCGGCGAAAAGACGCTGACGGCCGTGGCGCTCCTGCTGGCCATCTTCCGCAGCAAGCCGAGTCCGTTCTGCGTGCTCGACGAAGTGGACGCCGCCCTGGACGAAGCCAACATCGACCGCTTCACGGCGGTGCTGCGCGAGTTCCTGGAGAGCTCGCAATTCATCATCGTCACGCATTCGAAGAAGACGATGGCCGCTGCCGACGTGCTCTACGGCATCACGATGCAGGAATCGGGGGTGTCGAAGCAGGTGACCATCCGCTTCGAGGATTGGGTAGAGGAAGAGCCGAAGTCGGAAGTGGCGTGAATCACAACACCCCATACTTCGCGAACGCATCCGTCGCCTTCATGCCGCCCTTGATGGCGTCGCGGACTTCGTTCTCGGCGTGGACCTTGTCCCAGGCGCGGCGCAGCACGGCTTCCTCCACCGCGCGCGGCACGACCACCACGCCGTCTTCGTCCGCGACAACTAGATCGCCCGGGCCAAAGCGGACGCCGTCGATCTCCACGGGAACATCGATGTCGATGACGCGCTGGCGGTCCTTGCTGTCGTAGATGCACGTGCCGCGCGCGAACACGGGGAACTGCATGTCGCGCATGCGGCGCAGATCGCGGACCGCCCCGTCCACGATGACGCCGGTGCAGCCGCCGTTCGTGGCCGCCGTGGTCAACAACTCGCCCCAGATGCCCGAGCGCATCGACCCGCCCGCTGCCGCGATCATCACGTCGTCGGCCCGGCAACTGTCCACCGCCCGCAGTTCCAGCTCGTACGGCTTCGGATCGGGATGTGCCATGTCGGCCCACAGCGTCGTCTTGCAGCGCCCCACCAGGACGCCCGCCGTCGTCAACGGCTTGAGCGGCACGCGCGGCGCTTGATGCGGATGCCCTTCGGCGTCGAGGGCGTCGCAGACCACGGCGCTGTACAGCGACTTCCTCATCATGGCGAGGGTGATGCCGGCGATGGCGGCGAGCGGCGGGTTCATGGCGGGCTCCTGCGGACATTCTTGCTGGTGGTTTCGTTACCGATTTGTATTATGGACGGCGCTGCCCATCGGAAGAAAGGAACCCGCCATGCGCGTCGGCATCGTCGCGTGGATGCATGAATCGAATACGTTCATCGCGGGGGCCACCACGCTGGCCCACTTCGAGGAAGATCTGCTGGTCGAAGGCGAGGAGGTGCGCCTCCGGCTGGCCGACGCGCATCACGAAGTCGGCGGCTTCTTTCACGGCCTGGCCGAGGCGAACATCGACGCCGTGCCGGTGTTCGCGGCGCGGGCGTTGCCGTACGGCACCGTGCAAGCGGCGGCCTACTCGGAAATCCTGCGGCGTCTGGAGACCGCCC
The DNA here is from genome assembly GCA_022616435.1 of Gemmataceae bacterium. Lineage (GTDB taxonomy): Bacteria > Planctomycetota > Planctomycetia > Gemmatales > Gemmataceae > JAKEET01. Next base: position 15,263 of record JAKEET010000102.1, read on the forward strand.
TCGATCGCGCCGGGCCGCTCGACGGCTTGCTGGTCGCGCCGCACGGGGCCATGGTCTCCGAAGCGCATCCCGACGGCGACGGCCATTGGCTGAGCCGCATGCGCGAACGCTTCGGGCCGACGTGTCCCATCATCGGCACGCTCGATCTGCACGTGAACCTGTCGCCCAGCATGGTCGCGGCATGCGACGCCTTGCTCGGCTATCGCACCAATCCCCATCTCGATCAGAAACAACGCGGCCTCGACGCGGCCAGGCTGATGGCCCGGACCTTGCGCGGCGAAGTGCGGCCCACGATGGCCGGGGCCTTTCCGCCGCTGGCGGTCAACATCGAACGGCAGCTCACCGCCCAGGCGCCGTGCAAGCCGCTCTACGAACAGGCCGACGCCATGCTGCGGCAGCCGGGCGTGCTGTCCAACAGCGTGCTGCTGGGGTTTCCGTACGCGGACGTGGCCGAGATGGGCTCGGCGGCGATCGTCGTCGCCGACAGTGACCCGAACCTGGCTCAGCGGCTGGTGAACGAGCTGGCATCTTCCTGGTGGGATCGGCGCCGGGAATTTATCGGCCGGATGATCGGCGTCGCCCAGGCGGTGGACCAGGCGGCGCAGCTCGAAGGGCCTGTGTGCTTGCTCGACATGGGCGACAACGTCGGCGGTGGCGCGCCGGGCGACGGCACCGAGATCGCCCACGAGCTGCATCGCCGCGCCATCGGGCCGTCGTTCGTGTGTCTGGCGGATGCCGAGTCCGCCCAGCAAGCACGAAACTCCGGCGTCGGCGCCAAGCTGCGGCTGCGGATCGGCGGCAAGACCGACAAGCTTCACGGTTCGCCGCTGGATGTCGAAGCCACGGTGCGCGGCCTGTACGACGGCCGATTCGAAGAAACCCAGCCGCGCCACGGCGGCTGGACGAAGTTCGACCAGGGGCCGACCGCCGTCGTCGAAACCGCCACCGGCTTGACCATCATGCTGACCACGCGGCGGATGGTCCCGTTCAGCCTGCGCCAGGTCTCGACGTTCGACCTGGACCCGGCGCGGTTTCGCGTGCTGGTCGCCAAAGGGGTGCACGCGCCGGTCGCCGCCTACGCGCCGGTGTGCAAGCATCTGCTGCGCGTCGATACCCCCGGCGTCACCTGCGCCGACATGACCAGACTGGTGTATCATCACCGCCGGCGGCCGCTGTTCCCGTTCGAAGTGGACACAACCTGGGGCCAATGATGTTCAAGACCGCGTTGCATTCGGTGAGCTACGCCGGCGCCTGGCACGGGCAGGCGCGGCTGGCGCTGCCGGACTTCCTCGGCAAGGCCAAGGCGCTCGGTTACGACGCCGTCATGCTCATGGCGAAGCGGCCGCACCTTTGCGTGCTCGACTACGATGAAGCCGCTTGCCGTGAGCTGCAACGGCGCATCGACGACCTCGGACTGAAGGTCGCCTGCCTCGCCGGCTACACCGACTTCTGCCTGGGTCTGGACCGCCCCGACATCCCGACGCGCGAGATGCAAGTCCTCTATGTGCGCGAGCTGAGCCGGCTGGCGCGGGCGCTCGGCTGCGGCCTCATCCGCGTCTTCACCGGTTACGACGACCAGAGAACGCCGTTCGATCAGCAATGGACGACCTGCGTGACGCACTTGAAGGAATGCGCCCGCCAGGCGGCGACGTTCGGCGTGACGCTCGGCATCCAGAACCATCACGACACGGCGGTGCACTTCGAAAGCCTGGCGGATTTGCTGCAGGAGATCGACGAGCCCAACTGCAAGCTGATGTTCGACGCCTGGGCGCCCGCGCTGCCCGGCATGGACCCGGCGGCCGGGGTGCGGATGCTGGCGCCGCACATCGTCCACACCACCGTCGCCGACTACGTGCGCCGGCCGCGGTTCCGCTATCAGCCGGCGCTGGTCAACTACACGCGCGAAACGGACGCCATCCGGGCCGTGCCGATGGGCGAAGGCTTCATCGACTATCGCCGGTTCTTCGCCGCGCTCCGGGACGCTGGCTACCAGGGTCACGTCGCGTACGAAATGTGCTCGCCCCTCAAAGGCGGCGGCGCCGAGGCGAACCTGGACCAGTGCGCGGGGCGGTTCCTGGAATGGATGCGGCGGCTGGAGTAGGCGGGTGACGACGGTTCATTCCCGGCGGCGCTTCGTGAGCCCGGCCGCCGCATGGACAACCGATGCTGCCAACTCGCGAACGCGCCACGGTATACGCGTCGGGGTGAACATGATTTTGCCGCCCAACCCTCAGCGCCTCAACGACTTGAGCGATTTTTTCGGCCTCAAATCGCCCCCTCGGAAATTCGGGTTTTCAGCCGGGCGTGAAAACCGGCCGTCGCCGGCCGTCGATGCAACTCGTTCGCCTGTCGGGTGTTGTCGCGAAACGTGATGAGGGGTTCGCCTGCGAACCGGTCGCCCAGCCTGCCAACTTGCCGCGCTTGCCAACTGGGAAGTGCGCGGCCGTTGGTTGCATTGCGCTACACACACACACACACACACACACACACGGAACACCCACACTGAACCACTCTTGACCCCGACTATGGTGTCGTCAGCTGACTTCCCAGGCGGCGAATTCAGTGTGTTCTTGCGACCGTGCCGCACGGTGATTTGGTCGCGCCGCAAATCGAGGTCGTGGACACGCAGCCGGCAACATTCCTCGCGCCGCAAGCCCGACCCGTAGCACAGCCCCGCCATCAGGCGGAATACGCCGTCGCCTCCCTGCACGGCGCTGAGCACCTTTGCCACTTCCTCAGGACACAGCACGCTCGGCAACCGCTTCGGCCGCTTGGCACGCACCGCGTCCAAGCGCGGCAGTTCGATTCCCAGCACATGCTGATAAAGGAACAACAGCGCATGAAAGGCCTGGTTGTGCGTGCTCGCCGACACGTGGCCATGCACCGCCAGATCGGTCAGGAATAACTCGATCTCCGGTCCGCCCATGGTGTTCGGATGCCGCATGCGGTGGAAGCGAATGAACCGCGTCGATCCACCGCGACATCAAGCCGGGCAACATCTGGATTGAGCCGGTCAAGGGCGGGCGTGTGAAGATCCTCGACTTCGGCCTGGCGCGATTGGAAAAGGGGAGCGCTCAACTGACCCAATCGGGGATGATCGTCGGCACGCCGGCGTACATGGCGCCGGAGCAGGCGCGCGGCGAGAAGAACCTCGACCCGCGCGTCGATCTGTTCAGCCTCGGCTGTGTGCTCTACGTGATGGCCACGGGAACCCTGGCGTTCGCCGGCAACGATCCGGTCGCCGTGCTGATGGCGGTGCAGATGACCGACCCGCCGGCGCCGCGCGACATCAATCCGGACGTGCCGCAGGCGCTGTCGGACCTGATCGTGAAGCTCTTGGCGAAGGACCCGACGGGTCGGCCGGCGTCGGTGAAGGAGGTGGTGAAGACGCTACAGGGGATGGCGCGTGGCCCGCAGACAACCATGCCGGAGCCCAGCGGCGACATGCTGGCGGCCATCCACGCGGCTGCCCATGCGCCGTCGCTCACGGCGGCGGTCCCGGCGGACGCAGCGAACCCGTTTGCCGATCTACCGACCGCGCCGCCGGCCGGGGAGGCGGTTGTGAAGGCGCCGGTCGGACAACGACAGGCCGGCAAACCTGTCGGCACGAAGCGTCGGCTGGCCCTCGTCGCCGTCGCCGCCGGTTTCCTGGCCCTGATCACGGCCGGCATCGTGTTCTTCTGGCAAACGCCCGACGGCGTGGTGCGCATCCAGATCGATGATCCCGAGATCAAACTCACCATCGAGGGACACGCGGCGATCATCACCGAAAAGAACAAGGAGCCGATCACGCTTAAGCCCGGCAAGCATGGGCTGACGATCACGCGCGGCGACTTCATTTTCGACAGCACCTCCTTTGAGTTGAAGAAACGGGGTCAAACGACCCTGAAGATTGATTGGCTGCCGGGTCAAGGCATGGTGGTGATGCAGGACAACAGGAAGATCGGCGAGAAGCCAGCGCCGGTCCAAGTGGCCCAGGCAAAACCGAATTTCGCACTCCGCTTCGCGCCTGAAGACGGTGTCGAATTCCCTGGGTTTCGCCTATTGGACCGCAGTGACGGATTCACGTTGGAGGGTTTCATCACGCCTGAAGCGGCCGACACGTTCCGGTCGCCGGTCGTTTTCGGCACCGACTTTGGCATTAGGCTGCAGCTCTCGCCAAAAGGGAAATGGACTTACGTCTCCTGGCAAGCGGGCAAAAGGGCCGGACCGAGATGCGGTGAAGGATATCTCCGACGCGGACTTGAAGAGGTTCCCCGTCGAGGGCGTGTCGTGGGATCAAGCGCAGGTCTTCCTCGAAGGCCTCAATCTGCGCACGAAGGAGAGCGGCTGGGTCTACCGCTTGCCCACGGCGGCGGAATGGGAATACGCCTGCCGGGGCGGGCCTTCACCCGGTCCGTTCCGTGACGCTTTCAGCTTCTATTTGGCCGAGCCGCGCAACGAGCTGTTGCCGGATCAGGCGAACTTCAACAACGTCCTGAAGCGAACCTGCAAGGTAGGCAGCTACCGGCAAAACTCGCTCGGCCTGTACGACATGCACGGCAACGTCCAGGAATGGTGCGCCGATTTGACTGAGCCCGGCAATCCGAAATCGACGCGCGTTCTCCGCGGAGGATTCTGGGGGAGCGAGGCCGTCAAGTGCCAGGCGGCTTCCTCGTACGGTCGCCCGGCCGCGTACTTCTTCAAGGACATCGGCTTGCGCGTAGCGCGGGTGCGCGTCGCCGCCGATCCCGACCGCGCCGCGGCGGAATGGGTCTTTTCGGTCAACGGCACTCTGGAGGCGTCCACGGGGGCAGGGCTAAGACAGGCCAAAACCATGGCGGACCTGGTCGGCGGGTCGTTCCAGGTCTACGAGGTCCGTTTTGACTGGGGCAATCCGCGCGTCACGGACGATGGACTCGCCAAGCTCACGAGCCTGCGCCACCTGAAACGGCTCAACCTGGGAGGCATACCCATTACCGATAAGGGCATCGCTCACCTCGCCGACATGGGTTCCCTGGAGGGACTCTTCATCGACAGCACGCGTGTCGGCGACGGTGGCCTGAAGTTGATCGGCAAGCTCACCCAGCTCAAAGAACTCACCGCGAACAGCCTGGCGATCACCGACGACGGCCTGGCTGCGCTGAAGAACCTGGTTGAATTGCGGCGACTCTGGTTGATGCACACCCGCATCGGCGATGACGGCATGAAACATCTCGCCGGCCTCACGAAGCTGGAAATCCTGGCGCTGCACGACACGCACGTGACGGACAAGGGCGTCGAGCAGCTCGACAAGCTCGTCAACTTGCGTGAACTGAATCTGAGAAAGACCAACGTGACGAGGGACGCGGTCGCGAAGCTCGCCGCGGCGCTGCCCAAGTGCCGGATCGAATCGGACCACGGGGCGTTCGGGCCGAAGGAGAAGTAACGTAGAACGGTTCGCGCCTTCCGCCAAGATCACCCCTCGCCATTCAGGAGGTATCGATGAAAACCACTCATGCAATCGTCACGTTGATCTTGATCTCGTCCGTGAGCGCCATCACCGGTTGCGGCAAGAAGGAGTCGCCCGCGCCCGGACCGATCGTCGTCTCCAAGGACAAGCCGATCATCACGCCGCCTCGGGTCGAACCGCCGACGGTGGACGACACCGGCATGGTCAAGATCGAGTTCGACGTCGCCGTCGATCCGAAGTCGATCATCGTCCTCGGCGGCAGCGAGTATTCCATCAAGACCTGGAGCAGGCAATCACCCTGAAGCCCGGCACGTACTCAGTGGTCCTCAAGCCGACCATGCTCGACCTTGCCCCGCGGGAGATCACGGTCGAGAAGGGCCAACGCCGGGTCGTCCGCCTCTACGATCCCCAGCGCCAAGCCGCCGAGTGGGCGCTGTCGCTGCGCGGCAGCGTCGTGGCCAAGGTGAACGGGCGCCCGGCGCAAACCATCAAAGACGCCAAGAGCTAGCTCCACACGCATCACCGATGCTGGACTGAGCCATCTGCGCGGCCTTAAGAACCTCACGACGCTGGATATGCTTACACGGGCGTGACCGACGCCGGTTTGGTGCACCTCCAGGAGTTGATGAATCTCAAGCGAAGGCGAAGATCATACGCTGACCGGCGAAGGGGACGGGGGGGTGATCGAGCCGGCGACGGCATCCGTCCGTTAGGCGCGATTGTGATCCGGCTGCGAGCGATCTTGCCTACACCATCAACCAGGAGATGTCCATGCGATTGCTGATTGCTTCCATCTGTGTTGCGAGTTTGGTGCTGGCCGGTCAACGCCCCGCCTTGGCTCAGAAAGGCGGCGTCGAGCAACTCAAACGCGAGCCTGGCGAATCGGCCCGAGCCCGCTCACCGGCAAATCGTCGGCGCCATCCCCCCATGATCAAACGTTTTCCCATCGCCACCATCGAGTCGGCGTTCGGCCCCAACGCCAGCACCATCGACTTCCGCAACGTGCCGGCCATTGTCTCAAAGACCAAAAGCAAGTAGCCGAGGATGGTATGGATCAGTGGTACGTTGCTCGCGGAAATGCCAGGAAGGGGCCGTTTACTGCGGCGCAGCTTCGCGCGTTGGCCAAGAAAGGTCAACTGCGGGCGACGGACTTGCTGGCCCGCGAAGGAACGGAGGAGTGAGTTGCCACCGGGCGGATGCCGGACATTTTCCCTGGGGCGACTGCGATTGCCCAGGCCGCTCCCGTTCTCTCGCCCAATTCGCCGCCACACGCCGGGCTGGCGGACTTCAAGGAGTGCAAAGGCCTGACGATCCTCGACGTGCGGACCGGCCTGCGCGTGGCCCGCGTTCGCGTCGCCGCCGACGCGGATCGCCGCGCCGCCGAGTGGCGCGGCAGGGGATCTGAAGGCCGATCATCATCCTAGCTTGCGCCCCTTGACAGGCATCGCCACTCGTCTGCTCTTGTCCCATTCGGTGATTTCGGATATACGCGTTCGTCCTGCAATCGTGTCGCAGTCGGCTCACGGAGGAGCAGCGATGGCCCTGTTGGAAACACGCGGGCTGGTCAAGTTCTACGGCCGCCGCAAGGTCGTGGACGGCGTGTCGTTCGAGGTCAGCGCCGGCGAAGTCGTCGGCCTGCTCGGTCCCAACGGCGCCGGCAAGACGACCAGCTTCCGCATGACCACCGGGCAGATCACGCCGTACGCCGGCTCGGTCATGTTCGACGGCCAGAACGTCACCAAGCTGCCGATGTACCAGCGCGCCCGGCTGGGGATGGGCTACCTGTCGCAAGAAACCAGCGTGTTTCGCAAGCTGACCGTCGAGCAGAACATCCTGGCGATCCTGGAGATCATGCCCAAGTCGCGGTCGCTGCGGCGGCCGCTGACCAGCCGCGAGCGCTGGGACCGCACCAATGCCGTCATCGAGCAATTCGGGCTCGGCAAGGTGCGCAAGAACGGCGCCGCCCGGCTGTCGGGCGGCGAGAAGCGCCGGCTGGAAATCGCGCGGTGCCTGGTGTGCGAGCCGCTGCTCATCCTGCTCGACGAGCCGTTCACCGGCATCGACCCGATCACGATCGCCGAGATTCGCCAGGTCGTCAAGGACCTGAAGAATCAAGGGATCGGCGTGCTGTTGACCGACCACAACGTCCGCGAAGCCCTCAAGATCACCACGCGGAGCTACTTGATCAAGGACGGCCAGGTGCGCACGCACGGGACGCCGACGCAGATCATCCGCGACCCGATCGCGATCAACGAGTATCTCGGCACGGGCTTCAACGACGACACCTATGCCGACATGGAAGGGCACGCCGCCGAGCAGCGACCTCCCGCGCAGCGAGTGCCCGCGCCGGCGGCGGCGCCGCCCGCTCCGGCCGCGACCTTGGAGTTCCCGCCGCCGGCGCCGAAGCCTGCCCGGCCTGCCGTCGCTTCGGTGAAAGATCAGGAGAAGATTCAGCGCCTGGTGGAAGGATTGAAGACGCCCGATCACGCCCACGCCGCGACCGAGCTGGTGCAGCGCGGCCACGCGGCGGTTCCTGCACTGTTCGCCGCCCTGGAGCGCCGCGACGTGGAATTGCGCCGCCAGGCAGTGCAAGTGCTGCAATCGATCATGAAGCGGCCGATCGCGTTTGATCCGTACGCGCCGGAAGCGATGCGGCGGCAGCAGATCGGGGCGCTGCGCGAGGGGTGGGAGCGGAAGGCGGGGTGAAGGATCCGATCACGGCAGAAGGGCGGTATCATCCGAACTGGTCATTCGAGCTCTGCTTGTTCGAGAAACTGCGTCAGTGTCAGGCCGTAGAGCCGGCATAGATCCCGGAGTTCGACGATGTCCACGCGCCGTCGGCAATTCTTCGGATCCGGAGAGCGATCCACTCATGATGTGTGCGTCCGGCCAACACCGTTCTTGACGGCCATGGTCTAATCTCCGCCAAAGGAGGTGGGCTATGTCCACACGCAAAGAGCGGAGTGCGATCAAGGA
>JAKEET010000016.1 GCA_022616435.1 Gemmataceae bacterium
AGCCGCAAGCGGCCGTGCCCAGCCGCAAGCGGCCGTGCCCAGCCGCAAGCGGCCGTGCCCAGCCGCAAGCGGCTACTTCACCACGAACCCGCCGTCGACGACGATCGTCTCGCCGGTGATGTAGCTGCCGGCGTCGCTGGAAAGCAGCAGCGCCGGCCCAACCAGTTCCGACGGCTCGCCCCAGCGGTTCATCACGGTCATCCGGGCAAACTCATCCTTCTCCGCCGGCGACAGCAGCCGGCCCGGCAAATCGGTAAGGAACGGGCCCGGGGCGATGCAGTTCACCGTGATCCCGTAGGGTCCGAGGTCGATGGCGCTGGCCCTGGCAAAACCGATCAACGCCGACTTGGTCACCGAGTACGCGTTGCGGCCGGCCTTCGAGACAACCCCCATGACCGACGAGATGTGAATGATCCGGCCCCAGCGGCGTTCCTTCATCTGCGGCACGAGCGCGCGGGTCAGGGCCATGATCGAGTTGAGGTTGATCTCCAGCACGCGGTCCCAATCCTCGTCCTTGATCTCGTCGATCGGCTGCGGGATGTTGGTGCCGGCATTGTTGATGAGGATGTCGATCTTGCCCATCTTCTTGAGCGCTTCGCCCGCCAGCCGGTTGACGTCGTCGCGGTTCGACATGTCGGCGACGACATAGCCGCCGCGCCGGCCCGTGCCGCGGAGGATGTCGTCGAGGGCCGTTCGCAACTCCTCTTCGTGGCGGCTGGAAATGACGATGTCGGCCCCCGCCTCGGCCAAGCCGCGGGCCATCGCCTTGCCCAGGCCCTTGCTGCCGCCGGTGACGAGCGCCGTCTTGCCGGCGACGTTGAACAGGTTTTCGTACATTGGCAAACCCAGCTGGTGGTTAGTGGTTAGTGGTTGGTGGTTAGTGGTTGGTGGTTAGTGGTCCGCGCTCCCTGACGGCTCGGCGGCTCAACACCAACCACTAACCACTATTCGACAGTTTATTGACATTCGCCGCCGCTTCCCGAAAAAGATCGCATGGCGTCGGCTGCCGATGAGTTCTTGAAGACGGTGCTGCGCAGCGGGCTGCTGACGAAAGCCGATCTGCAAACCGCGCTGGCCAACGTCCCGGTCGCCGGCCTGCAAGACGCCCAGGCCATCGCCGATCAGCTCGTCCACCTCGGCCTGCTCACCCAGTTCCAGGTCGGCAAGCTTCTGCAAGGCGCCTCCTTCGGCCTGCAGCTCGGCCCCTATCGCATCCTCACGCCGATCGGCAAGGGCGGCATGGGCATGGTGTATCTGGGACTCGACATGCGCTCGAAGCAGCATGTCGCCGTCAAGGTGCTGTCGCCGATCAAGAAGCGCGAGGGCGATCGCCACGTGCAGCGGTTTCGGCGCGAGCTGGAGATCGCCAAGGACCTGCTGCACCCCCACCTGGTGATCGCCCACGACACCGGCGAGGAAAAAGACCGCGACCTGCACTATCTGGTGATGGAATACGTTCCCGGCCAGACCCTCTATCGCCTGGTGACGACGCAAGGCGTCCTGCCGGTCGCGCGGACCGCCCACCTGTTCGCCGAAGTCGCCTCGGCCCTGGAGTACGCGCATTCGCAAGGGCTGATTCACCGCGATCTGAAGCCGGCGAACGTCATGGTCACGCCCAACGATCATGCCAAGGTCCTCGACCTGGGCCTGGCGATTGTCGAAGGCGAGGCGGTGGAGAGTGCGGAGGTGATCGGCGGCAAGGGCCACGTGGTGGGGACGTTCGACTACATCGCGCCGGAGCAGACGCGCGACGCGGCCAAGGTCGACGCCCGCGCCGACATCTACTCGCTCGGCTGCACCTTGTACTTCGCCCTCACCGGCCGGCCGCCGTTTCCGGCGGGGACGCCGCTCGAGAAAATCCAGGCCCACCGCCGCCTGGAGCCGGAGCCGATCCAGAAGTTGAATCCGACGGTGCCGGAGGGGTTCGCGTTCCTGGTGCGGCAATTCATGGCCAAGCAGCCCGAGCAGCGGCCGCCGAGCATGGCGTCGGTGCGGGCACTGCTGCTGCCGTGGGCCGCCTCGGAAGCGGACAAGCCGCTCGATCAAGCCGGCGACACCGCGTTCCAGGCCGCCGTGGCCGCCCTGGAGACGGCGCCGCTGCCGGCCGGTCCCGTCGCCGAGTCCCTGGATTTCGGCCGCGAGTTCACCCTGGAGCGCGACACCCGCTTCGCCGGCGACGCTCGCTATCGGCTGCTGCTGGCGGGGGTCGCGGGCATCTGGCTGCTGGTCGCGCTGCTGGTGATCTTGATTTTTGTGCTACGATAGAGGCGACTTCGATACCCGAAGCGCTCGGAGCACTTCGGGACTGTTGAAACCCATTTCGGGAATAGCCAGTATCATCTTCGGGAATCGGAAACATCCGAGGAGGCACGAACATGAGAGGATTGATCATGCGTTCGTTGATTGGCTGTTTGGTGGCCGGCTGGATGGCGCTGACGGCCGTCGAGCGGGCGTCGGCACAGGACAAGGGCCCGTCGCGGGCCCGGCTGCAAACGAAGATCCCGAACCTCACCTTCCGCGACGAGCAGGGCAAGTCGCGGTCCCTGTACGATCTGAAGGATCAGAAGGCGATCGTGATCGTGTTCCTGTCTTTTGAGTGCCCCGTCTCCAACGGCTACTCTCCGCTGCTCGTCGACATGGCGAAAGAGTATGGCAAGCACGGCGTGTCGTTCATCGGGTTGACCGTCAACGAAGACGAAACGCCGGCACAGGTTGCGAAGCACGCCAGGGAGTTCGCCCTCAGTTTTCCCGTCTACAAGGATGAAAAGCTGCGCGCCGCCCACGCCCTGGCCGCCGATTTCACCCCGGAGGCCTTCGTGCTCGACGGCGATTATCGGCTGCGCTATCGCGGCCGCATCGACGACAGCTATGCGGCGCGCCTCAAGAAACATCAGGAAGTGAAGACGCACGACCTGCGCCAGGTGGTCGGCGAGCTGCTGTCGGGCCGGCCGGTGTCGCGGCCCGCGACGCAGGCCATCGGCTGCGCCATTCCCCGGCAGGGCGCCAAGGTCGCCGCGACCGGCGCCGTGACCTACCATCGTGACGTGCTGTCGATCTTGCAGAACCACTGCCAGTCCTGTCACCGGCCGGGCGAGGTCGGGCCGTTCGCGCTCATGACCTACAAGCAAGCCCTCAACTGGGCCGACGACATCAAGAGCTACACCCAGCAGCGCCTCATGCCGCCGTGGAAGCCGTCGAGCGGCGTTCCGTTCCACAACGAGCGCAGGCTATCCGAAAAGGACATCGGCACGCTGGCGGCGTGGGTCGACAGCGGCACGCCGGCCGGCGACCCGAAGGACGCCCCGCCGCCCAGGAAATTCCCCGAGGGCTGGCAGCTCGGCACGCCCGACCTGATCTTGACCTCCAGCGGCGAATTCACGCTCGGCCCCGATGGCCGCGACGTGTTCCGTTGCTTCGTGCTGCCGACGAACTTGCCGCGGGACAGCTACGTCTCGGCCGTGGAGATTCGGCCCAGCAACAATCGCATCGTCCACCACGTGCTGCTGGCGGTGGACACGGCCGGCCAGGGCCGCAGGCTCGAGAAGAAAGCCCAGCAGGACGAAGCCGCGCCGACGCCGCCCGAGAAGTCCCACGCGGCCAAGAACCCGCTCGATCGCGGTCCGGGTTATTCGGCGCAGATGGGCTTCGGCTTCATCCCGCAGGGGGCCGGGCTCACCGGCTGGGCGCCGGGCGCCGTGCCGCGGCATCTCCCCGAGGGCTCCGGCATGCTGGTGCCGAAGAACGCCGACGTGGTCATGCAGGTCCACTATCACCGCAACGGCCGGCTGGAGCGCGATCGCACCCAGGTGGGCCTGTATCTGTCCAAAACGAAAGTAGACAAGCCGTTCTACGGCGGGGCGGTGGCGGGCCGCGAGGGGAGCGGGTTGCTCGGCCTGTTCTTCCGGATTCCGGCCGGCGCGGAACGCTTCAAGCTCACCGGCGATGCCTGGGCGGCCGACGACTTCACGCTGTTCTTCGTCACGCCGCACATGCACATGCTCGGCAAGCAGATCGGCTTGACGATGACGCCACCCGATGGTCCCACGCAAACGCTGATCCACATCGACGCCTGGGACTACAACTGGCAGGAAACCTACATGCTCAAGGAGCCGATCCACGTCAAGAAGGGGACCAAGTTCCACGTCGACGCGATCTATGACAACAGCGCCGACAACCCGCTCAATCCGTTCAACCCGCCGCGCACCATCACGTTCGGCGAGCAGACGACGAACGAGATGTGCTTCGTGTTCCTGGGGGGCACGACGCAGCATCCGCGGCTGGGCCGCCGTGGGCTGCCGGTGTCGCCCCTGGCGCCGGCCAAGGGAACGGCTGCCGGCAAGTAAACGGCGGCAGTTGCCGCAGGTTTGTGGGGTAGGCGGCTCGCCTGCCCCGTTTTTTTGCTGTATGATGGAGAAGCATCCGGGCAGGCGAGCCGCCCGCCCGACGAACCCCGCGGGTCTACCATGGCCTATCGATTCACCGCTTGGCTGTGTGCCATCTTCGTGTTCCCCGCCGCCGTCGTCGCCGACGAGCCGAAAGCGGACGCCAAACCGGCGCCGGTTCCGTATCGCCTCACCGACACGCAGCACGTGCTGGTGCGCGTCAAGATCAACGGCAAGGGCCCGTACAACTTCATCGTCGACACCGGCTGCCCGGTGCTGATCGTGGCGACGGCCGTCGCCAAGAAGGCCGGCCTGACGCCGGAGAAGAACTGGGCGACGCTCGACACGCTGGAGCTGGAAGGCGGTCTAGTGCAGAAGAAGGTCAAGGCCCGGATCGAAACGCCGTTCCAGCTCGAAGGCATGAACGGCATGGGGCTGGCGGGCGTCGAATTGCACGGGCTGCTCGGTTACAGCGTCCTTGCCAAGTACAAGATGGAGTTCGACTTCACCCGCGACAGGCTCAAGTGGAAGCCGCTGGCGTTCGATCCGCCGCCCCCGGTGCCGATCGGCATCAAGGGCGGGACCGGCGGCATGGAGCTGATGGGCGGGCTGGTCAAGATGCTCACGTTCCTGTCGGGCCTGAAGCCGGGGCCGCCGCCGGTGCCGCGCGGCTTCCTCGGCTTCGAGATGGAAGAGAACGACCAGGCCGTGACCGTCGGCTCGGTGCTCGACAAGGGACCGGCGGCGGCCGCGGGGCTCAAGAAGGGCGACCGCATCCAGGAAATCGACGGCGTCAAGATCGACTCGATCGCCGACGTCCACCGCAAGGCGGCGCGGCTGCTCCCCGGCCAGGTGTGGCGCGTGCAGATCCAGCGCGGCGACGAGCAGCGCGAGTTGAAGATCACCGCGGGCAACGGGTTGTAATCAATGCACAGGTGGAGAATGGGTGAGCCGGGTGGCATGCTTTCGTCGATCCCTCGCGACGCATCCAGGCCGGGAACCATCACGGCGAAAGCATGCTCGCCGCCCCCGATTGAAGGACATGTCATGACACGATTGCTGATCGTCACCCTGATCTGCTTGCCCGCGATGGCCGTGTGTGCCCAGGAGCCGGCCGCGAAGCCTGCTGCCGAGAAACCCGCCGCCGCCAAGCCGGCGACCGTGCCGTTCGAGCTGCTCAAGTCGCAGCACATGGCGGTGCAGGTGAAGGTCAACGGCAAAGGGCCGTTTCGGCTGATCTTCGACACCGGCGCGCCGGTCACGCTGATCAGCAACAAGGTCGCCAAGGCCGGCAAGGTGTTTCCGGAGAAGTTCCGGGCGTCGCCGTTCGCGTTCTTCGGCTCGCAGGGGCAGTTCAAGATCAAGGAGCTGGAGATGGGCGAGCTGAAGGTGGCCAACGTCGACGCCATGGTCATGGACCACCCCACCGTCGGCGCCCTCGCCAGCGCCCTGGGGCCCATCGACGGCATCGTCGGCTTCAACGTGTTCGCCAAGCACCGCACCACGATCGACTATCAAGCGAAGGCGATGACGTTCGTCCCGGTGGACTTTCAGCCGGTGGACATGATGAGCAAGATGATGAAGATCATGCTGGCGTCGCGGGCGGACAAGGAGAAGAGCCGCATCCTGTCGCCGGCCGGGTTGCTGGGGCTGCGCGTGGACAAGAAGGCCGATGACGATGGCGACGGGGTCACCGTGGCGGAGGTGTTCGCCGGCAGCGCCGCGGCCGCGGGCGGCCTGAAAGCCGGCGACCGCCTGCTGACGCTCGACGGCCGCTGGACCGACAGCGTCGCGGATTGCTACTTCGCCGCCAGCCGCTTGCGGCCGGGGGCCAGCGTCCGCGCCGAGATCGTACGCGACGGCAAGAAGATGGACGTGCGGATCGTGGTCAAGCAGGGCGTGTGAGTTGGTGAAACAATGGGGACTGGCGCCGGCCATCCCTCGACGAGGCCGGCTCAACCCTTTTCTTCCTCACCATTCTGGTAGTTTCCGCGTTCCCGGCCCCCCTGCCCTGTTGACGCCGCACGCGTTTCCTGGCATGGTGAAGGAAACTTTTGCGCGGAGTCGTGCCATGCGCCGCTGGTCGTTTACCATTCTCTTTGCCATTCTCACGGTGACGCTGGGGCTAGGCGCTCTCGGAAGTCAGGAGCCGCTCAAGTCCGGGCCGGCCGTCGGCGCCATGCTGCCCGCTTCCTTCGATACCCTCGTCGTGAACGGCAAAGTCGCCGCAGGCCGGCACCACTGCTTGGTCTGCGAGAACGCCCTCAACCCGGCCGTGATGATCTTCACGCGCGAGCCGGACAAGGCAACGGAGCAGCCGCTCGCGCATTTGCTCGCCGGACTCGACAAGATCCTGGCCAAGGAACCGGAGTCCCTCGGCGGCTTCGCGGTGTTCCTGAGCCCCGATGCCCACAGCTCGGTGAGCTCCGAGGCGGAGGTGGACACACAAAAGCTCCTCGACGAGGCGGCCAAACGCTTCGCGCTGGTCGAGCGGCTCAAGGCCCGCGCCAAGCCGCTCAAGCACGTGGTCGTGGCCGCCTACCCCGACGACGGCCCGAAAGGTTACGACATCCCCAAGGATGCCGAAGTGACGGTGATCTTCTATCAACGGCTGCGCGTGCTGGGGAACTGGGCGTTCGCGAAAGGAAAGCTGACCGAGAAAGCCGCGGACAGCATCTTGGACAAAGTGGACCAGACGTTGAGCAAAGGGAAGAAGACGAAGGGCGCCGCGGAGTAGCGGATTAGCCGCGATGGACGGCGTGTGGCTTGCCGTTTCGCGCTCGCCTTCGAACCGCAGCACGAAACGGTTATTCCCCCACATACGGCAAGAGCGCCATGAACCGGGCGCGCTTGATGGCGTCCTTGACGGCGCGTTGAAAGGCGGCGCAGTTGCCGCTGCGCTTGCGGCTGAACAGCTTGCCCTGGCTGGTGCACATCTTTTTCAGGCCTTGCACATCCTTGTAATCGACGAACGCCGGCCGCGGGCAGCCTTCCTTCGTGCAAAAACGGCAGCGGTTCTTGCGATTTCGGCCAAGCTTCTTGCGAACCATTCAGCAACCTCGGGGAACGGGGGACCGTGTTTTTCGGAAACCATCAATGTAGAAAATGCGAAAACGCCCGTCAACTGTCCCCAAAACGCAACGCGAGCGCGAAACGGCAAGCAACGACTCGCTTGCCGTTTCGCGCTCGCGGTGAAGCTTGGGGAGCCATCCGACCCCAATCCCTACATCCCGACTTCTCTCTTGATCTTGTCGAACCAGCTGGAAAACCAGCCCGACGAGGTCTTGAACGACGAGTCCTGGATGATCTCGATGACCATCTTCTTGCACTGCACGTCGTTCTTCTTCCCCTTGGTCCACTTCTTGCAGTTCAGGACCGCGTCGTTGAACTCCTTCTCGTCCACCTGGCCGTCGTTGCCGGCCGAGGTGTCCAGGATGTCCTTCAGCTGGGCGAGCACCTTGCTTTCCAGCACGTAATCCTGGGCTTCGCACACCTGGCCGAGGGCGGCCCGGGCCGAATCGAAGCTGATGCCCGCCTGCAGGGCCACCTGCAGGATCTCCCGTTCTTCCTTGCGGTCGATGTACTTGTCGTCGTACGCCCGCAATTTCACCTCATCCACGAAACGTTTCTTGACTTCATCGATGGTCACGGCTGGCTCCTTTGGGTTGTGGTTGGTCCGCGAGGATCGCTGCGTCGGTCTCGTCCTCGTGGAACAGACAAACCGTTATTCGACGCACGCCGGGCGGCATTTGGAAATCTGCCCCGATTATAACCGCTGGCCCACGCGGGTCAATCGAAGCTAGTGCCTCCGCTTGTCGCCTTTCGCTCCGCGAAAGGGGGCTCTGTCGCGGAGCGACAGGCGACGCAATCATCGATAGGCCCCGATCCACTCCAGCCACACCTTGAACGCGCCGCCGATCTCTTGCAGTATGCCGAAGTGCCACATCAGGCCCACCCCGACGACGACGATTGTCACGGTTACCGCCCACTTCATGGCCGCCTCCCTAGTAGTCGCGCTGATTCACGTCGGCGCCGCGATCCAGAAAGAAGCCGCACGACCGCGGACCTTGTCGGCATTCCCGTCGAAAGCGGCCTTGATCAAGTCGCTGGTGGACGGCATGGCGGCGCTCGCCTGGACATGCGGGGAGCCGCTCAAGCATAGCACTGAAATCGTCGGATTGCCGCGAACCGCCCGCCGGCCGCCCGCGTCTTCCCTCGCGACGCTGGAGCCAGACGGCCAGGCAACCGGCTGCAACCCGGTCGAAGTGGGTTCAACTCCCACCGGCGTCTTTCGACGGCCAACTCCCAGTTCAGACTACATCTGACCAAGGGGATGTCTGACCCATCCCTCGTTGGCCGTCGCCGCCCAACTGCGGGTGGGGAGTACATTGATCCTGACCGGCCGGGGATACAAGGGGTTCGAGCCCCCACAGGAAAAACTCTCGACCAATCCTCGTTGGGCCGCGATCAACGAACATGGCCGCGGCGACTGCCGGTTGGACTACATCGGTTGTCGGTTCGAGTCCGATCACCCACCCTCCGATTCATGGTGGGTGTAGCTCAATGGCAGAGCAATGCATCTGACCAAGACCTCGTCGCCGCGGCCTTTGCGAAACAGACCGCCTGCCGGTTCGGAGTACATGCTTCATACGCCGGAGGTCGTGGGTTCGAATCCCACCAGCGCAACTCCATCGTTCGCGCTGTAGCTCAGTGGCAGAGCGCCGTTCCTCTGGCCATCACCTCGTCGGTCTTGTGCCTGACTTCCGAAGTCCTCGCAGACTTTGGAATCACGCCCGACTGTCCGTGCGGAGTACATTGGCAACCAGCGAGTTCGAATCTCGCCCGGCTTCGGACCTTCATGTTCGAAGCTGTGAACTCTGTGCAAACCTTCGTCGGGCGTTGTTTTTTGTCGAGAAGGGAGGCCGACGATGGCCAACACCAGCCTGTTCGCGAACTTGAAGTTCCTGTTGCCGCGCGCCGACGCCCGCAACGAAGAGGGCGCTCGCGCCTATCCATTCACGCCGAAGCACGCCCTGGCCCAGCTGGCGGCCACCGGCTGCTTCAACGGCACGTTTTACGCGCAGGCCGAAGATCAACTGGCGACGCTGCTCGCGCTCGTGGACCAGGTGGACGACAACGTGTTCCTGGCGAAGCTGGCGATTTACAGCCGCGAACGCGCCTTCATGAAGGACATGCCGGCGGCGCTCTTGCTCGTCTTGTCGAAGCGGGATCGCGCCTTGTTCCGGGCGGCGTTCGAGCGCGTCGTGGACAACGGCCGGGTGCTGCGCACGTTGTTTCAGATGATTCGCTCGGGCCGCTTTGGCCGCAAGAGCCTGTCGTACGCGCTGCAGCGCGCTTTCCAGCGCTGGCTGAACCAGGCCGCCGCCGGCCAGCTGCTGGGCGCGTCGATCGGCAACGATCCGAGCCTGCGCGACGTGCTGCGGCTGGCCCGGCCGACGCCCAAGGACAATGCCCGCCGCGCCCTGTTCGGCTGGCTGACCGACAGGCCGGTTGAAAAGTGGGCGCCGGCCACGGCCGCCGACCTGCCGCTCGAAGTCCAGGCCCTCGACGCCTACCGCAAGGCGGCGACGGCGGCCGAGCAGGTGGTCATCCTCACGGGCTCCCATTTCCGCTGGGACTTGCTGGCGGATGCGGCGCGCGATGCGTTCGTGTGGAAGGCGATCGCCCGCCAGATGGGCCCGCAGGCGCTGCGCATGAACCTGAACACGCTGCTGCGCCACGGCGTGCTGGAGGACGCCGAGACCGTGGACTACGTCGCGGCCAGGATCGCCGACGCCGAGGAAATCCGCGGCTCGCGGCAGTTCCCGTACCAGTACCTGGCCGCGTATCTCAATGCCGGGGCTGCGCTACCGCAGCCGATCCGGACGGCCCTGGTCGCGGCGGCCGAGCTCGCCTGCGGCAACGTGCCGGCATTGCCGGGCCCGGTCGTCATCGGCCTCGACGTGTCGGGCTCGATGCAGTCGCCGGTGACGGGCCGCCGCGGCCGCGGCGCCACCAGCAAGGTCCGCTGCGTCGACGTGGCGGCGCTGTTCGCGGCAGCCATCCTGCGCCGCAACCCGGACAGCCTCGTCGTCCCGTTCGACGACCGCGTGCACCATGTGGACGCGGACGCGCGCGAATCGATCCTGGACCTGGCCGCACGGTTGGCCCGCTTCGGCGGCGGCGGCACGAACTGCGCGTTGCCGCTGGTCGAGGCCAACGGCGCCTGCCGCAATCGCGCCTTTGCCGGCTGCGTGCTGGTGAGCGACCAGGAGAGCTGGATCGGCACGGGCCGGCACGGCTCGACGGCAGTGATGAAGGCGTGGCAGGAGTTCGTGAAGAACCAGGTGCGATTGCAACGAAGCGAACTAACCAGTGCAAAGCTGGCCGGTGCAAAGCTGGTCTGCCTCGACCTGCAGCCGTACACGACGACGCAGGCCCCGGACCGTTCGGACATCCTGAACATCGGCGGCTTCAGCGACGCCGTGTTCAGCGTGGTCGCCTCGTTCCTCGGCGCGGACGCCGGCCGGTTCGTCGGCGAGGTGGAGGCGACGGAGTTGTAGCTGCATGGCAAGGGCGGAGCCGCGCCGACTTCGTCCTTGCCGTTCATGCCTGCGAAGGCAATTCGAGCACTCGCGTTTTCCTTGCCTGTCGCGTCCCCGCGCGTTAGCATTTCGGTCGGCCCATTTTCATCCGCCGCTGACTGTGACGCGTGAAGAAGAATCGTCGATCCCGGTGACCCATCATGGCGACGAACTCGCTGCCCCCGCTCGCCGCGCCGAAGCTCCGTGACTTGATCTGGCAAGCCCCGCTCGTGCCGGTCGCCCTCGCCTTCACCTCAGGAATCATCCTCGACCGCATTGCCTCCATCCGGCTCCCGACCAGCCTCGCCTGCGTCGTCGCGTTCGTTGCCGCATTCGTGGCCTCCAAGCGCAAAGGCCAAACGCACGCCCCGGTCTGGCTGTGGCTGGCCCTCGCCGCGGCGGGGGCGAGCTGGCATCAGTGGTATCGCGATTCGATGGCGCCCAACGACATTCGCCTGTTCGCCACTGCCGAAGGCCGGCCGGTGCGGCTGCGCGGCATCGTCGATTCCGAGCCGGTTCAGGTGCGCGACCTGGCCGCCGATCCACTGCGCAGCTTCGCGACCAAGCCGGCCACGCGCCTGACGGTCCGAGTTCGCCAGCTGGAACATCGCAGCGACTGGCATCCCGTCTCGGGTTTGGTCCAATCGACGATTGCCGGGAAACAGATGCCGCTCCACGTCGGCGACGAGATCGAGTTGACCGGGCTCTTGGCGCTGCCGCCGGCGCCCGGCAATCCCGGCGCGTTCGATTACGCCGAGTTCCTGCGCGACCAGGGAATCGGCGCCACGCTGCACGTTCCGGATGCTTCGGATGCGGTGGACGTGCTGCGTGAAGGCTGGCCGCATTCGGCGTGGGGCTGGCTGGCGGTGCTGCGGGCTCGCGGCGTGACGCTCTTGGAAGAGCATCTTCCCGCCGGGCAGCGCGGCGTCGCGGCGGCGCTCCTCTTAGGCGACGGCTCGGCGATGACCCACGATGAGTGGGAGCAATACCTCCGCACCGGCGTGGTCCACGTGCTGGCGATCTCCGGACAGCACCTAGTGGTGCTCGCGGCGTTTCTGTGGTTTGCTTGTCGCGTACTCCACGTGCGCCGCCGGACGGCGGCGCTCGTGATCGTGCTGCTGCTTCTGGGCTATGCGCTCCTGACCGGCGGCCGGCCGCCGGTGATGCGCGCCGCCTGGATGGTGACGGCCTACGCCGGCGGCATGATCCTGCGCCGCCCGGTGCTGCCGGCCAACACCTTCGCCCTGGCCTGGCTCGGCGTGGCCGCGTTCAACCCGACCGACATCTTCAACACCGGCTGCCAGCTCTCGTTCGTCGCCGTCGCCGTGCTGATCTGGGGAACAGGACGCTGGGAGGCGCGCGAACAAGATCCGCTGGAAAAGCTCATCGACGAGAGCCGATCGTGGGCGACTATCGTGGCGATCCGGTTCTTCCGTTGGCTCGGTTGGCTGTATGCCGTCAACGCCATCGTATGGCTTGCGGTCACGCCGCTCATCGCGGCCCGTTACCACGTCGTTTCGCCGGTCGCCCTGCTGATCGGGCCGCCGATGGTGCTGTTCAGCTCGCTGGCCCTGTTGCTCGGCTTTGGTCTGCTCCTGACCGCGCCTGTGCTGCCGCCGCTCGCCGCACTGTTCACCGTGCTCACGAAGGCCAGTCTCTATCTTGCCGACGTGTTGGTCCGCTGGTCGAGCGGTTGGCCGGGCGCCTACAGCTTCGTGCCGGACGTGCCTGCCTGGTGGCTGGTCGTGTTCTACGCCGGGCTCTTGGCGTGTCTGAGCGTGCCGTGGCTGCAAGGGCACTGGCGGCGCAGCCTGCCCCTGGGCGTCGGCTGGCTGGCGCTCGGCGGCTTCCTTGTCTATTGGCCGCCCGATCATCGTGACTTCCGCTGCACTTTTCTCGCCGTCGGCCACGGCGGCTGCACGGTGATCGAGACGCCCCAGAACCGCGTCATCCTGTACGACGCCGGCGCCATCACCGGCCCCGACGTGACCCGCCGGCACATCGCACCCTTCCTGTGGAAGCGCGGCTACCGGCGCATCGACGAGATCATCGTCTCGCATGGCGATCTCGATCACTTCAACGGCGTGCCGCAACTGCTCGAGCGGTTCGCCGTCGGCCGGGTCACCTTGACGCCGAGCTTCGCCGCGCACGCGACGCCCGGGATCAGCTACACGCTCCGCGCCCTGGAACGCATGGGCCTGCCAAGCCGCGTCGTCCATGCGCCCGCGGAGTGGGACGTCGACGGCGTCCACTTCGAAGTGCTGCATCCGCCGGCCCACGGACCGGCCGGCGTCGAGAATGTTCGAAGCCTGGTGCTGATGGTCCGTCATGAAGGCTTGACCGCGCTCTTGACCGGCGACTTGCAGGAGCCGGGGTTGAAGCGGGTGCTGGCGTTGCCGTCGAGGCCGGTGGACGTGCTGATGGCGCCGCATCACGGCAGCCGCGCGTCGAACACCAAGGAGCTGGCCGCGTGGGCCCGGCCGAAGTTCGTCGTCAGCTGCCAGGGGCCGCCGACCAGCGTGCCCAAGGAGCCGAACCCGTATGAAGCCCTCGGCAGCCGCTGGCTGAGCACGTGGTCGCAGGGCGCGGTGACCATCCGCCGCGACGGCAACGCCTGGATGGTGGAGACGTTCGCGACCAGGAATCAGTGGGAAGTCGGCGCGGATCGGAGCGGCTTGCCGTTTCGCGAAGGCCGTTGAACGGCCGCCCCGTAGGATAGATTTTCAATCTGTCCGCTCAGGTTGGCAACCGAACCAACAGCCGAATCGAGATGGTGTAAAAGGCGAGATGCACATGGAAATACCGCTAGAAGTCGGGACGTCGCCGACGCTCGGGATCCGCGGATTGATCGCGACGCGGGACATCCGCAAAGGCGAGGTGATCGAACGCTGCCCCGTGGTGTTCATCGACAACCGCCACACCGAGGCGTTGAAGCAGACCGCGATCAACAATTTCTGGTACGAGTGGAACAAACAGTATCGCTGCATCGTGCTGGGTTACGGCAGTCTCTACAACCATTCGTACAAGCCGAACGCAAAGTATCACTACGACTATCGCAACCGGCGGCTGGTGTATACCACCCTCCGAGACATTCGCAAGGGCGAGGAGCTGTTCATCAACTACAACGGCGTGCCCAACGACCGCTCCAAAGTGGACGACATTTACGTGGACGGAGCCACCCATGGGTAGGTGACTGGCACGCGTGGCAAGTTGGCAGCGCTGACATTCTGGCAATTTGCTGAGCTCAGCCCGGTCACCGCTACGGCTGCACGTCGAGCTTCTGCTCGGCGATCACCGGCCGATGGTCGTGCATCAGCGTCGCCCGAACCGTCAGCGGCATGTTGAAGGGCCCGTCCAGCTTCGCGGCGAATTGTAACGTCAACTGACCGCGATCCTGGTCGGCGGCCAGGGTGACGGGCGTCGCCGTGACGCCGCGGATGTGGGCCGGCGCGATCAACTCCACCTTCACGGCGCCAGGCATGTTCATGGCCCGTTTCACGCGCAACGGAATCGCCGCCGGCTGACCCGGCGCCGCGGCGCACGACGTGCGTTCCAGCTCCAGCGCGAGCTGGCCCGGACCAACGACCGCCACAAGCTGCTCGTTCTGATTGACGGAGCTGAAGCAGACGCGGTGCTCGCTCTTGTCCTTGTCCTTGACGACGCCGACGCCCATCACGCAGGTCCGGCTGGTGCGGCCCTGGTCCATCCAGGGGGGAAACATCGCGGCGTAGGTGAACTCGCTCACGCCGGCCGGCACCACAATCGTCGGCCCGGTCACGCCTTGCAGATGCCGCGCCTGGCGGTCGGTGAGGCTGACCTCGATCGGGCCGTCGAAGCCGTTGCGCTCGATCTTGTACTTGCGCTCGTGCAGCGAGCCTCGTGGCGCGAAACCCATGTCGTACTCGCCTTTGATGACGAACGGCGTCGGCAGCGCCACGGCGAGAAGCACGTCGTCCACGCCCGGCTCGCCGCGGTTCCCAGGCAACGTGACGGCGCGGCGCGCGTCCTGACCCTTCCACTTCGCCGTGCCGTGGATGCGGATGCGCCTCGCCACGATCTTGGCGTCGTCCGCGGCCTTGAACGTCAGCTCCACTGATGTCTGCCCAGCGGCCAAGGTCGTGGGCGCCACCGTGACCCCGGCGGGCAAGCCATCGACCGTCAGCGTGATCGGTTCCTTGAAACCGCCGATGCGCTCGGCGTTGATCTTCAGCTTCGACTGGCCCTTTCGCGGGACGGTGATCGCGTCGCCAAGGGCTGGATTGCGCGGATCGGTCGCAATGTGCAAATGATAATCCGGCGCCGCCGGCCTGGCGATTCGCAGCCGGTAGGCGAACTCCGGTCCGCCGCGGGAGCGGAAGCGATCCTGCACCTTTACGGTGTAGGCGCCGTCCGCCGGCGGCGCGAAACTGAGCGTCGGATCGAGCTGCTTCCCCGTCGCCTCCGCGCGCGCCAGTTGCTTGCCGGCGACATCGTGAACCGTGATGATGCCGTCGAGCCGCGAGCCCAGCCGCCCCGCACGCAGGTCGATTTCCAAGTTCTTGCCCTTCTTGGCCGTAAAGGTCCAGACATCGACCTCGCCGGGCACGTCAATCCGTCCATTGAAGATCGCCGGGACCGCGCGCGGCGCCGGCGGCCCTTCGTTCACTTCGGGAAGGTCATCCACGTCCAGAAGGATCGTGTTGCTTCGCTTGCCTGCCGCATCGTATTGATGCGCAAACGATTCGGCGGCGTTGGCGGGGATCGCGACTGTGACCGGTCTTGCCGGCACGTTCTGACCGCTGAGCGCGAGTTGCACGGCGCTGCCGCGCTTGCCGCCCAGCGGAAACGCGCGTTCGATCATCGGCTCGGCCGTGACGGTCAGCCGATAGACATACGCCTGGCCCCCCTGATACTGCACGTCGGTGATGTGAAGCTGATACTCGCCGTCCGCCGGCGCGACGAAGCGCAACCGAGGATCGGGCCCGCCGGCGTCATTGTTTTCGATCTGGCGGCGGCCCTGCGAATCGCGAAGCTCCAGCCGTGCCGTCAGCGGCGATCCCAACCTCGCCGCGTTCACTTCGCACCAGACCCCCTGCCCTTTCGTCGCCGTGAAGGTCCAGACGTCCACATCCTCGCGGGGGAACATGCGGCCATTGATCGTCACCGGCGTCGTCACCTTCACCGGGACCGGGTCGCCGTCGATCTCCTCCTCGACGACTTCCGGCAAATCGCCGACGACGAACTTCTTGCTCGGCGTCGCGCCTTGCGAGGTCCACAGCCGCCAGTATCGTAACCCGAGCGGCGCATCCTTGGCGATCTGAACCTGCCCGGCCATGTCCTTGGGATAATCCTCGGCGCGTTGCGAATCGGGCAACGGAAGAAGCGGCCCTTCGAGCCAGAGCGTCGGGATGCGCTTGAGTTCTTTGGGGAATTGCACGCCGGGGCCGAGCATCTCGAAGCCGCAGTTCTGGTGCAAGAAAAGCCCGCCGACCTTGACGCTGACCGCGCTGCCGCGCTGACCGCCGGCGGGGAAGATGTACGATGCCACCGGCGGATTGGCGCGGACACAAACAACTGAGAGGCACATGAAAAAACCTGCCAGGAATTGATTCTTCATGATTCTCCGTTGCTAGGGGTGAGCTTTCTGATGCGGTGCCGGCCAGGTTCTACGACGACCAATGCCAATCGCAGCTCCGCCTGCGTATGTGGAAAGCACTCGAGCAAGTTCGGCATGAGTTTCGTTTACGGTCGAGGGCAACATGCGGAGATAGATGACCCCCGCGCCGCCGCCGTGGACAAAGACAAGGCCGCCAAAATCCCGATCCCGAGTGACAAGGATGCGTTCCCGTTCCTGCGCAATTCGCAGCAACTCCGAGTCGGCCGCTCGCGAAAGTCCCAGCGATGCCGCTGTGACGACATCATGACCCAGGCCTTCCAGGAAGACCACGGTAGCGCGGTACACATCCTGGTCAGCAAGAAACTTCATGGCAGCGCCGCTACGTGCAAATCCTCGACGGCGACCACATCCATGGCGAATTGAACGCAGGCTCGAATGTCATCCTGCTCCAGGTCGGGGTAGTAATCGCGAATGATCTCGGCAAAGGGTATGTCTTCGCGAACCAATTCCAACACATTGTGGACACGAATGCGCGTACCGGCCACACATGGCTTGCCGAAGTGGATACGCGGATCAATGGCAATGCGGTCTTTCATGGTCATGGCCAGTATAGCCGATACGCGGCAACCAACGCAACTGACGTGAAGGATTCCTCTCTCCTACTTCTCCTTCATCCGAATGAAACGGAAATCGAAATCGCCGGCCTCGCGCTGCAGGCCGACGCCCAGCTTGGCGTTGCCGCCGATCTTCCACGCTTTCTCGATGACCTTGCCGTTCAATTTGACCACCGCCACGCCCTTGGTGATGTCCCATTCCAGATCGTTCCACTCCCCGGCCGGCTTGGCGGCGAAGGCGTACTGTTTCGGCCCGGCCTTGGGATAGTCGCGCACCTGAAGCTGGTTGCCGTGGATGAACACGCCGGAGTCCGCGCCCTTGGCGGCCCGGAATTGCAGGCGAATGATGCAGTCGCCGCTGTGCACCTTGGCGCTGTAGATGTTCCCCTTCGCCTTCTTGCTGTCCAGATGGATGGCGCCGTCGATCACGCTCCAGCCGTCGAGCTTGCCGGTCCAGCCTTCCAGGTCCTTGCCGTTGTCGAGCCGCGTGAAGCCGGGCTCGAGGTCGAGCTTGTCGCCGGACCAGGCGCCGGCCGCAAAGCCCAGCATGAGCGCCAGGACGGCCGCAGCCGCGGTGAATGGACTCTTCATGTCTGCACCCCCTTGTTGTGAATCTGATGATGCTTGGACCAAGTTATTCGTACCGCGAGCCCAGCAAAGATCAACGACAAAATGGTTTCGCGAACATCCGGCCGGCGATAGAATCCACGCAGTCCGCAGGAGCGTGCACCCATGCGCGTCATTCTCGCTCAGCTTGCCGGTGCGATTGGCGTGGTCCTGGCCGCGGCGAGCTGGACGGGCTACCTTTCGCCGTTGCTGGGATGGACCGGAGTTGTCATCGCGGTGGTGTGTGCGATATTCCTGCTGGCGCCGCAACCGGTCCGTCTCGAATCGCCGGCGGGTGTGCCGGTGGCGCCGACTGGAGTCTGGGTTCAGCCGGACACGCCGCTGGAGCCCGGCTCTCTCGTGCTCGCCTGTTCTCAGGGGCATTGGTGGCGGGCACGAGTGCTCGCGCTGGAGGATCGAGACCGCGTGCGCGTCAATTTCGTGGGTTGGGATCCGCGCTGGGAGGAAAGCCACCGCCGCAGCCAACTGCAATTGGACGAAGACCTCGCGCCGCTGCCCGAACTGCCAGCCGAACCGTCGCAGCCGCCGGTCCCCGCATCGGACCCGCGCATCCAACGCAAGTAGCGCCCTTCCAGCTACAGGCCGGCGGCCTTCTTCAGCGCCTCGGCCTTGTCCGCCTTCTCCCAGGTGAAGTTAGGCAGCTCGCGGCCGAAGTGGCCGTTGCGGGCCGTTTCCTTGTAGATCGGCCGCCGCAGGTTCAACGACTCGATGATGCCGCGCGGCGTCAGCTTGAAGTGCGCGCGAATGAGATCGATCAACTGCTCGTCCGTCACGCTCTTGGCGTGCGTGCCGCCCGTGTTGACCCAGATGTTGAGCGGATCGGGATAGCCGATGGCGTAGGACAGCTGCACCTCGCACTCGCGGGCCAGGCCGGCGGCCACGATGTTCTTGGCGATGTAGCGGGCCATGTACGCCGCCGAGCGGTCCACCTTGGTCGGGTCCTTGCCGGAGAAGGCGCCGCCGCCGTGGCGGCCGCGGCCGCCGTAGCTGTCCACGATGATCTTGCGGCCGGTCAAGCCGCAGTCGCCGTGCGGGCCGCCGGTCTCGAAATTGCCGGTCGGATTGATGTGGCACTTCACGGCGCTGTCGGGGATGTTGCCGGGGGCCTGGCCGGGAAGGACCATGACCAGGTCGCCCTTGATCAGGTCGGCTCGCTCCCTTTTGAGGGTGGGCAGGATCAACTTGTCGATGATGATCTTGCGGGCTTCGTTCGAAAACAGGCCCTTCGCGTCCATCGCCGTCTTGTCGTGCTGCGTCGAGAGAACGATGGTGTGAATGCGCACTGGCGTGCCGTCGGCATCGTACTCGACCGTCACCTGGCTCTTGGCGTCGGGCCGCAGGAACGGGATGTCCTTTTTTTCCCGCAAGGTCGCATGGTTCTCGACGAGGCGATGGGCGAGATAGATCGGCAACGGCATGAGCGTCCGTGTTTCGGTGCACGCGAAACCGAACATCATCCCCTGGTCGCCGGCGCCGCCCACGTCCACGCCCATGGAAATGTCGGGCGACTGTGAATGCAGATTGCAGCACACCTGGCACGTGTCGGCCGCGAAGCCGATGGCCGGATCGGTGTAGCCGATCTCGCGGATCATCTTGCGGACGATGCCGTCCACGACGGCCCGCGTCAGCTCGGCCTTGGTGGTGATCTCGCCGGAGACGATGGCCAGGTCCGTGGTCACCATGGTCTCGCAGGCGACGCGGCTGGTCGGATCGGCGGCCAGGCAATGATCGAGGATGGCGTCCGAGATCTGGTCGGCCACTTTGTCGGGGTGGCCCATCGACACGGATTCGCTGGTGAAGAGGTAGCGGTGGGACACGGGAAGATCCTTCTTGTTCGTTGTCGAGAATCGGGGTCCAGCAATGGGCAAATTATAGGGAAAACGTCGCGGCGGTACTAGCGCTTGCGGCGGGCGTCCTAACGTTTGCGGCGTTTTCTCGAGCGCGCGTCCCAGACGTGAAATATCCGGACGGCGCCATCTCTCACATGGTACAGGACTCCCAACGGCTCCGCGAAAAGCACGCGATCGCCGTCTGCACGCGACTCACCTTGCAGAGTTGGGAATCTCTGGAGCTTCTGATCGATTTGATCGGCCGCTGCGGTAATCGCCTCGCGAAGCGCCGAATCCGCGTTCATCCACAAAGTTGTCAGCTCATTGAGGGCCCGGCGAAGCCAAATGACCATGTATGTCATAGCTTCTCCAGGTGCGCGATCACCTCTTTCGTAGTGTACGTTTTTTCCTTCGACGCCATCCTTCGCCGAATTTCAGCCCGGCTGATTTTCGGCTCTCGGTCCAGATCATCGGCGTCGTTTTCTGGGAACAGTCGCGCTACAACCCGGCCTCCGCGATCGCAGAGTTCGAGCGGTTCCGCGAGATTGCGCAGTCTTTTCTTGAGTTGGTCGTCGAGGATTATTCTCGTCATGGCGTCTCCTTTCCGGTAGTAATTGGATTGTACCCTCATCGATTGCCTGTTGCGAGACGATTCTCGATGGTTGACATCCACCCGTCAATCTTACGTGGAGGTGCATCATGAAACGATTCCTGACGACTCTGGCAGCGTTGCTCGTCTGCCAAGTGGAGGCGCGAAGCGAAGTGAAAACCGAGATCGTGACCTACAAGTACGGCGACCAGACCTTCAAGGGTTACCTGGCGTTCGACAACGCGGCCAAGGGCAAACGGCCCGGCATCCTCGTGGTCCATGAGTGGTGGGGATTGAACGACTATGCCCGCAAGCGGACCGAGCAGCTCGCCAAGATGGGCTACGTGGCCTTCGCCGCGGACATGTACGGCGACGGCAAGACGACCGAGCACCCGAAGGAAGCGGGCGCGATGGCCGGCATGGTCCGCAAGAATCAGAAGGAATGGCTGGGGCGAGCCAACGCCGGGCTGGACGTGCTCCGCAAACATGCCAAGGTGGACTCCGGCAAGCTGGCTGCGATCGGTTACTGCTTCGGCGGCTCGACGGCCCTGCAACTGGCCCATTCGAACAGCGGCATCAACGCGGCGGTGAGCTTTCACGGCGCCCTGCTGGTTCCCGATGCCACGAATGACAAAGCAATCACCGCCAAGATCCTGATCTGCCACGGCGCCGCGGATTCGTTCATACCTGAAGAGACGTGTCAAAAGGTGCGGACCGCCTACGAGCAGCTCGGCGTCGATTATCAGATGATCTACTACGGCGGCGCCCAGCACAGCTTCACCGTCAAGGGAGCGGATGACCGCGGGTTGAAGGGCATTCGCTACAACGCCGCCGCCGACCGGCACTCGTGGGCGGCGATGACGGCGCTGTTCGACGACGTGTTTGGGAAGAAGTAATCCGGTCGTTCCAGATTCATTTAGCCGGCGAGCTTGCTCGCCGCGGACAGAATCCCCAGCATCTGTGGATGGGATACGGTCCACGGCGAGCAAGCTCGCCGGCTAAATGATCTTCGCTGCCGCAACCGTTTCGCCCTCCACCACGTCGGCCGCGTGCGCCTTGTCGATCGCCTCGTCCGTGCTCGCCGGATCGACGGCCCGGCAGCTTTCCGTCAACTGGCCGGCGATGTCGCGCATCTCCTGCTGCCATGCCTCGGGCGTAGTATCGGCGGGGCACACCTGCGCGAACTCGCCGCACAGCAGGATCAGCCGCAGTAAGTGGCGGAAGACGATCCCTTCTTGCTTCACGAGATCGCGCGACTGGATGTACTTGTTGAAGTTGCCGCCGAAGCGAAGCAACTCTCCGGCCGCCCAGACCGAGTTCGTCGTCATATCGGTCACCTCCGGATACAGCGCGTCGAACAAGAGCCGCAGCTTCTCGGCCAGGGTCGGGGGATGTTCCTCTTCTTCCCAGGGATCGTAAGCGTCATCGTCGGCGTCGTCTTCGCCGGGCGGCGGCTTGGCGACCATCAAGCCGCGGCGGATCAGTTCCTCGTCGAGCCGTGTTCGCGCCAGCGGGCCAGGAGGCAAGCTGTCCTCGCGCGGCACGCGCACTTGCCGCAGCACCGAGCGCGGGAATTCGAGCACGCTTTCCAGGGCCTGCAAACGCTCCTCGCGGTCGGCGCTGCCGAGGTGCTGCAGCAGAAAGGCGCCGTAGAGCGGATGGATGCTCCGAAAAACGAGCAGGTGATCGAGGGCCGGCGTCGGCGCGGCCGATTCCGCTTTGTACGGCGCCGGCGGTTCTTCACCCGCGGGCATCGCTGCGCTCATCCCGCGGCTTGAGTCGGGTTCGGGAAGCGGCGGCGACAGCGTCACGTAGCCGCCGCGCGCCAGGGTTTGCAGCATCCCTTCCAGGTGTCTTTCCGCCGCCTGGATGCGCGGCTCGTCCATCAGCCGTTTGCGCATGACGTTGCGGACCCGCTGTACTTCCGGCGAAATCTTGAGCAGATACGCCAGCAGCCGCCACGGGATCGGGCCTTTGCTATACAGCTTCGCCGGCGGCGCCGTCTGCAGTTGCTTGAACTGGCCCTCGCTCCAGTACATCTGCGTGTCGCGCCGCGACGGCTTCTTCCGCTTCAAGTCCTTCTTGGCTTTCATCAATCCCGGATCGCGCGTCTCCTCCGGAATCGCGTCGTACCTCTCCTTCCAGCGCAGGATCTTGACGTCGTCCTCGTGGGCCAGCGCGAACACGTAGCCCTTGTCGTCGTATTGCGGCCGCCCGGCGCGGCCGAAGATCTGCTGGGCGGTGCTCGCATCCATCAGCCGTTGCTTGCCGACCGGGCCCTTCACCAGGCTCCCCAGCACCACCGACCGCGCCGGCAGGTTGATCCCCGCGGCCAGCGTCTCGGTGCAGATGACCGCCGCCAGCAGCTTGCGCGTGAACAGGTCTTCCACCACCCGGCGATACTTGGGCAGCAATCCGGCGTGATGGACGCCGACGCCGCGATGCAGAAGCTGCTTCATCTTCGGGCCGACGCCCTGGGTCCAATCGAGCTTGTTGACTTCGGCGTGCAAGATCGTTTTTTGGTCGCCGGCCAGGAGCGGCAGTCCCTTGAGCTGCTCGGCCACGCTCCAACACTCATCGCGATTGAAACAGAACACCAACGCCGGAATCGTGCGATGCTCGCCGTCCCCCTTGGCCATCTCAACCATCTGCTCGTTGAGGAACTGGTCCGGAACCCAGCGGTAGGTCAGCGGCACCTTCCGGTCCTTGCTTTCGACCAGGTCCAGCTTGCGGCCATGACAGCGTTCCAGCCAGTTGAGGAACTCGCGCGAATTGCCGACGGTCGCCGACAAGAGCAGCAGGCGGGCGTGGGCCGGCAGCATCGACAATGACAATTCCCAGACGATGCCGCGCTCCGGGTCGTTGAAGCTGTGAAACTCGTCCATGACCACGGCGGCGACGTTGTGAAAATCGAACATCTCCGGATGCAGCAGCCGATTGAGCAAGATCTCGGCGACGACGACGAGAATGCGCGCCTCCGGATTAACCCGGCGATTGCCGGTCACGAGGCCGACGTCGTCGGGGTGAAAGCCCCAGCGGGCGGCCAAGTCTTGCATCTCGCGAAACTTTTGCTCGGTCAGCGCAATCAGCGGCGTCGTGTAGTAGCCGACCTTGCCGGTGTGCAAGGCCTCAAAAAGTGCTGCCTGGGCGATGACGGTCTTGCCGGTGCCGGTCGGCGCGCACACCAGCACGCCCTGCTCGGCCGTGAACCACGCCAGGAGCGCGTCCTCCTGCATCGGATACGGCGGATACGGAAGCTGCGCGAGATACTGCTCTGCAAGTTGATCGCGCGTGGGTTGCATGCGATCATCATACGATTTGCGTGAAATCTGCTTGCCGTTTCGCGCTCGCGCCGCGCCGGCAACGCCATCATCCCCGCTTCACAATCGCAAGCGTGATGAGATTCTCGAGACCGTGCCTTGAATATAATGGGTTGGCTCGCATTTCCCTTTCGGAGAACCACCATGTTTGGCCTGGGCGCGATCGAAGTGTTGATGATCTTGTTCATGAGCGGCGGCGCCATGAGCGCCGACCTGGTCTCGGTCCTGCCCGCGCAGGCCTATTTCAAGGCGCGCGGCATCGACATCACGATCGACAAGGCCGTCGAGCTGGCGGCCAAGGACCCGGTGGACGGCAAGACGCAGATCGCGCAGCTCCTGGCGCTGCGGTACCTGGCGGACGAATCCGCCAAGCTCAAGGCCTCGCCGAACGTCAACCAGCATCGCCAAGCCATTGCCGACATCGCGACCGGCAAGAAGGCCCAGGACCCGCAGGGATTCGCCAAGGATTACGCCGCCCAAGCGCTGGCCCAGCTCGAGGGAAAAAAAGGCATGCCGCCGGCCCTGCCGGCGCTGCGCGACGACGCGTTCGGCTGGTTCCCGGCCAACGCGACACTCGTCGGCGCCCTCGACACCCGCATGACGCGCGGCGACGCGCCGGTGAAATCCAACGTGGCGGAAACGTTCAAGATGTTCCCCGAGCAGATGCTGAACCAGGCCTTCACCGCCGTCGAAAACGTCGGCAACGTCCGCATCGACCGCGTCGCCTTCGCGTACGTGGACAATCCGCAAGACAAACACATGGGCGAGATTTACGTGCGCATCACGGGCAAAGGGAACCCGGCGTGGCTGCTGGGAGGATTGAAGGAGCTGAAGCTGGAGACAAAAACCAGCAAAGGCCCCGGCGGCGAAACGCTCACCACCCTGCTCAAGCCGAACAACGCGCCGGCGTTGATGTTGATCGGGGATTCGGAGCTGGTCGTGGCCGGCTACCAGAAGGAACAAGCCAACCACGAGGACCTGCTGGCCAAGGTGCTGGAGTTGAAGGGGGGCAAGGGCCGGCACGCGGGCCAAGGAGTTCTCAAGGCCGAGCTGGCGAAGGTTCCGCCGAAGGCGTGCGGCCTGGTCGTCGGCAGCCTCCCGGCCGAGGCCGCCCAGGGCGCGCCGTTCCCGATGCCGGTCATGATCACCGGCCACCTTCTGCGCGTCCGCAACGCGCTGGACGTCAATGTCGCCGGGCACATGGCCGGCAACGACGAGGCGCTGCAACTGGTGAAAACGGTCAGCCAGGGCCGCCAGCAAGGCATCGACAGCCTGAAGCAACTGCAAGGAGCGCCGATCCCGGTCCCCGGCTTGCAGGTCAATTCGATGATTCAGATGCTTGAAAGCATGCAGGTCGAGGCCCAGGGCAACGTCGCCAAGCTGCGGCTGCTGATGCCGGACGACATGCTCGGCGGCGGCGCGTGGTTCGGCATGCGCGTCGGCGCTGCGCCGCCGCTTCCGCCTCCGCCCCCGAAGGACAAGAAATAACGTGAATCGAAGGCGCGGGCCACGAAGTTCACTGAAGGGCGTGTAGGTCGCGATCCGCCACTACTCTTTTCATTGAAAAAGCGCGGGCGGCTCGTAGCCTGTTCTCCATGAAAAAACAGGCCAAGCACGCGCCCTACTTGCACAAGATCAGCCACAAGCGCATCGATCCGCCGGCGTTGACCGCCAGCGCGTCCTTGACCACGGTCGTCGAGGAGGCGTTTCTGAGCTACAACGCCGGCCGGCTGCGCGAAGCGTGCCGGCTGTTCACGCAGAAGATGCTGCGCGACGACGTCACTGTCGGCCTGTCGATCTCCGGCGCGCTCACCCCCGCCGGGCTCGGCATCTCGTGTCTGATCCCGCTGATCGAGGCGGGCTTCGTCGATTGGATCATCAGCACCGGCGCCAATCTCTATCACGACACCCACTTCGCGCTCGGCCAGGAGATGCACCAGGCCCGCCCCGGCCTCAACGATCTGGAGCTGCGCGAGCATCAGGTCATCCGCATCTACGACATCGTTTTCGACTATGAGAACCTCCTTGGCACCGACCGCTTCTACCGAACCCTGTGCCGCAACGACGCCTTTCAAAAGACCCTCGGCACGGCAGAGTTCCACTACCTGGTCGGCAAGTACCTGGCGAAGCGCGAAGACGACGCCGGCGGCAAGCAGCGCAGCTTTGTCGCCGCGGCCTACCGGTGCGGCGTGCCCATCTTCACGTCGTCGCCCGGCGACAGCTCCATCGGCATGAACCTGGCCGCCTTGCAGCTCGAAGGCTCGAAGCTGCGCATCGATCCGCTCCGCGACGTGAATCAATCGGCGGCCATCGTCTACCAGGCGAAGAAAACCGGCGGCCAGAGCGCCGTCTTCATCCTCGGCGGCGGCTCGCCCAAGAACTTCATGCTGCAGACCGAGCCGCAGATCCAGGAAGTGCTCGGCCTGGAGGAAGCGGGTCACGACTACTTCCTGCAGGTCACCGACGCCCGCCCCGACACCGGCGGCCTGTCCGGGGCGACGCCGGGCGAAGCGATGACCTGGGGCAAGGTCGATCCCAACATGCTGCCCGACACCGTGACGTGTTACCTGGATTCGACGGTGTTCCTGCCGATTCTGACGGTCTACGCCCTGGCGACCCACGCGCCGCGCAAGCCGAAACGCCTGATGGAGCAGTTGGATGATCTGACCAGATTGATCGAGAAGGGATACGCGGCGAACCGGAAGAAGAATCGCAAGGAATAAGATCGGCGAGCGGCGCGGCGTAAGCCCGACGTGGCAGGACAGCATCCGATCCAACCACGTCGGGCTGACGCCGCGACGCTCGCCAGGGAGAAACCAATCATGAGATCGCGACGCAAGTTTCTGCGTGCCGCTGCGGTCGGGGCTTTCGCTCCGTTGCTTGCGCGCGCCGCCCATGCCGATGAACCGGCGCGCCGCCCGCGGGTCGCGGTCATCTATACGGTACTCCGCTTCCGTTCCCACGCCTTCAACTTCCTCGAAAACTGCCTGCGGCCGCTGCTGTTCAACGGCAAGCTGATCGAGCCGGCGGTCGAGGTCGTCTCGGTTTACGCCGATCAGCGCGTCGAAGAAGGGGACATGACCGACGACGTCGTCCGCCGCTTCAAGCTGCACCTGGGCAAGCGGATCGAGGACGCCCTGACCCTGGGCACGAAGGCGCTCGCCGTCGATGGCGTGCTCTTGATCGGCGAGCACGGCGATTACCCGGCCAATGACCTCGGCCAGACCCAGTACCCGCGCAAGCAGTTTTTCGATCAGATCGTCGCGGTGATGCGGCGCAGCAATCGTTTCGTGCCGATCTTCAATGACAAGCACCTGTCGTATCGCTGGGACTGGGCCCGCGAGATGTACGACACCGCCCGGAAGTTGCGGATCCCGCTAATGGCCGGCAGTTCGGTGCCGCTGGCCCAGCGCCGGCCGCCGCTGGAGATCCCCGGTGGCGCGGTGTTCGAGGAAGCGATCAGCATCCACAGCGGCGGCTTCGAGGTCTACGACTTCCACGGCCTGGAAGTGCTGCAATCGATGGTCGAGGCGCGCAAGGGAGGCGAGACGGGCATCGCGCGGATCGAGTTCTTGCAGGGCGACGCGCTCTTCAAGGCCGCCGATCAGGGCCGGTGGTCGCGCCGTCTCGCCGAGGCGGCGCTGCGCCGGGAATTCGGCGACAAGGTTCCCGACATTCGCCAGAACATCGAAGGTCAGCCGACGCACGGCATCCTGGTCACGTACCGGGACGGCCTGAAGGCCACGGTCCTGAAAGTCGGCCGGCGGGCGGATCGCTGGCTGTTCGCGTGCAAGCTGGCCGGCGAGGCCCAGCCGCGGGCGACGAAGTTCTACGTCGGCCCCTGGGGGAACCGCAACCTGTTCATGGCCCTGACGAACGCGGTGCAACAATTCGTGGTCCGCCGCGAATCGCCGTACCCGGTCGAGCGCACGCTGCTGACGACCGGCGCCCTGGAGGCAGCCGTCCGATCCCGGGCGCAGAACGGCCGGCCGGTGGCGACGGCGAACCTGCACATCGCCTATCAGCCGCGGGATCACCGGGCGTATCGCGAGATGGGCGCGTCGTGGACGATGCTGGGGACGCCGCAGACGCTGGAGATTCGGGAGTTGCCCATCAAGAGGTGACGATGCCAAGCCCCAGGATGAGCACAGCGATTCCTGGGGGTCTTACGCACCAGGAAGCAACGAGCGCACGGCATTCACGTCGTTGTGAATCTGTTTTACCAGGTCGTCGGCGCTGGCGAACGCGCGGGTGTCGCGGATCTTCGCCACGAAATCGAGCGCCAGCCGCTGGTCGTACAAGTCGCCGTCGAAATCGAGCAGGTGCACTTCGACCTTGCGAGCGTGCTCCCCAAACGTTGGATTCGGGCCGACGTTGGCGGCGCCGGCCCAGGCGCGTCCCTGCCAGGATGCTTCAACGGCATACACGCCGTTGCCCGGCACGAGGTTGTCCACCTCGTTCAAGTTGGCCGTCGGGAAACCGAGCGACTTGCCGCGGCGCTGGCCGGCGCCGACCTTTCCGAGCAGGCGATACGATCTGCCCAGCAACTCACGCACATGATCCACTGCCCCCGCCAGCACGGCGCCGCGCACCCGGCTCGTGGACACGGGTTTGCCTTCGATTTCGATCGCCGGCAGCAAGGTGACGCGGATGTTGGCTTGCCGGCCGAGCTCCTGCAGCAGCTCCAGCGTCCCTTCGCGGTTCTTGCCGAAGCCGAAGTTGAAGCCTTCGATGATGGCCTTGGCCCGCAACCCGTCCCGCAGGATCGTCTCGAAAAACTCGACGGCGCGAAGCTGCAACAGCGCCGCGGTCGTGTCCAGGATGAGAACATGATCGACGCCGAAAGTCTGCA
Source organism: Gemmataceae bacterium (assembly GCA_022616435.1). Taxonomy (GTDB): domain Bacteria; phylum Planctomycetota; class Planctomycetia; order Gemmatales; family Gemmataceae; genus JAKEET01. The sequence continues at coordinate 28,394 of JAKEET010000016.1, forward strand.
ATAGCTCAGCGCGGTGCGCCGGCGTCGTCAGAAGTGGCTGGAACAATTCCGGCCGCAGGAGCTGCGTCGGATGCGGATCCAACGTGACCGCGACGGCCGGTCCGCCGAGACCGCGGGCCTGACGAACCGTCTCGCCAAGCAGGGCCTGGTGTCCGCGATGGACGCCGTCGAAATTGCCGACCGCGACGGCGCCGCCCTGGCATTGGGAGGGGACGAGAGCGCCCAGAGTGTGGCGAAACGTGGCCATGGCGTTTGTTTAGCCCCGGTTCCACGAACCGGGGCTAAACGAATACGGTCACCCGGCGACGGCCTTCAGCGCCTCGATCGCCTTCTCGTAGTTCGGATGGCTGGTCACTTCCGTCACGTACTCGGCATAGGTGACCTTGTTGTTCTTGTCGACCACGAAGATCGCCCGGCTCAAGAGCGGCACCGGCAGGCTGGAAATCAGCACGCCGTAGTTCTTGCCGAACGACTGGTTGTGCATGTCGGACAGGTTCTGGAGGTTGGTGATGTTCTCGGCCGAGCAGAACCGGCCCTGCGCGAAGGGCATGTCGAGGCTGACGGTGTAGGCCGCGACCTTGTCCTTGAGGGCGGCGAGCTGGTCGTTGAACTTCTTGGTCTGCTGGCTGCACACGGGGGTGTCGAGCGAGGGGACCACGCTGAACAGCCGCGCCTTGCCGGCCGTCTTGGCGAGGTTGATCAGTTCGAGCCCGGCGCCGACGCAGGTGAAATCGGGCGCCTGGCCGCCGGCCTTGACCTCCGACCCGACCAGCGTCACGGGGTTGTTCTTGAACGTCACTTGAGCCATGGTGATTCTCCTTGGGAAAGTCGAGACTTCCGAAGTCTTCAAGACTTCGGAAGTCTATGGACGCCGCCGTCGCTCGTCCAACGGCTGCTTGCTGGCCGGGGGGCGGCTTCTATAACGATCATGCATCCACAATGTCTCTATTCGACCCGGGTAGGCGGCGATGAAGTACCTGGTGGAGTTCATCGGCACGTTTTTTCTGGTGTTCACGATCGGCATGAGCGTCATGACGCCCAATCCCGCGGCGCTGCCGCCGCTCGCGATCGGCGCGGCGCTCATGGTCATGGTGTTCGCCGGCGGCCATGTTTCCGGGGCGCATTACAACCCGGCCGTGACGTTGGCCGTGTTCCTGCGTGGGCGATGTTCGAGCGCCGACATCATCCCGTACATGGTTGCCCAGGTGGTGGCGGCCTTGGCGGCGGCGGGGGTGGTGCTCTTCTTGAAGGCCGGCCAGGGCACACCTGCTGAGCGCGACATCGTCAAGGCCCTGATCGCCGAGTTCCTGTTCACGTTCGCGCTCGCCTACGTGGTCCTCAACGTCGCCACGGCCAAAGGCACCAGCGGCAACTCCTTCTACGGACTGGCCATCGGCTTGACGGTGATGACCGGAGCGTTCGCGGTCGGACCCGTGTCGGGCGGCGTGTTCAACCCGGCGGTCGCCGTCGGCGTCACGGTCATGGGGCTGGAGGCCGTCGCCAACATCTGGATCTACCTGGTGGCCGACTTCGCGGGCGGAGCGGTGGCCGCCATCGCCTTCAAGCTCATCAACCCGGATGACAAGTAGGATAAGGTTCAGCACCGACGCGGCCGCGTCGGGCTGAACGGACATCCGATGTCTCAATCGCCGCCGCGCTTCATCCGTCTGCTGCGAGCGCCGACGCCCACCGACGTCGGCCTGCTGGCCATCACCACGCGCGGCAAGACCGGCTTCTACGTGTTCAAGGAAATCCCGTCGGCCATCGGCGGCCGCGGCTTCGAGATGCACCGGCTCGGCCTGGGCACGGTGTACCACGTCCGCGTCGGCAAGCCCGAGGAGTGCGCTTGCGAGTGCATCGGCTTCTACCGCCACGGCAAGTGCAAGCACATCCAGGGATTGCTCGCGCTGGTCGGACACGCCATGATCTGATGATTTGCCGGCGAACGCTAGACGGCAAGCCATCGTTTACTGTTTGCCGCGCGCGGAATCGGTCCGCGATCGCAATTCCTTCATGAATTTCGTTGACAGGCCGGCGTCGGCTCGTTCAACTGTCGCTTAGGAACCTGGTTGGCCCGGATGCTGCTTCGTCTCGTGTCTACCTCTGTTTTGGGGGGATTGCACCATGTTGCGTGGATCGATGCTGTTGGGTTTGTGCATCCTGGGCCTGGCGCTGCTCGTCGGCACGTCGGCGTCTCAGGAAAAGAAGGGCAAGATCAAGGGCCAATTGCCGTCCGGCTGGAAGGCATTGAACCTGAGCGAGGCGCAAAAGGAAAAGGTTTACGAGATCAACGTCCAATACAAGGCGAAGATCGACGAGCTGAACAAGAAGATCGACGACCTGGAAGCAGAGCGACACAGGACCCGCGTCGCGGTGCTGACCGCCGAGCAGAAGGAACTTCTCGCCAAGCTCGTCCTGGGCGAAGCCAAGAAGAAGGAAGAAAAGAAGAAAACCGACAAGAAGCCGGCCGACAAGTAGCCGTTGGATCGCGTGTTCAAGCCGCAACGATCGGGACCGCTCCGATGGTTGCGGCTTTTTTCTTGCCTATAATGGACGCCTAACGTCCGGCCGCGTGCGGCCTGGCGTTCGCGACGACGCTCGGTATCCTCGGCGCGTTGGCGCGAACGCCAAGCCGCAAGCGGCAGGCCCGGCATCTGATGTATCACCTGCTCTCCGAGGTTCATTCCATGCGTCCGGCCGTGTTGCTCGTCGCGATCCTTCTGTTCGTGAATCCGCTTCAAGGTCAACGGAAGGAGCCGGGCGGCATCCTCCCCGTCGGCGCCGACGGCACGCCGCTCAACCTCGACTTCGAGACCGGCACGCTCAAGGACTGGGTTGCCGACGGCGCCGCGTTCAAGAACCAGCCGATCAAGGGCGACACCGTCTTCCCGCGCAGAAGCGACAACAAGAGCCAGCACCAGGGCGACTACTGGATCGGCGGCTACGAACGTTACGGCGACAAACCGCAAGGAACGCTCACCAGCGTTCCGTTCAAGGTAACGCATCCCTGGGCGTCGTTCCTGGTCGGCGGCGGACCGCACGAGACGACCTGCGTCGAGCTGCGCCAGAAAGACGACGGCGTCCTCATTCACCGAGCCTCCGGTCTGGAAGAGGAGAACTTGCGCCGCGTCGTTGTCGATCTCAAAGCGCAACTGGGCCGCGAGGTCTACATTCGCCTTGTCGATCAGCACTCCGGCCACTGGGGCCACGTCAACTTCGACGACTTTCGATTCCACGCTGTCAAGCCGAAGGTCCCGCAGCGGCCGAGCGGACCGACGCAGCCCGATGTCTACAAGTTCGCCGGCTTGCCGCCGGAGAAGGCGGCCGAGGTGATGACGGTGCCCGAAGGCTTCGACGTCAAGCTCTTCGCCGGCGAGCCCGACGTGCAGCAGCCGATCGCGATGTGCCTGGACGACCGCGGCCGGGTCTGGGTCGCCGAAGCCTATTCGTATCCGATTCGGCGGCCGGACAAGGAAGCCAAGGACCGTATCCTGATCTTCGAGGACGCCGACGGCGACGGCAAGTTCGACAAACGCACCGTATTCATGGATGGGCTGAATCTGGTTAGCGGCCTCGAAGTCGGCTTCGGCGGCGTGTGGATCGGCGCCGCGCCTTACCTGATGTACGTGCCGATGAAAGACGATAGGCCCGCCGGCCAGCCGCAAATCCTGCTCGACGGTTGGGGCTACCAGGACACGCACGAAACGCTGAACGCGTTCATCTGGGGCCCGGACGGCTGGCTGTACGGCTGCCACGGCGTGTTCACGCGTTCGCAGGTCGGCAAGCCCGGCACGCCGGACAACCAGCGCGTGCCGATCACCGCCGGCGTGTGGCGTTATCATCCCACCAAGCACAAGTTCGAGGTCTTCGCCCACGGCACCAGCAACCCATGGGGCCTCGATTTCAACGATCACGGCCAGGCGTTCGTCGAGGCCTGCGTCATCCCGCATTGCTTCCACATCATCCAGGGCGGCCGGTACCATCGCCAGGCCGGGCCGCATTTCAACTCGCACACCTACGACGACATCAAGACCATCGCCGACCACTTCCACTACGTCGGCCCAAATCCGCACGGCGGCAACAACCGCTCCGATTCGGCCGGCGGCGGCCACGCCCATTGCGGCCTGATGTGTTATCTCGGGGGATCGTGGCCCAAGGAGTATCGCAATCAGCTCTTCATGGGCAACATCCACGGCCGGCGCATCAACGTCGATATCCTGCGTCCCGAAGGCTCCGGCTACGTGGCCGGCCACGGCAAGGATTTCCTGCTGACCAACGACGCCTGGTCGCGGCTCATCAACTTCCGCTACGGCCCCGACGGCAACGTCTATGTCATCGACTGGTACGACAAGCAAGCCTGCCACCACGGCGACCCGAAGATCTGGGACCGCACCAATGGCCGAATCTACAAGGTCAGCTATCGCGGCACGAAGTCGGAGCCGGTCGATCTGGCGACGAAGACCGATCAGGAGCTGGTCGAGCTGCAACTGCACGAGAACGACTGGCATGTCCGGCACGCGCGGCGCCTGTTGCAAGAGCGGGCGGCCCAGCGGGAGCTGCAGCCGGCGATCCACGAGGCCCTGGAGAAAATCGCGACGACGCACAAGGACGAGACGCGGAGGCTACGGGCGTTGTGGGCCTTGCACGTGATCGGCGGCTTCGGCTTCGACGAGATCGAGAAGACCCTGACCGATGCCAACGAATTCGTCCGCGCCTGGACGATCCAGCTCGCCGTCGACAGCGACGGCGCCGAAGTCCTGCGCGTCGAAAAACTGATGGAGATCGCGTCGAAGGATGAGTCGCCGGTGGTGCGGCGCTACCTGGCATCGGCGTTGCAGCAACTGACGCTGGAGCAGCGCGAACGCGTCCTGCCGCGGCTGCTGGGCTGGGCCGACGACGTCAAGGATCGGAACCTGCCGTACCTGTACTGGTACGCGCTGGAGCCGTTGGCCGGCGTCCCCGAGCATCGCAAGCGGGCGCTGGAGTTCGCGGCGGCGGCCCCCCTGCCGACCCTGCTGCCGTACACGGTGCGACGCATTGCCGCCGACGCGTCGCCCCAGGCGATCGAGTTGCTGGTGGACACGCTGGCGAACACCGAACGCGGCCCCGCGCAGCTAGCGATGCTGCGGGGGCTCAACGAGGCGCTCAAAGGCCGGCGTCAGGTGCTGATGCCGATCAAGTGGCCCGAAACCTTCGCGCGGATCGGCAAGAGCGACAACCCGGAGATCCGCCGGCACGCCGTGGCGCTGGCGATCACCTTCGGCGACCAGAGCGCCTTCGCGGAAATGCGCCGGCTGCTGACGGCGAGCACGGAGAACGCCGCGCAACGTCAGGCCGCTCTCGACGCGCTCGTGGCCGCCAGGGACAAGGAGCTGCCGCCGATCCTGCACAAGCTGATCGACGAACCGGCCCTGCGCGGCGCGGCGCTGCGCGGGCTGGCTCAGTTCGACGATCCGCGGACGCCTGGCATCATTCTCGGTGGCTTCGCCAAGTACGGCGCCGCGGACAAGCGCGACGCCGTCAGCACCCTCTCCGCCCGCAGGGAGTACGCCCGCGCCCTGCTCGACGCCGTCGGCTCGAAGAAGATACCATCCACCGACATCTCCGCCGACATCGTCCGCCAGCTTCGCAACCTCGGCGATCCGGCCCTGACCAAGCGCATCGCCGAGGTCTGGGGAATCGTCCGCGACACGCCGGCCGACCGCAAGAAGCTCATCGCCCAGTATCAGAAGATGCTGAAATCGCCGCCGTTGCAGGTGGTCGACCTGGCGCTGGGCCGGGCGATCTATGCCAAGACCTGCCAGAATTGCCACACGATGTACGGCGTCGGCGGCAAGGTCGGCCCGGACATCACCGGTTCCAACCGCGCCAATCTCGATTACCTGCTGGAGAACGTCCTCGACCCGAGCGCGGTCGTGCAGAAGGAATACGCCGCCACCATCATCGAGCTGAAAAGCGGCCGCGTCGTCACCGGCCTGGTGCGCGGGGAGACGCCGGCGGCGCTGACCGTCTTGACCGCCAACGAAACGCTGACCATTGCCAAGGACGACATCGAGACGCTCAAGCCGACGCCGATCTCGATGATGCCGGACGATCAGTTGAAGGACTTCAAGCAGCACGAGATCCGCGCCCTGTTCGCGTACTTGCAGCACCCGGCGCAGACGCCGATCCTGGCCACACCGGACAACGCCAAGGACTTCTTCAACACTCAGGACCTGACCGGCTGGGACGGCGATCCGAAGCTCTGGCGGGTCGAGAACGGCGAGATCATCGGCAAGAGCCCGGGCATCCAGCGCAACGAGTTCCTGCGCAGCCACCTCATGGCCGGCGATTTCAAGCTGACGTTGCAGGTGAAGCTCACGCCGAACAAGGAAAACAGCGGCATCCAGTTCCGCAGCGAGGTGTTGCCGGGCGGCGAGGTGAAAGGCTACCAGGCCGACGTCGGCGCCGGCTGGTGGGGCAAGCTCTACGAGGAGCATGGCCGGGCGCTGTTGTGGGACAAGTCGGCCGAGCCGTTCGTGAAGACCGACGAGTGGAATCGCTACGAGATCGAGGCGAAGGGCAGCAAGATCCGCACCTGGATCAACGGCCGGTTGAGTGTGGACCTGGACGATCCCGGCGGCGCTCGCCGCGGCATCTTCGCGCTGCAGATTCATTCGGGCGGGCCGATGGAGGTGCGGTTCAAGGAGCTGAAGTTGGAGGTGAAGGAGTAGCCGTTTAGCCCCGGTTCGAAGAACCGGGGCGGACTGTGTCCCTTGCACAACGATGCGGGTTCCGCGCGCGATTCATGCCGCCCCGGTTCTACGAACCGGGGCTAAACATCACCAGACTCGTCAAGTCGCGCACTTTCCCCAGGTCGATCGTGGCGGTGCGGTCGCTGCCGTCGCACACGGCGCCGCGGACGGCGAACAAGTTCGGACGCGCCGGCAGCAACGTCTCGATTTCATTGGGGCCTAGCGATCCGGCGAGGGCCACGAGCACATGGGCCTCGCGGCAACGCCGGCATATCTCGACCACGTCCGCAACGGCCAGCCAATCGAGCAGGGTCGGCCGCCGCCCCAGGCTGAGCGCTGCCGCATCCTTGCAATGCGTATCCACCAGCAGGGCGCCTCCCGGCCGTTCACACGCGAACGTCACGACCTCGTCGATCGGCGGCGCCTGGGCACACTGCCAGTCTGCATAGGCAACGACGACCCGCTGCGGCCCGGGCAGTTCGAGGCCGCGACCAAGTTGGCCGCGCCAATCGAGACGCGCCGCCCCGGCCAATCCCCATTTCACGAAACCGACGCCGAAGCAGCGCGGCGGCGGCGCCGCATCGATCAGCTCACCGAGCGCGGCGCTGACGGGAAGACAGGCCGCGACGGTGCGGACCACCGCGGCAATGGTCGCATCGTCGGCGCGGCCGAGCGAGCCGCGTGCGGGCTCTTTGACGTCGATCACGGCAGCGCCTCCGGCCATGGCGACCCGCGCTTCCGCAGCACTGCGAACGCTGACCAGCAAGCCACTCATCGCCGATCCTTTCGGGTTCAAAATGCCGCGGTGAACACCTCGTCGCCCTGGCCGTCAAGCGCTAATTTTTCTGGGCCGCGCGTTTGCGGAGCATGCATATGCGAGCTACGTTTATACCGTGGATACTCTATGTCCGGCGTATCTTCAGCGGAAGGTACGTCCAGACTTGACCGCCGTGCTTGCCCCGCGGCGGAGTGACGCAAGGATTGTGCCTGCACCATGTTGCGGCACGTTTCGCGCGTCCGACACCAGGAATCCCCATGCCAGTCCGGATTGAACCGAACGCGGAACCGATCCCCGGCTACAGGCTCATCGAGCGTCTGGGCGGCGGCGGCTTTGGCGAAGTTTGGAAAGCCGAGGCCCCGGGCGGTTTGTTCAAAGCGATCAAGTTCGTCTTCGGCGACCTGTCCGCGTCGGAGGACGCCGACGGCGCCCGCGCCACCCAAGAATTGAAAGCCCTCAGTCGCGTCAAGACGGTTCATCACCCGTACATTCTCTCGCTGGAACGCTACGACATCATCGAAGGCCAGCTGATCATCGTCATGGAGCTGGCCGATCGCACTTTGTGGGACCGCTTCCGGGAATGCCGCGGTCAGGGGCTGCCTGGCATTCCGCGGACCGAGCTGCTGACCTATATCGAGGAAACGGCCGAGGCGCTCGATTTGATGAACGTGCAGTTCCAGCTGCAGCACCTCGACATCAAACCGCAGAATATCTTCCTGGTCTTCAACCACGTCAAGGTCGCCGATTTCGGGCTGGTCAAGGACCTTGGCAACATGGCGGCGGCGACCGTGACCGGCGGCGTGACCCCGGTGTACGCGGCGCCGGAAACGTTCGACGGCTGGCTGAGCCGCTACAGCGACCAGTACAGCCTGGCCATCGTCTACCAGGAACTGCTGACCGGCCAGCGGCCGTTCACCGGCACGACGATGCGGCAGCTCGTGCTGCAACATCTCCAGGGAGCGCCCGACGTCTCGCCGTTGCCGATGCGCGACCGGGCGATCGTCCAGCGGGCGTTGGCGAAGAACCCGGATGAGCGGTATCCCACCTGCGTGGAGTTCGTGCAAGCGCTGATCGCCGCCGGCGCTGCGAAGCCCGGCGCCATGCCCGCGCCTCCGAGCGCCCCGGAACCGACGCCGCCGCCAGCCCAGACCAAGCGCAGCGCCGTCACGCCGGAGCAGGCCGAAGATGTGGAGCGGACCCGCGACGCGCGGGGACAACGGCCATTCGTCCGACCGCCTGCGGAACACAAGACGCCGGTCGCCGATGACGACGCCTTGCGGCCCAACATGCTGCCGCCACGGCCGACGGGCGTGGCGACGCCGCCCGTGCCCTCCGACCCGCTGGAATCGGCCACGTTGACCCAGGTGAACCGGCCCAAGGCCTCCGGCAGCGGTCCAGCCAAGCTCGGCGACTCGGGTTTTCGCGGCATCGTCCAGCCCTCGTTGATCATCGGCCTCGGCAAGCTGGGGGTGCAGACCCTGATGGCCGTGCGCCGGACCCTCAGTCACGCCTTCGGCCATGCCAACGCGATTCCGCACGTTCGCCTGGTCGGCATTGACATCGATCCCGAGACAATCCAGGCGGCCGGGCAAGGCGACAACGACACGATCCTGCGGTCGAACGAGCTGGTGCTGGCGCGGCTCCATCGCCCCAGCCACTACTTGCAGCAGCGCACCCGCGACGGCGAATTGTCGACCGATTCCTGGCTGAACTCGAAGCTGATCTATCGTCTTCCCAAGCAGCTGAAAACGGCGGGGCTGCGCGCCCTGGGCCGGCTCGCCTTCGTCGACAATTTCCGCCACATCGTGAAGCGGCTCGATGCCGAGCTGGAAGCGTGCGCGTCGCAGGAGACGTTGCATGACACCAGCAAGCAGCCGGACCTCGGCATTCGCTCGCCCGTGCCGCGCGTCTACGTGGTCGCCTGCCTGGGCGGGACGACGGGCAGCGGCATGTTCCTGGACACTGCCTATGCAGTCCGGCACTTGCTGCGCCGGCATGGCTTTGCCCGCGCCGACGTGGTCGGGCTGTTCTTCTTGCCGCCGACCGACAAGCAAGGCATCCGCTCGGCGGCGCTGGCGCAAGCCTATGCCGCCCTGACCGAGTTGCACCATTATGCCAGCGGCCAGAGCGCCTTCTCGGCGCGCTATCACGGCGCCGACGCGGCCAACAACGTGCAGTCGATCAACGAAGCCAGTCCGCCGTTCGAGCGCTGCATGTTCCTGACCCTGCCGGCGACGCCGCCGTCGGCGCTCGACACGGAAGCGATCCCGGAGCCCGCGGCCCTGGCCGGTCAGTTTCTGTATCACGAGGTGGCGACACGGATGGGCAAGACCATCGATGCGGCGCGCCACGAGTGGCGGCTGAATTCGCTGTCGCTGGACAAGTGCACGACCTATCAGACCTTTGGGCTGTACCGGGTATTGTGGCCGCGCCGCCAGATCATCAAGCAGGCCGCGCACCGCTTGTGCGGCCGTCTCGTGGCGCGGTGGATGACCAAAGATGCCGCGCCCCTGGTGAACACGCTGGCCGCCTGGGCGCAAGAACAGTGGGACGAGGCCGGGTTGCGGCCCGAAGCGTTGATCGGACGGCATCAAGAGCTGTGTGAAAAGCAACTGCGCCAGCCTGCCGAGCGCGTGCTGCAAGGGGTGTTGAATCCGCTGATCGACATCCTGACGCCGCCCAACACCGGCCAAGCGCCGCCGCCGCCGATCAATGTGGGGCCGGTGCTGAATGCGCTGAGCAGCCTGGAAAAACTGCTGGGGATTCCCGACGAATGCCGCCCCGGCACGCCGACCACGGTGACGCCGGGAACGATTGAAAAGATCCTCGACGACGGCGCCGGCGGCCTGGCCGACGACATCGATCGTCAGCTCACGTCCCTGGTGGTGCGCTTGCTCGAGGAGCCGGCCTTCCGCCTGGCTGGCGCCGAAGAAGGACTGCGGCAGTTCAGCCGGATCGCCGAGCAGTCGTTGCAGGGCCAGGAGACGTTGACGAAGGAACTGCACGATCGCGCCGCGCTCTTGCATCAGCGGATTCACAAGTTCCTGGAGGCGCCGCAGCCCCAGAACCTGTCACAGACCAACACGGTGTGGAAATTCGCCCTGACGCGCAAGTCGACGCCCGGCGTCAACCTCGGCGCCGACCTCCTCGAGCTGCTGCGCGTCTACGCCAAGACCCGCTACCAGTGCCTGATCCTGCGGCACATCAGCCGGCTGTACGTCAGCCTCCGCGGCCATCTCAGCGATCAGATTCGCGAGGTTGGTTTTTGCCGGCAACGGCTCAGCGAGCTGGCCAAGCTGGTCGAGGAAAAGCCGGCCGCCGCGGCCATGAAGTCCGCGTCCGAAAAGGTCCTGCTGCCCACGGGCTGCGCCGCCTTGACCGACGCCGTCGAACGACTGCATGAGGACGTCACCGCCGACGATCTGCTCGCGTTCGACGCCGTCATGCAGACGATCATTGCCAAGCAGTTTCGGGCGCTCTTGAACGTGTGCATGGGTCCGTCGAACCTGGTGCGGAACTTGACGCCGCTCATGATCCAGGAGGCGGAGGCGTTTCTGACGCCGCGCGTGCCGGAAGCAGTCGCCACCGAGTTCGGCATTCACGACGACGATGCCGCCCAGGACCGGGGGGAGCCGCTGGCGTCGGCCTTCGATGCGGCGGCGCCGAAGCTGGGCAAGCCGTCGGCGCCGAAGGAAATCACGGTCGCCGCCTTCCCCGATACGCCGGCGGGACACCATTTGAAGGAAATTGCCAAGGAGGCGCTGCCCAACGTGACCGTCATCGACAGCGATGACCGCGACGCGATCGTCTTTTACCGGGAATTGCAGCAGGTTTCGTTGCAGGACCTGGAACAGTACGGCGCCATCGCCCAGGAAGCCTACCGCCAGCGCAGCGCGGGCGATCCGACCTACCTGCACACCCGCATCGACATCACCGCCTGGCAGCTCGCGGCCACTTGAGAGATCAGCGCAGCTCAAACACCCCTCGCTGCCTGCCGTCCAGTTCCTTCAGGCGCTGCTCCTCTTGTAGGGCGTCGACAAACCAGCGGGCAAATTCGTCGTCGGACAGGATGGGCCGCGTGCGCATGTCGGATCGCGCCGACGGCCGCTTCGAGCGCGGATCCTCGTCCGCAAAGACTTCCACACAGAACTCCAGCTGATCGCCGACGCGCAGCGTCACCAAGCCGCCCTGGCCGTCGGCAATCCCGGCGGTCGCGAAATCGAAGCGGCCGCCGGCCAGGGTCCGGCCCAGCAGCTTGTCCGGGTCGGGAGACGGCACGGCGTGGAAATAGATGGTGTCGCCCAGCCCGCTGTGCTCGAAGGCGCCGCGCTTCGGATCGAAGGCGCCCAACCTGGCGTAGGCGTCGATCGGTATGGGCGGCAGATCGAGCGCTCGCCACGGCTCTTCTTTCGGCTCGTCGTCGCCGCTCTCCGTCTTGCGGATGATGCGATACAGGAAACGCGCCCGGCCCACGCCATACGGGCCCTGCGCCACGTAGCCGACGCGAATCTTCTTGCCGGGCACGATGGGCAGGCCGTCCACCTCGAAGTCTTCCCACGACGAGCCCGCCGCGATCGGGCCGGCCGGCGGCATCTGCTCCTTGAGCAGCACGACTTGCGGCGCTTCCTCCGGCACGACGCGCAGCCCGCGCCGCGGGGCGGGGACGTTTTCGAACCCATACTCGTCCACGGCGACAATCCGGTACGCCGATTCAGCGCCGCGCAGGTCGAAGCTCCCGTTCGCCTGCGTGCCGTCCGCGGACAGTTCCAGCTCGACCTGGCGCTTCAACTCCTCCACCACCGGATCGTCTTCCCTGGCCGTCGCCGCGGTCTTCGGGCCGAACATTTGCAGGAACACGCGCTGCACCGGCTTTTGAATCTTGACGGCCAGGCGCGCCCCGGACCCCGGGATGCCGACGATGTCGCCGCGGCCTTGCGGCTGTTCGTAACGGCTCCTGTCGGGCCGCAAGCCGCAGAAGGCCGGCAGTTGCAGCCAGGCGGATTGTTCGGTGACCACCGGCCGCGGCACGATGGCGATGTGGCCCGGCCGGCGCAGGCGGCCGTCGCCGAGGCGGGCGGTGTAGGTCAGGTTGACCGTCGACGGGACCACCTCTGCCTGGAAGACAGCGTGATCGGCATCGCGGCGAACGAACTCCAGGGGATAACGGTCGCGCGGCTGCCCCTGCGGCGTGACGAACACGCCGCCGACCCAGCCCGGATCCAATTCTTCGGCGCTGCGGACGCGGAATTGCAGCGTCAGCTTTTCGCCGGCCGGTCGCACGTCATCCAGCTTGAACGGCTCGATGGCGACCGAATGCGGAATATCGACGTCTGCGAGCAGTTGCCGAGCCACGAGGATGCCAATGAGGTTGGGCGCCAGTGCCACGGCCAGAACGACGACCACGAGCGCCGGCGCCAGGATCTGGACTGCGCGGCGCAAGCGGCCATGATCGGCGAGCGCGGCGAAATCAATGTCTGTGGTCTGCGCTTCGGCTTCGCGCGTCACGACGGCGATCAATTCCTGCGACATCCCCTCGCTGCGCGCGCCGGGGCGGCTGAGCTGCACGGTGGTGATCAAACGATGAACGAGCGCCGGCTGGCGCTCTTCGACCCAGAGGGCGACGGTGTCGTCGCGCAGCCATCGCCATTGGGGGCGGATCAAGAACCAGTAGGCCGCCGCCGCAGCCAGCAGCAGCTGCATCGCGAAGAGCAGGCGGCGCACGGCCCAGGGCGTGTCGCGGTCGCGGTCGATCCACCAATCGATGGCGCAGGCCGCCAGCAAGGCCGCCAGCACGACGGCAACCCAGCACGACGCGCCCCAGGCCAGCGCCAGCAAGCGTTCGCGGCGGCGGAGGCGGGCCAGGTTTCGATGAATGGCTCGGGGGATCATCTAGAGAGCCGTGTGGGATTCCGCTGCACCAACCCGAAACATAAGCGAGGGATTTCGACTGCTCCCCTCGCTGACGCTTCGGGTTGGTGCAGCGGAATCACGCACGCTCGTCAAGTTCCACTTAACACGATAATATGATGTTGCACAAGCAGATTCACGAGCTTTTTCAAGGGATGAATCCATGGCCAAGCCGTGCCCCATCACCCGGCAGCACTTCCGGGAACACGCCAAGGCGATCGAAGTGACCATCAACGGCGTCCCGCTGCTGGCCGAAGTCAAGGAATTCTCGACGGGATCGCTCGGCTGGAACATCAGCAACAAGACCACCATCAATGTCGGCGGCACCCCGGTGAGCGTGCAGGTCGGCCTGAACCTGACCATCGTCGGCAGCAAGGACTTGCCGAAAGACTCGTCCAGCGAAGACTCGGCCAGCGCCGCGCCGTGAGCGACACCGTGAGCGCTCGACGAAAGGTTGCGCGAAACCCGAGGTCTGCCTCGGGTTTCGCTGTTTTGGCGGCGTCGGCCGGCGGTTCGGCAAACGTTGGCGGCGGCCGGTTCGTACACGTATAAAGGGGAAAGACTTCATCTTTCATCATTCGCAGGACCGTGGACATGACCGATCAGCCACAAACCGGCCAGGAGATCTCGGCCGGGCCGCCCACGCCGGCGTCCGCGCCGGACACCTCCGCGCCGGAAAGCACTTTCGCTTCGGCCGCGCCGCCGAGTCCCGACGTCATTCCACTGCCGCCGTTGCCGCCGGCGCCAACGCCCGCCCCCGCCCCCGCCGCGGTCGACACCGGCTGGTCCGTGTTTGAATTGGTGCTGCTGTTGCTCGTGGCGGCCTTCTGCTTTTTCTTGGGCTCCTTCGCCGTCGCCACGAGCGAGTTCTGGCTGCGGCTGGCGACCGGCCGGGCCATCGCGGCGGGCCAACCGCTCGGCGTCGATCCCTTTTCCTTCGCCTCGGTGCAGGACGGCGCCCCGGTCCTGTGGGTCAATCACAGCTGGCTCTACGACCTGGCGCTGTATCATCTGTACTCGTCCTTCGGCGGCGCCGGCGTCGTGATCGTCCAGGCCGCGCTCATGGCCGCCTTGCTGCTGATCCTTCTGTGCCTTCGACCGCACGGCAGCAGCCGATTGTCCGCGCTGCTGCTGGCGGGACTGACGGTCCTGGTCGTCAGCCAGCGCCTGCTGCCCAGTCCGCTGCTGATGTCGTATGTGTTGCTTGCTATGTTGTTCGTGGCGCTGTTTCGCGGCGGCGTGCTGGGAGGCGAGATTCTGGGAGGCGAGATCCTGGCAAGCGAGACCGGCGCGGACCAGCCGTCGCCGCGCGCCCTGTGGGGCGTGCCGGCGCTGTTCGCCCTCTGGGTCAACCTGGATTCGTGGTTCATCTTTGGGCTTGCCCTCCTTGTCCTCGTAGTGCTCGGCAATGCCGTCGCGGACGTCTTCGCCCGGAACAAGCAAGGCCGGCTGGCCACGCAAGCGGCGGTGCTGCTCGCCAGCGCGGCCGCATGCCTGCTCAATCCATACGGCGTTCGCGCCTTCATCGTGCCGCCGGAAGTCGGCTATGTCCTGGGGTCGTGGGTCCCCACGGAGCTGAACGGCGCCGCCGAAGCGCTGCGCGGCCTCGCCCAGGGGGATGCGGAGATCCTGACCACGCTCGGCTACTATCGGCCGTTCCATCGCAACTACTGGCCGTTCACGCCGCAGACGTTCAATCTGGTAAGCGCCTCGTTTTTTCTGCTGGCCGCGCTGAGCGTGATTTCCGTGGCGCTGGTCGTGGTGAACGCGGTTCGCGACGGCACGCGCCTCCCCTTGGGCCGGTTGTTCGCCTGGGGCCTGGCCGCGTCCCTGGGTTTCACGCAGATTCGCCTGATCCCCGTGTTCGCCCTGGTCGCCGGGCCGGTCGCCATCCTGAATTTCGCCGATGTCGGACGCCGGTCGCGAGCTCACCTGGGCGCCGGACAGGAACCGCTGTTTCATCCCGGACTGGCGCGGCTGGTCACGGCGGTCGTGGTGCTGGTCGCCCTGGTGTTGGCGTGGCCCGGCTGGCTGCACACCCGCATCTTCAGCGATTCCTCGCGGCGCGTCGATTCGTCGCGGCGCGTTGCCTGGCGGGTAGCCGAAGATCCGTCGCTGCGCGCCGCCGCCGAAACCCTGGAGCAGAGTCAGGCCCGGCATGTCTTCAATTACTCGTCCGACATCGCGAACTACTGCGCCTGGTTCGCCCCGAGCGTGCGCTGCGGCGTCGACGGGCGGCTCGCGCTGTTCCCGCACGCGGCGGCTCGTTACGCGAAGGCCAAGAAAGCGCTGCTGGTGAGCAGCGTTGAACTGTATTCCCGAGCCCCCAGCTCAGCGGCCCAAAACGAGTGGATGGACACGTTTCGCGCCGACGCCATCGACCATGTGGCCATGGCCAAATCGATCGACCCCCCGGAGCTGTTCATCACGCAGATGTGCTGGCTGAACTCGAAGCACTGGAGGCAGCGGACCATCGACGGCCGCGGGGCGGTGTTCGGCTGGTTTCCCGAGGGCAACCAGGATCCGTTGGCCCTCCACAAGGCGTTGCAGCGCGAAGCGTTCGGCCCGGTTCCGGAGCACCGGCGCGTGCCGCGCGAGGCCAGCGCGGCGCCGGACACCTCCATGCTGGCCTTGTACCTGGAGGGGCAGCCCTCGACCAATGCCGGCCTGATCACCGAACCGTACGTCCACATCTCCTATTTCCACTTGATCCAGAGCCGCTGGGCGCTGAGCTACGAACCGGCCTGGCTGGTGGGCGCCTGGAGCACCGCCGGCCTGTGCGGGGCCGCGCCCGGGAGCGTCCTGTGGACCTTCACCGCGCATTCGTCGCTGACGAACGTCAGATCCATGCTGCAGCCGCTTGACCCGGGGCCGGTCGCGGCGCCGGTGATTGCCCTGCGCCTGTCGCAGCGCGCCGTGCTCGAATACCCTTACGAACCGCGCGGCTACCGCTGGCTGTTGATGTCCCAGCGCTTGATTCATGACATCGAGGGCTACTGGACCCGGCACGGCGGCGGCGACAGGAATGCACGCACCGACATTCGCCAGGTGCAGATCGCCGTGGCCTTCCAGAACTACCTGGACTTGAGGCCCGACGATTGGAGCGTCCGCACCCAGTTTGCCGACTTCCTGCACCGAGACTATCTGCTGGACGCCGCCCATGAGCAATTGACGTTGGCCCTGCAGGCGCTGGAAAAGGACCGGCGCCAGGCGCGCGACAAGCGGCTCGTCGACGACTTCAAGGCCGAGGAACGGAAGCTTGGCGCGTTCACGAAGAAGGTCGAGCTGGAGGTGAAGCGCCGCCGGACCGACTTCACCAATCAAACCGGCCGCCTCAAACCGCTGGAACGCTACCTGGTCGCTCACCGAAATCCCTATCGCAGGGTGGACGAACGCAATCAAGAATACCTCGACCAGCGCGGCATGGGCCTGGCGCTGGAAGGACTCAAACAGCTCGACAGCATCACGCCGGGCGAGCTCAAGGGGGACGAGAAGACGGTCATGCATTACTGGCGCTTCCGGCTGCTGATGCAACTGGGGCGCTGGGGCGACGCCGGCGAAGAGCTGGACTACCTCGAGCATTCGCCGTACGGCGACCAATGCCGCTTATGGTTCGCGGCGGCCCTGGGCAGGTATGAGTTCGCGGACCAGGTGATCGCGCGCATGGAAGAGATGCAGGAGAAAGTGCTGCCCCCGGAGGCGCTGGAAGCGCGGCTGCGCAACGCCGCGGTGGGCCTCTTCAGTCTTCGCGCCGCCCGCGAGCTGCCGGCGCTGGCGCGGATGGCCTTCGTCTGGGCGGGGGAGCCGCTGTTGCGAAACGACGCTGCCCTCCAGCAATACAAAGCCGTCCTGGCGAACTCACGAACGCTGCGCGGCTCGTTCGCCCTGGAAGCCGGCGACACCGCCAAGGCCGCTGAACTTTTCGCCGAAGCGCTGCGCATCGCTGGCCCCGACCTCCAGTTCACCGACCGACCGATTGCCGAACGCTGCTTGGAGCTGCTGCGCGCCCAGCAGCGTTGACGCGCCGAGCTGCCAGCTACCGCGCGGCGCCCGGCCGCTCCTGGCGCTCGCCATAGCGCATCTCGCCAGAGCGCATCTCCACCGAGCGCATCATCTCCAGCAGCGTGTCGGTCGCCAGCCGGGCGAACTCCGGGTCGTTGATGTGCAGGTCGAGCTCGACGAGCTTGACGCTCGGGCTGATCCAGTTGCGCAGGCTCTGGAACAGCGCTTGATCCGCCTCGGGCCACCAGAATGGCTGCCCGTCCTTGTCGATCGCCGACACGCCGCGCAACGGCACGAGCACGGCGGTCGGTCCGCGGGCGGCGCTGGCCTTGTGGGCGATTTCCTTGCCAAGCCGGTCGTTTTCCTCGGGCGTGGTCCGCATCAAGGTCACGGTCGGATTGTGCTGATAGAAGCGCCGCTCGCGGAACTTCTCCGGCACGGTGTCGCGCGGGCCGAAATTGACCATGTCGAGGGCGCCAAGCGAGATGACCTGCGGCACGCCGCGCAGGCCCGCGGCCGTCAGCCGTTCCGGCCCCGCGGACAGGACGCCGCCGACCAACTCGTCGGCCAGCTCCGTGGTCGTGATGTCGAGGACCCCCTGAATGATGCCGTCGGCGATGAACGATTCCATGGTCATGCCTCCGGTCCCGGTCGCATGAAAAACGAGCACTTCGTAATCCTGCTGTTCCAGGATGGCGCGCGCCGCGCTCACGCACGGCGTCGTGACCCCGAACATCGTCGCCGTGATCAACGGCTTCTCGTCGCCCGCCCCTCCCCCCTGCCCTCCGACTTCCGACTTCTGACTTCTGACCTCCGACTTCTGACTCCCGACCATCCCCGCCATCGCATAGGCAGCGTTGGCGAGCACCGTGCGGCTGATGCGGTTCAGGCCGCTGATGTCCACGACCGAGTGGAGCATCAGGATGTCGCGCACCCCCACGTACTGCTTGACCTGGCCGCTCGCCAGCGTGCTGACCATCACCTTGGGAACGCCGAACGGCAGGGCGCGCATGGCCGCCGTGCTGATGGTCGTCCCCGCCGATCCGCCCAGGCTGAGGATGCCGTCCACCCGGCCCTGACTGTGGAGCTCGGCCGCAATCTTCGCCGCTCCCCGCGCGGCGGTCTCCACCGCTCGCCCGCGGTCTCCAGCCTGAGCGACGGCGGCCAGCGTGGTCCCGGCGGCTTCAAAAATCCGCTCGCGCGGCACGTCGGGCGCGAACACCGGCGGCTGCACACCGGCGTCGGCAGTCAGCGTCGTGACTCCCGCCGCTTGCAGCAGATCGCGGACGTACTGATATTCAACGCCCTTGGTGTCGAACGTGCCAAGCAAGAGGACGGGCATGGCTGGACTCCAGGGAAATGTTCGTATTGAGGCTGCCCCGTTGCTATCCCGCCAGCGCCGCCAGGACGGCGTCCGCCATCTGCGCCGTCGTCGCGGTTCCGCCCAGGTCCGGCGTCCGCGTCTTGCCGTCCTTCAGCACCCTGGCCACGGCGCGGTGCAGCGCCGCGGCGCTCTTGACGTCTCCAAGGTGGTCCAGCATCAGCTTGGCCGAGAGGATCGCCGCCAGCGGATTGGCGATCCCCTTGCCCGCGATGTCCGGGGCCGAGCCATGCACCGGCTCGAACATGCTGGGGAAGACGCGCTCCGGGTTGATGTTCGCGCTCGCCGCCAGGCCGACGCTCCCCGTGACGATGGCGCTCAGATCGGTCAGGATGTCGCCGAACAGGTTGCTGGCGACGATCACGTCGAACGCCTCCGGCTTGCGCACGAAGTCCATGGCGGCGGCGTCCACCAGCAGCGAGCGCGCTTCGACGTCGGGAAACTCCCTGGATACGTCTCGGAACGCCTCGTCCCACAGCCCCATGCTGTACACCTGGGCGTTGGATTTGGTGATCGACGTGACCTTCTTGCGGCGTTGCCGCGCCCCCTGAAACGCGGCCCGCATGATCCGTTCGCAGCCGCGGCGCGTGAACACCGAGGTCTGCACGGCGGTCTCGTGCGGCGTGCCGGGATAGAGCCGGCCGCCGACCGGGGCGTATTCACCTTCGGTGTTTTCACGGTAGACAAGCATGTCGATGCTGCCCGGCGCCTTGTCGCGCAACGGCGATTGCACGCCGTCGAACAGGAACGCCGGCCGCAGGTTGACGTATTGATCGAACCGGCGGCGCATCGGCAACAGCAGGCCGTGCACGGTGACCGTATCGGGCACATCGGGAGCGCCGACGGCGCCCAGAAAGACCGCGTCGTGCTGCTTGAGCGTGTCCCAGCCGTCGTCCGGGACGATCGCGCCGGTTTTCTTGTAGAAGTCGGAGCTCCAGGGGAGGCGATGCCACGCGTACGAGATCCCGTCGCGCTGGAGGGCGGCGTCGGCCACGCGAATCGCCTGCTCGATCACTTCCGGCCCGATGCCGTCCCCCCCGATCACTGCGATCCGTGCAGTCGCTGTCTGGGCAGCTGCCATTGCGGAATTTCCTCACAAAGACTATAGGTCGGCCTGCTGGATAGCCGATACCTTTTTATTGGAGATCGCAGCGCAGCGGTAGCCTCGGCAAACTGATGAATCTGCACAACCCGAACAACCTGTCGCCTCGCCCGTCGCGCGGACACGTCGTGCTCGTCGGCCTTGCCGGCGCGTGCCTGCTCCTGAGCGTCGCCGGCTGCAAGTTCGGCGACAGCAAACCCAAGGACGATCCCCTGCTGGGCGTGAAACCGCCCAATGTGGCGCCGGTGCCGCCGACCACCGGCGCCAACCCCGGCGGCCAATCGTCGCGCACCACCACGCCGCCGATCCCCGCCGCCACCAGCGCCGCCAGCACCGCTGCTCTGGCGAGCTTGCCCGGCGCGCGGCAGCTATCGATCGACACCTCCGCTCCGGCGCCCGCGCCGACGCCGACCACGTCGAGCGTGCCGAACGTGCACGCGATTCCGCGCGATGCGCCCGGCGCGCCGGGATTGTTGACGGCCGGCCACTCGACGCCGCCCATCACGCCGAACTTGCCGCCGGCGCCCGGCGGCGACGTGTTCGCGCCCCTGCAAGCGCGCGGCGCGCTCGGCCACACGGTCGATCAAATCCCCGAAGGCATCCGGCTGACCGTGCTGGTTCCCGATCGTCGCGAGCCCGGCACGGTTCGCGCGTACGAAGCC
>JAKEET010000017.1 GCA_022616435.1 Gemmataceae bacterium
AAATTACCAACGGAGAATCATGATTCGCAGACATCTGTGCCTATTCCCGTCTAGGGAGGCTTGAGGACAACGCTGCCAAGAAGTTCTCGGTAGCGCTCAAGAGTCATGGGCTCGGCCGGCATCAACTCGTAGTGCGTCGGCCGCCTGCCTCTTTGCCGGATCACCAATCCGTCGGGGATGCTCACTACTTCGTAAGCTCCCCCGAAGCGTTGCAGCTCACCCGGATCGGAACTGAGCGACACGCCGTGTGTCGGTTGCAGCAACCCCGTACGAGGATCAAGTTTGACGTCCCGCAGCGTTGGCGTCAGGTCAGAGCCGCCGCGATAGACACGCGGAGCAGGTTGACTCACGGCGTTCAGCCTTCAACAGCAATTCTACGCCTTTCCATCTCCCGGCGCCTGGAACTGCGTCTGGAAGAACTCGATCCCCTTCTTCAACTGTTCCTCAATCTGCGGCGTCAGTTTGCGTTCTTTCAATAAGGCATTGCGTACCTCCGGCATCTGCTCGCGCATGAAGCGGAGGAACTGCTCTTCCCAGGCCGCCACCTGGCGGGCCGGGATCTTGTCCAAGTAACCTTTGGCGCCCGCGTAGATGCTCATGACCTGATCGACCACGGGCATCGGCTGGAATTGCCGCTGTTTGAGGATCTCGACCATGCGGTAGCCGCGGTCGAGCTGCGACTGGGTCGCCTTGTCCAGCTCGGTGCCGAGCTGGGCGAAGGCTTCGAGCTCGCGGAACGCGGCCAGGTCGAGCCGCAGGCTGCCGGCGATCTGTTTCATGGCGGGAATCTGGGCCTTGCCGCCGACCCGTGAGACGCTGATGCCGACGTTCATAGCCGGCCGCACGCCCGCCAGGAACAGGTCGGGCTGCAGATAAATCTGGCCGTCGGTGATCGAAATCACATTGGTCGGGATGTAGGCAGAGACCTCGCCTTCCAGCGTCTCGACGATGGGCAAGGCGGTCAGCGAGCCGCCGGTGCCGACTACCTTGGTCAGCTTACAGCCTGGAAACTTCGGTAGATCGTGCTTCTCGGCATGTTCCTTTTCGAGCGGGCCGACGTAGACCTTGCCCTTCTGGCCAGAATGGCGTCGCTCGCTGCCGTTGGCCGCGCTGTTGACCCCCCAATCGTCGGTGGCCTTATTCTGGTCGGCGTCGCCCGGTACGATGACCCAGCGCTCGGCCAGCTTCGCGGATCGTTCCAACAACCGCGAATGGCAGTAGAAAATGTCGCCGGGATAGGCCTCGCGGCCCGGCGGGCGGCGCAACAGCAGCGACAGCTGGCGGTAGGAGGCGGCCTGCTTGGACAGGTCGTCATAGACGCACAGCGTGTCGCGCCCTTGCTCGTACATGTAATACTCGGCCATGGCGCAGCCGGCGTACGGGGCAAAGTACTGGAGCGGGGCCGGGTCCGCGGCCGACGCCACCACCACAATCGTGTAGTCCATGGCGCCGTACTTGCGAAGGTTCTCGACCACCTGGGCCACGGTCGCTTCCTTCTGACCGACGGCGACATACACGCAGATCACGTTCCCTTCGCGCTGATTGATGATGGTGTCGATGGCAATGGCGGTCTTGCCGGTCTTGCGGTCGCCGATGATGAGTTCGCGCTGGCCGCGGCCGATCGGCGTCATCGCGTCGATGCACTTGATCCCGGTTTGCAGCGGCTGATTGACCGGTTGCCGCCCGGCGACGCCGGGAGCGGTGAATTCCACCGGCCGAGACAACGAGGTGACGATCGGCCCTTTGCCGTCGCGCGGGTTGCCAAGGGGGTCGACCACGCGACCAATCACCGCGTCGCCGACGGGGACGCGGAGCAGCTCGCCGGTGGTGCGGACCTCGTCGCCTTCTTCAATTTCCAGGTACTCGCCAAGAATAATGACGCCGACCGAGTTCTCTTCGAGATTGAAGGCGACGCCGCGGACGCCAACGCGGGCGAACTCGACCATCTCGCCGGCCATGACGCCGGACAGGCCGTAGATGCGGGCGATGCCGTCGCCCACCTCGAGCACCCGGCCGGTCTCGCGGGCCTCCAGTTTCGTGCGGTACTGCTCAATTTCCGTCTGCAGAACTGAAACGATCTCGTCGGCTTTGAATCTCATGACTGCTTCTCTCAATCAGTTGCTTGCGGATGGTTTCCAGCCGGGTGCGGATCGAGCCGTCGTAGACCCAGTCATTGACGCGAACGATCAGGCCGCCGATCAGGTCGGTCTCGACGTGGGTCTCGAGGACCGGCTCCAGATGCAGGGCGTCGCGAACCTCCTGTTCGAGGCGGCGGCGCTGGTCGTCGGCCAGCGGCGCGGCGGTGTAGACCTGGACGCGCATCCGCCGGGCCCGCTGGTCGCGGAGCCGGCGATACATCGCTCGGATGGGCCGAATCAGCTCTAACCGTTCGTGGTCGTTCAGGACCAGCAGGAAGTTGAACAGCAACTCGCTGCAGCGGCCTTCGAAGGCGGACCGCAAGGCGGCGCCGCGGCGATCGCGGCCAATCGTGCCGCTCATGAAGAAGGCGGCCAGCTGCGGATCGGCGCCCGCTACCTTCTCCACCAACTCCCTCAGTTCGGCGTAAACCTCGTCAACCTGGCCGCGCTTCTCGGCGGCATTCAGCAGGGCCTCGGCGTAGACGCCGGCTACCTGCTGGGCCCCCACGTCGGCGGTCACAGGCTTGGCGACGATATCCGGCTGCTGGTCGATGTCCATGAAGCTATGACGCCGTCGCTAGCGCTCCGGGCTGGTATGGGAAACAACTTCTACGCGCGGGCGGCCTGAACCTCTTGCACCCGTTCCTGTCCGGCCTCATGCAGTTCCGCCAGGGCTTCGTCCACCAGTCGGCGGTGGTCGTTGGGCGTCAGTTCGCGGCGGATCGCCGTGGCGGCGATCAACGTTGCGAGCTGGGCCGACTGTTCCCAAATCTGCTTGAGCGCCTGGTCCTTGGCGGTGTCGATCTCCCGGCGAAGCCGATCGCGTTCGGTCTGGATTTCCCCGCGGGCCGTAGAGATCATTTCTTCCTTGAGCACCTGCGCGTCGCGGCGGGCCTCGTCGAGAATGCCGCGGACCTCTTCGCCGGCCTTGTCGAGCCGCGCCTTCAGCTCGGCCTGAAGCCGCTTGGTGTCCTGGCGGGTCTTCTCCGCCTCCTCGATGGCGCCGCGGATGTTGTCCTCGCGCTTTTGGAGTCCTTCCAGCATCGGCTTCCAGGCCACGCGACTTAGGACGAGCAACAATAGGAGGAAGACTACAAGCGTCCACAGGCCCAGATCCACCCGGAACGCGAGGGGGTTCTTCTTCTCGGCGCCGGCCTCGCCGGCGGCCTGCACGGGATTCAGGTCGGCGGCCAGCATCAGGATCACCAGGGCCGCGAGACAGATTCCCGCGGCAAGCAACACGCGGTTCATCGCAAACCTCGAGGGATGCAAGCCGGCCGATGGCCATCGGTCCGGCTTGGAGAGAAATCCTAGAGCACCACCAGCAGAATGCAGATGGCCAGGCTGAAGAACGTGGCGCCTTCGAGCAAGGCGGCGATGATCAGCATGGCGGTTTGTATCTGACCGGCGGTTTCCGGCTGGCGGGCCATGCTCTCCAATGCCGACGCGCCGATGCGACCGAAGCCGTAGCCCGCGCCAACGATCGTGAAGGCCGCTCCCAGGCCTGCCCCCACCGCCGTCCCGTAGAACGCCACGGTGGAGCCCGAGGGTGCTTTGTCCGTATCCGTGCTCGCCAGCACCGGGCTGGCAGTGATCAGCAGCACGATCAGTCCCAACACGGCCCAGCTCATCATCTTCACGTTCATGGAAGGCGTTCTCCTAACTGCTAGACTTTGCCACGACTGAGTATGTCTGCTCAAACCCACCGAGCGCCTCGGTGGACCTTTGCTAGTG
>JAKEET010000103.1 GCA_022616435.1 Gemmataceae bacterium
GGCGCCGGCGGTTCCATCGGCGCCGGGGTGGATTCGGCAATCGCCGCCACGGGTTCCACCGCCACGGGTTCCGCTTGGTCCACCGGCTGCTCTGCCGGCGCCTCGGCTTCCGGTTGGGGCACTGCCGGCGCCGCGCTCCCGGTCGCGGCCTCCGGCGCCGCTAACTCGGGCGCCGCTAACGATTCCTCGGGCGCCGATTCTTCGGGCAATGTCTCGGCAACCGCTGCGTCAGCCGGTGCGTCAGCAGGCGCCGCCTCGGCTTCCGCGGGCATCCCTTCAACCGGCGTCGGCTCGGCGCCAGCAGGCGGCGTCTCGGCAGCCGCGCCCGTATCAGGGCCAAACAGCGTCTCCAGCGTCGGCGTCGCTTCCTGAGGCTCGGCCGGCGTCTCCGCTCCAAACAACCGCTGCTCGGGGCTGAGCTGGGCCTTCTGCGGAACCGTCACACTCCGGCCGATGTGCGTGTCCCCCGGCTCACCGGCGGCCGCCTTCGCCTGCGCCTCCTTCTCCAGCTTCTCGGCCATCTCCTCGGCGAAGAGGATGATCTCGTCGGCGGTCTCTTCGTCGGCGCCGCAGATTTCCGAAAGTTCGGCGGCGTCGATGCACGTCAGGTCGTCGTAGGACAGGAAGCCCTCTTCGATGAAGCGCTCGATGTAGCTTTCGCGCACGTCGTCGGGAATGTTGGGGATCGAGCGGAACCAGTTCTCGGCCCGCTCGACGCCTTCGGTCAGCTCCTCCATGGTCATGATCTCGATGTCCCAGCCGACCAGCTTCGACGCCAGCCGCACGTTCTGGCCGCGGCGGCCGATCGCCAGCGACAGTTGATCTTCCTTGACGAGCACGATGGCCCGGCCCAGCCGCGGGTAGAGGAAGATCTCGTCGATCTGGGCCGGCTGCAGGGCGTTGGGGATCATCACCTGCAGCGAATCGTTCCAGCGGACGATGTCGATGCGCTCGCCGCCCAGCTCGTCGACGATGTTCTTGATGCGGCTGCCGCGGACGCCGACGCAGGCGCCGACGCAATCCACCTTCAGGTCGATGCTCGACACGGCGATCTTGCAGCGATAGCCGGCCTCGCGGGCGATGGCCTTGATTTCGATGGTGCGGTCGGCGATTTCGGGAATCTCGTTCTCGAACAGCCGCCGCACGAAATCGGGGTGCGTCCGCGACAGGATGATCTTCACCCGGTGGCCCTGCTTCTTCACGTCGAGGATCACCGCCTTGATCCGCTCGCCGACGTGGTGCGTCTCGCCCGGAATCTGCTCGCCGCGCGGCAAAATCGACTCGGTCTTGCCCAGGGTGACGATGGCCGCGTTGCCTTCGACGCGCGACACCGGTCCATGCACCAGGTCACCCTTCATGGCCGCGTATTCGTCGAAGACCGCGTTGCACTCGGCCTCGCGAATCTTCTGGATCATCACCTGCTTGGCGCTCTGGGCGGCGATGCGGCCCAGCTCGGCCGGGTCAATCGCCTCGTCGCCCTTCTTGGCCTGAATCTCGCCCGAGTCGCGGTCAATGCTCACGGCGACCAGCGTTTCTTCACCGTACTTCTTCTGGGCCGCCAACTGCAGCGCCGCCTCGATCCCCGAGAAAATGATCTCGCGGTCGATGTTCTTCTCGTGGTGCATCTGGTCCACGATCCGCAGCAGGTCCGAACCTTTCATGACGACCTCGTCCCTATAAGAGGCTATCCGATAAAGGGGTCAGACCCCTTTTCGGATAGCCTCTAAAGCAAAAAAAGTGGGTCCAGGCCCACTTTTTGCGGTCAAGCGCGCAGCGCCCGAGCGCACCCCGGCTGTCAACCGAGGGGAGCGTGCAGGGTTGCCCCTGTGACGCGATCAAACATATAGGCCTTCGTCCAGTCCATCGCGATTCCCACGGGTGTGCCGCTCGTCACGGGGACTTCCGACCAACCCGTGATCGTTCGGCCGTTCATGTCGCCGGTGACCCAACAGCCGCGCGGCGTGCGTTCAATCAAGGTTGCCTTGATGGTGTGCCGGCCCGGCGGGCCGACTCGCACGTCTTCGGCCCGCAAACCCAGGGTCACTTCCGTTTGACTCGCTTCCGCTTGACTCACGTGCAGGCTGCTGACGGGGATGGGGTCGGGCCAATGGCTTGCAAACCATTGTAGCGAATCCCCGGCATTCCGCAGCTGAACTTCGAAAAAATTCATCGGACCTTCAGCGAAGAACGCCGCCACGAAGCGGCTGCACGGCTGCCGGTAGACGTCGGCGGGGGGACCAACCTGCAACACGCGCCCCTGCTCCATGACCGCCACGCGCTGGCCCAGCGCCCAGGCTTCGCGGGGATCGTGGGTTACGGAAATAACCGTTCCCGGACCCCGCTGATGCCAGGCCAGCAACTCACGCCTCAGCTCATCCCGCAATGGCGCGTCCAGGTGTCCAAGCGGCTCATCCAGAAGGCAAACCGGCGCCCGCCGCGCCAAAGCCCGCCCCAAATTGACCCGCTGCTGCTGGCCACCCGACAGCTGATGCGGCAACCGGTCCAGCTCCGCGGTAAGGCCGAGAACCTCGGCCACCGCGACTACATCGCCGGCGTTTTCCGGCGTTCCCAGTGCCAGGTTCTGGCGGACGGTCGACGTCGGCGCCAGCGCCGGCCTCTGAAACGCCATGGCCACGCCGCGCCGCCATGGCGGCACTGCGCCCATCTCGTTGCCGCCGATGGCGATCGAGCCGCGGTCGGCCATCTCCAGGCCAGCGATGATCCGCAACGTCGTGGTCTTGCCGCAACCCGATGGACCGACCAGGACCAGCCATTCTCCCGGCTCGACGCCCAGGTCCACGCCGCGCAGTGCCTCGAAACCATTGGGAAACGTCTTGTGGACGCCATCAAGCCGGACACTCGCGCCTCGTTCGGCTATCATTGAGATGATGCTATCGTAAGTCGTGTAAAGCAGTCAAGTTAAGGTGCTAGCCTCGTTCCGGACATTCCCCACCGAGCGCCGGGCCGATCTGCCGATGGATTGCATTGCGCCACACACACACACACACACCAGCGATGCAAAGGTCCTTCGTTTATGCCCATTTCCTCGCCATCGCATAATGTACATGCGTATAATATACAGGAGGGAGAAATCCATGGACAATCGCACCATCGCTCAACAATTGATGCATCGCGCCCGTTATCTCGGCGACCAGCAAGCCAGTTTGTATCGTGTGCGGGCTTATCGCCGCGCGGCGGAGACCATCCTTGGTCTCGATGAACCCGTCGAGCGGATCGTGGAAGAGCGCGGCCGCCGCGGCTTGCGCGCGTTGCCGGGCATCGGCCAGCACATTGCCCTGGCGCTCGAAGCCCTGGTCCGCACCGGGACCTTGCCGGAGACTGCGGAAGTCTCGGCGCCTATCCTGAACCGCAAGCCCCAAGATGAGCGCAACGATTCTTGGGGTTCGGGCGCCAAGGAAGCATCGGGAGCCGAAGAATGCAACGCGTGCGGCACATCCTCGCCCTGATTCGCTTCAGCCACACGCTGTTCGCGCTGCCGTTCGCACTGTTTGGCGCCGTCCTCGCCTGGCACAAGAAAGGCGCCTTCGCCTGGATCGAGCTCGCCGGCATCTTGCTGTGCATGGTCTTCGCCCGCAGCGCCGCCATGGCGTTCAACCGGCTCGCCGATCGCCGCCTCGACGCCGCCAATCCGCGCACCGCGTCGCGCCATCTGCCGGCGGGACAGCTCAGCGTCGGGGCCGTGCGGCTGTTCACGCTGACGTGCTCCGTCGCCTTCGTCGCCGCTGCCTTCCTCTTCTATCGCGCCGACCCGCCTAACCCGTGGCCCAGCTACCTGGCGGCGCCGGTCCTCGTATTCATCTGCGCCTATTCGTACACCAAACGCTTCACGGCGCTGGCCCATTTCTGGCTCGGCGCGTCACTGCTGCTGGCCCCGCTGGCGGCGTGGATCGCGATCCTCGGACTCGACGACCTCCACATCCCGCTCACCCTCGGCGGCGCTGTCCTGTTCTGGGTGGCCGGCTTCGACATCATCTACGCCTGCCAGGACGCCGACTTCGACCGCCGGGCGAAGCTGCACAGCGTGCCGGCGACCATCGGCGTCGGCCCGGCGCTGCGCGTGGCATCCGGGTGCCACGTGGTGATGCTCGGCTTGCTGGCGGCGCTATATTTCCTGGCGAATCCGCCGCTGGGTATTGTCTACCTGGCGGGCATCAGCGCCGTCGCGGCGCTGCTCATTTACGAACATGCCATGGTGTCGCCGAACGACCTGACGCGCGTCAACCAGGCGTTTTTCCACGTCAACGCGGTGATCAGCATCGGGTTGTTCCTGGTGGCGCTGGTCGAAGTGTGGCGGGCGCGCTGATTACGAGCTTACCAATTAACCCGCTCGACCGCCTCGCCGACGCCGAGCCGGCAGCAGAGCTGCTCGAAGGCGTCGCGGTGCTTCGGGTCGGTGCTGTGCAGGTGCTCGCCTTCGGTGATGAGCTTGAGCTTGTCGTCGCGGCGGATGCCGTGGCTGTCGAGCAGCGCGGCAAACGGCTTCAGGTTGGCGGCGTACACGACCAGGAGCTTGTGCTCGTCAAACTGCACTTCCATCGGCCCCGAGGTCGACAGCACGGCAATGCCGGTGCAGCCGTCCTGCATCAGCAGCTCTTCGTAGTCGCAGCAATAGCTCTTGAGCACCGGCAGGTCGATCGCCTCACGATACAGGTCGAGATGATGGTTGCCGTCGCGGTCGTGGCTGGTCTCGAGGATGGCGTCGACCACTTCGCCGAGCGGCTCCAGCAGATCGAGAAAGACGTCGAAGAGCCGCTCGCGCGACACGGCGGCGGCCAGCACCGGCACCTGAAAGCCGGCCTTGGTGTCGCGGTAGGTTTCGATGCGGTAGCCCTGCCGCGGCACCACCTGGCGATCGAGCGACGGACGCACGGCGTCGGTCAGAACGAAATCGCCGTAGCGATCCTGCAGCAACAGCTCCGTCATATTGGTCGGTGTCATCGACGCCCTGTGTTCGGGGAATGGTAAATTGGAGAACCGGCCGCGGGGGAGAGCGGTGCTGATCAAGTATAGTTCGCGAATCTCCACGCGGCCATCGCCGCGACTCGATTCTAGAAGCGGGCCAAGCCCAAAATGAAAATCATTGGGAACAAGCAGGTTGCGCCGGTGGGACGCTTGGGATCATGTGAACATGCGTGCGGCATAAACCGCACATGGTCCCACGTCGGAATCTTTGGCATCCTGAGACGCCGGAAATGCCGATCTTCGCGGCGCCCCCTCGCCGCCGCCGGCGATGGCGGGTTATGATTAGGGAAAAGAGCGAAACGTCATCTCCCGTGAGACCGCGTGGACATGGTGTCGTCACAGGTTCCCCATCACTCTCCTGCGGAGCTTGTCATGCGCCGCCTTGGTACTGTCGAAACCCTCGTCCGGAATCTCCGAGGTTGCGCGCGGGCGAAGGCGCGGGCGTGGGCGTTCGCGGCCGCGGCCTGGCTGGCGGTCACGTCGACGCTCGGCGCCCAGGAACGCCGCAAGATCGTCGCGGAGTGGTGGGAAGCCGCCTACCTGCAAGGCGCCCGTTCCGGCCATGTGCACACGATCGTCGAGGAAATCGACCAGGACGGTCTCAAGACCTATCGCTCCGCCATCGAGCTGCGCCTCAATGTCAAGCGCTTCAAGGACGTCATCCAGCTCGCCATGGACAACGGCACGCACGAGCTGCCCGAAGGCACGGTCTTCGGCACGTTCATGAAGCAGATGGTCGGCAAGAACAAGGCGCTGGAGATCATCGGCACGGTGGACGGCAAACGGCTGACGCTCACCCGCGACAAGAGCACCGTGCTCAACCCGACGCCCTGGGATCCGGAAGTGCTGAGCGTTTACAAGCAGAAAACAGTGTTCCGGGACCGCAAGGTCAAGCCCGGCGACTCGTTCTCTTACAAGAGCTTCGAGCCGACGATCAACGTGGTCGTCGTGACCAGCGTGGAGGTGAAGGACGAGGAGGAAGTGGAACTGTTCGGCGGCAAGCACAAGCGCCGGCTGCTGCGGGTGGACGCCAAGGCCCAGAAGGTGGGCAACTTCCAGTTGCCGCCGTTCAGCGCCTGGCTCGACGAGAACTTGATGCCGGTGCGTTCGCAGACGGACATTCCCGGCCTGGGCACGGTGACCATGTATCAGGCGACCAGGTCGTTCGCGCTGGCGCCGGCAGGGACCGCGCCGGCTTTGGATGTTGGCGTCAGCCACTACGTGCGTCTCAAACAGAGGATCGTCCGGCCGCACGACACTGCGGCGGCGGTCTATCGGATCAGCGTGAAGGGCGAAGAGGACGTGGCCAGCACGTTCGCCCGGGACGGCCGGCAAGATGTGAAGAACGTCAAAGGGAGCACGCTGGAGTTGCACGTGCGCCACGATGCGGGGACGGACAAAGGAGATGAGCCTGCTGCCGAGTTTACGCAGAGTTCCTACTTTATCACGAGCGCGGATGCCAAAGTCCGCGAATTTGCCAAACAAGCGGCCGGGGACGCAACACAACCTTGGCAAAAAGCCAGGAAAATAGAAAAATGGGTGCACGATCGCATGCGGATCGGCAATCACGAGGGCTTGGCCCCCGCGGATCATGTCGCCCGAACGCTGGTGGGCGACTGCACCGAGTTTGCGATGCTGACCGCCGCGATGTGCCGTGCCGAAGGCATCCCCGCCAAGACGGCGATGGGGCTGATCTACGCCGACGTTTCCAGCGGTCCGGTGTTCGCCTTCCACATGTGGACCGAAGTGTGGATCGACGGTCGCTGGCGCTCGCTGGACGCGACGCTGGGGCTGGGCCGCGTGGGCGCGGCGCATTTGAAGATCAGCGATCAGAGCTGGCATGATGAGCGGTCGCTGACGCCGTTGTTGCCGGTGGTCCGTGTGCTGGGCAAGTTAAATATCGAGGTGGTGCGCGTGGAGGGGAAGTAGACAGCACGGGATTCATGGATTCTACGCGAAATTTGCTTGAGAAATACCAGGGGGATCAATACGTTGGTGGTTGGACAACGTCTAATACTGGCGCGGCTCCACGCGGGGACCGCGCGGTTTGGCGCCCCCCTTCGTCCTGTGCAACTCAGGGATGACGGCATCGTCGCATCACTCTCCAACGGAACTGGTCCGCAGGAACGGCTGGAGCCAACAAGAAAGCCCCCGGCAAGAACGCCCCAAGCAAGAACGCCCACGGTTTCTCGACAGGCTGCTCGGAGCAACGTCTCTGGCAGGAAGCGCATGGTTGACTCGATGGCCTCTGGATCGGCCGAGGTGGCGCCATGAAAGCGACGGAGCGCGCCGGTCCAGCCACACTTCCGATCGCCGCCACGACAGGTGATCACGCCGAGACACACCCGGTGCGCGCCGCCGCGTTTGCCTGGGAAGATTGGTTTCGCCAGGCCACGTTCGCGCAGCAAGCGGAAGCCCTGGCGCTGGCCCAACGCCAGGGCCATCTGTATGCCCATCAACTCCCCGCCCCGGCCAACGGCTCGGCCTCTCACTCGGCCTCTCACCAGCTTGCCCCCGCCGCCGACCTGGTCGACACCTTGCGGGCCCTGCTTGCGGGCAAGGTCGACGCGCTGACGCCCGTGACGCCGCGCATGCTCGACGGCGCGGCCGCGCCACGGACTTCGTCGCCGCGGACTTCCTCCGGATTGACGGCGGCGGAAGGCTGCGCCGTCGCCCGCCTGTTCGCGTCGCCCGATCTGGCCTTGCTGCGCGCCCGCGCCGGCCAGGCCGCGGCCGTGCTTGCCGACATCGCGACCAGGGCCGCACGCGCCGGCCAACGTGTGCTCTTGCTGGCCCAGCAGCCGGCGCATCTCGATCAGGTCCTCGGGCGCCTCCTGGATCGCGACCCGGTGCTCCCCGTTCGCTTCCTCGATGCCGCCGAGAACGCCCAGCAACTGACGCCCAGTATCCGCGCCTGCACGCTCGACGCCCAGCGCCAGTTGTTCCAGTCGCACACCCTCGCCAAGGCGCACGCCGGCCGGATCGAAGCCGAAGACCGTTGCCGCCGTCGCCACGACGAAGAGCAACTCTGGCCGCAACTGCTCGACGTCGCGTTGCGGCACCAGGCCCTGGAGCAGCGGCGGCAAACCATGCTCAAGCGCCTCGACGACGCGCCCGCCGAGGTGCGCCGCGAGGCCGAGGGGATCCCCGGGTCGGGCAAGACGCTGCCGTCCGGGCCGTTCGCCATGCAGATCGTCGAACTGATCAAGGATTACCACGCCCGCGCCGCCAGGTGCGAGCAGGACGAACAGGATTGCGAGCGCCGCCAGGTCGAGCTGGAAAGCGAGCGGCAACGCCTGACCGACGAATGCGACGCGCTGCGGCCCTTGTGCGCCGCGAAACAGCAGGGGCGCTGGTGGACGGCGGCCTGGTGGCGGGCCACGGTCACGCGGGGCTTGAACCAACGGCTGGCGGACCTGGAGCAACGCAGCGCCGCGACGAACGAAGCGCTGGCTGCCATGGCCGCCGACCTGCAGCGGCTCGCCGACGAGCGCCTGCAAGCGGAGCAGCAAGTCGCGGCCGAACGGGGCGCCCTGGTTGCCTCGGAATGCGAGCGTCGCGGCAATGCCTGGCGCGCCGAGATCGCCGCGATTGAACGAGAGCAACAACCGCTGACGGCGACCTGGCAGACCCTGTGCAAGCAGCTTGAGACGGAGGCGATCCCCGCGGCGCTGACCCACGGCGCCGTGGCCGAGGCCCAGTCGCGCTGGCACGAGCTGAGGCAAAACGACGAAGCCGCCTGCCTGTTTGCCCGCCAGTGGGCGAGCTTCCTGCAAGAATCGGCGCCGCAATTCGTCGCCCAGATGCCGCGCTATGCCTCGCTCCTGGCAGGGACCGTCGCGGCGCTCGGCAAGAACCCTGAGTTCAGCAAGTTCACCGAAAGCCCGTTCGATCTGGTCATCATCGTCGAAGCGGACCGGCTCCTGGAAAACGACCTGCTGCGCCTGGCCCGCAAGGCCCGGCGCTGGCTGCTGGTCGCCCAGCCGTCGTCGGGCGCCAACGGCCGGCCGAGCAGCTTCGACAAGCTCTGGCACACGCTCCACGCCGACCCGGCGGCCCACCTCGGCTATCGCTGGAGCAAGGAGGCCAACCGCTGGTGCTGCCAGCTTCGGCCGGTGTCGGCCAAAGATCGGCCCTACCTGGAAAACGAGCGCCTCGCCGACTTCCCGGAGATCGAGCTGCGCATCCTCACGCTCCCCAAGGCCCGTCCGCATCTCGCCCAGGTGGTCTTCCCGGCATCGATGACCCTCGTGCAGGCCAAGTGCTTCATCCATCGCGAATTGCAAGAGGTCGCCATCCAGCCCGCCGGCCGCGGCGCCTGGCTTGAAGAATGCTCAACCCACTGGGCCCTGCATCTGGGGGGTGGCCACCACGGCGAATTGACGGCCGTCGAGCTGGAGCCCGGCGTTCGCGAATGGCCGGCGGCCAGCGGGCTGACCCATCGCGTCGATTTCGCCAAGCCCGATTGGTCGTTCGCCCAGGTGGACGACTGGCTGCGGCGCTTTCTGAATCTGCGCGACCTGGGTCGAACCTTCGAATTGACATAGTGGAAAAAACACGGACCCGTTTAGCGCACGCACGTCGCCGGCGTGCGCTAACGGGTCCTGGCGTTGACACGGATCGTTCACGGCGCCGCGACCCGATGCGGCGTCCCTTCTACATTCCCCGCCGCGTCTTCCGCATGGGCGCTGACCTCGCGTCCTTCCACCGTGACCCGCCACTCCGCGAAGTTCGGCCGCACCGCGGTCGCCGCCCGGCCGTTGACCACCACCTTCGCGATCGTGCCGTTGTCGGACGCGGTCCCGCGCACCAGCAGCTTGCCCTTCTGCGGAATCAGGTGCGTGATCACCGTCGCCGGCGGCAGATCATCCACCGGATCGAGCACCGACGGAAACGCGGTCCCCTTGACCTCGGCCGCCAGCACGTCGCGGCCGGTGAACGGCGGCTTCGCGCTGTAGTTCAGCCCGTCGTTCTTCAGGTCGCCGGAGTTGACGCGCACGACCTTGGCGTGCAGGCCCGGAGCGAACCAATCGTGCACGAAGATCGGCACGCTGGTCGGCGTCTTCGGCTTGGGCTTCGGTCCGACGCCGGTGTCGATGAGCGGCCGCTTGGCGGCGTTGTTGACCAGCTTCAGCCCGCGGATGTGCGTCTCCGCCTTGCCGGTCGGGTTGTTGTCGGAAAGTTGAATGATCGGCGCCGAGCTTGGCCGGATCCCGGCAAACGTCAAGCCGTCCACCACCAGCGGCCCGTACTGGACGCTCAGGTCATCGTGGCCGCGGTTGAACGGCTCGGTGTCGGTCTGGCTGATCGTGAGGTTCTTGTACACGTGCCGGTCGTAGTTCGGATGATAGACGCCGTACACCGCCCGGTGGATCGTCATGTTCTCCGTGAGGACGCACGGCGCCTGCACGCGGAAGGCGTAGTGCGTTTCCCAGATCTTGGTGTTGCGCATGATAAATGGATGCCGCTCGTCCGGACCGACGCGGTTCACCCCTTCGCCCAGGTTGAACCCATACAGGCCGTCGCAGCAGGCTTCGTTGTCGTCGCAGCGCACGAAGGGCAGCGTGCGGATGTCCACGAGCTGGCGCTTGCCGTCGGGCTGCAGCACCGGCAGCGTCAGCTTCATCGCGCTCGTCGGTGTCGCTTCGTAACGATAGCCGTAGCGGTCATTTTCGCAGGCCACGTTGTTGGTGAACGTGTTCAGGCTGTTGGCCCACCAGAAGCCGGCGCCGTCGTTGCCGTCGAACGGCAGCACCTGCTTGGGCAGCCGCTTGCCGCGGAAAGCCTGCACGGCCAAATTGCGATCGAGGACATTCAGGATCTCCGTGCCGTCTTCCAGGAAGTAGCCGTGGCCGATGGACTGGTAGCCGACGCAATCGCGGACCACGAGGTAGTTGGTCCCGTGGATCGTGATCCAGCGGTTGTGCGAATCCCAGATCGACGCGCCCTGCACGTAGCTGCCGCGCATGGTGTTGCCGCACAGATGATAGTGGATGCTGTAGCGGCCGAGGACGTTCTCCTTGCCCAGGTGCCGGAACTCGGCGTAGCTGATGGCGCCGGCCGAGCCGCGGTGGTACATCGTGTGGCCGCGGATCCCCTTCGGGTCGGCCGACTCGATGACGACGTTGCGGCTCAGGTTGGCGACGACGCCGCGAAAATCGCCGGCGCCGGCATGCTCGAAGCCGAGCGGCCGATCCAGCGTGATCAGACTTCCGAAGTCTTTCGAGACTTCGGAAGTCTTGACGGCCTTGACGACGCGTTCTTCGGTCTGCGCTTCACGATCGCTCTTGCCGGGCCGGAAGGTGCCGCCGCTGTTGCGATCGCTCTTCGTGGCGGTGAGGATGACGCGATCGCCGGCCTTCCAGCCGGTGAGCGCTTCGGACGCGGTGACAACGGACTCGCCCTTTTTCGCCGTGGCGCCGAGTCGAATCCACGTCCTGTTCAACGGGCTGCCGTGCAAATCCAGCCGTCCGCCGCAGCAAACCAGGGCCGGGAGCGATTCCTTGTTCGTGCCGGGAATGTAGGTCAGGCGAACCAGCGCGGTGAACTTCGCCGGGATCGGGTCGTTGGGCGTGCCGATTTCGAGGGCTGGCCGCGGCATGTCTTCCGGCAGGTCCACAGAATGGGCGTCGCAATCGAAGCCCTCTTCGCTGGGCGCGTCGCCGGGAGCGATGCGCAGCAGGCCGACGTCGAGGCGCGTGTTGCGATCGCGCGCGAAAGTCAGCGTGCCGCCGACGTTCACGGCCCGGAGCACGGCGGTCGATTCCACATCATAAACGACGGCGTGATTGGGCCGGATGTGCACGAGCGCGCCCGGCCCAGGGACTTTGCCGCCGACCCACGTCGCCGGCGCCGACCACGGCCCGCTCCTGGCGGAGCGGAGCCAGGGATTCTCCTGAGCGGACAAGAGCGCCGTCGGGGTCGTCATCAGCGCGACAGCGAGCAGCAAGCGGATGCGGAGCATGGCGATCCTCAAAAAGTGCGGTGTAGGGGATAACGAGCAGGGGCAACGACATGATAGCAGGAACCGGCTCTTCTCGCCGCAACAAAACTGCCGCTTGCGGCTTAGCGTCCGCCAGGGGTTACGCCCGAATCGCCTCGTCGCCGAACAGCAAGCGCAACAGCGATGATCGCTCGCGATAGTCCGGGATGACCAGGTCCGCCCCCGCCCGGATGAGCCGGTCGCGCTTCCAGGCGTTGATGCCCTGGCGCTTGACCTCGTCGCTGGCCACGGCCACCGCCACGCCGCCGACGCGCTTGACCTCCTCGATCTCGACAAAGCCGTCGCCGAAGCCGAGCAGCTCGTCGCCTTGCAATCGATGGTCGCGCAAGATCCGCTCGATGATCATCTTCTTCGAAAAGTTCTGATACTCGTCGAGCGCCCCGTAGATGTGTTCGCCGAAGTACGGCGTCAGTCCCAGCAGCTCCGCTTCGCGGCGGACAAAGGCCACGTCGGTGCCGCTGGCCAGGTACAGCATCACGCCCCGCCGCCGCAGCTCGTCGAGCAGCTCGTGGCTGCCCGGCACCGTCCAATCGAAGGGCGTCGCCCGGCCAACCGCGAGCGCCTCCAGGCGGCCGCGAATCCGCTCCATCAGAAGGCCCTGGTAGCGATGCTTGTAGGTCAGCGGCTCTTCCGGCTGCCCGCCCCGCTTGCGCACCTCCTCGGCGAGCTGGATCATCTGGTAGATCGTCTGCCGGCCGTTGAGCCGCATGACGAACTCCTCGACGTGCCGGGTGAGCGCCGGCTCGTCCTCGGCCGTGCCGGTTTCCTGGAGGACGCGGACCATCATCGGGATCATGACCTGCGGCCAGCCTTCGCGGATGAGCGACAGGGTGCCGTCGAAGTCGAACAGCACCGAGCGAAACCGGCCGCGCGGCAGGTCGTGACGCAGGATTTCGATGTGGTCCATGAAGGTGCGCGTTCCGCGTTCGCGATGAGAGGCTATCCGAAAAGGGGACTGACCCCCTACACACTCGGAAGGCATCAATCTCGTTATTGTCCGCAGCCTCGGAACCGCGACAAGCCGCGGGCCGGGCAATTCCGGCAAACTGCTCAAGATTTGTGGGTTGCCGGGGCGGTACAGTGGAGGGATAACCCGGCGACCCCTTCTTGATTGATCGAACCGCATGTTCCTGTCGCAGTTCCTGGCCGACCAGCACGTCGCGTTCGAGACGATGCTCCATCCGCCGGCGTTCACGGCGCAGAAGCTGGCAAAGTTCCTGCACATCCCCGGCCGGCAGGTGGTCAAGTGCGTGGTCTTGATCACCGCCGCCGGCCCGGTGCTGGCGGTGCTGCCCGCGCCGTGGCGCGTCAACCTGGATCGTGTCCGGCACGGCCTGCGAACCGACGTGCGCCTGGCCGGCGAAGCCGAAGTGATCGAGCTGTTCCGCGACTGCGAGCGCGGTTCGCTGACGCCGTTCGGCCGGCTCTACGGCCTGACCACGATCCTGGAGGCCGCGCTCGCCCCGGAGACGTTGATCGTATTTGAAGCGCAGAGCCACGGGGTGGCGATCCGCATGCGCTGCCGCGATTTCGAGATGCTCGAACAGCCGCGGCGGCTGGCGTTTGCGGAGGAAGTGCGGACGCCGCGGCGGCGCGGGGCGTGAATTCGATGTCAGCCTGCATGTTCGGTGTGCAATTCTTGGCTCTCCCACACTTTCATGTGTGGCGCGCAGAATCCGGCGACGAAATCCGCAACCTCCAAGATACGATCATCCGCGGCCTCATCGGGAGCCGTGCGGTGCCAGGACTCCAAGAATGAGTAGACCTCCCGTTGCGTGATCCCCTGTTCCTTGTATCGCCGCAGCAGGACGACGATTTCGTCCAGAGGCGCGTTGGAGCCGATTGCCGACTTGAGTTCGTCTTGCATTTTCTCATTCATGGCAGTTTCTTCCAAAGTGACTTGGTCGATTCGAGTGCCATCTCATAGTCCAAGATCGGCGTCGCCCGTGCTGGCTCTACAGCTCCGTGGGTCGCGGAATCTTGTCGGAATCGTAGCTTGGTTCCTAGCGAACCTTCGTTGATGTACCAGACTGGGTCCTTCCCGTATCCGCCATACGCGGGCGGCCGCCGCAGTGGGTGGAGGTTCTCGGGACGATCCGGCGCAACTGACAATCCGCCACCATTCGGCTGAACGTGCCCATGCGGTGCGCCAACCCTTCATAGCTTCACCGTCAACCCGCCCGCCTGCAGCGCCTCCCGCATCTTTTGCAGCTTGTCCGGCGGCAACGGCGCCACCGGCGAACGGCACGGGCCGATCGGCAATCCCAGGAGCTGCAGCGCCGCCTTGACGCCGCCCGGCGCGGTTCCCAAAGTCAAGCTCATGCGCACTGGATTGAGCCGAAGCTGCGCCGCCTTGGAGCCTTCGAGGTCGCCGCGCACGAACTTCTCGTAAATCTCGACCAGGAGCTGCGGCGCGATGTTCCCCGTCGCCGGCACCGCCCCCTTGGCGCCGAACAAGAGGGCCGGGAAGATCAGCGTGTCGCGGCCCATCATGACGCTGAACGTATCGGGCACGGCGCGGATCAGCTCATTCGTATTCTGCAAGTCGCCGCTCGAATCCTTGATGGCCCGGATGTTCGGGATCTGGGCCAGCCGGGCCACCGTGTCCACCTCGATCCGCACGCCCCCGCAGGTCGCCGGATTGTTGTACAAGACCACCGGCAGCCTGGTGTGCTCGGCGATGCGCCGATAGTGGTCGAAGATCTCTTGCTGGTTGGGCGCGATGAAGTACGGCGTGATGACCGACACGCCGTCCACCCCCTCCTTTTCCGCCATCTGCGTGAGCCGGATGACTTCGCGCGTGGTCTCGGCCCCGGTCCCCGCGAACACCGGCGCCCGGCCGCGGACGTGCTCGACCGCGGTGGCGATGACTTGCTGCTTTTCCTTCTCGTCCAGGGCGTAGAACTCGCTGTTGGTGCCCAGGACGAAGATGCCGTGCACGCCGTTGGCGAGCAAGTGATCGATGAACCACCGGAGCCGCGGTAGGTCGAGGTCCTCGTTGGCTTGCATCGGCGTGGCGACAGGCGGGATGATGCCGCGGATTTGCATGGCAACCTCAGGTTCGGCGGGGGAAGTCGATGGATTGAGTATATCATTGACGGGCGGCGGCGTGGCGGTCTGGCCCGTTGAAAAAGGGGTCTGACCCCTAAAGAGCTTCGTAGGTTTCGAGTCTTCCTGAGACTTTGCAGCTTCCAGAACGGGTCAGACCCTTCTTCAACGGGCTGGTCAACCGCCGATGACGATCCCAGGCTAGTGTTGTACCTTACGCGAAGGGGTGCACTCCTTCGGTCCGGCGGGAAACGGCGGGGAGGCCGGCAGATCTTGCGTGGATTCGCGCACGTCCAACCCGGGCGGCGCTTATCCTGGTCGCGGGCGACAGGGGGAAAACGATGGCAACTTACATTCTGCAACGCTTGGCCAAATCGACCGGGACATCGACCGCGCCCCGTTTCGAG
This sequence comes from Gemmataceae bacterium, assembly GCA_022616435.1. Taxonomy (GTDB): domain Bacteria; phylum Planctomycetota; class Planctomycetia; order Gemmatales; family Gemmataceae; genus JAKEET01. Next base: position 15,442 of record JAKEET010000103.1, read on the forward strand.
GACGTCGAGCAGTTCGAGGCTCCCGACGCGGAAGAGGCCTTGTCGCTCGTGATCTCGAAGAGGCAGCTGTGGGTGGGCGATGATCCGTGGTACCCTGAAGTCGGCGGCCGACGGATACCGATGACCAACGACGCCAACGAGCAATGGTATCTGTTCGAGCGCGCCTAGACCAACGGGCGCCCGGGCCGACGCCGATCATCCGGCAGCGGCGGCAGCTGCCGGCACGATGTACAAGCGCAGGACGTCAACGAACAACCCCTCGGTCAGGTCCTTCCGCAGCGGTTCCCAGGGCGCGGGGTCCTTGACGATGCCGTCGTACAGTGCCCGGGGTACCGTAAGGATCTCCACGACTTTACCGGTGACCAACTCGAGCCAGCCGAACTCCATGTTGTCCCCATCCAGCGCCACCAGCCGCACTTCGGTGCCGGGAGACAGCGGCGGCCTGTCGAGCGCGCGGAACAGAAGCGTTTTGGCCATTTCGAGCGTGACATCGTCGAGCTGGTAGTCGGCAGCGATCACTTTCTCGCGCAGTCCCGCCCAGCCAAAGGTAAGGCGAGGTTTCATGGTGCGGCCGATCTGCTTGGCGGGGCCCGGCGCTCGGTCGCCGAAGGCCAGCGCGAAGGTCGTCTTCGCCTGTTGTTCCAGCTGCGGCCAATCCGGCAGCCGGCTGACCGGATAAACGGAAATCCACAGCCCCTTGGCCACGTGGAAGTAAACCATTTGCGGGTCCAGACGGAACTCGGCCTGGCACGCCGGGCACACCTGCCCCTGGAACGATTCGGCGATGATCTCCTCGCGCAGATCAGGCCGGCGGTCGGCGTTCACGCTGGCCACCGCATCGAACTCCATCGGTTTGCCGCAGGCCGGACATTTCAGCGTCAGGGTATCGAATATGGACATGGCTGTACCTTCTCGGTCAGGGGTCGTTTACAGGTCTTTGATCATGTCAAAGCATGGGTGCGAGGCCTTCATCACCCGCGGATTGATGTGGTAGGCGGCGTACATATCGGCGAACCACTCGCCCGCCGCCCGGAACGAATAGCCGCGCATTCCCTTGGAGCGCGCCGAGAACTTGTAGCGGTTAAACCGGCCGGGGGCCGGGGTGGGGTAGGCTTGCTGGTACACGAAGTCGCCGATCTTGCGCGCGGCGGATTCACCCTGGTTGTACCACAGCTTCTTGGTGTGGCGGATCGCGTCGCACCACTCGCAGGCCGCCTTGCGCAAGTCTTCCCATTGCTGGGCGGTCTTGTTGTCCGGCTTGTCGGGAACGTCCGGGGTGCTGTCTTTGCCGCCCGCGAGGTAGGCCTTGATGTAAGCCGCGGGGAAGGAGAGATGGCCTGCCGCGGCGCTCGCTACCTCGTCGATCGTGAGTTCTTTCCAGCCTGCCAGGGCCTCGCCGTGTTGCCCCATGTAATTCTTGCCGTCGTCAACGGCGTGGCCGACCTCGTGCAAGGTCGTCCAGTCGAAGGAGCTGACGTTGTCGGTGTTCTCCGGTTCGCAGCCGGCGTCGCGCGCGGGCAGGCCGGAGTCGTTGGTGAGGCGACTCTTCAGGTAGGCGTCGTTGTCCACGCCCTTATCCCGGTCCATGCGCAGGTTGATCTGCTTGGTCGTCTTGGAATAGCTGCTGGTGCCCTGGGTCTCGCTGCGGTTGATGGTGATATTCATTGTCTTCAGCAACTCGACCTGGGCCTCCGGCACCTTGGCCATCAGGGCGTAGACGCGCTTCCAGGAGTTGTTGGCGACCTGTTTGGTGTCCTTCTCGGCCTCCATGATGATCTCTTTCAACCCGAAACGCACCTGAAGGGCCGTGCGAACAACCTCCTTCGCGGACGCCTCGTCCAGGTTGCTGATCAGCTCGTCCAGCGCAGCGGCGCCGCCTGGTTTGGCGACCAAGGCCTCGAGCTGGTCCTTGGCGACGGGCGGGTTTTTCAGCTTGGTCTCGATCGCGGCGGCGTTGTCGTATTCCGCGATCTTCTTCTTGAGCTCCAGCGCCACGGCTTTGGCCTGCGCGTAATCCTGCTTGGCCGGCCCGACCAGGTCGGCGCGCTTGGTGTCCTCGGCGATCACGACCTGCCGCCGTTTCTTGAGCGTCGCCGACAGCGTGTTCTCCGCCGGCAGGTTATCGACCTTGTCCTTCAGACCGGCATAGTTCGTCTCGTATTCTTTCTTGTCGTTGTTGAACTTCGTCTGTGCGAGCACGAACGCGTCGATCTTGTCGGTGATCGGCTTGATGGCGGCCTTGGCGGTGGCGAAGTTTGTCGAGCCGGGCTTGACGGCGCCGGCCCGCACGGTGTCGGCGTCGTCCACCGCCTTGCGCGCCTCCTTGAGGGGCGGCGGCGTTGCCGACAGCGCAGGCAGCCCTGCGATCTTCTCGGGGACGCCCGCGTAGGCAACCCAGTAGTCTTTCTCGTCCTGGCTTACCTTGGCGTATTCCGGGACGAATGCCTCGACCTTTTGCTTGAGCAGGGTCGCGGCAGCTTTCGCCGTCGTGTAGTCCTGAGCTGCCGGTACGACGTGCTGGGCGCGAAGCTTCTCGGCGTCGTCCACGGCCTTGCGGGCGTCCTTGAGCGACGGCGGGGTCTCGGCCAACGGCGGCATGGAGGCGATCTTTTCCGGGATCCCTGCATACGCGGCGTCGTAGACGTCCTTGTCCGCAGCCTGCTTCTTGATGTCTTGTTCGAGGCTGTCCAGCCCTTTTTCGGCGACATCGTAATCGTCGATTTTGGAAGCAGCCAGGACTTCCTTGCGCCGCTCGGCATAGGTCCCCTTGAGTGTGAGCTGCTCTTGATCGGCGATCAGGCTCACGTCCCTGAGCCGGGTCAGCACGGTCATCGTACGGCTCTGATCCTTGGGGGCCGGCGGTGGGGTATATTCCGGCGTCTGGTCCTTTTTCTTCCGACCGAAGATGCGCTTGAAAAGCCCGCTCATGCTTGGTCCTTTCGACGAGAAACCGCCCGGCCAACACCCTCCTTGGATGACTTCGACGCTTGCCGGGCAAGCATCCTGATTGCCGGCACAACTGGGCAAACGCGACGCTTGCCCCGGGAACGAAAAGCCACCCAGAGAGGATTCAGGAAGAACCGACAGCCTGTTTCAGCGGCGTCAGGGCTGCCAGCAGCGGTCCGCGGACAGCGACCGTGACACCGAACGGATTGGGCAACTCGACCTCGGCGACCACGTCGTCGGTCCCCAGGTATTCCTCCAGGGCGGCGACTTGCTGCGGCGTCCTCGGCTCGGCCGTCAAGTTCTTCAAAATCGCGTCAACCTGGATGATGGCCGCGTTGGCCTCGGGGTCCTTTTCCTGGACGATCGCCTTCAAAAGCTGCTTGAGGGAAGCGATCGCGGTTTGCCGGGCCGTCTGCCAGCCCACGAGCGCCGCGTCAAGCCCCCCAGGCGCTTGTCCCGTCGGCGCTGAGCCTTGCTCGCCTTCGCTCGGCATGCCTTCGCCTTCTTCCGCAGTCCCGAGTTTCTCGGCAGCCGCTTCTTGCTCGGGTGTGGGGATGGCAAACTCGTACTGGCGGGTGGTCAGTTTCTTTGCCAGCAACTTCATCTTGGCGATGTGCGTTGCCGACAGCTTTTTCCCGCGCCCCGCCAAGTAGATGATTTCGCCGGCCTCATTGCTCCAGCAGAAGCCTTCGTAGAAATCCTTGACTTCGCACTCTTCTTCAAGTTGAGCCTTTTTCGGCTTCTTGGTGGAGACCACCAAGTCGCCATCACCCTTGCCGTCCGCTCGTTTCCCGGTGGCATATGCGAAGAAGAAGCGCTTCTTGCCGCTGCTTTTTTCGACTTTGGTCAGGGCAGCTCTCAGGTCGTCGGCCATTGCCAATCTCCCTTACACCTTCACCAGTTTCCGTCGAGGATCAACCCGTGATGGGAAAACACAACACCAGCGAGCACCGACCGCGGACAGAGATATTGAACAATGGTCGCTCGGGGAAGGCAAATGAAATTGTGGCAAGCTTGCTTCATTCGCAATAGCCCGGCTCGCCCGGCGGCGTACTCGACCATGTCGTTCTTGGAGACGATGAAGAACAGCACGCCGTTGGGCGGCAGTTCCAGGGCCTTCTTGAGCAGGAGCGCCGGCGCCTGCACGGTGCCGTCGCGGCACTTCCTCGACCAAGCCGCGCAATTGCTCGATAGGCGAATAAGCTAGAGTTCGAAGCGAGACCTTCGCCGTCGGGGGTTGCCGCTGATGCTCGGTCCGGAGGGATCGCCATGACTCTTGAACAACGCGTTGCCAACGCCTTGCATTCGGCGCAAGCTGCGCCGGCATTGCGTGCGCTCGTTGCCGATCTGGCCCGGGAAGGTCGCGCCAAGGCGGAGATTGTCGAGCTGCTTGAGAATTACGTGGTCCAGCAACGTACCGCGGCCGATTTTCGTGAAGACGACGAAGAGACTGTGCTCGAAGTGCTGGACGCGCTCCGCGGTTGGTGCCACCCGGCAGCGGAACTGTTGCCCGAGAAGCCGGTGCGGTAGCATTCACATTCTGATTGATCCGCGCTCGGCTGCGCCCGCTGGCTCATGCTTTCTTACCCGAGATTTCCGGAACCGTACTCTTGGACAAATGATCGTCGAGTTCCTTTACGCCGACGATCCCTTTTTCCACGAGATGGCGGGCGAAGCAGGCGAGCGCGAGGTTGCTGGCAACCGTCTTACCCTCGTGTTGTTCGGCAACGATGTGATCGATCTCGAAAGGAGGTCGTCGTAGCGCTGCGGCATTCGGCAGTATTCACAACACCCGCGAGCGCGTTCCCAGACAATCTCGACAAGAGAGATGTTCATGACCATCAAGCGCTGCGGCTGGGACGCTTGAGAACCTGCCGAGCTTTGATTTCAGAGTGGATAGAATCGAGCCAACGCGTTCGAACTCGTTCATCTCCGCATCTTCTTGGGCAGTGAGCATCCCTGCCCGAGCCTTGGCCGACAGTTCGTGCATGCGGCGGACGTCGTTCTTCAGGAACGTCAGCCCAAGGATGGCGCGGGCCGCGCGCGGCGACATCTCTTCATCCGGGTGCAGAATGCGCATCCAGACTTCTGCTTCAGTCTTCGGCGGCAGGGATGCAGTCTTCATGCGGAGTATACTACCGGTAAAAGGGGACAGCTTTTCAAGGGTATGACACACCACCCACACCGGTCGCGGTTGTTGCACGGTCTCCCGACCGTGCCACCCGGCCCGACCGGAGGTCTCAATTTCGAAACGGCTGTGTCATGCCACGTTCCCAGAATTTGGCGAAACGGTGGGTGGCTCGGTCGGGAGACCATTGGTATCTACACAATTCAGACGATTGCCTTTCAGGCCCGTTCACGGGCCTTTCCGCGCAGCGGTGTAGGCCCGTCCTTGAGGACGGGTTGACAGGCCGGTTGAACACGTTCTAGGCCCGTTCACGGGCGTTCGCGCCGTTTGGCTTCAGCCGATCCGACGCCGCTCAAGCGGAACAGCGAGAAGTCCCGTGAACGGGACTCGGATGCCTCTGGCGATCCCCTCACCCGCCGTCAACGGCGGGCCTACACCGCTGCGCGGAAAGTCCCGTGAACGGGCCTGAAAGACGGGTCTGCATAGTGTAGATACTCCTGGTCGGGAGACCGTGCCGCAACGGGGGGAGACCGGCCACAACGGGGCGGTCGGGACTCGGGGCGACAAAGTCCATTTGCATTAGCCCCTAAACCGCGATACTCTCGTGTTCCTTAGAATGATGGAGCCGGACCACTCCAGGTCCGTTGAAAAAGGGGTCTGACCCCGGGGTCAGACCCCTTTTTCAACGGGCGGCCAGGCCCGGCTCCCTGGAAAAAAGGCAGACTTCGCATGGGCAGAATCTTCGAAAAGCGCAAGCATGCAATCTTCAAAACCGCCGCGCAGAACTCAAAGCTCTATTCCAAGTACAGCAAACAACTGTACATGGCGGCCAAGAATGGCGTGCCCGACCCGGACGCCAATCCCGTTCTGCGCAACATTGTTGAACGAGCCAAGCGCGAAAATGTTCCGAGCCACGTGATTGACAAGGCGATTCAGAAAGCCGCCGGCAAGGGAGGCGAGGACTTCCAACCGGTGCGTTATGAGGGGTTTGGTCCCGGCGGCGCCTTGGTCATTGTCGATTGCTTGACCGACAACAATCAACGCACCATCTCCGAGATTCGCAATTGTTTCACCAAGACCGGGTGCAAACTGGCTGCCAATGGATCCGTCGTGATGTCGTTTGATCACTTGGCAATACTTTCCTTCAAGGGCGACAATGAGGAGAAAGTGCTGGAGGCCGTGTTCGCCGCGGATGTCGCTGTCGAAGAGGTGGAAAGCAAGGATGGCGCCGTGACGGTCTTTGCCCCTCCCGCCGAGTTCTACAAAGCCAAGACGGCATTGCTCGAAGCATTCCCAGGCCTTGAGCTGGAGGTCCAGGAAATCACTTTCCTGCCGCAGGCAACCAAGACGCTAGGCGGGGACGACCGGGCCTTGTTCGAGAAATTCCTGGGCATGCTCGACGATTGCGACGACGTGCAGGAAGTCTACCACAATGTCTCCCTTCCGTAGAGGCTGTTCCAAAAGGGGTCTGACCCCTTACCTGAATGTTCAACGACCTCAGGAGCACTCAGAATCTTGGAAGCTCTTTAGGGGGTCAGACCCCTTTTGGAACAGCCTAAGCGTTCGGTGAAAGCAGGTTTGGCGAGCGACGGGTTGACAGGGCCGGCATCGAGGAAAGCTGGAGATGGCCGAGCACGCGGTGCGGTGCGTGGCACGGTCGGAAGACCGTGCCACCCGGCCCGACCGGAGGTCTCCATTTCCAAACGGCTGCGTCATGCCACGTTCCCAGAATCTGGCGAAGCGGCGCCTGGCACGGTCTTCTCTGGCTTTGTCTACTCTGTGTCACTGTGCCTCTGTGGTGAATAAGCCGGGCTAGCGCGCGCCGCCGGCCAGGCGTTGCATGTCCGCCTGCACGTGAACATCCCATTGCTGCTGCAGATCGGCGAGGCCCCAGTTGTAGTGATCGCGGAGGGCCCGGTCCCAGCCGCCGCGCAGGCCGTCGCGGACGAACGCGCTGAACACCTGCGGTCCGCGCTGGTGGGTCAGGAATTCCACCAGGCCGACGCTCTGGGCATAAAAGACGCCGACGAGCTGCGGTTGCGGATAGTTGTCGAGCTCCAGCAGCTCCTTGACGCCGAAGAGCCGGCCTTCGCGCGCCGCCTTGGCCAGGTTGCGGCGATGCTGTTCCACCTTGTCGTTCGGCTCGCTCAGCACCGCCATCCCCTCGTCCACCCAGCGCGGCACCGGGAATGGACCGAACTGCCCGGCGATCACGACGTGCGTGGCTTCGTGCGGCAGCACCGCCTCGAGCATGGTAGGGTTGTCCACGTGCAGGTCCAGGCGCCGGCCGACGACGCGATGCGTGCCGCGGTCGCTCTCGATCCGCGAATGGCCCGGCGAGCTCGCCGGCACGCCGGTCTGCTTGCTGTACTCGGCGGCCGTGGCGTGGAGCACCAACTCGCATTTCGGCTCCCAGTCGACGCCGTCGTTGCCGAACCACTTGCGGCTCATGTCGACGCGGGTCCGCTCGGCGACGCGGGCGACGCGCTCGACCAGCTCGCGCGGTTGGTTGTGGTAGATGCGGAAGTGCGACGTGTCGGTCACTTGCCAGCCCTGGGGATTGCGGCCGTAGTGGCGCATCGCCAGCGCCGCGGCTTCCGAAGCGGCGCGCGGGGCCGCGGCCGGCTGGGTCTGTTGCCGCAGCTCGATGGCGCGGAGCAGCTTGTTGCCTTCGGCGGACAGCGTGGGAGTTTTCGACAGGGCCAGCGCGCCGTGGACTTCCTTCTGGAGCTCGGGCAGGGCTTTGCCGCCGAGACCGGGCTGATTCAGCGCCGCCACGACGTCGTTGAGCATGCAGTACGCCCAGCTATCGCGGCACGGATCGGTGGCTTGCTGGTCGGCCTCGAAGGCCTGTTCGTAGAACATCCGCGCCTCGCGGTAGCGGCCCCTGGTGAACTCGTCGTTGGCGCGGGCGACCAGACGGGTGGCGACCCCCGCGGCATCCAGGTTGGATGGCACGCGCTGGTTGGCTGGATGGAACGGGTCGTCGGCGGCGTCCTCCATCTTGCCGCGAACGGCGCTCGGCTTGGCGCCGGTCGTGGATGCAATCACGACCGGCGCGCGGGGCGGCGAACCCGTCGGCGGCGCTGCCGGGGGCAATACGGCTCGCGGCGCTGCGGCCGGCTGCGATGGATGGCTGGCGGCGAAATTGGGCAGCGGCGTTGGCGCCACCTTGGGCGCCGGCCGCGGCCGGGCGTCGAATTTCACCGGCTTGTCGTCGACCTTGGCGGTCAGCTCGCGAGCCGCCTGGGGATCGAGGATGGCCAGCCGCTGGGCGTAGCGCTGGGCCGCCGCCGTATCGTGTTCCAGGTTCAACTTGATGATGCAATCGCGATAGGCGTCGCGGAGCAACTCCAGGAAGCCGTGATGCCCGCCGGCCCGCGTCAGTTGGCCTTCGAGAAGATCGACCGCCTGCTTCGGCTGGCCCTCGCGCAGGTATTGCCGGGCGCCGGCCATGGCCTGCTGGACCGCCAGCGTGTCGAGCTTGCGGCTCTGTTCATCGCGCGGCGGGTCGGCGCTGACGGCGGCGACGGACATGGTGACGAGAATCGTGCCGATGAGAAGCGGGGAGCGGGGAGAGACCATGCCAAGCATCCTTGCGGTGGGTTCCGGCGGCAGGCGTCGTTGGGTCAGCCATCGCCGCGCATCCACGCGCCGGCGAGCGGACCGCCAGGAACGCACGCCACGGTAAAAGAGCGGGCTGCTTTTTGCAAGACGAAGCTGTTCGAGCGCTGGCCTTGCCCAGGTTGACAGGGCCGGCTGGTCAGCGCGAAGATGGGAAAAGACCTCTTTGATCTGGAATGACGGAAACGTACCGGCAGGTTGTGAGGTTCGTCCACGTCGAGTAGCATGTCTGCATGGCGGCCAAACAGCGATCACGGAAATCCGCGGCGGCGTTCCGCTGGGAATACGGCAAGCTGATTCCGCGCGCCGTGATCCGCGATTATGCGCGGCAGATCGCCGAACGATTCCGGCCCGAGAAGATCATCCTGTTCGGCTCGTACGCCTACGGGAAGCCGCACAAGGACAGCGATGTGGATATCCTGGTCGTGATGCCGGCGTACAACGAGATCAATCAGGCGGTGCGGATTCTGGAGAAGACCGATCCTGATTTTCCCGCGGATCTGATTGTTCGAACGCCCAAGAATCTCCGCTGGCGCTTGGAGGAAGGCGATTGGTTCCTGCGCGAAGTCATCGGCAAAGGAAAGGTTCTGTATGAAAAAGCTGACGGCGGCCTGGATTCGCAAGGCCGAAAGCGATCTTCGAGTCGCAAGAAGCGTGGCAAAGCTCCGACCGCCGGCATGCCTTCACGTCGAATCTTCATCCGGTCCTTCTTGACTAATACTCGCCTGGTTGTATAGTTGGGCATCCAATCCCCGAAAGTCAGCCTCTCGTCCCCCCATCCTCTCTGGCTTTCTGCGGTCCCGTCTCACCCTGGTCGCGGCATCGCTGCGATCCCTACCGCTTGTTATCCACGGTTCACGGAGGCATACCATGGTCTGGGCGACGCTCCGCTCGTTCTTCCGCCAATCCAAGCAACACAACCCGCCGCGCCGCACACTGCTGGCGATGGAGCTGCTCGAAGACCGCATGGCGCCGGCGCTCCTGGGCAACCAGCTCTATCCATCCGACCATCCCTGGAACCAGCGGATCACCGATGCCCCGGTGGCCTCGAACTCGGCCGCCATCATCAATGACATCGTCGCCGACTTCGGCAACGGCCGGCTCCATCCCGATTTCGGCCAGCATTACGGCAACGGCAACGACCTGTACGGCATCCCGGTCAACGTCGTTCACGGCAACACCGCGCCCAAGGTCAACTTCATCATCGACGCCTATCCGGGGGAAAGCGACATCATCCCGGTCCCCATGCCGTCGACCGTGGTGCTCGAAGGCGACTACCAGAACGGCCCGAAGTTCGGCGTCGATGCCCGCGGCGATTCGCACCTGCTCGTCTACGACGTGGACAACAACATCGCCTACGAGCTTTATCGGGCCTCGCGGCCCAACGAAAACGGCGACGGCAAATGGCACGCCGACGGCGAGACCGTGTGGGACATGAACACCAACGCCTTCCGCACGCTCGGCTGGACCTCGGCCGACGCCGCCGGCCTGTCGATCCTCGCCGGCCTGGTGCGGCCCGACGAAGGCCTGCCGGTCAGCCAGGGCGGCCAGGGGGTCATCAACCACGCCATCCGCTTCACGCTGCGCAACAGCGTCATCCTCGATCAATACATCTATCCCGCCTCGCACACGGCCAATCCGGGCAACAACAACCCGTCGATCCAGCCGCCGATGGGCGCCCGCTTCCGCCTCAAGGCCAGCGTCGACATCTCCCATTTGCACCCGCAGTCGCGCATCGTCGCCCAGGCCATGAAGGATTACGGCATGATCCTGGCCGACAACGGCAGCAACTTCTACTTCTCGGGCGCCAGCGCCTCCGTCGATGCCTCCAACAACATCACCCTCACCTGGAACGACGACGACATTCAAAGCACCACCCAGGGCCTCAAGAGCCTGCGCTACAGCGATTTCGAAGTCGTCGACCTGACGCCGCGCGTCACCGATCTCAGCGTCCACACCGGCAATGCCGGCGCCACCGTCACCGTCATCGGTCAGAACTTCTCGGGCGCGGCGGGCCAATTGAAGGTGTTGTTCGGCAACAGCGCGGCCACCGGCGTCACCGTGCTCGACGACTCCCACGTGCAAGTGACCGTGCCGGCCGGCTCCGGGACCGTCCATGTCCGCGTCCAGTCCGGCGTCACCACCGGCTCGAACCCGGACAACATCAACGGCGCCATCTTCGGCTACGGCATCTCGGCGACCAATGCCGGCGACCAGTTCACCTACGGCGGCGAGCCACCGGCCAATCAGCCGCCGACGGTGGCCACGGCCGCGAAGGCCACTCCCAATCCCGTCACCGGCAGCTCCACCGTCTTGAGCGTGCTGGGGATCGACGACGGGGGCGAGGCGAACCTGACCTACACCTGGTCCGTGGTGGCCAAGCCCGCGGGCGCCGCCGATCCAACCTTCAGCGCCAACGGCACGAACGCCGCCAAGACCTCGACGGCGGGTTCCTTGCAGCCCGGCGACTACCAGTTCCAGGTGACCATCCGCGACACTCCGGGATTGACGGCGACCAGCTCCGTCAACGTTGCCGTCCTCGTCCCAGGCAGCAACCAGGCGCCGACGATCGCCTCGGCGGCCAGCGCCAACCCGAGCGCCGTCACCGGCAAGACGACCGGCCTCAGCGTGCTGGGCGCGGACGACGGGGGCGAGGCGAACCTGGCCTACACCTGGTCCGTGGTCGCCAAGCCCGCGGGCGCCGCCGATCCAACCTTCAGCGCCAACGGCACGAACGTCGCCAAGACGTCGACGGCCACCTTCTTCAAGTCCGGCTTCTACCAGTTCCAGGTGACCGCCCGCGACGCCGAGGGGTTGACGGCATCCAGCGTGGTCAGCGTGACCGTCGTGCAGGCGATTTCGTCGGTTGCCATCACGCCGAGCATCGTGAAGCTCGTCATCCGCAAGTCGATTCGGTTCACCGCGTACGCCACCGACCAATTCGGCGAATGGCTGGCCGTGCAGCCGGTCTTCGTCTGGACCCGGACCGGCAAGGGCATCATGCGGCAAGACGGCCGCTACACGGCGGCGGCCAAGCCGAGCGGGCAGTGGTACACGATCCGGGCCAGCGCCGGCGGCGTGACGGGCCTCGCGATGGTGAAGGTGGTGAGGTCGTTGAGCCAAGCACGCAGAATGGTTATTCTGAAGGCCTAGGCCGGCCTACGCCGGCCTAGGCCGCACGAGCGAATTTCGCGGGCCGCGATTCGCAGCTGCGCGCGGCAGATCGCCGAGCTTCCAGCCGGACAAGATCATCCCGTTCGGACTGTCCGCGACTGATCCGCCTCTTTACTCCGCCGCCGCCGGCTGCCGGTTGGTTTTCTTCGGCGCCGGTTCGGATTTCGCCGGCTCGGTCTTGGCTGGTTCGCCTTCGACCGGCGTCGCGTAGCCCTCGGTCACCAGGCCGCGCTTCAGCAGCACCTTCTTGGTGATCTCCTCCATGAGCGCGGGATTGTCGCGCAGGTATTGCTTGGCGTTCTCGCGGCCCTGGCCCAGGCGCACGTCGCCGTAGTTGATCCAGGCGCCCGACTTGTCGATCACCTTGTCCTCGATGCCCATGTCGATGAGATCGCCCTCGCGGCTGATGCCGCGATCGAACATCAAATCGACTTCGGCCTGCTTGAACGGCGGCGCCACCTTGTTCTTGACGACCTTGACGCGGACGCGGTTGCCGACCGTTTCCTCGCCTTCCTTGACCGCGGTGATCTTGCGGATGTCCAGGCGGACGCTGGAATAGAACTTGAGGGCCAGGCCGCCGGAGGTCGTCTCCGGGTTGCCGAACATGACGCCGATCTTCTGGCGGATCTGGTTGATGAAGATCATGCACGTCTTGGTGCGCGAGATCGTCGGGTTCAAGATGCGCAGGGCCTGGCTCATGAGGCGGGCTTGCAGGCCGACGTGGGTGTCGCCGATCTCGCCTTCGACTTCGGCCTTGGGAGCGAGGGCCGCCACCGAGTCGATGACGATGATGTCCACCGCGTTCGACTTGACGAGCATCTCGGCGATCTTGAGGGCTTCTTCGCCGTTGGACGGCTGGCTGACGAGCAGGCTTTCGAGGTCGACGCCGAGGCGTTTGGCCCAGCTGGGGTCCAGGGCGTGCTCGGCGTCGATGAAGGCCGCCACGCCGCCTTGCTTCTGGGCGTTGGCCACGGCGTGCAGGGCCACGGTCGTCTTGCCGCTCGATTCCGGGCCAAAGATTTCGATGATGCGCCCGCGCGGCAGACCGCGGCCGCCCAGGGCGATGTCGAGGCTGACTGCCCCGGTGGAAATGCCTGGCACATCAGCAGTTGAGTCGGAACCCAGTTGCATGATGGCGCCCTTGCCGAACTGTTTTTCGATCTGCTGCAGGGCATTCTTCAGTTCACGATCATCGGCCATGACATCCTCCGCGGCTGGATATGAAGGGTTGGTTATTTGCAGTGCATATTGAACATTTGTTTATATACCCTCATCGGCTCGAAAAGCAAGAGGAATTCACGATTTTTTCGCCGGAATACGCGCGGCCTGACCACTTGCCCTGGTTCACGAGCGATATGCGACAACGAACACGCGACGAAACGGGAACAGGACCATGCCGTCCGGATGCCGTGGATACGCCTGTTCCACGCCGGCCAGCAGCAGCGTCTCGAAACGCGAGCGCTCGTCGTCGTTCGCCAGCGCATCCAGATAAGGCCGCAGCCCGGTGCCGCGAATCCAGGAGACAATGGCGTGCGGCCCGCTCAAGACGTGTTGGTACTCCGTCTCCCAGAGGTCGATGCGCGCGGCCAACGGTTGCAGCGTGTCGTAGTAGAACGCGGGCGATTCCACGGCGACGGCGGTCCGCGCCCGCTCCATGCGGTCGTTCCACTCCGGCCGCGTGGAGATTTCGAGCATGAGCTGATGAACGGGCGATTGCAGGTGCCTGGGCATCTGCATCGCCAGGGCGCCTCCCGCGGCTACCATGTGGAACAAACGCGGCAGCAACGCGGCATGGTCGGGCACCCACTGGAAGGCGGCGTTCGAGAAGATCACGTCGAAAGGAACCGGATCGGACCAGGAGCGCACGTCGGCGCCCAGCCACGCGCCAGCGGGATAGGACTTGGCCGCGGCCGTGATCATTTCTTCCGAATTGTCGAGGCCGATGATCTGAGCGTCGGGCCAGCGTTGCCGCAGCAAGGCCGTGCTGTTGCCCGGCCCGCAACCCAGGTCGATGACACGCCGGGGCGCGGCGACGGCGACGCGCGCCAGCAGGTCGATGGCCGGCTGCGTGCGTTCCTCGGCGAACCGGAGATAGAGGTCGGCGTCCCAATTCGGCATGGACTTCTACTTGGCCTGGATCACGAGCTTCGCCCGGGTTCCTTCCTTGGGCAACACCTTCCTGTTGGTCTCCAGTCGCCAGGCGGATTCGGCGGCCGCGGTCAAGCCCGCTTGCAATACCGTTTCGTCGGTCACCGCGAAGACCGCGATCAGCGTGCCGGTCAGGTTGGCGCCGTAAACGAATTCGTCCTTGAGCGGATCGGGCTGGCGGAAGACGGAGCCGGTAAAGTGCCACGTCAACGGCGGCGGCGGCTTGCCGGTGCGCGTGTCGATCAGGACCTGGTCGAGCGACCAGCGCCGCGGCTTGCCGGCGGCGTCCGGAGCTTCCAGATAGATGTCCACCTCCGGGCCGTTCGGCCGCTGGCCTTCGCCGCGGGCCGGCGCGCCGGGCTTCAACCCGAGGTTCATCAGGGCCCGATGGACCATGCTCGGGCGGATGCCCTGGAAGTTGACGATGGTCTCGTGCGCCTTCTGTCCCTGCGGGTGCGGATACGTGGCGATGACTTCGATCGGGTAGACGTCCTTCAAGTGCGGCAGCTGGCGCGGCGCGATCGTGCAGGGCACGGTGACAGTACGTTTGGCCTTGTCGATGGCCAGCTCCGGCGGCAAGGTCTCGGGCGGCAGCGGCCGCGGTTTCGCCGACACTCCCGCGGTCCTGGAGACTTCGGGAGTCTTCCGTGTGGGAACCGGGATAAGCGCCGAGATCTCCATGTCGAGGTAAATGTCCGAGCTGGAGGACCCGTTCTTCACGAACACCGCGACCACGTTGCGTCCTGGCCGGAACTGCTGCGGCTTCAAATCGACCTCGCGGTTCCAGTAAGCGAACTCGTGATCTTGCTCCGGATCTTGATCGACCACGGCGCCGTTGAGGTAGACCGCCGCGTTATCGTCGCTGGCCACCGCCAGGCGGAAGACGGCGTTTTTCTGCTGCAGCAGCTCGGCGACCACCGTGAACTCGCGGCGAAAGACGAACGGCTGGCCCTTGAGCGCCACCTGCGTGCCGCCGCGCTTGCTGATTTCCGGCTCGCCGTAGCCCAGCGGCGACTTGCCCTTGGCCCAGGTCGCGTCGTCGAAGTCGAGGGTCGTCCAGCGGTTGCCCTGCGGCAACGCCAGTCCGGCCGGCACAAACTTCCAGCCGGCGCTGCTTTCGGCCAGCAGCGTGACGGTCTTGAACTGGGGAATGTCGACGGGGTCGCCGCCGAAGGCAATGAAATCGCGTTTTGCGTTGTAGTCTTGCCGCTTCAGGCTGGCCTTCATGATCTGCATCTTGCCCTTGCGGAGGTGCAACTGCTCGCGCTGGCCGTCCACCATGCACGGCACGGCGACTTCCTTGCCTTGCAGCATCGCGGTCACCGCGTCGGCCAGCTTCCCGGCGTCGCCGCAGTAGGTGCGCAGCAAGTACGGCTCGGCGTGGCTCATGCCCCACCACTCGCCTTCGCGGTAGCACTGGTACCAGTACGAGCCGATGCAGGTTTCGCTGGCGCCGCCGTTGTGGAAGAACACCGCCTTCTTGCCGGGCGCGGCCCAGGCCTTGATGGTCTGCCACTCGCGCGCATGAAAACCGCGCGTGCCGATGTTGTGCTTGAGCTGTTTCTCGGGATGCTGGCCCTTGAGGTCCTTGAGCTTCTTGAAGATGATGAGGTTCTTCTCCTGGTTGACCGCCTCCACCTCCATCAAGACGACGTGGCTCGACTCCGCGATCATCCGGCCGAGCGTGTACGGGATTTCGACATACGCCCAGGCGTGCAGCGTGATGAACAACGCCGCGATCAACCACGTCGCGACGCCGAGCGTGAATGCGAATCGCCTCATGGCTTCCCCCCCAAGATCCTTCATGCGCTCCACATGGCGCCTTCACTCCATCATCATGTCTCCGGCGCCGGGATACAAGGGTTTTCGAACCCGCGCGACGCGATTTGGTCGAAAACCGAATCGCCGCCGATTAGAATGCCGTCGCCGTCCGATGCGTCCAATCATTAAGACGAGCATGGCGAACCCTTCATGTTGGAAAGGATGCAGTGATGCGACGACGCTTCCTTCTTCTTCCTGCGATCCTGGCGGCGCTGGCGGCGACCGGCGCCGACTGGACGCAGTTTCGCGGCCCCGGCGGCCTGGGGCTGAGCAGCGAAACCGGACTGCCGGCGACCTGGTCGTCCACGGAGAACATCGTCTGGCGGACGAAACTCCCCGGGCCGGGCACGTCCAGCCCGATCGTCGTCGGCCAGCGCATTTACCTGACCAGCTACACCGGCTACGGCTTGCAATGGAAGAAGGGTTCCGACGACAAGGAGGACATGAACAAGCTGATGCGGCATCTCGTCTGCATCGACCGCGCCGGCGGCAAGATTCTCTGGACCAAGGACTTCAAGCCGGCCCTGCCCGAATCGAAGTACGAAGGCGGCAACAACACCCAGCACGGCTACGCGTCGAGCACCGTCGCCAGCGACGGCCAGCGGCTCTACGTCTTCTTCGGCAAGTCGGGGGTTTACTGTCTTGACCTCGACGGCAAGGAAATCTGGCGCCAGGACGTCGGCACGGGGACGAACGGCTGGGGCTCGTCGAACTCGCCGGTGCTCTACAAGGATCTCGTGCTGATCAACGCCAGCATCGAAAGCGGCACGCTCTTCGGGCTCGACAAGAACGACGGCACGATTCGCTGGCGGGCGAAAGGGATTCGCAGATCCTGGAACACGCCGGTCCTGGTCAAGACGGCCAAGGGCGTCGAGCTGGTCGTCAACGAATCGAAAGCCGTCATCGGCTTCGACCCCGAAGGCGGCGAAGAGCTGTGGCGCGTCACGGGGTTTGACAATTACGTCTGCCCCAGCGTGGTGACCGATTCCCCGTATTCCCAGACCGGCGCGGGACGAACCGATCCAAAGAACGCCATGGTCTACGTCGTCCGCGACGGGGCGCTCGCGATCCAGGCCGGCGGCCGCGGGGATGTGACGGAATCGCACGTCGCGTGGCGCACCAAGGGCAGATCGCTGGTTCCATCCCCAGTGTACCACGACGGTCGCGTGTTCTGGCCCGCGGCGATGTGCCTGGATGCCGCGACCGGAATGGAAGTCTATCGCGGCGGACTGAATGCCGGGACCTTCTACGCCTCGCCGCTGGTCGCCGACGGCAGGATCTACAACGTGTCGCGCTTCGACGGCATCGTCGTGATCGACGCCGGCCCCAAGTTCAAGAAGCTGGCCCACAACAAGTTCGCCGACGACAACAGCCGCACCAACGCCAGCCCGATCGCCCACGACGGCCAGTTGCTGCTGCGGACGGACCTGTATCTGTACTGCATCGGCAAAAAGTAGGCAATCTCGGGCAGTTAGGTTGACTCGCCTACGATCCGTGGATTCGTTGCGCACCGTGGCTTTCGGTGCGCAACGAATTAACATGCCTTCGGGTAATAGGTTGCGCCATTTTCTCATAATATTCGTTGCGCATCGGGTGTCGACGTGGCGCAACGAATGTGTACAAGATCAAGACGCCGATCAGCGCGACAGCAAGTACACCGCGAACGACGCCAGCCAGTGCTCGCCGGCGTAGTCCCCGCTGGCCACGTGGCGCAGCGCCGCCTCCGCGTGCCGTGCGGCCGCTTCCTCGAGCGTCTTGCGGGCCGGTTCCTCCTTTGGCAGGGCCGACGCGATGCTGCGCATGCACCAGGCGCGGCTCAGGTTCAGGCCGTCCAGGTGCACGATCTGCGGATCGCTGCGGTCGGTGACCGTGGCCGGCTCGAATAACCGCTTCGGCATCCCCTTGCCCGCCTCAGGCATGAACTTCCCAAACCAATCGCGAAACTGGTCCGCCGGCAACACGCGGCGCATCAGGTCGGCCTCCATCAAGCTGGGCGAGAAAAAGTCGGCGCCGTCCGGCCCCACGCCGCCGGGATCCGTTCGTCGGCGGCGTAGTACGTGCGGCTGCGCTCTTCCAGCAAGGCTTGCAGAGGCTTGTGCTTGGTGGTTCGCGCGTAGTCCAGCGCGAACGCCAGCCCGAACGCGGTGTTCGAATGGACGCCGCTGCGGATCGGATACGTCTGCTTCGGGAAGTAGGCGAGGTACCGGGCGACGATGGCGTCGGCGAGCGGCTTCACGTTCTTCGACCACTCCTTGCCTTGCGGATCGTCCCAGGTGTGCAGTTCTTCGGCGAGCTTCAAGAGCCAGGCCCAACCGTAGGGCCGCTCGAAGGATTGCGTGTTGGGCCGGGCGAAGTAGTCGGCCTCCGCTTGCAGGTTCTTGGCCGTGAGGTTCGCCGCCAGCGCGGCGCGGATTTCCTGTCGTTCCGGCAAGTCGGGGAACAATCGCAAGAGCCGCACGAGCATCCAGTGGCCGTGGACCGACGAGTGCCAGTCGAAGCAGCCGTAGAAGGCGGGATGCATGGCCCGCGGCGTCTTGACGTCGTTGGCGCTATTGAGCACGTCGGCCGGCTTGTTGGGGTACTCTTTGTGAATGCCCTTCAGGGCGAGCCGGGCGAAGAGCGAGGCTTGGGCTTGCGTCATCTTGAACTCCTTCGCGGCCGGTGCGTCGAGCACGGCAAGCGACAGCACGATCATGGAACCATGAATCATGGATGCGTCCTCCCCGCCCTTTTTTACGCGCGGCCGGGTGGAAAAAGCAGGCAATTCGAACCTCGATGGAGTAAGATGGCAACCGAGCAAACCGCCGATTCTCCAGGAGCTTTGTCATGGCACGATCCTCAACACGCCAGGCCTCGCGTCGTTCCTTCTTGAAGTCCTCCGCGGTCGCCGCCGGTGTAGCGGCTTCCTTGACCTTGGAGCAGAGCGCCCACGCCGGCGGCAGCGATCGCCTCCGCGTCGGCCTGATCGGCTGCGGCGGCCGCGGCACCGGCGCGGCGACCCAGGCGATGAAGGCCGACCGCAACGTCCGGCTCCACGCCATGGGCGACGCGTTTGAAGATCAGATCACCAACAGCGTGAACCGCCTGCGCGACGACAAGGAGATCGCCGCCCAGGTCGACGTCGCCGGGGAGCGGCGTTTCGTCGGCTTCGACGCCTATCGCCGCGTGATCGAGTGCTGCGACGTGGTGCTCCTGGCCACGCCGCCCGGGTTTCGGCCGATCCACATGCGGGCCGCGGTCGAGGCGGGCAAGCACGTGTTCGCGGAGAAGCCGTGCGCCGTCGACGCCCCCGGCGTGCGCTCGGTGCTGGCGACGGCCGAGCTGGCCCGCAAGCGCGGCGTCTCCTTGGTCGCCGGCCTGCAGCTTCGCTATTCCGACCCGCACAAGGAAGTCGTGCGCCGCATCCACGACGGCGCCATTGGCCAGATCCAGACGATCCAGGCCAACGACTTCCGCGGCCCGATCTGGACCCGGCCGCGCCAGGAGGGCTGGTCCGACATGGTCTACCAGATGCGCAACTGGTACTACTTCACGTGGCTGTCGGGCGATTTCAACGTCGAGCAGCACGTCCACATGCTCGACCTGTGCGCCTGGACCAAGGGGCAATACCCGGTCCGCGCCATCGGCAGCGGCGGCCAGCAAACCCGCATCCTGCCGGAGCACGGCCACATCTACGATCACTTCGCCATCGTCTACGAGTTCGCCGACGGGGCCAAGCTGTTCGCCCAGTGCCGGCAATTCCCGCGCGGCTGCGCCAACGACATCAGCGTCCGGGTGGCCGGCGCCCGCGGCCGGGCCGTGGTCCACAGCCGGCCGTCGATCACGGGCGCGCAAGAATGGCGCTTCGGCGGCAAGGAGAATGTCGCCGTGCAGACCGAGCACGACAACCTCTTCGCCAGCATCCGCAACAACCGGCCGATCAACAACGGCGAATATCTTGCCCACAGCAGCCTGCTGGCGATCATGGGCCGCATGGCGGCGTACACCGGGCAGGCAATCACCTGGGAGATGGCGCTGAATTCGAAGGAGGACCTGTCGCCGCCGCGCTACGACTGGGACGCGAAGCTGCCGACGCCGCCGGTGGCGCGGCCGGGGGTGACGCGGTTTGTGTAGAAGTCACGCCTGAAACTGCTGCAACCACCGCCCCGCCGCCGTGGTCGGCTCGGGACTGGTTGGCGGCGGCGGTGCCAGCCGGGCGAGCTGCGACAGCAGCTCCGTGCAGCTTGGCCAGCGATCCTGGGGTCGCTTGGCCAGGGCCCGCGTCAGGATGTCGCGCTCGGGCGCGGGGAGCAACGCGAGATCCGGTTCCGATCTGGGTTGGACAGGGCCAAAACGCGGCGGCAGCTTGGCGAACGGAAGGCGCAAGGTCCGCAGCTGGAAGTAGGACACCGCCAGCCCGAATTGATCTGCCCAGCGGCTGATCTGGCCGTCAAACACCTCCGGAGCGGCATACGCCATCGTGCCGGTGCGGCCGTGCGAAGCCACGCTGGCCGTGAGCACGCGCGACAACCCGAAGTCCGCCAGCTTGACCAGGTCGCCAAAGAGGAGCATGTTGGCTGGCTTCACGTCGCCGTGCTGGATGCCGGCGCGAACGCCGTCGGTGTCATGAATCGGGGCGTTCATGAAGTCAATGGCCCGTGCCGTCTGGGCCAGGTAATGGCAGACGTGCTCCAGCGGCAAGGCGGCGCCGCATTCCTCCTCCGACACCTGCAGCAAGTCTTCCAGGCTGCCGTCGGCTAGCTCCATGCTGACGATCACGTAGCCGCGATCGCAGCGCACGTCGTGGATGTGGACCAGGTTCGGATGCTGGAGCTGGCGGACACGGAGGATGTTGCGCACTTCCTGGGCAGCGGTGAGGTTGTTGCCGCAGCGGATGAACTTGAGCGCCACCCGCTCGCCTCCCGGCGTGGCGGCCTCCCAGACGTGGCCGAAGCCCCCCTGGCCGCGGATGCGGACGAGCTGATACCCCGACCACAGCTCTTTGCCTCCACGGAGCGATAACGAGTGGACGTTCATGGTGCGGGATGTCCCTGTCTTCGATGGACCAATGCCAGCGAGGTTCGGATGCCGTTCCGCGAAGACGGGCCGCAAGAGGGAGGGGGCTGTTCAAGTGTAGCTTGGGAAATGGGAATAGCAACTGACCAGGCCGCCAATCCGTTTCCGCTGGTCCGCCGTCTGGTCTGTGTAGAATACCGAAAATCGAATGCCGAGAATCGCGGCCCCGTCGCGGTTTGCCTCCATTCACCCAACGTTGCGGAAGGCTGTCCGATGAACGCGCTCATCCTTCGCTCGCTTGGCGCTCTGGTCATCGCCGCGGTGGTTGCGCCCGCCGCGTTGGGACAATGGCCGCGGCCGCCGCGCAAGGACCTGGCCATCGAAGGGCGGGCCTTGCCCATCCCGTTCAAGGGGCACAATTACGCCTACTGCAACATGATCGCCTTCTCGAAGGACGGCACGCTGCTGGCCACTGGCGCCGAATCGAACCTGGTGGTCTGGGACATCGAGACCGGCAAGATCGTGTCGCGCATGCAGATGGGCGAGAAGCAGTATGCCGTCAACGTCGCCTTCACCGACGACGGCAAGACGCTGGTGTCCAACGGCCAGGGCGATCCGATGATCCGCTTCTGGGACGTGAAGTCCGGCAAGCAGAAGAGCGAGCGGCCCCACGCCAACGCGCCCAAGGAACCGCTGCCGCCGCTCACCGGCAAAGGCGCCGACGAGCGCCGCTACCGCAATCCGTTCCTGGCCTTCGGTCCGGGCGCGCGGCTGACGGCCGTGCTCGACGCGACCTTCAGCCGCGTCGAGATGGTGGATACGGCGACCGGCGCGGTCAAGCAGAAGCTCAACACGTACTCCGGCTGGCGCGGCGACTGGGCATTCTCCCCCGACGGCAAACGCTTCGCCACCAGCGCCCAGACGCAGTTGATCCTCCATATCTGGAACGCGGAGACCGGCGACCTGATCCGCACCATGAGCGAGCCGAGCAAGAAAAGCCACAGCGGCTTCACCTACCTGCGCTTTTCGCATGATGGCAAGTTCGTGTTCGCCTATGCCGACGGCACCGGGCAGAACGACCACTGCCTCGCCGTCTGGGGCGTGGACGACGGCCTGGAGTATTGCCGCATTCCGATCTGGTGCTCCGTCGCCGAGATGTCGCCGGACGGCCGCATGCTGGTCGGCGCCTCGGGGGGCCGGTTCTTCGTGTTCGACCTGCTGGCCGACCGTGTCATTGAAAATGTCAAGCTGCCCGCGCCCTATTTCTACCACGTGCAGCGTTCGCCCGACGGCAAGAGCATGGCGTTCCTGGGCGGCGCCGGCACGGTGAACGATCCGTATGCGATCTACCTGGCGCCGTATCCGCTCCTGGGCGACGACGCGCCGCCCGAGGGAAAGTTGAGCGCCGCCGACCTGGCCGACTTGTGGAAAGGCGCCTCGAGCGCCAACCTGTTTCGCCGGCGCTACGTGACCAAGGTGTTCCAGGCCCACGCCGAGCAGGCGGTGGCCCTCGTCGCGGAAAAGGTCAAGCCGGCGGCGGCCGCGGCCCGGCTGCGCGTCCTGGAGTTTGTCAAAGGGCTCGACGACGACGATTTCGAGCGCCGCGACGCCGCCATGAAAGAGCTCCGCGGCGAGGCGTTTCGCTTCGAGCCGCTGCTGCGCGACACCGTCAAGTTGTCGTCGGCGGGCGAGATTCGCAACCGGGTGACGTTCGTGCTCAACGGCATCAAAGATCAGCCGACGCCCGCCGGGGTGCTGAGCGACGTCCGCGGCGTCGAGCTGCTGGAAGCGCTGGCGACAGCCGGCGCCCGCAAGCTGCTGGAGAGCCTGGCGAGCGGCGCCGCGGGAGCGCGGACAACCAGGGAGGCGGAGGCGGCATTGAAGCGGCTGGAGTCCGGCCGCGGCGCGAACAACAGCGTGCCCAAATAACTGCCCCTGCGTTCATTGCAGCAACTCCTCGATCCTCTGCTTGCGATGGGCGAAGATCTTGCGCAAATCCGGGGCGACGAACCAGCGATTCACCAGCGCTTCAAGGAACCAGCCGGGGACGGCGTATTCGATCCTGTCGCGCATCAAGGTGCCGCCGTCCTTTTCCTCGAAGGTATGCTCGTGGCGCCAGCGCCGGTACGGCCCGCGGCGCTGCTCGTCCACGAACCGGCACGGCGGCGCCCAGACCGTGATCTCCGACTGCCAGCGGATCGGCACGCCGTGCATGCGCAGGCGATGATCGATGATCCTTCCCACAGCCATGGTGAACGGCCGCGGCGTCACCGTTTCGAAGTGGAGCCAGGGCGGCGTGATGGCGTCCAGGTTGGCGGCGTCCGCGAAGAACGCGAAGACCCGCTCGCGCGGCACGGAGAGCCATTGTTCCTGTTCGAAGGTGCGAATCCTCACGCCCGCAGCTCCAGCACCGCGATTTTCTGGTGCCCGACGGCATAGATTTGATTGCCGTCGTCGTTGAGCACGGCGTCGTGGACGTGCATGGGGACGTTGCCCTGGTGGATCGACGCCCGGCGGCCGACGTCGTGGAACATGACCAGTCCATTCGAGCCGCCGCCGATGGCGCATAGCCACTCCGAAGTCCAGATCAGCTTGTTGACGATGCCGTTCTGGCCGGTGAACTCGAGGACGCGCTGGCGGCGATTCCAGTCGAAGACTTCGACGCGCGACGGCCCTTGCAACGCATCGACGTTGCCGATCTGGCCGACGCCGCCGACGGCGAGCTGCGCGCCGTCCGGCGAGAAGGCCAGGCCGCGGACGCCGCCGATCGAGCGGATGCGCTGGACGCCGTCCCAGGTGTAGAGCGTCGGCGCTTCGACGGCGCTCAACTGCCGGCCGGCGGCGGCGTCCCAGATCACCACGTGGCCGACGCGGTCGCCGGTCGCCAGATGCCTGCCGTCCGGCGAAAAGACGCAGACGTAGAGCATCGAGCCGAAGTGGGTCGGCGTGCGCGGCTCGTGGCCGCGCAGCTCGTGCAGCCGTTCGCCGCTGGCGACGTTCCAGATCCGGCACACCATGTCGTCGGCGACGCTGGCGATCTTGGTTCCATCGGGCGACAGCGCCAGGTGCCGCACTTGCCGGGTGTGGGCGTCGATCGTGCGGATGGCGCGGCGATTTTGAATGTCCCACCAGATGAGCCGGCCGTCGTAGCCGCCGGAGATGGCTGTGTTGCCGACGAGCCGGACCGCGGTCACGTAGCGGCCATGATCGGCGTGCTCGATCGCCTCGGCATTGGTTCGCGACGCGTCGATCTCGTAGACCTTGTTGGTCGAGCTGGCGACGAAGAGGCGGTCGCTGTTCGGCACGCGCGCGACGGAAAAGAGGATGTCGCGGCGCGCGATTTCACGGGCGACTCGCAGGTTACGGGGGTTGGAAGGCATCTCTTGTTGATCTCGCTTGCTGTTTCGCGCTCGCAAGCTCCCTGCGACCACGAGCGGAATGTTCTCGACTACGCCAGCACTTCCCGGATCGGCTCCGTACCAGGATCGGTCAAGGGAACCGGGCGAACACCGACGTAGTAGTTCTTCTGGTGGTTGATGCCCAGGGCGCGATAGATCGTCGCGAACAGCCGGGCGGCGTTGACTTCGCCGTCGGCCACGCGGTTGCCGGTCTCGTCCGTGCGGCCATACACCGAGCCGCCGCGGATGCCGCAGCCCGACAGCGTGCTGCTCCAGGCGCTGGCGAAGTGGTCGCGGCCGAGCTGCGAGTTGATGTTCGGCGTGCGGCCGAACTCGGCCAGGGTAATGACCAGCGTGCTCTCCAAAAGGCCGCGCTGTTCGAGGTCGTCGAGCAACGTCGCCATCACGTGGTCCAGCTCGGGGACCATTTCCTGGTGGGTCTCAAAGTTCTGGCCGTGGCTGTCCCACCACGCCCGGCCGACGCGGACGAACGGCACGCCGGCCTCGACCAGCCGCCGCGCCGCCAGGCACTGCTGGCCAAACAGCGTCGGGCCGTAGCGGTCGCGGATGGCTTGCGGCTCGCGATTGATGTCGAACAGGCGTTCGTGGGCCATGATGCCGCGCATGCGCTGGTAGGCCTGGCGATGGCTGTCGATGCTGTCGGAGAGCCGGCCGCGCTCGAACTGGCCGCTGATCAGGCCGCGCAGCTCATTGCGGGCCTGATGATCCTGGTCGCTGATGCCGGCGCGGCGCATGTTCTCCGGAATCTGCGAGGTGTACAGGTCCATCGAGCCGTAGCGGGCCCCGAGGAAGCCCGGCGTGCCCGGCGCGAACATCCGGCCTTCGGTGGCGAAGTAGAAGGAGACGTAGTCGGGGACCGAGCTGTTTTCCTGGCCCAGCTCGCGGGCCAGAACGGCGCCGAGATCGGGATAGTCGAGGTTCGATTCGCCGGCCCGGCCGCGCATCATCATGCGCGAGCCGCCGCCGTGATCGCCGTTGCGGGTGTTGAGCGAGCGGATGATGCAGGTGTCCTTGAAGCGCCGGGCCATCTTCGGCATCAGCTCGCAGATGCGCACGCCCGGCGTCGACGTCTGGATCGACTGGAACGGCCCGCCGGTGACGGCGCCGGGCTTGGGATCGAAGGTTTCCATCTGGCTCGCCCCGCCGGCCAGCCACAGGAGGATGCAGCGCTTTTGATTGCGGCGCAAGTCCTGGGCGACCTCGGGAAGCGCCAGCGCCTGCACGCGGGTCATGTCCGCGGCAAACGCGGCGGCGCCGGCCGTGGCCAGCGTGGACAGGAAGCCGCGACGGTTGACGGCGTGGGCGGCGGAGCCGCAGAAGTTGATGCGCGCCATTGAATAAGCCCCCCGGTTATTCGTTCCTGGTCAGATTTAACAAGCGGCAAACAGACGAACTCGGAAACACGCATTGCTCTCGATTGCGACCGCGAAAGAGCCACAGTGGTTCAAAGAAAGCAAAGCCCTCTGGATGATCTACTTGCACCTGGTGTCCGCTGAAAAACTCAACCAAGTACGGGCGAAAGGGCCGTACACGATTGTACGCCCGTAATGCCGTTTCGAATTCCGCATCCGTCACGCGACAGTCTCCGGCGTCAACAGCGTGAACTTCTTCACTTGATTGCGCTCAAATTCAACCAAGGCGCCGTCCGTCGAATCGATGAAACTGGCGCCTTCATCGTTGAACGCCAAGGGCGGCTTCCTGATTATGATCTTTCGGCCATCGCGCAACTCGACGGCAAACGGAAAGAACGGTTCACTTCTGAGCAACTGCCGCAGCCCGTCTTGAAACTCTTTCTTGGTCATGGTTGATCCTCACCGCCACATCTCCTTCAGGATATCATCCGCCATATTCGTTGCCACCACTAATGATTAAACCGAAACTCCGCGCTCGTCAGCAGCGCCCACACTACGTGCTGGCACGCCGCCTCCGGACGGTCCTGGCGCTCCTGCAGGTACGCGGCGATGGCCTGCTTTTCCTCGGCGCGCGCCGGCCGGCACAGCACGCCGCGATTTGCGAGGTCAGCCCGCTTCATCAAGTCCGGTTCTTGCAGCAGGCGCTTCGGCAAGCGCTCGTTGCCTTCCAGCAGCTCTTTTTGCAAGGCCTCGTTGTTCGCGAACAGCATCGCCTCGCTGACGCTGACCTGGAAGTTGTCGCCCGGCTGCGGAAAGTGTCTCGCCAGCCCCTCCGCGGATTTCTCCAGGGCTTCCAGACGCTTCTCCACTTCGGCCGCAGCGCCCGACAGAGCTTTCTGGTCCATGCTGGCCAGCTTCATCGACACGGCCATTTGCATCGGCGTCAGCGGGCGAACCTGAGCCATGGCAAAGTACTTGTCGGCGGGCTGCCGGTCTCCTTCCCAGCGGCTGCCGCGGGCGTAGGCGTTCGACAGGACGATGCCACGGATCACGCGCCGCAGATCGTAGCCGTGCTCGACCAGGTCGCGCGCCAGCCATTGCAGCAATTCCGGATGACTCGGCGCGTTTTCGGAGTGCATCTGATCCAGCGGCATCACCAGCCCCCGGCCGAAATGGCGGTGCCACAAGCGATTGACGATGGCCCGGGCGAAGAACTCGCGCTGCCCCGGCTCCAGGGCGGTCTCGACCAGCTTGGCCCGAAGGCTGTACCGCGGCGGCGCGGGGGCTTTCTTCGCCTTCTTGGCCGTGCTGAGCCGCTCCTGCTCCGCTTTCTTCTCGTCCTTGGTCGGCTCCTTCAACCCCGGCGCGGCGATCGTCTTGCCGGTCAGGAACATCACCGGCGCTTCCTTCTCCTTGCCCTTGTTGGGGATGTACTTGACGACGCCGAAGTCGCGCTCGGCCAGGAAGCCGCCGTTGTCGATGGTCCGCGCGAAGAACGACTTCAGCCCGTAGAAGTGGTCCTGCTTCCAGTCGTGGACGTGCGGATGATCGTGGCACTGGGCGCAGCTCACGTTGACGCCGAAGAAGATCGTGCTGACGTCGATCGTCAACCGGTTCACGTCCTTGACGCGCGTCTTGAGGAACTCGTTGGCGCCCTTCATCTTGTCGTCGGTTTCATCCGGAAGGAGCAGGTCGCGGAAGATCTTGTCCCAGCTGCGGTTGTCGCTCAGGCTGCGCACCAGGTACTCGCGCAGTGCCGTCCTCTGCGCCCCGCGCCGGCGCGGCTCATCCGACTGCAGCACAGTGTTCAGCTCCGTGGCCTGATGCCGCACGAAGCCCGGCGCAGCCATCAGCCGCTCGACGAGCTTGGCCTTCTTTTGTGGATCGGTGCTGGCCAGGTAGGCCGTGGTTTCAGCGGTCGTCGGAATCCGCCCCACGAGGTCGAGCGTCAACCGGCGGATGATCGTGGCGTCGTCGGCCGGCGGCGCGGGGGTGACCTTATCCGCTTTCAAGAGGGCATCGACATGATGATCGATGGCCTGCTCGATCGGCCGGTTCGGCGGCGGCAATGGAGCCGCCTCATCGGCCCAGGCCAGGACCGAACCCAGAACCAGAGCGGAAAAGACCGGGATGGAGCGGTGCATCACGGCGAGCCTCAGGCGTGTGGTCGGGAACGTGGGATGCCAGGAGGGTATGAGAATACTTTAGACACTATCGGCCGGATTTGCAACGAAAAACAGCTGGCGTCGCCGCCGGCATCGTGTAGGGTGGGTGCAGCGCAGCGCAACCCACCCTTCGCGAGACGATGCTCATGCCGATCCCGATCGAACACGTGCTCGACCATGTCCGGGTGCCGCCGGGCAAGCGCGTCCGGCTCAAGGATTACGATCCGGACTGGGCGGGCGATGAGTCAACGCCGCTCAAGGACCGCAAGGAGAAAGCCGGCGAGGTGCTGGCCGAGTCGGTGGCCGCGCTCACCGGCGCCCAGGAGCTGCTCTACGCGTCGGACACGTACAGCATCCTGGTCATCCTGCAAGCGACGGACGCGGCGGGCAAGGACGGCATCATCAAGCACGTGATGTCCGGCGTCAATCCGAAGGCTTGCCGGGTCCACGCCTTCAAGCAGCCGACCCCGGAGGAGCTCGATCACAACTTCCTGTGGCGCTGCATGAAGGTGTTGCCGGAGCGGGGCCAGATCGGCATCTTCAACCGCTCGTACTATGAGGAGGTGCTGGTGGTCAAAGTCCACCCGGAGCTGGTCGACCACCAGCGCATTCCGGGCGCCAGGGTCGGCAAGCAATTCTGGAACGACCGCTACGAGGACATCAACGCGTTCGAGCGGCACCTGACGCGCAACGGCACCGTGGTCGTCAAGTTCTTTCTGCACATTTCCAAGAAAGAACAGCGCAAACGCTTTCTGGACCGGATTGAGGAGCCTGAGAAACACTGGAAGTTCTCGCCCGGCGACGTCGCCGAGCGCGAACACTGGGACGACTACATGCAGGCGTTCGAGGACATGCTCAACGCCACCAGCACGACGTGGGCGCCCTGGCATGTCATCCCCTCGGACCGGAAGTGGGTGAGCCGGGCCATCGTCGCCAAGATCCTGGCCAGCACCATCGACGGGCTTGATTTGCGCTACCCGGAAACGTCGCCGGCGAAACGCCGGCAGATCGAGGACGCCCGCAAGAAACTGGAGAATGAGTGATGCGATTGGCCGCTTGCGGCTTAGCGTTCGCTGGGCATCCGACATCGCTTAAGCCGCAAGCGGCCGTGTCCTGCGGCAGCTCATTCCTGAAAATCGTTTTCCGTGAACAGCGTGAAGTCCAGGCGCTGCATCGTTTGCGTGGCGGTTTCGATGTCTTCCACCTTGATCGCCAGGGCGGCGCTGCCGTGCGGACCCACCAGGATCGGATAGGCGTAGTGGATGTTGATCTCGGCCGTCAACAACGCCTTCGAAATCTGCACGAGCGGTTGATTGCCTTCGGGAAGCTGCACGACCAGCAGATCGCTTTCGGTGAAGGGCAGACCAGCCTGGTGGAAGATCTCGACCGCCCGTTCCGGGTCGTTGAGCACCAGCCGGATGATGGCGCAATCGGCGGAATCGACGACGGTGAGGGCGACGATCCGGATATCGGAGTTCTCGAAGCGGCGCACGACATCCAGCAATGCGCCCAGGCGGTTCTCCAGGAACACGTTGAACTGGCGCACGCTCGGCCAATCCCGGCCGCGGGCCGTGGCGAAGCCGACATTTGCATCCTCGCCGCCGAAACTCATGACGGGATTCCTTTCGCGAAAGGTGCACGGATGTCTATACGATACCGCGGCGCATGCCGGTTGTACAAGCAGAATGTGGCAGGAGGTCCAGCGGCGGCCTGTTGATCGAGAACCTCGTTCCCCATCTTGCCGCATTTGCCTCGTCCGCTGCCGGTCGGCATTGTTTCTTTCAAGCTCGCTGCCTATCATCGGCCCTTCCATGCGGAACCAAGTGGAGGCTGACGGTCGCGATGCGCACAGAACACGAGGCTGAAGAACCCGGTGCGCTGGCGTCCGCGCTGGCCGGCGTCGCTGTTTGGTGTTGCCGCCATCCGTGGCTGGTGGCGGCGGCGGTGTTGCTCAGTTGTTGCTGGTCTCTTGTGTACACCTCGCGGCATGTCACCTTCCACACGCAACGCACCGATCTGCTCAACAAACGCAAAGACTACTACCAACGCTGGCAACAGTACCTCGCCGAGTTCGGCAACGACGACGACATGGTCGTGATCGTCCAGGGCGACGACCGCGACCGCATGCGGCTGGCCATCGACGAGCTGGCCGAGCGGATTCGACGGCAGCCGGCGCTGTTCGACCGGCTGTTCTACCGCATCGATGCGCGCGCGCTGCGCCAGCGCGGCTTACTGTTTCTGCCGACCGAGCAGATCCGGCAGATTCACGACAACCTCAAGAACATGGCGATGCTTCTGGAGCCGCCGGTGCTGGGCGCGCTCAACTCCCAGTTCGGCTGGCAGATGCTGACCGTGCTGCAGCTCTTGAACGAAGGGGACCGCCGCGCCAATTCGCTCGCCACCGATCCGGTCGCGCGGCCCGAGCAGGATCCGATGCTGCGGCAGCTCAACGCGATCTGCCGCTCCGCGGTTGCCGCCCTGCGCGACCCCGACGCCTATCGTAATCCATGGATCAGCATTCTCCCCGAGGCCCCGCGGCACGATGCCCTGTCCGAGCCGCAGTACTTCTTCTCGGACGACGGCCGGCTGGCGTTCCTCATGGTTCGGCCGTTGCCGGACGACGACAGCTTCACCTTCGCCCGCAACAGCATCGAGAGCATGCGCCGGATTCTCGATGAGCTGCGGCCGCGATTTCCGGGGCTGGGGCTCGGCCTGACCGGCCTGCCGGTGCTGGAAAACGACGAGATGATCGCGTCGCAGGAGGACAGCCGCCTGGCATCGTGGCTGGCGTTGGCGGGCGTGGCCATCCTGTACCTCGTCGTCTACCGCGGCTGGCGCTATCCGTTCATGACCGTGGCGGCGCTTGTGGTCGGCACCGTCTGGGCCCTCGGCTGGCTGACGCTGACCGTCGGCCACCTCAATATCCTGTCGTCGGCCTTCGCGGTCATGCTGATCGGCATGGGGGATTACGGCGTCCTGTGGGCGACGCGCTTCGGTCTCGAGCGCCGCGCCGGCGCCGACGTGATCGCCGCCACGCGACGAACCGCCGTGCACGTCGGCCCGAGCATCGTCACGGCGGCGCTGACCACCGCGCTCGCCTTCTACGCCGCCATGCTCGCCGACCTGAAGGCGGTCGCAGAGCTCGGCTGGATCGCAGGCAGCGGCGTGCTCTTGTGCGCCGTGTCATGCATCGTGCTGATGCCGGCGCTCCTGGCCTTGCTGGATCGCACTCCCATTCATTCGGGCGCCACGATCGTACTCGCCGACGCCTGCGCCGCCCGCCGCGAATGGCTGCCCGCGCTCACCCGCCGCCCGCGCTGGGTGCTGGCGGGGAGCGCGGTGCTCACCGTGGCGCTCGCCGTCTGCGCGTCGCAGATCCACTACGATCACAACATTCTCAACATCCAGGCGCCGCGGCTCGATTCGGTGAAGTGGCAGCACACGCTGATCCAGCACGCTCCCAGCGAGACCTGGCACGCGGTCACCATGACCACGACGCCGGAAGAAGCGCTGGCCCTCAAGGCGCGCTACGAAGCGCTGCCGACGGTGAGCCGGGTGGTCGAAGCGGCGTCGCTGGTGCCGCGCGATCAGGAACGAAAGCTGGAGGTGCTCCGCGACATCCAGCTTCGCCTGCGGCGGCTGCCGCAGCGCGGCACGCTCATCGAGCAGGCCGAGCCGGCGCTTCCCGACGTCGAGCGGGCCGCGCAGAAGCTGGCCCAGGCGCTGGAGCGGCTCGACACCACCCCGCTGGTCGGCGAGCTGCGCGACCACGTCCGCCAGCTACTGGACATCCTCCAGTCGTCCGAGGCAGATGCCGCGGCGACGCGGTTGCAGGCCTTCCAGCAACGGCTGGCCGGCGACTTGCTCGCCGACCTGCACCGGCTGCGCGACGTGTCCACGCCGGCGCCGATCCAGGTCGCCGACATCCCCGAGAGTCTGCGCGAACGCTACGTGGGGCAAACCGGCCAATGGCTGCTCCGCGTCTTCGCCAAGGATTGTCTGTGGGAATACGGGCCGCTGGAACGCTTCGTCAACGACGTGAAGGCGGCTGACCCCCAAGCGTGCGGCCGGCCGTTCGCCACGCTGGAGGGACTCAAGGCGATGCGCGACGGTTTCCTGTGGGCCGGCGCCTACGCCCTGGCGGCCATGGTCCTGGTGCTGCTGCTCGACTTCGGTTCCCTCAAGCACACGCTCGTCGCCTTGTTGCCGCTCGCCATGGGCATGGCGGCGGCGCTGGGCATCATGGCCCTGTGCGGCGTGGCGCTGAACCCGGCCAACATGATCGCCTTCCCGCTGATCCTGGGCGTCGGCGCCGACAACGGCGTTCACGTCATGCACGACTACCGCGATCGCCGCGGGGTCGGCCGCTACGTCCTTAGCTACGCCACCGGCCGCGGCATCATGGTCGCGGCCCTGACCACCGTCCTCGGCTTCGGCACGCTGATGATCTCGCAGCACCGCGGCATGGCCAGCCTGGGACTGGCGCTCACGCTCGGCGTGTCGGCGTGCATGCTGACGGCCCTCGTGTTCCTGCCGGCACTGTTGAATGTGATCAGCCGGCGGCGCGTCCAGGCGACCGACCAGCACATGCCGATCTCGGACATGCCGATGTCGATGAAGAAGGCCGCGTAGGCGCGTTCAACCCGTTTAGCCCCGTTTAGCCCCGGTTCGAAGAACCGGGGCGGACAGGATCCCGCGCCTCGGATGAATCCATAGCCGACGACACGTCCGTCCCGTTTCTGCGAAACGGCAGCGAGCGCCTCAATCGCGCAGCCCATGTCCTGTCAGGTGCAAGAACACCTTCTCCAGGTTTGGCTCTTCGGTTTCGAGCCGGGTCAGCTCGGCGCCGTGCTGCTGGCAGATGGCCAAGAGCCGCGGCACGGTATGGGGAACGTTGTCCGTTTCCAGCTCCCACGTCGCTTCGTCCAGCAGGCGAAGCCGGACGCCATCGAGCTGTTCCAATCCGCCGCGCAGCTCGTCGCGGACGGACACTGCCTGGAAGCGAATCCGCCCCGGCAAGCGCTGCAGCAGCCTCGGCAACGTGTCGCAGGCGATCAAGCGCCCGTGGTCGATGATGCCGATGCGCGAGCACAAGGCCTGCACTTCCTCCATGTAGTGGCTGGTGTAGACGATCGTCATGCCGCCCTGATGCAGCCGGCGAATCTCCTCGAACAGCCGGTTGCGCGACTGCGGATCGACGCCGGCGGTCGGCTCATCGAGCAGCAGCAGCCGCGGTTGATGCACGAGCGCCGCGCCGAGGTTCAAGCGCCGCTGCATGCCGCCCGAAAACGTACTGACTCGATGATGGGCGCGATCCTCCAGTCCCACCGCCCGCAGTATGTCAATGAGATGGCGCTCGAAGTCGGCGCCGCCCAGGCCGTACAGCTCGCCGAAGAAACGCAGGTTCTCCGCGGCCGTCAACTCGCCGTACAGGGCCAGTTCCTGCGGCACGATGCCGATCTGGCGGCGCAGCCCGAGATCACGTGGTCCAAACGGCTGCCCGCCGATCCGGACGTCGCCGCTGTCGGCTTCCAGAAGGCCGGCGACGATCGACAGAAGCGTCGTCTTGCCGGCGCCGTTGGGACCGAGCAGGCCAAAAATCTCGCCGGCCTCGACATGGCATGAGACGCCGT
This sequence comes from Gemmataceae bacterium, assembly GCA_022616435.1. Classification (GTDB taxonomy): domain Bacteria; phylum Planctomycetota; class Planctomycetia; order Gemmatales; family Gemmataceae; genus JAKEET01. The sequence goes on from JAKEET010000103.1 coordinate 48,847, forward strand.
CCAGGGCACGCGTGGCGGCAAAAGTCTTGCGAAGGTCGCGCACCTCCAGGAGCGGCGTGGACATGCGGGGTATTGTATGTGGTGTGCGTTCCTTGCTTTTGCCCCGCGATAGAGATAAACCCACTCCATGAGCCCGCATGAGTTGATCCTCCTCAGCCCCTATCGATTTCCCGGCGCCAACGCCCTGACTCTCGCCGCCGAAGACATGGCCTCTTGGCTCAACGCCCACGCGGCGCTCTGGCATCCCGCGGCAATCTGGCAGGCCCAGGGGCCGCCGCGCTTCGACTCCACGTACGACCACGAGTCACCCAAGGCCGGCACGATCTACGCCGTCCCCGAAACGCCGCCTACGTACCTTCCCGACGACTGGCGCGAGCGCGTCCGCCAGGCCGGCGCCATCGCCTTCACCGCCACACCCGATCGGGCAGCCACGCTCGACAACCTGCGCGAAGCGCTCCGCGCGGAAGGCGCCGCACCGCTCGGCTGCCAGGCGGCCCTCGATCTGCCCGCCGACAAGACCGCGCCGTTCTCCGGCATCGGCTACGGCCATCTGCTGCAGGCGACGCTCGCCGAGGCGATGGAGCACGAGAACCTGCTGGACAACGCGGCATTCTGGGAGGAAATCCAGCACGCCGTCGCCCTCGCCGCCGGCCTGCCGTTCACGCCGTCCGCGCCGGAGCCAGCACCCTCGTATCCGCCGTACGACGCCGATCCATCCGCCGCGACCAACGAAGGCGGCGACCACGACACCAACCCACTCCCCGACACGAACCCACTCCCCGATTTGAACCCACTCGCCGCGGATCATTTAGCCGGCGAGCTTGCTCGCCGCGATCACGATCCCGCGCCGCCGCCAGAATCCCCGTCCGAACCCGAACCCGATCCCAACGCCTGGCTCAACCACCTGCAAGCCGCCGCGGCCAAGCTGCTCTCGGCCCGCGAAGTCCTCTATCCCGTCGCCATCCATCTGCTCGACCTGTGCCTGCTCGACGACCGACCGGCCGACGACGATTGGCCTGCCGCCTTCGACTTCGGCTTGCCGGTGAACTTCATCGCGTCGGCGCGAACCCTGGAGAAGCTGGCCGCACAGCAGCCGGAGCGCCTGGCGGCGCTGCGTGACCGCGTGCAACGCGATCAGGCCGAAGTCTGCGGCGGCTCGTATGTCGAGCGTGAAGATCCGTATCTGCCCATCGACTCGCAGCTCTGGAACCTGCGCCGCGGCCTGGAAGTGTCGCGGGAGCTGCTCGGCGCCGACATCCGCGTCTTCGCCCGCCGCCGCTTCGGGTTCCACCCGCAAATCCCCCTCCTGCTGACCACGCACGGCATCACCAAGGCCCTGTTCCAGGTCTGGGACGATGCCGCCGCCGTGCCGACCTACAACAGCCTCGTCGTCAGTTGGCCCTCGCCCGACGGCAAGCAGGTGGACGCCTTCGTCCGCGCCCCCAAGCCGGCCGACAGCGCCGAGACCTTCTTCAACCTCGGCCACTGGTGGTTCAAGACGACGCGTGAAGATCACTCGGCCACGATGTTCCTGCTCCATGCCGGCAAGCCGGACGCGCCGTGGTACCGCGATCTGATGGAATTGGCCCGGCTCGGCGACGTCTTCGGCCAGTGGACGACGTTCTCACGCTACCTGAGCGAAGTGATGGCCGGCGAGTATCCGACCCCGCCCGGCGCCGACGAGTTTCATTCCGATTTCCTGAACGAGCGCGTCCAGCGGCAGCTCGACGCGCCGGTGAGTGCCTTCGCTCGACATGTCCGCCAGCGCCGCCGGCTCGACGCTTGCTGGACCTTCGCCGCGCTGCACCGCGCCCTGAGCGGCGCCAGGGACACGCTGGATGTCGCGGCACAACTGACCGAACTGGAGAACGCTCTCGAAGCAAGCCCAGGGACGGCGGTCACTGGGCTCGATCATCTGGAAAAAACCATCACGCACACGGTCGCCGAGCGCCTGCAAGTCCGCGCCCGACCGGATCAGCCCGGCTACATGCTGCTCAACCCGTGCAGCTTCGCCCGCCGCGCCGCCCTGGAATTCGAAGGCGCGACAACGCCGTTGCCGATCGACGGCCCCGTCAAGGCCTGCCAGCTCGACGGCGGCACGCTCCGCGCCGTGGTCGAAGTGCCCGCCCTCGGCTTCGCCTGGATCCCGCGCAATGGCCCGCCCGGCACGCCCCCGATGGCCGCCCGGCTGCGGCTCGGCGACGCGAAATCGAACACCATCCGCAACGAGTTCTTCGAAGTCGAGGTCGATCCCGTCACCGGCGCCATGAAGGCCATCCGCGACCACAAGACCCACGTCAATCGTCTCGGCCAGCGGCTCGTGTTCAACCCCGGCAGCCGCATGACGGCGGCCAGGGTGCAAGTCACGTCAAGCGGCCCGGCGCTTGGCGAGATCGTTTCGGAAGGTCAACTCCTCGGCGAGCAAGACCAGGTCCTCGCCAACTTCCGCCAGCGGCTCCGCGCCTGGCTGGGCCGGCCGCTCCTCGAAATGCGCATCGAGATCGACGCGCTCCAGCCCCCGGCCGGCTATCCCTGGCAGGCCTACTTCGGCTGCCGGTTCGCCTGGCGCGACGAACGCGCCCTGTTCCTGCGCGGCATCAACGGCGCCGGCTACATCAGCACTCATCCGCGGCCGCAATCGGCCGAGTATCTCGAAATCCGTTTCGGCCGGCACAGCACCACCATCTTCCCCGGCGGCCTGCCGTTCCACCAGCGCCATGAAGGCCGGATGCTGGACGTGATCCTGGTCCCCGAAGGCGAAAAGACGACCGCGTTCGACCTGGGCATCGGCCTGGACCGCGACGCGCCGATGCTGACGACGCTGGGCATCGTGTCGCCGATCGCCGTCGTGCCGACGACCAAGGGCCCGCCGCACATCGGCGCGTCCGGCTGGCTGTTCCACCTCGACGCGCCCAATCTGTTGTTGACGCGCTTGACGCCCGGCGCCATGGAGGTGCAACCGGCGTCCGACCCGCCGAGACCGGCGCCGCGCGACGCGATCACGGCACGCATCCTCGAATGCGGCGGGCACTCGGGCCACGCGGAGCTGCGCTGCGTCCGCGACCCGCAGCGTGCCGTGCTGCTGGACGCCCGCGGCAACTTCATGCTGGAAGCGAACCGCTCGGGGGACGCGGTGTTTCTCGAAGTGTCGCCCAACGACCTCGTGCACGCCCAGGTGGAGTTCGGGTGATCGAGCGGGAGTCGGGGTGATCGTGTAACTCATGGCCGCAACCGGAGTTGCTGCCGAGACGGAAATTCCGGTTGGCGGCGCGGATGCGAGGGCAGCTTGCCACGCGTGCCAACTGCAAACTGACACGGTCAAACCGCTCCGCTTCTCTCACTCACACATTCGTGTGAGTTGAAAAAAGAGGGTGAACCAGAGACGATAATCGCACGAGCGCACTTAAGACCATAGAGCGTGTGAAGATTGCGCGCGCAGACCAGAGGGAGCTCGGTGTCGGCTGTCGGCAAGATGGTGTCCTCTCCCACTGATCCAGGGATCGAGTATCAGGGCCAACTTACTGAAGGATTCCCGATGACGATTGATCTGCAGCCACCCGTCCGCCACCGCACCCCTCGAGTCCGCAACAAGTCTTGGCGCTGCTTACTGAACATCGAGACCCTCGAAAGCCGCGCTCTGCCTTCGGTGGCGACGCTCTTGACCGACAAGCCCGATTATTCCCCCGGCGAGACCGCCCTTATCACCGGCGACGGGTTCCAGGAGGGTGAGACCATCGATTTGCGGGTCGTCCGCACCGACGGACTGCCCGACTATCCGCAGGGAAACCAGCCCTGGCAAGTCACCGACGGCGGCGCCGGCGATCTCGACGGCGTTCTGAACGGCAGCTTCCAGACGACCTGGTACGTTGAGGAGCAGTACGCCGGCGCCACGCTCCTGGCGACGGCCACGGGGCTGACGTCGGGTCTGTTCGCCGAGTGCGCCTTCACCGATGCCGCCACCTCGGCGAACATCACGTCGCCCACCGGCGCGAATCCGGTGACTGTTTCGGGGTTGCCCGGCACGGTGCGCATTTCCTTCGATTACTCCACAAGCAACGATAGCGGCACCACGAGCGGCGTCGTGGAGGTGAAGAACGCCGGCGGCGCCCTCGTTGCTTCCGCATCCAGTCCTTTGCCGAACGCAAAACTGCTCCGTTCCGACTTCATCGATGTCACGATCCCGGCCGGGACAGCGGCCGGCTCATACTCTGTCACGGTCACGATCAATTACACCAACGCGAGCGGAAACAATACGGACTCGAAAGATGACACCGAGGCCAACGCGATCATCGTCGCCGCCAGTCCGCCGGACCTCCAGCCTATTCCACCGCAAACGATCGACGAACTCACGCAGCTGACTTTCCAGGCCGTGGCCACCGACCCGGACCTGCCGAATGACACGCTGACCTTCAGCCTGGCCAACGCCCCGCCCGGCGCCGCCATCAACGGCACGACCGGCGTCTTTTCCTGGACACCCGCCGAGAACCAGGACGGCGTCCACCAGTTCACCGTGGTGGTCACCGATAGCGGGGGCAACACCGATTCCGAGACCGTCCAGGTCACCGTGAACGAGGTCAACGTCGCACCGACGATCGTTTCTGCCACGCCGGCGCCCAACCCGGTCGTCAAGACAACCGCGGTCACATTCACGGCGGTCGCCACCGATCCGGACACGATCAACCCGGGCGCTCAACCCAACACGCTGGCGTTCAGCCTGGTGGGCGCTCCCACGGGCGCCGCCATCGACGCCGCGACCGGCGTCTTCAGCTGGACGCCGGGCTTCGACGACGACGGGACCTTCACGTTCACCGTGCGCGTGACCGATAACGGCAACCCCAATCTGTACGACGACGAGACCGTCTCCATCACCACCACGGCCGCGGGCATCGTGGCCGGCGACCTCTACGTCGTCGGCAAGGACAGCGCCGCCGACACGCTGGTGACCGTGACGACCGACTCGACCGAAGCCTTCGTCAACGGCGTCTCGGCCGGCGTTTTCGCGGGCTTTGACGGCATCATCATTCGAGGCGGCAACGGCTCCGACACCGTGTCGATCCAGGGATGGACGGGACCGGCCCTGATCGAGGGGAGCGCCGGCAACGACACGGTGTCCGCCTCCGGGCACAGCGATTACACGCTCAGCACCACTTCGCTCACCTCTTCCGACGGACTGAACGCGGCGCTCGGCAGCATCGAGAATGTCAACCTGCTCGGCAGCGGCGCCACGCCGGTCACCGTCAGCGGCTGGAGCGGGACCGGCCTGAGCGTCAGCGGCGCCGGCCCGGTGGTCCTGAACGACGTGAGCGCCGGCAGCGGCGGCATCGCCATTGCGGCATCCACCATCCTGGTCAATGGCCCCGTGATCTCCACCGCGGGCGGCGCGTTGACCCTTGACGGAGCGGTCACGGTCGCGCAAGGCGGCTCCATCACCGCGGACGGCGACCTGTCATTCACACACATCACGGCGACCGGCGCTCTGCCGCTGACGTCCACCGCCGGCAACATCACCATCGGCGTGATCGACGCGGCCGGCTTCACGGTGACCCTGACCGCCGGCGGCGCCATCATCGACGGCAACGGCCCGTTGAACAACATCACCGCTCACACCCTGCTGATGGCGGCCGGCGCCGGCATCGCCAGTGCGGCAGACCCGCTCGAATCCGCCGGCGTCAGCTTCCTCAACGCCCAGGGGGGCACGGGCGGCGTCTTCGTCGACAACACCGGCGACCTGACCGTCACCGGCGCCTCCGCGACCGGGACCATCGATATCCGGGTGCATAGCGATCTGATCATCGGCGGCCAGGTAACGAGCACGAGTGGGGATGTCACGCTGGTCGCCACGGACGGCACGCTGACGGTCCCGCAAGACACCGTCGTGGCCGCCGGGGACCTGGAACTGACCGCGGCAATCGTGGACGCTGACTTGACCGGCGCCTCGTTCGGCGACGCCACGTTTTCCAGCGGCGTGGGCGGTTCGAGCCTGAACATCGCTGAGGCGTCGTTTGGCACGGCGACGTTCAACGGCGCCAGCTTCGACATTGACGCCACCGACGCCACGTTCGGCGCGGCCTCCTTTGCCGGCATCAACTTCGACATCGACGCCAGCGGCGCCATATTCGCGTCCTTCGATGTGGATGCCGACGGCTTCGACCTCGACGCCGCCGGCGCGACATTCGCCTCGTTCGACGTGGACGCCAACGGCTTTCTGTTCAACGCCCTGGGCGCCTCCTTCACCGGCCTGACGTCGTTCCGGGGCAGCGCCTTCGACATCGATGCGTTGGGGGCCAATTTCGCGGCGTTCGACGTGGATGCCGACGGTTTCGATCTCGACGCCGCCGGGGCCCAGTTCGGCGCGGCGCTGTTCAAGGGCACGAATTTCGACATCGACGCGACGGGGGCCACTTTCACGGCGGTGCAGTTCGACAGCGACGCCATCGGCTTCGATTTCGAGGCGGAAGGGTTCGACATCGATGCGGCCGGAGCGACGTTCGGATTGTTCGATGTAGACGGCTTCGGTTTCGACGTCGATGCGGTCGGCGCCGTGTTCACGCAGTTTGACGTGGATGCCGAAGGGTTCGACATCGACGCGACCGGGGCCACGTTTGGGACAGCGGCGTTCACGGGCAAGAATTTCGACATCGACGCGACCGACGCGCGCTTCACGGGGCAGGTGCTGTTCGACAGCGACGCGATTGGCTTCGACGCGGAGGCCGAAGGCTTCGACATCGATGCCACGGACGCGACGTTCGGGCAAGTGTTCTTCGTGGGCAACGGGTTTGACGTCGATGCGTTCGACTTCGACCTGGACGGCACGGGCGCGGTGTTCGCCCATTTCGACGTGGACGGGGTCGGCTTCGATGTGGATGCCGACGGCGCGGTGTTCACCTCGTTCGACGTGGACGGGTCAGGGTTCGA